>CAWJFH010000001.1:0-112369 GCA_963842105.1 uncultured Flavobacteriaceae bacterium
CGCATCAAATCGATATTTGGAAAATAATTGGTTAATTAAATGTTCGTCTGTAATATTTCCTTTTATAAAAGTATAATTCGAAGCATTTTCAATTTCCTTCAGGTTTTCTAGATTGCCGGCATAGGTCAATGCGTCTAAATTAAAAATAGTGTGATCTGGATACTTCTTAACCATTTGCACTACTACATGTGACCCTATAAAACCGGCTCCTCCTGTAATTAAAATATTCATTTTTTGCTTGAATTACTATTTTGTCTTAATTCCGTACTCCGCAAAAGTCCAATACAACTTTCTTATCTGTTAAATTGATATCTTTAAACTCCTTATGCGCTACCAAAAACACAATAATATCCGCTTTTTCTAAGGCTTCATTATAGTCAGTAAGCTTAAAAACCTTGTGTTCAGAAATATTGGGTTCTACAATAAAATATTCTTCATTATTGGCATTTTGTAAAACCTTCTGGGTTATATATTTGGCAGGGGACTCCCTTAAATCATCGATATTGGGCTTAAACGCCAAGCCCATTAATGCAATACTGGGTTTTCGCCCGTTTTTTATTTCAAACTCCAACTTGGTCGTTTGTACTTTTTCGGCGCACCAAAAGGATTTATAATTGTTTATTTCCCTTGCAGTGCCAATAATTTTGGATTCCATTGGATAGTCTGCAACAATAAAATAAGGATCGACCGCGATACAGTGGCCACCTACTCCACATCCTGGCTGTAGTATATTTACCCTTGGATGTTTATTGGCTAAATCAATTAATTCCCACACATTGATATCCGCTTTATCGCAAATAAGAGATAGCTCATTAGCAAAAGCAATCTGTACGTCTCTAGAAGAATTCTCTACTAGTTTACACATTTCAGCAGTTCGCGCATTGGTTTTATGCAAGTCTCCTTTAATGAATTGACGATAGAATTCAACAGCTTTTTCTGTAGATGTCACATTGACGCCTCCTATAACCCTATCATTATTTACCAACTCATACATGACATTACCCGGTAATACTCTTTCAGGACAATATGCAATATGCAACTTATCTTTCAGCTCGGGACGAGCACTAAAATAAGCTCCATCATTTTTTCAGTAGTTCCAATTGGGGAAGTAGATTCTATAATGTATAAATCATCTTTTTTTAGTAAGGGAATAATGCCTTTAGTAGCAGCCTCTACAAAGGAAATATCTGGCTCGTTTTTACTTTTAAAAGGAGTAGGTACAACTACAAGATAAGTATTGGCCTTCACCGGAGTTGTTGCCGCTTCTGAAAAAGCCGTCTTTTACAGCATTAGCGACTGCAACGTCCAATTCGGGTTCTATGATATGGATTTTCCCTTCATTGATTGTTTCTACGACCTTTGAATTAATATCAACACCGTGTACTTATATCTCGTTTTGTGCTATTAAAGCGGCCGTAGGAAGACCTATATAGCCTAAACCAATCATTACTACTTCTGGTTTATTCATTAGTTTTATTATGTTTATTATTTTCTAAAGCACAGGCGACCTGTATTAATTTAATTTCAAAATGTATTGAACAATCTTAGAACAAGCCTTTCCATCTCCGTAAGGGTTGTGTAATTTTCCCATTTGTTTATAGGCTTTGGTATTGTTTAAGAGCCTTGTGGCTTCGGCCACAATCCTTTCTTTATCTGTGCCTACTAACAAGACCGTCCCCGCATCAACGGCTTCTGGGCGCTCGGTAGTATCGCGCATTACCAAGACCGGCTTCCCTAAACTAGGTGCTTCTTCTTGAACCCCACCACTATCCGTAATAATTATATAAGACTTTTCCATGAGCCATACAAAGGCCGGATAATTAAGTGGAGCTATTAGCGCAATATTCCGGATGTTCTCCAGCAATTTATAGACCGGCCCTTGGACATTGGGGTTTAGGTGTACAGGATAAACAATTTGTACGTCCGGGTTTTCCTGGGCAATTTGTTTTAATGCTTCACAAATGTTAATAAAGCCTTGTCCATGGTTTTCCCTTCTATGGCCCGTAACCAAAATCAACTTTTTGGAAGTGTCTAAAATCGTTTTTATTTGAACGACCTCGGCGTCTACAAAATCTTCGCTATTAACTTTATTTACACTGAAAAGCAAAGCATCGATTACCGTGTTTCCAGTGATAACGATAGATTCCTTTTTTTTGTTTTCACGAAGCAGGTTGTCCCTAGAGGTGGTCGTAGGCGCAAAATGAAGATTGCTTATCACCCCCGTTACACTTCGGTTCATCTCTTCAGGAAATGGTGATTGCATATTATGGGTTCTAAGGCCAGCCTCAATATGACAAACCTTCGCTCCTGAATAAAAAGCGGCCAGACTTGCTGCCATGGTGGTTGTGGTGTCACCGTGCACAAAAACATAATCGGGATGAAATGCTTCCAGTACAGGTTTTAAATTTGTAATTATCTCGGCCGTAAGGGTATATAAATTCTGATTGGGCTTCATTAAATCCAAATCAAAATCGGGTAAAATTTCAAAAAAGTTCAATACTTGATCTAGCATTTCCCTATGTTGTGCAGTAATACAGACCTTGGTATCGAAAAAATCCGAATATTTTTGAAATTCCTTAACTAAAGGCGCCATTTTTATGGCCTCTGGCCGGGTTCCAAAAATTATTAAATTCTTTACTCTCATCTTTATGATTTAAAGTAACCCAATTTTTGAGTTGATAAGGACACTGTATTCAGGCCTTCTAGCAAAAGTACGATAATTCTTATCCTTGACAAGTTTAACAGTATTATCTAAATTATTTTGCTGCAAAATCCTTTCAGCAAATTCATACCAGGTCATGGGCTTGTCGTCCTTAAAATGATAAACACCATTAACCAAAATATCATTAGCAACTATATGCAATATGTACACTGCCAAATTATTTGCATTAGTAGGAGAACCAGTTTGTGCGTCGGTAACCTTGAGGACTTCTCCGGCCTTTGCTTTTTTAAGGATAGTTTTATAAAAGTTATTTCCAAACTCAGAATACAACCAAGAGGTTCTTATAATATAAAACCTTTCCATAATTTCTTGAATATATCTTTCTCCTAGGTATTTAGACTTGCCATATTCATTGATAGGATTTGGGTTATCCGAAGGTAAATATCCTTCCTTTTTCTCTCCGTCAAAAACATAATCCGTGGAGATATGTACTAGGGTCACTTGATATCTTTTGCAGGCCTTGGCAAGATTTTTAACTCCATCTCCGTTTATTTTGTAAGCAATTCCTGGAGTTTTTTCTGCTTGTTCAACATTGGTATAGGCCGCACAATTAATACAATATTCAAAGTTCATGGATTTAAATACAGCATGGATATTGCTTTCATTGGTAATGTCCAACTCCATTGAGTTTTTGAAGTAGAATTCAAAATCGGGGTAGTTGGGAGCTATTTTTTGGAAGCATTGCCCTAGTTGGCCCCTGGCTCCTGTCACTAGTATTCTTTTCATTTGAATAGTTCTTTAAAGCCTGAAAGATTCCTGTCTTTTTCTGAAATAATTACATCCGCCAGAGGATATTCCCAATCGATAGCGAGGTCCGAATCGTTGAAATGTATTCCTCCCTCAGATTCCGGGTTATAATAAGCGTCGCATTTATAGGAAAAAACAACGATATCGGACAAAGCTAAAAATCCATGAGCCATCCCTTTGGGTATAAAGAGGCCTAAATGGTTTGTATCCGACAATCGAAACTTTAAATGCTGGCCAAAAGTGTTGCTACCCTCCCTTATATCCACGATTACATCCAAAACTTCTCCTTGGGTAACCCGAACCAATTTGGATTGCGCCGCAATTCCTTTTTGAAAATGTAGTCCCCTTAAAACACCCTTTTTGGAAATGGACTGATTTTCTTGTACAAATTCTATGGTTTTGCCTAATTGATGTTCAAAATCATCTTTTCTATATATTTCAAAAAACTCTCCTCTACGGTCCTTGAATATTCTTGGTTCAATTAAAAAACAGCCTTTGAACTTTGTTTCAGTGATGTTCATGTTATACAATTCAATAAATACACCCTTTATTTGTTAAGCACTTGGAAAGTTGAGCTAAACCTTCCAATAATTTTAGACAAATCGTCACTTTTACCATTCACCTAATGTTTTTCTTCAACAACTTTTGTAAACAGGAAAGCCTGTTATAAAATTTAAAGTTTACCAAATCCAACAAAATAATACCGCCATTCACAACATTACAGCTCACCCATCCGCTGGTTATATGAACTTTGTTTATATAGGTAAGCTCGGGTGAATTCTATCACTAGCATTCTTTTCCACGTTAATTTATGCTTCATTTTTGTAAATAACCTTGTTGGACCGGTATAGTTCAGTTAATGTTCTTTGGTACTGATATAATCGAAATAGCCTTTATATTTTTATTGAAATGCACTGTTACATTCCGCTTGAATTTGCCTACATAATGTTCATAAAGGAGTCTAGCTTTAGATTTGAATTTTCTAGTACTGCTTTTTAATTGGAAATATATTGATGGGTTACTTGTTCTCACCGTCAACACTATGCTCAAATATTTAAGTGTAAATATTTCCTTGTGTTGTTTTTGTGCAATATTATTCAAACAATTAATAGTCATCATGTTCATTTCATATGTACCATGAAGTTTTTAAATGATTTAATGATAAATTTAAAACGCAATAAAGGCATTTAAGTAAGTATTTCGAATCTTTCCAGAAATCCGACGATTCCCCAGAAATCAAGAGCAAGAAATTTGTTCGTTCGAGTACATCTTTTAGTTGAATTTTGCTTTAGTTTGATATATCCTTGGAGCGCCTATTCAAATAACCTAAAATGGATAATAGAAAGAAGGCTCCCAAAAATAGTAACGGCAACAAAACAATGTTCTTGCCGAAAAACGATTTTCGAACCACCTGTGGCTTCCCAAAATTAATAATGTTTATGACGTCTGTGTTTTGCTTAAGTTCCAGTTTTTTCAGTTCGATATCCCGGATCAACCGGTTTTTGTATTCAAAAAGGTCCGCTATATTCACCTGTTCCTGATTGTCCAAAACAATGCGCTCGCCAACCGTTGTGTTCGATTTGGAAGCCAGGCCGTTCGTATAATTTTTGATAATCTCGTCGACTTGTTTTAACAAGAATTGATTCTGTTCGATACGATTACTCGCATTGGTACGGTATATTGCCATTACATCCGTAAAATAAGAGTTGGAGTTAATATAGGCCATCACTTTCTTGGCAAAATCGCTACCCAAATTCGCGTTTTTGTAATAAAATGTAATACGATGGTTAAAGGAACTTTTGTTCTGAAGTTCTGCACTAACAATGTCTGCAATAGCATCTGTATTCTCAAAGCTTTGAAGCAGTTCCAAATACTTCATTTCACTTTCCGTACTTACCTTATTCTCATCAACGGGCGATATGAGTCACTTCCAAGCCATCAAAATCTAATCTTTTCAATTCCCATTGACTTAAAGAAAAGGGTATCTCTAGCGCCAATATTGGCCTGTATTTCATCAATGACATCGTACAAATAATTCTTGCTTTCCAATTGTGGCTTTACAATGACCTCCGTCTTTAATTGTTTGGTGCTAATTTTGTTAAGTCCATAGCCGATTGCCAAACCGACCACAACAAGACCGATAAGAATAAAAATATTTTTCTTCAGGTAAAGGAAATATTCTGAGGATAGAATCGAAATAGAGCATTGAATCCCTTTCCTATTAATTGAAACAATTGTCCCAAATCTATTTCATCGGAAGAATTTTGGTTTACTGGTGTTTGGTTTTCGGCCATTTTATGAATTGAATATTTGCTTTAAAATTTTATCTGTAATTAAATACGTCGGTTTTACTCCCGTGGTTCCTAAGCCTCCCGAGGCTAAAGTACTTCCCGTTTCTAAAGGATTATCAGAAGCATAATAGGCATATCTTACTTTTACATCTTCACCAATGCTCTTCCTAATTTTAGAGGCCGATTGTATCGCCTTTTGATAGTGGACCCCCTCCATTTCTAAACCAATAACGTTCCAAGTGGATTTATGAAAAAACTTCAAAATATCCTTATTCTGTAATGAGGTACCCAAAACGGTTACCATCGTTCCTTCAAAAACCTTAAGTCCATACCCTTTAAAATCTTCGGCACAAAGTTCATTTTTAAAGGGATAATTATCGGCTGTACCTTCAAATATATGCGCCGAAGGAATCATCAAATCTCCTTTGCCTCCTTCTAGAATACCCGCCTTTCCCATGATGGAAACCGAATCTACATTCATTAAAACTTCCTTGTTCTTTTTAGAGCTGAAAGGCTTTAAAAATTCATCAATTGTTTCATAAGCCTGTTCCCCAAATGCGTAATCCATTACAAATATAACAGGTTTTTCTGCATCAGGTATGGTTTGAAGATGATATGCACAAATATCCATTCCTATTTTAGCGGTATCGAATATCTGCACGTCTATATTGGTTCCTGAAGTATCATCTATAGAAATCATTCCGTTCTTTTCGGCTACTTCAGTTACTATCTTTCTCAAGGTTGCATTACCGGAACTGCTTAGTGCCTCGTAAATTTCCAAAGAATCATTATTCGGAAACTCCTTTTCCAATGCTTTCTTTGCAAATAAAGAATTCATAACGCTATGCATATTGGCAGAAATAATATGAATAGGCCTTTCTAATAAGATTATTCTTTTTTAAAACCTTCTTAATATTGTTCGCCCAGCGTTCTCCGTGAATATGGTGGCCTAATCTTTCTCTAAGTAAAGCACTAAAAGTAATTGTCCGCTTATCTCCTGTCATTTCTTCTTCTAAGGCCAATTTTCCTAACCAATACACAATGTTCAGAAATCGTTCCGGATTATCCTTGGAACCAAATTTTTTATACACCTCAACAATTTCCTCAAAGGGTCTTCCTAAAATATTGGCAGTATGAATTAAGGCAATTTCCTTTTCGGCTTGGGATAATTCTTCCTTTTGAACTGCTTCTTCCAATTTGCTCCAGTCCCTTATGGTCCTGCTCGTTTCTGGAATCAAAACTCTTTTACAAATCTTTTCGGACTCAATGAACAAAAACGT
This sequence comes from uncultured Flavobacteriaceae bacterium, assembly GCA_963842105.1. Classification (GTDB taxonomy): domain Bacteria; phylum Bacteroidota; class Bacteroidia; order Flavobacteriales; family Flavobacteriaceae; genus Maribacter. The sequence goes on from CAWJFH010000001.1 coordinate 7,041, forward strand.
TAGGTGGGTTAGGATATCATAAATATCCGACCTTCCCCTTGTTATTTCGATGTTCATTTGTTCGTCGTCGATTCGATAGCAATTTCTTCTCCTTTTTGGTGGGATAATAGGCTTTATATGTGATTTACCATACCCTTCATCTGAAGTCAAATTGATAAAACGACATTGCTCTATTCCTTCCGGAAGCCGCTCCAATACATAGATGAGTCCGCTCAATTCTGCCTTTTGTTCTCCTACAGAACCATAAATTTCAGGTCTTAATTGTAACAATGCGTTTTTTAAAGCTTCACCAGAAACTCCGTTTGGTTTGTAAAAACCACGATTGAAAAGATGACGCATGGTGATATACATGCGTTCAATGGCATTGGTAGATTCTTGTGCCCTAGTGGTTGTAATTGCTTTTCCCATTAGTAGATTTCAAACAAAATTACAATTTATATTTTGCTTACAGGATTTAGGGTTTTAACTTTTGAACTTTGTCAATCCGTCCGCCAATTTTCGGTCATTGGCCAACCGCTGTACTTTGTTCTGTCCGCCCAATTTACCAATCGATTTCATATAATTCATAAATCCGCCGGTTTGTATGGAGGTAATTTTCAGTTGTTGCAAAACTTTACCAACAATGAGGTCATAATAATAACTGTTCTGTTTTTGCAGGGCTTCATCCAATATGCTTATGAATTTAACCATATCCTCTGGTGCCTTTTCAAATTCGATCAAACCACTCATGGTAAGGCAGTTCTTCTTTTTCTGGTGTTATTTGAGGGGCTACCGTAAATTCACTTACACTAGCGTTGGTTTCATTCGTTGCGATTTTCATTGCTTCCTCTACTTCTTTTGCGATAACATGCTCTCCAAAAGCGGAAATAAAATGTTTGATTCGCCCGGAAACCACTATTTTAAATGGATATTTAGAAATAAACCGTATGGTATCTCCAAGATTATAGGCCCATAATCCAGCATTGGTAGAGATAATCATCACGTAGTCTACACCAATTTCAACATCCTTTATGGTTATACGTTCATACTCCTCTTCAAAAAATTCATCTGCCTTTACAAATTCATAAAAAATTCCTGCATCCAAAAGCAATAACATTCCGTTTTCCTTTTGAGAATTTTGGTAAGCAAAAAAGCCTTCACTCGCCGGAAAAAGTTCTATGCTCGCCACTTTTCTTCCAATAAGGGCTTCAAACTTCTTTCGGTAGGGTTCATAATTGACACCTCCATAAATAAACAGTTCAAAATTGCTAAACAAATCACCAATATCCTGATTGGTATTTTCTTTGAGCCTTTCAAAATACATTTGTACCCAAGAAGGTATGCCGGCGATTACCGTCATATCTTCATTCTTGGTTTCTTGTACGATAGCCTCTACCTTCGTTTCCCAATCTTCAATGCAGTTCGTTTCCCAACTAGGCATTCTGTTTTTTTGAAGATAGTTAGGTACATAATGGGCTGAAATACCGGAAAGTCTTCCTAATTTAATTCCGTTCTTTTCTTCCAAAACCGGACTCCCCTGAAGGAAAATCATTTTTCCGGATACAAAATCGGCTTTCCCTGTTTCATGAATATACTGTAAGATGGCATTTCTGGATGCTTTTACTTGCTCCTTTATAGAAACATCAGTAATAGGAATATATTTAGCACCAGAAGTTGTTCCGGAAGTTTTCGCAAAGTAAACAGGTTTACCCGGCCAAAGGATATCTTCTTCACCAGCAACGACCAAATTGACATAGTTCTTTAACTCCTCATAATCGCGAATGGGAACTTGATTTCGGAAATCAGTATAATTTTTAATCGATGCAAAATTATGGTCGGCACCAAATTTAGTGGCCAATCCTTTCGAAACTAGTTCCTTGAAAACTTTCTCCTGAGTAGCAAGGGGATTATTGACCCATTTTTCAGTGCGTTTGGCTATCCTATGGGCAAATATTTTGGCAGCAAAAGTCTTTATGGACATTTATATACTAATTAAAATCAATAAAATTGGTGGGATTCACGGGGCTACCATTATCCCAGATTTCAAAGTGCAAATGAGGCCCGGTTGTATATTCCCCAGTATTACCTACGGTTGCAATAACCTCTCCTTCCCTGACGATTTCGCCTTGGGATTTTAACAGAGAACCATTGTGCTTATATACACTCAACAATCCACCTTGGTGTTCTATTATAATAACATAGCCCGTATCTGCAGTCCATTCCGAAAATATGACGGTTCCGTTGGAAATGGATTTCACCGGACTATCTGTTTCCGCCACGATATCTACTGCATAGTGTTTTTCTTCTGCACTATAGCCCATGGAAATAGAACCTTCAGTAGGGGTAAATAGCACCAAAGACTTTTTATCTATAGCCCTTTCAAACAAATTGTATTTATCCTCTAAAGCTACTTCTGCCCTTAATAGGGAATCTTCTTTAATTGGGGTTAAATCTACGGACGCCGGGTCTAATTTATATTTTTGAAATAGGGAGTCCCTATTTACAACATTGTTCTCTATGTCTCCCTTTAGCACCATCCTGATATTATCAAGATACTTATTGGTATAATTTAAAGTCCTCACCAATGAGTCGGTCTTATACGTAAGTTCAGTTGCTTCCCTTTTTAAACGGGTTGAAGAATATCCAGGAATATATTCCCTCAAGGGTGTAAAAGCGATGAGCAAGGTAGTTAGCCCTATTAAAGCTATCATAAAAAGTGAGCCTGTTACAAAAACATTTAATCGGCTTAATTTAAAGGAAATCTTTTCCTCAAAAGTACTTTCGTTCAAAATTACCAAACGATACTTGTGAAGTAGTTTCCGTTTTATTTCCTTCCTTTTTTTGACTTTTTTGGCCATCTAAACAAAGATAAACTTAGTTATTAATTTTTGCGGGACTTGAATGATGAAATATAGTGGGTATAAACAACACCTTTAGTACTCGGAACCTAAATTATAGTTAAAAAATCCCTTTTTGAGTTAGTAAGACAATAATAGTGTTATTTCTAAAGTTGTTTTTAGTATCTTTGAAATCCATTTAAATTTAATGTCTTATGACGATTTTATCTACTTTTTTAGCTATTGGCGCTCCACAAATTATTCTTGTGGTAGTTGTTATACTTTTATTATTTGGAGGTAAGAAAATTCCAGAACTAATGCGTGGTCTTGGTAGTGGCATCAAAGAGTTTAAAGATGCTTCCAAGGAAGATGAAAAATTAGAAGAAAAAAAGAAAGAGTAGTTACTGTTTCTTTAAAACTATACACTAAAAACGCCTATTTACATAGGCGTTTTTTATTTTACAAAAATTCAGCGGAATACTTCAATAACACCCTAATTCTGCCTATCCAGTTCAATTTAGAAATAAACTTAGCTAAGTTAGTACAATTAAATTTTTTCAGACTCTTCTCCTTACTAAACCTATCGTTTTCAGGGCACTCACGACAAAAAACATCTGTTTCACAACAAAAAATATTGCGTTGTTACCTATACCCCTACTTTAGATTAGTTTAAAGCAGTAGGTAAATTACACCTGCTTTTTTATTTCTTATTCCAGAACTTGTTTGTCATAAGTTTTAATTCTTGAATTTTCTCATGAAGCATTTTATAAAATTCTATTTATTTTTCTTTGCGGCATTTAACTATGGACAAGGACTACAGGAAGATATAACTTACCTTTCAAAGACTACGGACCAGTACCCATCCATCGCTCGTTCCCAAACAGAAGAGACTAGATCTTTTGAAAAAGCTGCGGAAGAACTTTCCATATTGCAAAAAACCTTTACAAATATCACAGATGTCAGAAATGGATATTATGTAATTTCCGGAGTTTTTCAAAAAGACAAAAATCTATCGTCACAAGTAAAGAAACTAAATCGAAAAGGGTTCGACTCTGGTTATTTTCAAAATCCTGATAATGAAATGTTCTATTTGTTTCTGAACCGTTATAATTCATGGGAGGCGGCATTCGAAGATTGTAATTCCAAGTTTGACAACAAGTACAAAAATAATGTTTGGGTGCTTAAAATAGCGAATAATGTACCTGATCCAAAAATGGTTCCCATTGAAGAGGTTACCTATGAAATGATTCAAGATTCCGAAACGGAAACCATTACCCCCAAGAATGAGAATTCTATTCTTCAACCTAATGACCCAGGCTCCAAAAGCAAGCTTATCAAAAAAGCAGATGAACACTTTTCCAAAATGGGGTATGCAGAAGCTGCAAAATTTTATGAATTGGCATTGTCCAAATATGGCGACGACTATTCCTATGAAGTACTTCAAAAAGCAGGCGATGCCCACTACTTTAATACGGATATGGAAAAGGCCTATAAATGGTATCATATGCTCTATGAAAAATATGAAAAGGAGATGTCTGCAGACCATCTTTTTAAATATGCTCATACCTTAAAAGGAACCGGAAAATACGTTAGGTCAAAAAAGTTGATAAGGTTGTATAACAGAAAATTAAACGACAAATTCAATACCGATAAATCCCAAAACAATGAAATTGTGCTGGATGCTATCCGTAGTATTAAAGATCAATTTGATGTAAAAAATCTTTCGATCAATTCATCAAATTCAGACTTTTCACCCATGTACTATAACGATAAGGAAATTGTATTTGCCTCGTCAAGAGACTCTTCCGTTTTTAATACCAGAAGGTATAAATGGAACAATCAGCCGTATTTAGACCTTTACGTAACCAAAATGAATGGGGAATCACAAGAGCTGAAAGATGCTATTAAATTTTCTAAAAAAATAAATACAAAGTATCACGAAGCATCGGTTACTTTCTCTCCTGACAATGAAACCATGTATTTTACCCGTAATAATTACGGCAAAAAATTAAAAAGGGATAGCAATGGGATTAATAATCTAAAAATTTATCGGTCCCAGAAAATAGAAGGAGAGTGGCAAGAGGCCACAGAATTACCTTTTAACAGTGATGAATACTCTACTGGGCATCCAGCTTTAAGCAAAGACGGTAAGCAATTATACTTTGTTTCGGATATGCCCGGCAGCATAGGTGAAACAGATATTTTTGTTGTAGACGTTCTTGAAGATGGTTCCTTCTCTACCCCGCGTAATTTGGGTCCGGAAATCAACACGGAACAAAAGGAAATGTTTCCGTTCATCAATGACAAGAAACTTTACTTCTCTTCAAATGGTCATGTTGGGCTTGGCGGACTGGATATTTTTGAGGTCGCCTTTGACGATGAGGATGGTTTTTTAGAAGTGCGCAATGTTGGTAAACCCGTTAATAGTAAGAACGATGATTTTTCCTTTATTATAAATGAAGAAACCCAAAAAGGATATTTTGCCTCTAACCGTGCCGGGGGTAAAGGCGATGATGATATCTACTCCTTTAAAAGATTAGAAATTGAAGAAACTCCAGCGAATAAAAATGCCATTGCCGGAGTAGTTACGGAATTGATTACCGGCGATGTAATGCCGAATGCCTTAGTTCAATTATTAGATGAAAACAACATTAAACTAAAGGAAATAGAAACGGATGAAGACGGTAGTTTTGTCTTTGAAGATTTGGATTCAGATACCCGCTATTTTTTAAAAACAACTAAGGAGGATTATTACGAGGATGAGCGTGAGACTGCTTCGGGAATAAACGAATTGGTAAATGTTGAGGTTTCTATGCGAAGGCTGAACGATATGATTCAAGTGGAAAACGGCATTCGAAAGTTAAAGACCGAAATGATTCACTTTAACTTTGACAAATCTTTCATAAGGGATGATGCCGCATTGGAACTGGATAAATTGGTGACCGTTATGAAAGAATCCCCTGATATGATTATTAAAATCGAATCTCATACCGATTCTAGAGGTGCTGCCTCTTACAATAAATATCTATCCGACAAAAGGGCGAAATCTACGAGAGACTATATTATCGCACAAGGTATAGAACCTGAACGAATAGAAAGCGCCATAGGATATGGTGAAGAACAGCTGTTGAATGAGTGTGATGGTAGTGTTAGATGTACAGAGGAGCAACATTACCTTAACCGTAGATCAGAGTTTATTATCGTAAGTATGTAGAGATATTATTCAAAACCAAATAAATTTTCAACCATCGTTCTAAAAACGATGGTTTTTTTATCTCCATAAAACTATCGGTTAAATTTGTCAGCTATTACATAAACTTGGAAATAAGAAGTGAGTACTAAATCCGTTTGGGCTAGTTCTCTTCAAAAACTAGACACCATACCTACCACTTAGCGGTAAACTGTGCCGTTCTTCCAAGTGACATACTAATCAGTAATTTCATTTTAACGGATAAGCCTAACGTTTCATGGAATAGTTTCTAGTTTCGCCGCTGTTTAAAGTTAATACGAGCCGTTTAGCTAATCTTTTTACTACACAATGGTTTAGAGTAATGAACTTTACATCGAATCAGATTATTAAACTACTTATTATGGAAAAACTATTACTTGTCAAAGAAGTATATATCGAAGCATTTAAAAATTGGAGATATACCCTTTTGAAAAACTACTTTAAAATATTATCATGGGTTTGTGTACTATTAATCGCCATCGCTTTATATGCCTTAGTATATAGACTTTCAACCGGATTTGCTTTCAACAGCATGTAGGGTAAAAGAACAACTAACTTAAACCTAAAATTAGTTTTTATAAAAAGATAAAGGCCCGGAATATTCCGGGCCTTTCTCTTTTTATAATTTTTTGGTGTTTAGTTAACTTTTTGCTCCACATTAAACCGAACTGATTTCATTATCGCTTCAAGTTCGAACATATAGTCCCTTTTTCTAGTGGCGGGGGCAAAAACAAAGCCCTCCAGAACCAATTTTCTATTATTTTCCTTGTCATTGATGATATAGGTCAAAAAGGGACCTGCCATTGGATATGCAGACATTTCCCAAATACCCCGAACTTCAGCTGCTTTTTTGCCAGAAACCTCTGCAGGAAAGACGTATGGTGAAAATGCTTTTTCGGTGATCATATGGTTTTTCTTCCCTGGCACATCTTCACCAGGAATATATAATGAACCTATAGAATCGCGCATTTTAATAATATCCTGCACAAAAGTGGAATCATTTTGAAAACTATCCCAAGGCATGGTATAGGCAATAATATTCATATTGCCTTTTTGAATCTGTCGGTCAATCCAAACAAAACCCTCTTCCTCTCTACCCACCCTATAGATAGATGGTATTTTCATAGAAATATTGAACTTCTCAACAAGTGCCTTTTCCTTATTTAAAGATTTGGTAAACCGAGTTTGCGCTTTGGCAATTTCAAGCTCCTTAAAGCTCTCGATAAATTGCGGTGCCGTCTTATTTATATTATCTATAAGCTCTTGCTTGTCCCTTCCTTTGATCACACCTACCTTTTGAGGTTTGGCGTACATGTTTGATTTAAGATTTGCGATGTCAAGAGAGTCTTCCATTACGAATAACACAGAACTGGTGTTACGAACAGAACCAGAGAAAATTTGGGGTGGTATTTGAGTTACGCTAAATAATGCCTCATCCCAAGTTAGTCCTTGGGCCGCAGCGGTATAATTTTCCCTAATGGCGTCACCCACACTACTTTTCCAAAGCTCGTTATCAATGACCACAGTCAAAGTATTCATTGCGCCAACGGAATCTGGTAAATAATCCTGTTTGCCGTCATCTTTACAGGATATGGTCACTCCTAAAATGACCAAAAAACATACTAGTAATCTATTTTTCATAAGTACTTTATTTACGATGAACAATCGCACAATTTCAAGGTTGTGCCCGGTTTTAAATTGTTACCGCTAATACCGTTCCATTTTCGTAAATTTTCAATAGTAACTCCAGGATATTTTTTTGAAATGGTCCAAAGGGAATCACCACTACGCACTTCATGTGTCTTTGAATTTGAAGCAACTCCAGTCCTAGTGGGGGTTTCCCTAGGTTTAACTTGACTTGTCGCGTTCCTCCTTGGGTAGATGGTCAAACGTTGTCCTATTCTTAAATTATTGCTTCGTAGGCCATTCCATTGTTTAATTTGACTTACCCCTACCCCATATTGCTCTGCAATCTTCCCTAGAAAATCGCCGCTTTTTACTTTATATCGAATACTATTCTGTTCCGCCTCTTTTTCAATTTCGGCTAACAGTCCTTCCTTCTCTTTTAATTCCTTTTCAACATGGGCATAGATAGCTTCTTCGTTGGCCACAAATTTACCTACTTGGTATACCGGCAATCTTAAGGCATAGCTCTTGTCCTTTACAAAAGGAATAACATCAAGCTTATAAGAAGGATTCAGAACTTTCAATTCGTCCTTATCTATTCCCGTTAATTCAGAAATTTGGTCGAACGTAATCATACTTTTAATATGCACCGTATCGGTTTCAAAATAGTTACGTTCCGCCTTTATTGCCTGAAGACCATGTTCCTCTGCATATTCAAAAATATACATGGTGGCTAAGAATGCAGGAACATATCCCGCTGTTTCACTTGGTAAATTTCTTCTAATATTCCAATAATTACGTTGACCTCCAGAACGGCGAATGGCCTTGTTTACATTACCTGGTCCGGAATTATAAGCGGCAAGCGCTAAATCCCAATCCTCATATATGCTGTAAAGCCTATTTAAATAATTACAAGCTGCTTCAGTAGATCGTACCGGGTCACTACGTTCATCCACATAACTGTTAATATCCAGTTTCATTTCTCTACCAGTTCCATACATAAATTGCCAAAGTCCTGTGGCGCCAACACGTGATCTTGCCCTAGGATTTAAAGCCGATTCTATGATGGCTAAATATTTCATCTCTAGTGGTATGTTATGATTGTCCAACTGTTGCTCGAACATTGGAAAATAAAACTGGCTTACGGTCAACATACGCTGCATTAACCCCCTTTTTCTGGTAAGGAAAGATTTTATAACACTTTCTAAGGACGCATTATACTCTACGTTAAATGGTGTTTTCTCGTTGATGCGCTGTAGCCTCAATTTTAAAGTATCGGTAGGAAGATCAATCGTGGTGTAGGTAACCGTGTCCAATTCCATGATTTCCTTGTACATTTCATCAAAAAGCGGAGCACTCTCCGCCAATCTCTGAATCCAGAGACTGTCGAACTTTGCCGCCAAATCGTGGTCCTTTAACTCAAAATATTTGGAGCCTGTAGGTTTAAATAGAGAAAGGGAATCTGTTGTGTCAAATGCAGTCACAGCTACTTTCTCGAGTGGAACTACCTTTTCATCGATAGCGGAAATGCTATCCTTCTGTTGTATTTGAATCTCTTTATTAGGTGCAGATGAGGTAGCAACGGAGTCTTTACTTTGTGAAAATCCAACAAAGGGAAGAAATACTAATCCTACTATGAATAGGAAATGATGCAGGTTTTTGTTCATACGTGGCGTAATTTCTTAGCGGGACTAACGAAAATCGTACATTTTTTAATGAGAATAAAATAAATTCTCTTAAAATGTACGATTTTCTCTATTGCCCGTTTATCGATAACGCCTTTCCTAGGCTAATATTGCAGCGATTCCCGGTAAGGTTTGTCCTTCCAGACTTTCCAACATAGCGCCACCTCCTGTAGATACATAGCTAACCTTGTCTTCAAACCCAAATTGCTTCACTGCCGCAACAGAATCTCCACCTCCCACAAGAGAAAATGATCCGTTTTGAGTAGCTTCATCTATATAATTACCAATAGCGATGGTTCCTTTTGCAAACTTCTCCATTTCGAATACCCCAATTGGTCCGTTCCAAAGAATGGTTTTGGAATTAAGGATTACCTTTTTAAAAATCTCCAATGTTTTTGGACCTGCATCCAAACCTTGCCATCCATCAGGAATCTTATCCACATCTACCACTTGGGTATTTGCATTTGCATCAAAATCGTCAGCGGCCAACACATCTACTGGAATATGTACATTCACTCCTTTTTGCTTCGCTTTTTCCAAAATCTCCATGGCCAAGTCCATTTTATCGTCCTCACAAATGGAATCGCCCACTTTACCACCTTTGGCTTTAACGAACGTATAGGTCATTCCACCTCCAATAATCAAATCGTCTACCTTATCCAGAATGTTCTCTATTATGGTAATCTTCGAAGATACTTTTGCCCCGCCTAATATTGCCAAAACAGGTTTTTCCCCAGTTTCCATAACCTTTTCTATCGCTTCGATTTCCTTGGCCAATAAATATCCAAAACACTTAGCGTCTGGAAAAAATTTAGCTACTATAGTTGTTGAGGCGTGAGCTCGGTGTGCCGTTCCAAAAGCATCGTTTACATATATATCGCCCAATTTTGAAAGCTTTTCTGCAAAGGCTTCATCTCCCTTTTCTTCCTCATTGTAATAGCGAAGGTTTTCCAATAAAAGAACTTCACCGCTTTTCAATTCCGATACCGCTTTTTCAACCTTCTCGCCAACACAATCGTCCATGAATTTTACAGAAACTCCTATGATATCAGAAACCGCAGCACAAATATGGCTCAAAGAAAGGTCTGGATTACGTTCTCCGTTCGGTCTTCCTAAGTGGCTCATAAGAACCGCACTACCTCCATCTTCCAGTATCTTGATAATGGTTGGTTTTGCAGCCTCGATTCTATTGGTATCGGTTACTTCAAATTTCTCGTTTAGAGGAACGTTGAAATCCACCCTTATTAATGCTTTCTTATTTTCAAAATTAAAGTCGTTCAATACTTTCATGTGGTTTTGCTTTTGGTAAAAGGCAAATGTAAAGATTAATAGGTTTGCGTAATAATGTAGAACAGGATAATTTGTAACCGATGCAATCCGCTTTTTGTCTGCTATAAAACGACTATATTTGAAACCATGTTTTTCAAGGATATTTTAGGGCTTTCCCACATTAAAAAACACCTTTCGTTAAGTGCGGATAATGGCCGTATACCCCACGCTCAACTTTTTGTAGGACCGGAGGGTTGTGGGCTTTTACCCATGGCATTGGCCTACTCGCAATATATTATTTGCCAAAATACCAACGGTGAGAATGACGGGGGTAATTCTAGTTGTAATTTAAAATTCAATTCTTTCTCGCATCCTGATGTGCACTTTGTGTATCCTGTAGCCAATTCCGATAAAGTAAAGGCGCATGCTATAAGTGATAATTATATGGTAGAATGGAGGCAGTTTATGAAAGAACAGCCTTACGGTAATCTTTTTGACTGGTACCGCTTGATAGAGATTGAGAAAAAACAGGGCCAGATAGGTGTTGACGAAGCCAAGGAGGTCTTAAAAAAGCTATCCTTGAAATCTTATGAAGGTGGCTACAAGGTCATGATGATATGGATGGCAGAACGTATGAACACCGCAGCATCCAATAAACTGCTGAAGCTCATTGAGGAGCCACCAGATAAAACCATATTTCTTTTACTCTGTCAAGAGGAAGAGCAAATTATTCAAACAATACGGTCTAGGTGTCAAATCGTTCATTTTCCTCCACTGGCAGAAGATGCTATTGCAGACGCGCTAATTGAAAAAGGGGCTAACCGACCGGAAGCTTTACGAATAGCCCATGAAGCGAACGGTAATTATAATAAGGCTCTTGACCTGCTTAATAACGATTCAGAAGATCTTATTTTCGAAAACTGGTTCGTGCAGTGGGTTCGCACCGCTTTCAAGGCTAAAGGAAATAAAGCGGCTATTCACGAATTATTATTGTGGAGCGACGAAGTGGCAAAAACAGGTAGGGAGACCCAAAAGAAGTTTATGCATTACTGCATCACGGTGATGAGACAAGCATTGATGATCAATTATGGGGTAGAAGAGCTTGCGTATTTAAAAATTCACGCAGATGGATTTCAACTAAAGAAATTTGCGCCTTTTGTCCATGAAAACAATATTATGGACATTACCAAAGAATTAGAGGACGCTATTTATCATATAGAACGAAATGGAAATGCTAAAATCATATTCACCGATCTTTCTATAAAGCTTACACGTCTTTTGCATAGAAAAGCCACTGAATTAAACTAGCCCGAAAATGACCCTCTTATTAAACCATGCTGCTGAAATCCTTTTGCTGCTATTTTTAATCATCACTTTTTTACAGAGCGGATTGGACAAATCATTGGATTGGAAAGGTAATGTCTCTTGGCTAAAAGATCACTTTTCAAAAACACCTTTGAAAAATATGGTGCCCCTTCTTTTGGGTATCGTTTTGATTACTGAAATAATTGCAGGATTGTTTTGCATTGCTGGCGTCTACCAAATCCTAAATGCCGGAGAAACTAGTTTCTCCTTTTATGGTGCGATTCTTTCATGCATAACCTTACTGATGTTACTGTTCGGACAGCGAGTGGCCAAAGATTATGAAGGAGCAAAAACCATTGCGGTTTATTTTATTCCATCTATTATTTTGGTGATTCTTTTACAGTTGTAGTTAAAAAACTCAATCCTTAACTATTCCATTAAACTCTTTAAACAAAAAAACCTTCCCAAATTAGGAAGGTTTAGAGGCATCGAGCGGATTCGAACCGCTGTACAAGCTTTTGCAGAGCTCTGCCTAGCCACTCGGCCACGATGCCATTAAAAACGAGTGCAAAAATAAACAATTATCTCATTCCGAAGACAGAACAATCCTAAGAATATTTTAGATATCCCTCTTTAAAGAGGCATCGGGTGGACTCGAACCACCATAAAGGTCCTTGCGAGACCTTGCTTATCCAATTCAGCCACAATGCCATTTTGTTTAACAAGTACAAAAGTACGACGTCTACTAATCTTTAACAAAAAATCACTTACTTCTCTTCTTGTTAAGAGCTACGGTTACTCTTTCTACGTCTCCATTTATAGGTGGATTGATTTTCGAAACAGAAACCTTGGCTTTATTAACCGTTGGTAACTCTGAAAAAATTCGGTCAACAATCCGTTTGACTACATGCTCCAACAGTTTGGAGGGAATAGCCATTTCTTGTTTTACAATTTTATTGATGTGGACATAATCAACGGTATCCCTTAATTTGTCTGAAATAGAAGCTTCTGATAAATCTGATTTAACGGATACATTGACCAAATAATCACTGCCGATATCAGTTTCCTGTGGCAAACAGCCGTGGTGGGCATATGCCTTAATATTCTCTAATTTAACCTTACCCATTGTGATGTGTTCTAGAGAACAAACTTAACCAATCTTATTAAGTTTAATAGGTACATCTACAATTACTGATACCTTGGAAAAGGTCTACGCCAATGGTCACCACATGTGTCCCTGAACTATACCCTAAAATTTCATTAAGGATCACCTGATAAGAATATCCAAAGTAGAAGTTGCTCTTTTTTAAACCAGCGATAGGGGCAATGTAAAGGGGACTTCCAATTTGATCATTTAAAAACCTGTAGTTGATTCCAGCATAATAGTAATCCTCAAAATCGTAAAATCTAAATTTCAGGTTCAAATCTGTAACTGATCGTCCATCACTTTCAAACAATTGGAAAAAAACCGATGGTTCTACCTCCACTTTGCTGTTTCTATTCTTCATATATCTGTAACCTGTATATATGTAGTAATTTCTTAATCGGTTAGGTTCGAATACCGGATTAAAATTAGAAAGATCTTTATCCAAGATATTGGAGGCGTTAACACTAAAATAAAATTTATCAAATCGATAAAGCATCCCTACATCAAAGTTGTGATTTGTGGTAGCGCGGTCATCTGTAACCGTGGGATCTAAAGCATCGAAATTTTCAATATCTATTCTAAATTGGTTGAAGTTATAAGATAACCCGAAGGACAAAAATTCGTCATCATATTTGTCTAAAGTCAAATGGTGGGCAAAAGATAATCGTGCTCCCCTTTGTCTTGTCTGTCCGTTACTATCATTATATAATAAAGTACCTATCCCTGATTTTTCTCCAATACGCATATCGGCTGCTAATGATTGTGTGTCTGGCGCATCTTTAATCCCTACCCATTGGGTAAGTCCATTAAGCCTTATTTTTACGTAATCACCAATTCCTGCATAAGTGGGTGACATCACAAAAGGATTGTCTGCCAAGTATTGCGACAATTGTGGTATAGTAAGCTCTTGACCCTTTACAGTAAAGGCACATATCAGTAAGGCCAAGGTCAATACACTCTTTCGCATCATATTCGTATTAGGTTAAGTTTTATCGATATAGGGTAAAATGCCCTACAAATTCTCTTTCATCTCTTTCGCCATTCAATTTAATGACGTACCAGTAATCTCCAGTTGGTAATTCTTTCCCGGAATACAAACCATCCCAACCCTGAGAATCCATGGATTGATTAGAAACCACCCTACCATAACGATCAAATATTTTAATTAGTATTTCGGGGAACTGCTCCATGTTCCTTGGAATCCAAAAATCATTCTGACCATCACCATCTGGGGTAAAGAAATTAGGGATTTCTATGTCAATGAATTCCATATAGATGGTTTCAATTGCCTCACAACCATTCTCATCTACAACACGCACCTCAAACGTATCGGTTCTATCTATGTAAAAAGTGTTGTCGTTTCCATTATCTATACCATCAAAATAGTAGGTATATGCCTCTTTTCCTCCTTCAGCATTAGCTGTGATCTGGTTTAAATTGAGTTGCTCCAATGTAAGCGTCAACGGTTCAAATGCTTCGATAACAAAGTCGATTGTCTGCATGCATCCGTTGGCATGGGCGATGGTGATATAATGGTCACCCGGTGCCGTATTCCTAAAGTCTGGATTCAATTGTAAATCAGCCGGATCAACAGAATCCAACGCATATAATACGTCACCAATAGCACTACCATCCTCTAGGGTAATATTCACGTAATTATTAGGAACTGCTCCAGTACATTCATAAACGGGTTCTACCGTAGCATTTAGATTTACTCCCCTATCTATATCTATCACTATGTTAGTTTCACAACCATTCGCATCTCTAACGAATAGTAAATAGTTACCTGCCGCCATATCAAAGAAATCAACTCTATTCAATACAAAGTCTGTATCATCATTGGAGTTCAATGCCGTTCTGTAAGGCGCTGTTCCTCCATTGATTTCAAGCATAATGGTTCCATCTTGACTATTAACACAGATTTCAGGTGTTGTTATGGCATTCACGGTTAAAACCGTAGGCTCCTCAATAATATAGGTAAGATATTCAAAACATCCATTTTGATCTTGGGCTATCACAACATAATCGCCTGGAGCCAAGTCGGTAAATGTATTTTCCGTATCAAACTGGTTCAAGTTTGGCGATATGGCATATTGATATCCTCCTGCACCACCAGAAAGTGTAACGGTAATACTTCCATCATTCTCACCTGCACATGTTACATTTAAAACCTCATCTGTGTAAGATAATGGGGTCGGCTCAATAATTTCAACTCGTTCAGGGGCCGTTGTACAATCGCCACTAACAACTTCCACAAAATAGATTCCAGCAGTTAGATTCCTGAAAACACCATTTGAATTCGGTCCAGCAATTCTAGAACCTACATTCAATGAAACATCAGTATAAAGAGCGTATTCATAGTCTCCTAAACCGCCGTCAGCATCCGCAAATAAAATTGCAGTACCTTCACCAGTACAATTGATGTAGGCTGCAGAAGTATCCACATCCAAGGTCAACGGTTCAATTGGATCTTCCATAATCTCATTGGAAAGTATGGACTGACAATTGAATGAATCCTGAACATAATAGCGGTAAGTTCCCGCACCTAGTCCTATAAATAAATGTGTGTTAGGCCCATTACCCGCGTTCATCGGGAAGAAATTTTGCCCATCCTCGCTATACATGTATGGACCAGTTCCTCCAGCAGCGCTCAATTCCAATTCGGCTCCTGTTAGGCAAGTCAATTCACTTGTCCTTATCAATTGCGCAGATACTTCAGTTGGGTCTGTTATTCGAATTCTATTCGTTTCACTTGAACATAAATTATCGTCTGTAACCGTGATGCTGTAGAATCCAGCGCCAAGACCGTCAAAAGTATCCGAAGATTGTCTAACGGATGTCTGTAAAGGAACGGTAGCCGTCATATCAGCATATACATTTAATTCATATCTATATACCGGCGTAACGTTTCTTGGTCCAATCGATGCGGTAACGGAAGCATCATTGTCGCCATAGCAAACAAGTGTACTTGCTGTTAATGTCGCTACAATGTCATCTGGTCTAATTAAAGTAATACTATCCGTGAAATCACAACCATAAGCATCTGTCACCAAAATGTCGAAATCTCCTGCCGATAAGTTTCTGAAAATAAATGCTGACACATTATTTTGCGTATAGCTTTGTAATGTTGTTGTATTGTTCAAAACAATGGTATAAGGCCCTTGTCCACCATCTGGATTTACCAATAAGCTTCCTTGGTCATTAGAACAACTTACACTTGCTTGCTGAGTGATTACAGCGGTAATTGCCGCTTGTGGTGCCCTCACCGTAATTACATTGGAGTTATCCACGCAGAATGGTGCTTCTGTTTGGGTAATACGAACGTAGTATGTTCCTCCCGGCAAATTAGTTATCGGTGGCAAGGCAGTGGCTGTGTTGCCTGTTCCATTTTGACCCGAAATTGGATTGTTGTTTACATCAAATACCTGATAGGAATAATTTCCAACATAATCTGAGATTGCAACCCCGAAACTTCCATCATCTACACCGTTGTTCAAACACTCCTCATCGGTTAATTTTGTTGCCACCACATCCATTTCAAGTGGCTCCTCAACAGAATGTACCGTATTGATAATACATCCCGTATCCAAATTGGTGATTGAAATACTATAATTTCCTGCAGCAAGACCAACAAAGGTTTCCAAATTATTTGTTGAGGCAACTGATTGATTGTACACAACATTGATTCCGGTTACCACATACTCTAAATTAGGGGTTGCGGCTCCAGGGTTAACAGTTACACCAACCTGAATTTGTGCATCATTTCCTGGGTTACAGTTGACATCCGCTATTTCAGTAACCGTTGGGGCGCTAATTTCTATAAATGGTGCTATAGTTTCGGTTTCCACCGGACTTGCACAACCATTATCATCAAAAGCTGTTATTTCATAAACACCGCCAGCATAATTGGTTTCTATATACGTAACATTAGGTCCGTCCTGTACGGTGGTACCAGTTGTTGTATTCACAAATCTATATCTAATAAATGTGTTAGAACCACCGCTTAACGTTGATGTGTCCACAGTAATACTGGCCGTATTGGCATTGTTTCCAGTTGTACATGCAAACTCTTCCTTAATCAAGGTAAAGTTTGAAATGACGTTTGGCTGAGAAATTACCTGAGTAATATCCTGTGTACAACCATTAGGGGATGATACCCTTATGGTATACGTAATTCCGGTAACACTTCCTTCCAAGCCCGTAAATACTGCAGTAGCAGATGTGCTACTAGTTGGAAGAATTGGGAACGTTGCTCCTCCACTGCCATTTATAATCTCAAATGTGTATGGCCCTATTCCGTTATCAGGATTGGCGCTAACAGTTATTGTTCCGTCGTTCGCACCATTGCAGGTTACATCCGTAAAATCATCGATACCGATATTCGGTAATACCCTATCCTCTAATCGTTGGGTTACATTAACGCTACATTCATGACCAGTAGCAGTGTCCGTTACGGTAAAGACATAGTCCCCAACAAGGTTTAGACCTGTGAAAATACCTGTAGCATTGGCATCATCGGCAGGATCGGACGCTAAAGTTCCTGGATACCTAACCTCATAATCAAAAGTTCCTGAGCCACCCGTCTGTGTGACAGTAATCTCACCTCCTGAATTACAATCTATCGTTTTTATAATATCCGCCCTTGCAGCAATTACTTCGTAAAGCACTATCGGTGCACCTGTTGTTCCAGTACAACTGAACTGATCGGAAATTTCCACGGTATAAGAACCTGCTCCCAATCCACTAAAGATAGTAGTTGTTTGTGATGGCCCAAAAGCACTACCATTACGCAACAATTGATACGTGTAGTTACTTCCTTGTCCTCCTAACGGATTAATTAATTCTATCTCACCTGAAAAATCTGTACAGTTTGGTTGATTGATTTGTAAATCCGCTGTAATTGGGTCTGGTTGTACCAAATTGACATCCGCTAATTGTTCCATACAACCTCTGCTGTCCCTTACCCATATTTGATAATCCGTTCCTGCAGGAGAAGGTGCTCCAAAAAGTCCCGTGAATCTTGGATTAGTAACAAAAGTTGTGACCGCTGTTGGTGCTGGATCGGAAGCTGGGCCTACAAAATATTCATAACCGCCCCAACCACCTTGGGCATTAATAATTTCAATTACACCATCATTATAAACAGGGTCTGTAGCACAAGTAACCGGTGAAACCTGTGTATTTGCTGTTATTGGTCCGTTAGGTCCTGCAATACTAAATAAATCGTTTGCTGAACAATCTGGATTTGAATCTTGAATGATTTCCACACGATATTCCCCTTCGCCTATAGCAAATGGCGTTGTTGGCCCAACGTTGGCAGATGTGCCATTTGCTCCAACAATCAGAACATCATCCCCAACTGCAACCGTTCCTTGCGAATCATAAATTTGCCAAGAAAAACCTCCTGTGTAAGGATTTACAGGGTCATTGATGGTGAAGGTCACCGTACCATCCGTGCCATCGCAGACCACATCCGTAGTAGTACTAGTAATCTCAAAGTTGTTAGGCTCACCAACGGTATGGCTTACTGTAACTATGCAATTGGTGTTCACATTTCTTACTTCAAAATCATGTGAGCCAGAAGCAAGGTTCGTAAATACATTAGAAGGTGAAAATACTCCAGAAGGCAATTCCCTGAATTCATAATTGGCCAAACCTGAAGGTGTGCTTGAATCTGTAATAGAACCAAATGCATTGATGGTTATATCCTCACCGCCATTGATACATGAAATGGTCTGATCAACTGTTATTGTAGCTGGTAGAAGTGCGTCAAATGGAGCAATACTTGCCGTCGTTGTTCCAACACATCCTTGATCATCAAACACATTAATGGTGTAATTACCACCGGCCAAATTGGTCTCAATATACGTTTGATTAGTACCATCCTGAACAGGTGTTCCTGGATTTATGTCATTTATGAATTGATAGCGTACAAATGTGTTTGATCCGCCAGTTACACTTTGAACTGTAATACTTGCATTATTTGGATTATTTCCTGTAGCACATCCAAATTCAATAGGTGTAGCCATGGTAACCGTAATTGCCAACGGTTCTCCAATGGTAATAGGATTACTATTCGTCGCGCAATTGTTGGTTGTCGAATTTCCAGTAATGGTAATAATGTAACCAGCTGCCGTTGTTGAGGCCAAAAGACCTGTAAACGTAGCGCTGGTACTTGTTGTACTTGTTGGGTTGATACTAACTGGAGTTCCATCCAAAGAAGTAATTTCAAAAGTGTACGGTCCAGTGGCATTGTCTACTACCGAAATGGATATAGTTCCATCCGAATCCCCAATACAGGTAACATCAGTTGAGCTAAATGTATCTATTACCGGTACAATCTCAGCTGGCACTTCGATAACAAAAGTTCTTGCCGGACAAGTTGGTCTGTTATTGTCGAAAACTTCAACCGTATACGTTCCCGCAACTGAGGCCAAGTTCCACACGGCTGAATTTGCCGGAGAAGGAAGCGCAGTTCTCGCTTGATTTACCGGTCCTGTAATCTGAAAATCATAAGAACCCGAACCATTAGTTGCCGCAATAGTAATCTCAGCATTTGGGGATACCGTACAGTCTAAAAGTTTAGTCTGTACTGCGCTTGCCTGTAATGTTGGATAAATTTCAGCGGTATCCGAAGCGGTACAACCATTTGCATCAATGATAGAAATAGTATATGAACCTACTGGTACATTATTGAAAATCCCTCCGTTGTTTACGTAGGTAGTGCCTCCATTAATAGAGTACAGATAAGGTGCCAAACCTCCACTTGCATTTACCGTAATACTAAATGGGGTCGCACAATTTGTTGTTGTTACGCTAGTTATTGTCGGGCTCTGTGAAATATTCATAGAAACCGTGTGAGAAGGCAAACTGGTAACTGGACAATTATACTGGTCCGCTATTTCTACCAACACATTAAAAGGCGTTGCTGTTGGGTCTACCAAATTAGAAATTGGAACCTCTATAGGATTGTTAGTAGTTACGATTGGTGCGATAAAATTAGCACTACTTAAAGTATACGTGTAAATTCCACCTCCACCTTGTGGATTCTGAATTTCAATTACTCCTGCATCGGCGCAGGTGATATCAGCTAATACGTTTGGTGTAAAGGTAATTGGGTCTAATACCTCAACTTCTACATTCTCACTACCTATCACGCAATTATTTGGAGCTGCTCCCCTAATTTCCACAAAATAGTCTCCGGCTCCTAAACTCGCTGGAGTTGGGGCTACAAAAGAATCTCCTGTAGTAAATGAAGCAACCGTTCCCGTAGCTACTGAAGTGTGCGTAGGGCTTCCTACCCTAAACAGTTCCCAGTCAAAAGTTCCTCCCAATTCGCCGGGATTATTTTCGGTAACCATGTACGTGATTTGACCATTCGTAAGACCATCACACGTTGGTGTGGCTACGGCGTCAATTTGTACTGGTGGCGGTGCCACATCATTAACATTTACACTACTTTGACGTACACACCCTGGAGGTCCTGAGGAATCCCTAACATAAAACACATAGGTGCGTCCTGGAATCAGACCTGTAAAAACATGACTTCCAGGAGTGGCTGCCGTCCATGTTGCAGTAGCCGGGTCAAAATTAACCGGGTCTTCTGAATACGTATACTCATATGGAGAAACCCCAGCAGTACCTTGTACAGTGACCTGTAAATCATTACAATCAATAATAATTGCTGCAATCGTGATATCCAAATCATCTAAAGGATAAGGAATCGTGTATCTAGGGAGATCTATCTGGCAAATAGTACCCTGTACCCGTACTGAAGGCAATACTTCTGTACCAGAAGCAAAGCTAGCTCCCACAAAAGTATCCGATAATCCCCAAGATGCACCGCCATCGGAACTAAATTCCAACGTACCCAAAGTTGCAGGATAATTAATAAATTCAAATCCATACAAATTAGGATCCGGGTCACACCCGGGAGGTAAAATAGGGCTGATTTCGGCGATAAGTTCATCAGGATTAGTGATGGCTACCGGTGTCTCTGTTACGGCACAACCATTGGCATCCGTTACAATTACGGTATAATTTCCATCTGCAAGATTGAAATAGTTTCTTGTGGTATTTACAACATTCGTGTCGGTCTGATCAGCTGCGCCGCCATTATCCAAATCGATAATTTGAATGGTGTATGGGCTATCGCCAGAAGTAATGTCTACTTCAAAAGAACCTGGTCCCTCATAACATATTGGATCAGTAGGTGTTGCTGTGAAAGCTAAGGCTACCGCAGGATTAACCGTAACGGTTTCCATATAATTACATGCGTCCGGAGCAACTGCAAAATTGTCCCGTACATATACATCATAATCTCCATCATTACCCGTAGTAACGGTGAACGTATTTGACAATCCAAAGTCAGCAAATACTGGAGCCGAACCTGTTGGCATAAAAGCATAGGAATAATCCCCATCGCCACCTTCGGCATTAACGGTGATACTACCGTCTGCACAGGAACTGATATCGACTACGTCAACCGTTGCGTTCAAACTTGGATTAAGTGTAACTGTTTGCGTATTGGTCGCTAATGGACATCCAAATTGGTCCCTAACCTCAATATCATAGGTTCCATTTGCTAAACTCTGAAATGTAAACGTAGTTGCCGCGGCCGGCGTTGCTGTTCTCCATGGGCCTCCATCTATTCTAAATTGATACCCTCCATTTCCATCCGTAACATTTACAGCGATGGTACCATCATTATTTCCCGTATAACATGCTGTAGGTGTTGCTGTAAAAACGATTGTAGCTGGGTCGGTGATTGTTAAAGGTGCATCTATAGCATCAGAACAAGTATTCGTATCCCTTACACGTACAATATAGTCTCCAGCAAGCGTAATGTTACCAAATACCCTATTATTACCATTGGTTGCAAAATCATAACCTGCAATCACATTTCCTAAATCGTCCTCCAACTGGTAAACATAGGTTGGTGTTCCGCCAGCAGCATTAGCAGTAATTACTGCGCCTGAGTTACAAGTAATCTGTGTGGTAACAATGGCAGAAGCAACTAAAGCAGCGGGTTCTGTAAGGGTTTGGTTTAAAGGAACCGTACATCCTGTAGGGTTATTAACATCTCTAACTACAATAGTATGGGCTTGGGCACTTAAACCACTAATCTGTTGCGGGGTGGTAAAAGGTCCATTGAAAGACCCTCCATTCACACTGTATTCATATCCGCCAGCGCCAAAATTAGCCGCATCTATGGTTATTGTTCCAGTTCCGTCACCGTTACAATCCAGATTATCGAATGCGGTAATGGAGGCTTCAAAGGCATTTCCGTCGGCTACGATAACCGTTGAATCCACATAACAATCGGCGCCATAAGTAACCCTTAAGGTGTGTGATCCAACCGCAATATTGTTAAAGATTTCCGATCCTATGCCGGGTCCTTGCGAACTGCCGTCCAAAACGTATATATAAGAAGCATCAAATGGTATTATAGTTACATTTCCGGTGCCGTCGCAATTGTAATCGATAGTATAGTCCACGATAGGAGCAACTGGTAAAGGATCGATAGTAACATTTGGTAAGGTTATGAAACATCCCGTTGCATTAGCATCTAGGACCCGTATGGCATATGTACCGTCATTCAAATCGGTAAATACATGGCCTCCTGTCGTACTTGCGGTCCATGCGCCTCCATTTATGCTATATTGGTAGTTTCCAGAACCACCGGAAGGCGCAGTAACACTGCCGACAGAGATTTGTCCTAATTGTGCGCAGGTATAGTCTTGCGTTTGAACAGCTTCTGCCGCCAATTGGTTTGGCTCGTTCACAAGAATATTTTGTACCATAGATTCACACAAATTCGCATCCCTTACCCTAACTGGATACGTACCCGCACTAAGGTTGGGGAAATTGATGTTCGTCCCGTATGTAGCGCCGCCATCTATACTATAGGTAAACGGACCTTGTCCTCCAGAATTTAAAACTATTGAAATAGCACCATCAGTTCCTCCAAAACATGTAACGTCGGTTGGTGTAGGAGTAAAATTTAAAGGTGCGTCTTGTGTTACTGTAATTGGAAAAGATGCTTCACAAAATCCGCCTATCGTATCTCCATTATTGTCTCTTACATATACATCATAGTTTCCTGGCGTAAAACCAGAAACAGGGTTTGTAGCGTTGAAAGAAGCATCCGTAGGAGTATTACCACTAGGGACTATGGAATAAACATAGTTAGTATCTCCGCCATTAGCCGTAATCGTAATAGCTGTATCCGTTCCGCAAGCAGTTATGTTTTGAGCTGTTGCGGATACCGTTAGTTGCGTTTCAATAGTAACTGTTTCAGTAGCCAATGCGATAGGGCAGCCGGACTGATCCCTTACATCAATATCATAGGTGCCGCTAGAAAGTCCGTTAAAGGTATAGCTTGTTGCATTGACAGGGGTAGGTGTCAACCATGGGCCCGCGTTAATCCTAAATTGATATCCACCGTTACCGTCGGTTACATCGACTTGAATTGAAGCCGTATTTCCTCCGGAATAACAACTTGTTTCCGTTACGGTGAACGCAACTGGGTTTAGCGGTGCAATCGTTAATGCTGCTGCGGTTTCTTCACAGGAATTTGCATCCCTAGCCCTAACAACATAGGTTCCATCTGAAAGACCGGAAAAAACACGGTTATTTCCGTTGTTGGCAAAATCGAAAAGGCCTATAATTCCACCACTGTTATCTTCTAATTGATAGGTGTAATTAGGTGTTCCGCCAGAAGCAGTAGCCCTAATGGTAGCATCATTTGTACATGACAACGCTGAGGTTATGGAAGAAGTTACATTGAGTACCGTAGGTTGAGTAATTGTTTGTGTAACCGACGTGGTACACGTTATCTCGTTGGCTTTACGTATTTGTACCGTTTGGCTTCCAGCAGCAAAAACAGCGTTTGTAGTTACTGGTGAACTGGTTGATGTAATCCAAGTTGTTCCGCCATCTTCCGAATACTCAAAACCGGCTACGGCATCAAAATTTTCAACTTCGAAAGTTATTGTTCCATCAGACAAACCATTACAAGAAACATTGGTTGAGCTTAGGAAAGAACTTTCAAAAACCCTTGCCGCTTCAACGGTTACTGGTGTTTCAACAAAAAGCTCACACACCTCTGGGATTTGAAAAATTTCAATATCATCTATTGCTAGGTCGTTTCCGTTGTTTCCAATTTTTTCGGTTCTAATTACAAAGTCCAAATTAGTATTTGCCCCTGGATCCAAATCTGCCGTAAAGAACACCCAGTCATTTGGACCGGTATTTTTATCAATATCACCTGTACGGATAGAAGCAACAACAGTACCACCACCATCTACGATTTCTATAGTAAGGTCCGGGTCTAAAATAGTAGCCGTTGACCTAACAACATTAAAAATATATAGTGATATTCTTAACGGTCTATTTGGAATAACATCATTAATAGGTTTGGTATATATAATTTGTCCAGGGCTTGGCGTACCAACGTTAATGACCAAAAACCGTCCATTTGGATCCGTAGGGTTCGTATGGTCATTAGGACTTAACCAAGTGCCAAAAGGAGCAACTATTCTATTAGTGACACTATATTGAAAATCGTTTATGTTTTGGTTTGCATCACCTCCTCCAGCAGTACTTGTTGTTTGGTCTTCATACGCATAACCTCGGGTATCCGGGCTAGGAATAGTTCCGTTACCTATACCAAAATCTTCGGATAACAAAAGGCTTGGTGTAGGAGGTGTTTGTGAGGCGTAATAGGTCGTCACGGTATATGTACCAGGTCCTATGTTGTTAAAAACATTACTGTCTTCCGGAGTGTTAAAAGTGCCGTCAATGGCATACCTATAATCATATCCTGATATGCTTGGCGAAGCAGTTATTGTTCCTGTACCATCACAGTTATAGGACACCTCTGGGGTCAAGGTAACATTTGGAGGTGTTGGCAGACCTTCGACGGTTACATCCATTGGATAAGAACAGGCACTATCTCTTACGTAAACGGTGTAATCACCAGGTGGTAAAAGAGCAGTAGATGCACTTCCCCATGTAGTACCCCCATCAAAACTATATTCGTATGGCGCATTTCCACCAACTACATTTGTAATTCGTACTTCCGCCCCATTAGGGTCACACGTTGCATCTCTGGATACTCCTGCAGAGGCGCTTAAAGGAAATGGTTGGTTAAGTACATACTGTTGGGATATATCACATCCGCTACTATCCAAAACTCTTATATCATAGTTCCCAGCTGCCAATCCAACGAAGTTGTTCGTTGGTTCATAACTAGCTCCGTTATCAATACTATATTGATAAGGTTCAACGCCACCTGAAACATTAATTGTTAATTCTCCATCTGCATCCCCACTACATGAAGGTTGAACTTCATCAATTGAATCAATAGATGTCGAGCTATTATCGTTTATTGTAATGGGGCTTGAAATAGCATAACAGTTGTTAGCATCTAAAACAATAAACTGATAAGTGCCATTTTCACCTGGATAGTATTCATCATTTCCATCATCATCTTCATCCCTCCATCCAAAAGTGAAGGTTGTCTCTACTTGATATGCATTTGGGTCAATATTGTCCACAATTTGCCTTTCGGTAGGACTACCTCCGGGACTGTGTAAAATTGTACCATCTTTACTCCAGATAGCAAACAAAAAGTCCGGGTTACCTTGTCCTCCGGTTCTTGACAATTCTATGCTTCCTGCTGTACAGCCAATATCCGCTATGGTAACACCTGATAACGTAGGGTCTGGGATTCTATCCAGTATAACGGATTGAACATCCACACAACCATCATCAGTTCTTGTTACAATAAAATAGTTGCCAGGGTTAACATTATTAAATGTATGGGTATTGCTTGGTTGAGCGGTTTCGCTATCAACCAATGTTCCACCGGGATGACCAGGGTAAGCTGGACTAGCTGGAGGTGGTGTACCATCGTCTAACCTAAGTTCGTATTGGTAATTTGGAAGAACATTATTAGCATTTATACGGATACTTCCCAGATTATTGCAATTAGCATCTGTAATAATCGGATCAACTTGTAAATCCCTATCGAGAATTCCTATGTCCGGTGTGCTAAAGATACATGCACCCGGAATTGGATTCCCAGTTGACGGGTCCAATTGTACTACTTCTACTCTAAATGCTCCGTTGCTTGTAAAATCAAAGCTTGGCCCATTATTTGCACTAAATGGTATTACTATGGCATCTGTGCTTGCATTAACAAGTTGATACCCATAACCTGTTCCTAAATTTGTAATGGTAATGTTGCCATCAGTTTCACAGACTACATTTGTGGTATTATACTGAATGTCCAAGGTATTCTGAAATACATCAAAGTAAAAACGGCTTACACAACCATTTTGATACCGTATGGATAAACGATATTTTCCCGCGGTATCTGCCGTAAAATCACTGCCCGTTCCTACTTGATTCCAGGTACAGGTTAAATTTCGGTTTAAGCAATTTTCTGGTTGTACAGAGCAACTTGTTTCATCCAAACGTTCCCAAAACAAGCCTTGGGCATCGGATATATTAACCTGCAGCAATTGCGAATCATTGATACCGCAAAGTGTAATTTTAGGGAACTGGGTCGTTCCGTCGTTACAATCTACAACAATTTCACCCTGAATATCATTGGTTAAATTGGTGTCTGTATTACTTGCATTGAAGAAATCAATAATTGGATTAGTCTGGGTAGTACCAAAACGTTCTACAGTAATAATCTCCCTAAATCCTTTACAGGGATCGGCAATCTGCTTGTCCACAATATATACCCCAACTTCGTTCACTACAATTGTGCTAGGGTCATTGTCCGGATTGCCATCTTGACCTGTTATATCAACATCCCCTGCATCTATTAAGCCATCTTGGTTAACATCCAGATACCAAACATAATTATCGAATCCATCCCCTGAATCCAGCACAACGTTATCACCACAAAGTTGAGCTGTTCTAGAGAAATTACAAGCGGAAAGGTCATCCAACAAGAAATTGGTAGCTCCCGGGGTAACAAATCCACAATTATCAAAATCAGAAACACTGGGGTCGTCTGTAATTACAGCACTGTTGATATCGCCTTGATAGGTTGAGTACGCTAAATTCTGTATGAGGTCCGTACATGCGTCCACAAAATCAAAACAGTTCTCCGCCACGCGTACCCTCATTCGAATAGTATATGTGGGATCTCCTATGCGTATTAAATTGTCCGGTATGTCAAAAGTAATTTGATTGGTAGCCGTATCTACCGAGTGCGTAACCCCTGGGGCACCCGATGCATCAACACTTATAAAAGTTGTATTCACAGGAAGTATATCCCTTATGGAATAGTTGATAGCATCATCATTTCCCAAATTTCTAAAGGAAAGAACATAATCAAGTGTCTGTCCTAAGTTTACGCCTAAGCCTGTAATATCATTGCCAGCAATATCTTCTACCCTCTTTTCAAGAACAATGTTAGGTTCTATAATTTCTACTGAAAAACTTGCCAGAAAAGGCCCGTATCCATCTCCAGTTGAAGTAAAGCGTAATGTTGCGCCAGATTCATCATTCGGTAATACCGTTTCGCTAGGGTTGTTCAGGTTAAAAAGGTCTAAATCTGTTCCCAATGTATTGGTCCCGTACGGAGTACGAGTCGGAACTTGGACTCCATTAGTGGTAATCGTTGAGTTGAAAAAATTGTTCGCGGGGTTTAATCCAGTTGTAAGGTTGGTAAAGCCCGAAGCCGAGTTAAGGTCTGCGCGTATAAAAAATCTATCGTTACTAATTCCTCGATCGCCTTCCAAAGCACCAACACCAATTCTTGCCCTAACTGGAAAAGGTGCTGGAAGCGTCCTAAATCCGTTAACATCAACATCTACATTGCCAACAGAACCAGAGAGGCCCGCATAACCATCAAAGGTTGAGATAAACTTGCCAGATTCATTCGGGTTTTCGTATATAATCACCATAACCCAACCCGCAGAGCTTGAACCATTCCTTCTCCCTCTCGTAGCCCTAACATTTGCAGCGGTGTACTCACCATTTGGATTTGGGTTTGAACGCACTAAATCTGTAATGTTCTTATAACAGATTACTGGGGCATCCTTGGCAAAAGTTGTAGGATTTAATGGTTGATACCCATCCATTATGATATCATCTTCCTGACCCACTGGATCTGGATTATCATCTGCTACCAAATCCACATAGGCACCTCCCGGTACTCTAAATTTTATCTCATTCCATGTTTCTATTCTAGGTGTTCCGCTAAAATCGGCTCCCCCATTTGTACTACGTTCATTGGGGTATGTTCCTGCCCAGTATAGGCCAGCATAACGTACTTGAGAACAATCTGGGTCTGCAAGGTTCAATTCTGCACTGCTGGAGCTAAATGTGGAAGGGTCGCTATCAATATCGATATACTCCATCCACAACGAGTTGTTGTTATCTGAACCGTTATATGGGGTATTAGCCTGAGCAGGGTTTGACTCGGATGCACGGTTGAGTATATTATTACCAACGAAAATAATGTCGCCCCGTACTTCAATATTACCGCCATCAAGACGTGGGGTAAACGGTACATACTCTTGCGCATTTGTATAGATAAGGCCAACAAAAACGAGAAAAAATAAGAATATAAAGTATTGCTTTAAAAATATAATGTTCATTTTACATGAAGTATCTGGTGAAAAGGAAAGCATTTGTCTAATTAATTCGGTCATGGTCATTTATTGAAGGAAAATTCCATTTAACCGATTTTAAAAAGAATCGAACTCTAACGGTATATTCCTTAAACAAATATTATCTATAGTAATTAGGTAGGAAATTTATTGTTGTGGTATGAAGTTTTTCTGTTGTGAAACAGCGAATTGGATAGGTCTAATTATTTGGAAAGACCTTTATTTATTGATGATTACAATCAATTCTGAATACAATTAGTCCGTTGTAATTGCTGAAAAAAGAAGATTATTTAGGGAGGCCTATACCTTTGAAGTGGTTATTCTAAATGATTCCCTTCAGATGCAAATGATTCACAGAATGATTTTTTGAACAAAAAAATTAAATTACTTTCGTGCAAAAGAAATCAATAAAAAGGGCTTTAACAATTGAAATATTTCCTTAATCCTTCAAAAAATAAGACAATTATAATTCTTAAGATTAAAATGCTGTTAACTTTAAAACAAATTTCAGATGTATCGCCGTAAGCTAATATATTACTACAGTTAAACCATCTGTTCTTGGCTTACACGCATAATCCACATCTTGTCATTATACGCATCGTTCAACTTGGAATAGTACGAAAGCAGTGCATTTGTCCAAGAATCGTGCTTTTTAAGATAGACGTACCTGTAATTATTTTTTGGATTGATAAAGTAGCTTGCACTTAAGCCATAAGAATTCAAAAGTTTTACAAATCTATTCGCATTTCTTGGGTTTGCAAAGACATTCGCGATAAGGTAATAACCAGAACCGGCACCATCTATCACATACGCTTTTGGGTCTGGATCATTGGAGGCCATTTTATCTTTTACCACTACATTTTTGCGTAAAACGTTACTATCATACTCAGAAGCTTTCTCCTTTATCTTATTTACATTATTGGCGTAAGCTTCATTACTGTATTTATTGTCCACATTCATAATCCAAGTATCCCCATCATACGCTCCGTTAAGGTTAGATTCATGAGCCGCTTCCGCTTCTGCAAAAGTCTCATATCGTTCCAAGTAAACGTACTTTAGGCCGTTATTGGGGTTATCTATATAATCTGCATTAATACCCTTATCAGTTAATGTGGTTAGGAAATTATCCATATACTTCCCGCCTTTATACACATTGGCAATTACATAATATCCATCAGTTACGGTAGGTAAATCTTTAAACCTTCTACTTTTAACCTTATCCTGTACCATGGTTTTTGGGCTTGAACTTGCATAGTTGTTAGGCCTTGTAGAAACATTTGACTTTTTAGGCACAATGTTTGGGCTAGCATTTTTATCTAAATTTTGCGCAGTAGAAGAAGTTCTTGGCTCAGTATTACCCGTTGTTGATTGGTTAGCGTCCGCCCTATCCACCTCATTTTGATTTTGATTGATGGCTAAAGCATCCTGTTCCTTACTTTGTTCCAGAGCTTCCAATACCTTTTCATCCCTGTTTTGATTTACATTCTGTTGTCCGACCAATGCTGACTGACCATTTTCGCCCATAAATAAATCCTTGGCCTTTTTTTCCAAATCTGGTCTATCACCATTCGTTTCATTACGCACCATACGCATCACCATTTCAAAACGTCTTTCTAGGTCTCCCTGTCGTGTAGTTTCCAATGAATCTTGGCGGAACATAAGCTCTTCGATAATGGCATCGTTTTCCGCCAACTTACGCTTCAATTCTTCTACCTCTTCATTGGTGGCCAAGTTTTCAGGTTCAAGGTCGTTTTGTACCAACTCATCCTCAAAATCATCTTCAAGCATCACTCGGTCTTCAGTAAGATTAGGCGTAAAGGAATACGCAAAAGATATTTCGTGCGTTAAACCAAAATTGTCAAAATTGTTAGACAATCCCTTTTCCATCGTATATCCTAATGAAATTCTTCGGTTAAGATTAAAACCAACCCCTGCTGCGGCACCATAAAAACTATCGTAACCCCCTTGAATCCACCCTAATTTTGGTAAATCCAAAATAAGGCTACCCCCAAGGGTTACATCTTCTTCGCCCACTTTTCGAACCCTGGCCAATGGCATCAATCTTCCTTCCTCAAAAATTCCGGAATTATTTTCAAACTGATGCGTATATTGTAAGTGTCCTGAATAAGTTTTATCCTTAAATTCAGTAACGGACTCACTAGTTTTTATATTA
The DNA here is from genome assembly GCA_963842105.1 of uncultured Flavobacteriaceae bacterium. GTDB lineage: Bacteria > Bacteroidota > Bacteroidia > Flavobacteriales > Flavobacteriaceae > Maribacter. The sequence goes on from CAWJFH010000001.1 coordinate 37,929, forward strand.
TAGTCGAATAAGTTTTCGGCAAAAACACCTACATCGAATTTCCCATAGGACAGGTTGAAACCTGGTTGAAAAGAAATCAAGTTCTGATCTTGTAAACCAGCTAGCAAAGGATCAATTTCAACGGTAGATGCTCTAGCTTGATCAAAACCACTATTATAATACGAGACATTAGCACCAAAAGTGAAATTACTTTTATCGTTTAGTTTTATACCATAAGCATAATTGGCTAACACCCCAAAATTGCTCAACGTACCCATACGCTGTGTATACAAGCTTAGTCCTAGACCTGTTCTATCATTTATTCTACCGCTATAACTTAAGAAGTAATTTTGATTGTTGTCGTCAAATTGTACCGACTGGTTTCTGTGTAATAGATTGATGTACGACTTATCCTCCCTCACAGTTGAAAATGTTGGGTTAATTAAAAATCGATTATACTTCAACAAATTCTGTGCTGGCACATCATAGGAAACAAAAGGATTGTCTTCTTGTGCACCAACCTTGAGAACGGCCAATGAAAATAACAGTAGGTATAAAATACTTCTTTTCAGCATGGTGAGCTTATCTTATTACGGTGATAGTGCCCTGTTTGAGCACCTCACTGGCATTCCTTATTTTATAATAGAATACCATATTTTGTTTATTGAATGATGTGGCCGATTGTGGCCAGTTATTTTTATAGTTGAATTCATTTAATATCTCCTGACCTTGCTCCGTGTAAATAATCACATTTACATCGGTCTTATTGGAGTAGCTATTTGGAATGATCCATTGATCATTAATTCCATCGCCATTTACGGTAATGACATTAGGCACTTTGAATGTATCCAAAAAACTAAGGGTAAATTGTTTTACAATTTCACAATTATCCAATGAAGCAACCAAAGTATAGTTGCCCGCTTCCGTTAAGGTTACAGAGTCTGTACTGCTAATTTGAGTAGTATTGCTATCATACCATATATACGAAGTCCCTCCACTAGCTGTCACCGTTTTAGAGGTTCCTTCAGGAATTACAATATCAGATTCTTCAGACAAGGTGATAAGATTTTCATCTAGAGTAGAAATAACAATCTCATTTGAGGGTAAGAAACAGCCATCTCTTTCCAAAACCAATTGGTATGTTCCTGAAGAGCTTATGTTCAAAGACGCATCCGTAGTATTAATTGAAGTTCCATCTAGAAGCCAAGAGTAGGAAGCAATTGTTAAATCCGTATCTGTACTAAGAGTTATGGTATCACCGGCACTGCAATACACTGTTCCCGTACTAGCAATAGTAAGGGTTTCATTGGTGAGCAGCTGCACAGATAACGTGTTAGACGTTTCATTATAACTATCAATAGTAGCCTTTAAGCCATAATTTCCATTTTCAAGATTAGATGCCAAGCTAATCGTTTTAACTGTAGCTCCAGAAATATCAGAACCATCCAGTTGCCATTGGTACGCAAACGCATCTGCCAAGGCCAAAGTAACATCGGTAGCGGTTCCATTAGCAGCAATAGCATCTATTTTACTTACACCTAAAGTCATGCTTGTATTTACACAAGACTCATACGATTCCGTATAATCTATAGTAACCTCAAAAGAAACTGGGGAAACCACCGTGGTAATTTCAGAGTTTTTGGACGTTATCGCACAGGTACCTCCTGTTTGTGTAACCTGAGCATAATAATCGCCCGGCTGAGTAATGCTTAACGTTGAGTTAGTTTCACCCGCTATCTCCACATTATTCCTAAACCATTTATAGCTTGGTGTATTAGCGGTAGTACTTATTGCAATATTCTCACTTTGAGAAGGTAATAGCACTAAATTTTCGGGTGTATTTAAGGTTACCGTATAATCATCCGCATTAGTCATACTAATTGGGGCAGACATCTCATTACAGATACCAGTACCTGAGATTTCCACAGCATAGTCCCCTTCGAAACCAGAATTGGAAGCGTTTACCGTATACGAAGTGCCAATAGCCCCCAAAATGGCTTCACCATTTTTAAACCATTGATAGTTCCAACTACTATCCGTTTTATTAATCGATAACGTTTCCGTGTCAGTACTACAAAGCGCTGTTTTGCCTGGTGTATTTACAGCAATATCATTTCCGGAACCTCCAATGTTAACCTCAACAATATTTGAATCTGTATTTCCAGAACCTGTACAAACCGGACCATAATCCACAAAAGCACTATACATACCCGATTGGGCTACATTCAAAGTAGGACCTTTTTCGCTAGTTAGCTCGGTGCCACTACGGTACCAAATATACTGATAGGTTTCAGGATTGGCTATATTGTCCACTTTTAATGTAATTGGACCAGTACTGCATACAGAGCCCGGTGGCACTCCGTCACCTAGTTCACTTATATTCAAATTATTCGTCACGTCCATAAAGTACATATTGTACCCTTCTGAGGCTGCGCCTATCTTTACAGGATTTGTACTTCTAACACGCATCTTATACCCTTGACCTCGAGTATCTGTAGGTATAGCGAAACTCACATCAAAATCTTGGTCAGCATTTTTATCGGTAATTGTATTTAAGGTTACCGGTGCTGAAAAACTTCCGCTAGCATCCGAAAGTTCCAAAACAAATTCATTTCCTGTATTGACTGATCCAGCCCAGGTAATATTGACAAAATATTCGTTAAAGCCACCATTGTTACCTGCACAAATGGCTGTCCATGGGGAATTACCGGCTAAATTAGGATTGTCAACAGGTTTTGGGGCATTAATGACAATTGCCTGTGCACTGATCTGTGTAAGGCCAAATAGCATTAAAAACGCGCTAAAAATGTAATTTTTGGTTAAGTTTTTCATAGGTCATTGTAGTTTTGGGGGCCACTACGGTGAATAACTGGTTAACAACTTTTGCTTATATCCAACAATTCATAGACAAATATGTCATAAAACACGATGAAATGGAATTAATTGTTGCGGATGGGAACATTTCTGTTGTGAAAAGCATTTAATACAAGGTGTGGCTAATTAAGACCCTTGTTTAATCCCATTTTTGCTACTTTTGTAGCCACAAAAGAAATACCATGGGCGAGACATCAAAGTCTTTGAATTTTATTGAGCAAATAGTTGAGGAAGACCTTAAAAATGGGTATTCCCCAGATGAACTCCGGTTCAGGTTTCCGCCAGAACCAAACGGTTATCTGCATATAGGCCACGCAAGCTCCATTTGTCTGAATTTCGGTCTGGGACTTCGGTACAACGCTCCGGTTAACTTGAGGTTTGACGATACCAACCCCGCAAAAGAAGAACAAGAGTTCGTAGATGCCATTAAACGTGATGTGGAATGGTTAGGATTTAAGTGGGATACCGAAAGGTATGCTTCGGATTATTTCCAACAATTATATGATTGGGCCGTTGAATTGATTAAAAAAGGCAAAGCTTATGTAGATGATCAATCCTCAGAAGCAATGGCTGCACAAAAAGGGACTCCCACTGAACCTGGAACCAATAGTCCTAACAGGAATCGTTCCATTGAAGAAAACCTCTCCCTTTTCGAAAAAATGAAAAACGGAGTATTTGACGAAGGTACCCACGTGTTGCGTGCAAAAATAGATATGGCCTCTTCGAACATGCTCATGCGTGATCCAATTATGTATCGAATTCTTCATAAAGCACATCACAGAACAAATACCGATTGGTGTATTTACCCAATGTATGACTGGACGCATGGGGAAAGCGATTATATAGAACAGGTTTCTCACTCCTTTTGTACGTTGGAGTTTGCAATGCACAGGGAATTGTACGATTGGTTCCTAGATCAAGTATATGATGAGGAAAAGGTTAGACCGAAACAACGTGAGTTCGCCAGAAGAAATTTAAGCCATACCGTTGTCAGCAAGCGAAAATTATTGCAACTAGTGGAACAAGGATTTGTGACCGGCTGGGATGACCCCAGAATGCCTACGATTTCCGGATTACGAAGACGCGGGTATACTCCAGAATCTATCCGCAATTTTGTCGACACCATTGGCATTGCAAAACGGGATAATCTTATCGATGTTTCCTTATTGGAATTTAACATCCGTGAAGACTTGAACAAAACCACCCATAGGGTCATGGGTGTTTTAAATCCCCTTAAATTGGTCATTACGAATTATCCTGACGGACAAACAGAATGGTTAGAAGCCGAAAACTCTCCAGAAGATGAAGCTGCCGGTTCAAGAGAAATTCCATTTTCAAAAGAACTATATATTGAGCAAGAGGATTTTAAAGAGGAGGCGAACAAAAAATTCTTCCGATTAAAATTAGGTGGTGAGGTGCGACTAAAGAACGGCTACATCATTAAAGCAGAAAGCTGCACAAAAAATACCGATGGGAATATTACTGAGGTACAGTGTACCTATGACCCTAAGAGTAAGAGTGGCAGCGGTACCGAAGAGAGTTTACGTCGCGTAAAAGGGACGTTACATTGGGTTTCCATTGAACATGCTGTTGCTGCCGAAATACGCTTGTATGACAGATTATTTACAGATGAGAGTCCAGATACACACAAGGATAAAGATTTCTTGGAATTCATAAATCCAAATTCTTTAGAAGTCATTACCGGTTATGTAGAACCCGGACTCAAAAATGCGAAACCAGGAGAGCGTTTTCAATTTCAACGTATGGGTTATTTCTGTGTTGATAAGGATACCACGGATGACAAATTAATCTTTAACAGAACGGTGGGCTTACGTGATTCTTGGGCTAAAATTCAAGAAAATAATTAAAAGCCGTATTAAAATGAGTCTATAGTTAAACATTATAGATGCAGTTGAATATATTGATATTGACAACAGTAAAAGGCTCGTAGAAATGAATTCTACGAGCTTTTTTTAATTAGAAAACCTATTGGTATATTGCCTGATCTGAAGAGCTTTTAAACAGGCTATATAAGCTAATTTATTCCTTCGGCTTAATTTTATTCGTTTTCTTCATGGTTTCCCCGATCATATTACTTGCAGTAAAACTTGCCACCATGTTATTCAACATGTCACTACCTGCCTGCGGAGAGTTTGGTAATAAAATTAAATTCGTATTAGTGGCTTCACCTATACTTTGTAGAGTATCATAATGTTGCGTCACCACAATTAACGCAGACGCTTCCTGTGAATTGATTCCTACTTTATTTAGAACCTCAACTGATTCTTCCAAACCACGGGCAATTTCCCTTCTTTGATCGGCAATACCTTGTCCTTGTAAACGTTTACTTTCCGCCTCGGCTTTTGCCTTTTCTACAATCAGAATTCTTGCCGCATCCCCTTCGAACTGAGCGGCCGTTTTTTGACGTTCCGAAGCGTTTATACGGTTCATAGCTTCCTTAACCTGAGCGTCTGGATCAATATCCGTCACTAAGGTTTTGATGATGTCATACCCATAATCCAACATAGCATCTTGTAATTCTGCCTTTACCGCAATGGCGATATCATCCTTTTTAACGAAAACATCATCCAATTTCATTTTTGGAACCTCAGCACGTACCACATCAAAAACATAAGAGGTAATTTGCTCGTGTGGATACTCCAACTTATAAAACGCATCATATACTTTTTCCTTGATGACTACGTACTGAACGGATACCTTCAATTTTACGAAAACGTCATCTTTAGTTTTTGTTTCGATAATCACATCCAATTGTTGGATTTTTAATCCAATACGTGCCGCAATGCGCTGCACGAATGGAATTTTAAATTGTAATCCTGAAGTACGTACGCTCGTAAACCTACCGAAAGTTTCAATAAGCACAGCTGTCTGCTGTTTCACGATAAACACACCGGATATAACGGTTACAATAACGAAGAACAATATCGGAATCCAAATAAATGAGCCCATAATACTTATATTTTATAGTTAATCCATGAAGATACAAAGTGTTTTATGATTAGTGTTGAAAATATCGTAATTGTTACATTAGGTAAATGTTTAATTTTAAACTTCTCCACTGCTTTTTTAAAAACTACCTTATGCTAAATGCCATCATTCCAAAACTACCCATGCGCAACAAGTCAATAACTAAAGCGTACTATATCCGAAAATTAGGTTTTGCCGAATTTGGAAGGACAGAGTATGAATACTATCTAATGCTAGAGAAAGACGAACTTCAGCTGCACTTTTTCCAATTCAAAGATTTAAATCCTTTAGAAAATTACGGACAAGTTTACCTGAGAACTCTAGAAATTGAAAAATTATACCAGTCATTACTAAATAAAAATATCTCCATTCATCCAAATGGAAAATTGGAATCGAAACCCTGGGGACAGAAGGAGTTTTCGTTATTGGACCCAGATCACAATCTTCTAACTTTTGGTCAACAAACATAGTGTTATGAACTAAAAAAAGGCGACCCTTGTAGGTCGCCTTTTATATGCGGGGTTAAGTTTAGGTTTACTTCTTCACCTCGTAACGGTCTAGGTCCATTACTTTCACCCAAGCTTTCACGAAATCACGAACAAACTTCTTGTTGGCATCATGAGTACCATAAACTTCGGCCATGGCGCGTAACTCAGAGTTCGACCCAAAAATAAGATCTACCCTTGAACCGGTCCATTTTTTATTGCCTGTTTTACGGTCAGTACCTTCAAACAAAGTATCATCATCAGAAATAGCTTTCCAAGTGGTGCCCATATCTAATAGATTCACAAAAAAATCATTGCTTAAAACACCTGGTTTATCAGTAAATACGCCTCGGCTAGAACCATCATAGTTCGTGTCCAGTACTCTTAAACCACCCACCAATACGGTCATCTCTGCAGGGGTAAGTGTTAAAAGATTAGCTCTGTCTACTAACAATTCCTCTTCCTTTATAGAATATTTTTGCTTGGTGTAGTTACGGAAACCATCGGCTCTAGGCTCTAATGCTTCAAATGCTTCAGCATCTGTCATTTCTTGAGTAGCATCTGTACGACCGGCGGTAAAAGGAACGCTTACCTCATGACCTGCCGCTTTAGCCGCTTTTTCCACACCGGCAGCACCAGCCAATACCACTAAATCTGCAAAAGAGACTTTCTTGCCACCAGATTGTGAATCGTTGAACTCTTTTTGAATACGTTCTAGCGTATCTACGACTTTAGCCAATTGCTCTGGCTTGTTCACTTTCCAATCTTTTTGAGGAGCTAAACGGATGCGGCCACCGTTGGCGCCACCACGTTTATCAGAATCCCTAAATGTTGAGGCAGAACCCCAAGCAGTAGCCACCAATTCTGAAACAGAAAGTCCGGATGCTAAAATGTTCTTTTTCAATTCTGATGCATCACTATCATTGATTAATTCATAATCAACGGCAGGAACTGGATCTTGCCATAGTAATTCCTCTTGAGGAACTTCAGGTCCTAAATAACGGGAAACAGGTCCCATATCGCGGTGGGTCAATTTAAACCATGCACGTGCATACGCATCTGCGAATTCTTCAGGGTTTTCCAAGAAGTGTCTTGAAATTTTCTCATAATCTGGGTCCATCCGTAAAGAAAGGTCTGTAACCAACATGAACGGTTGGTGAGTCTTACCCTCTACGTGTGCATCTGGAACAGTTCCAGCACCAGCATCACCTACTGGCTTATATTGCCATGCACCACCTGGGCTTTTGGTCAATTCCCACTCAAATCCAAAAAGATTCTTAAAATAACTATGGCTCCATTGTGTTGGGGTTTGGCTCCATGCGCCTTCAAGACCACTAGTAATAGCATCCTTTCCAACTCCGGTTCCAAAATTATTTTTCCAACCCAAACCTTGCATTTCTATGCCGGCTCCTGCAGGTTCTGGCTCCAAGTTTTCTGCATCATTAGCTGCTCCATGCGTTTTACCAAAGGTATGACCACCAGCAATCAAAGCTACCGTTTCGTAATCGTTCATTGCCATACGGCCGAAAGTTTCACGAATATAATGTGCGGCTTCTACAGGATCAGGATTTCCATTATGTCCTTCTGGGTTTACATAAATTAATCCCATGTGTGCGGCTCCTAGTGGATTTTCCAATTCGCCAACACCATCTTCATATCTCTTCTTGCTGCCTAACCATTCACTCTCAGAACCCCAATATATATCCTCTTCCGGTTGCCAAATATCTTCACGACCACCTGCAAATCCAAACATTGGTAAGCCCATAGTTTCATGAGCGACGTTACCGGTTAAAATCATTAAATCTGCCCAAGAAATTTTATTTCCGTATTTCTGTTTAATTGGCCATAGTAACAAACGTGCTTTATCCAAGTTTGCATTATCTGGCCAGCTGTTCAAGGGTGCAAAGCGCTGGTTTCCTGAACCAGAACCTCCACGACCGTCTGCAATACGATAGGTACCTGCACTGTGCCAAGCCATTCTGATGAAAAAAGGACCGTAATGACCATAATCCGCTGGCCACCAATCTTGACTATCTGTCATTAAGTCGGCTATATCCTTTTTAAGGGCTGCTAAATCCAATGATTTGAATTCTTCAGCATAGTTAAAATCGTCATCCATTGGATCTGCTTTTTTGGAATGCAGTCTTAGGATATTTATGTTCAGCATATTTGGCCACCAATCCCTATTGGTCATTCCGCCTCCAGCTGCTTGGTTTAATTCTCCGTTTAGAAAGGGGCAATCTGCCGGGTTGCCACTATTTGCTTCCCATGCGCCACCGTTACTGTTGTTGTCGCTCATAATATTATTGATTTTTAATGTTGATTTTACTCTGAACAGTAAATTTACCCATAATACTCTTATTAAGATTCGATTATTAATAGATAAAAACTATAGCGCATTTTTAAAGTCAATTGCTTTGTCTAAGATCATAGCATTAGCATGAATCCGATTTGATTCAAGGTGAAATTTGAAACAAACCATTAAGGTTCAAAATAGAAGAAAAATAATTGAAATCAAGCTATAATCTTTTGATGATAAGTGGTTAGCCTTCTGTAGACCCATGTCAAATATATAGAACACCTTTACCGATTTTTAACAATTGTAAGACTCCCTCACGCTTTAAATCTGGCTATCTTGCGCAGCTAAATCTGGTTTCTTGATTTACGATTAATGAAATTGAAATATGTCCAAAGACACCAAAAGAAAAAGACAAGCAAAATTACTACGCATTTTTAGAAAAGTACATAGAACTACAGGCGCTGCCTTATTTATATTTTTCTTTTTTATTTCGATTACAGGCCTACTTTTAGGTTGGAAAAAACATAGTTCTGGCATTATTATGTCCAATTCTTACAAAGGTTCCTCAACAGATTTAAAAGATTGGCTACCCATAGATAGTTTAAGTACTATGGCGAATACATATCTGCTCGATAGTGTCTCGCCTCAACTTTCTACAGAAATTGACCGCATCGACATCCGTAAGGATAAGGGCATGGTCAAGTTTATTTACGCCGATCATTTTTGGGGCCTTCAATTAGATGGTGCAACCGGAAAATTACTTCATGTGGAGCGTCGTTATTCTGACCTTATCGAAAACATTCACGATGGTTCTATTTTGGATAATTATATAGGAACTAGCGACAAACAAATAAAGGTGTTCTATACCTCGGTCATGGGTATCGCGCTTTTGGTCTTTACCATTACTGGTTTTTGGCTTTGGTACGGCCCCAAACGCATGCGAAGAAATTCCAAAATGCCTTAAAAATTAGCTTTAGCTTTGGAGTCTGAAACAATTTCGGGATTAAATAATCGAATTATGCCCAAACCTTCCTCTGAAAAGAAATTAGAAAAGCCAAGCTTACACCCGCGGAACAAACATAATGGCAGGTATAATTTAAGGGAGCTGTCTATGGCAAACCCTGAATTAAAACCTTTTGTGGCCAAAAATAAATACGGTAACCTGTCCATAGATTTTTTTAATCCGGCAGCGGTCAAAGCACTTAACAAAGGCTTGCTACTTTCTCATTACAATCTGGAATATTGGGATATTCCTGAAGGATATCTTTGTCCGCCAATACCTGGTAGGACAGATTATATTCATCATATTGCCGATATTTTGGCGGAAAGCAATCACGGTATAATTCCAAAAGGGGAAAAAATTAAGTGTTTGGATGTAGGAGTAGGCGCCAATTGCGTTTATCCAATTATTGGCAACAGCACCTTTGGTTGGTCCTTTACCGGTTCGGACATTGATGAAAAAGCTTTAGCTAGCGCCCAAAATATTTGTGATTCCAATCCTTCTTTAAAAGGCAAGGTCGAATTGCGGTTGCAGCCCAATACGGCACATATCTTTCCAGGAGTTTTATCGCCCGATGAATATTTTGACCTTGTTATTTGCAATCCGCCTTTCCATGCCACACAAGCGGAGGCAGAAGCGGGAACGCTCCGTAAACTGACTAATCTCAAGAAAAAAAGAATTAAAAATCCGCAATTGAATTTTGGCGGAAAAGGGGGCGAATTATGGACCGATGGTGGGGAGAAGCGTTTTATTCTCAACATGATCAATGAAAGTGCCCAGTTCCCTAAAAACTGTGCTTGGTATTCCACCTTGGTGTCCAAACAATCCAACTTAAAAACCTTTTACGACCGTTTGGAGAAAATAGGAGCAGTGACTCATAAAACGATCATGATGGGGCAAGGCAATAAATTGAGTAGGATTGTGGCATGGACATTTCTGACTCAACACGAAATAGAAGAATGGGCGGAAAAACGATGGAGGGACATAGAGGTATAATTTGAAACAATACCCTTACCACACGATAAAAGAACTTAAGAGGTTGATGCCAAACTTTAATCGGCATGTGTTTTTAATTGTTATTTTTAAATTATACCAGAAAAACTTATTGATTAAGCATTTGCATTAAATCGCTCATTTAGTGATTGTGGCTGCTGTTAGCGTTTTAAAAAGAAAAAGGGAATAGATGACATTGGTTGATTGGATAGGAACCCTAGGGGTTTTTCAAATTTTATTGGCATATATACTCAACGTAACGGGTAAAACCGATACAAAAGCGACCTTGTTCATCATTTTAAACTTCATTGGTGCCTCCATGGCCTGCGCCGCATCCTTAATGCTAGACTACATGCCTTTTGTTATCCTTGAGGGGGTTTGGGCCTCTGTCTCTTTAATATCGCTTGTAAAACGTTTCCTATGAGTGGTGAAACAAATTCAGCAGTGCTACTAAAAAACATGAAACCTGTTCTAAATTCAGGAGTCTATGTTTTTGTGTCACTACCGAGTGGACATAAGGTATCAAAAGAGGCAATTGTACTTGAATTTAGGGAAGAAGAAGGGGTTACGCTGATTGTAAAAAAACAAACTGCAGATGAACTAGAATTGACCTATCCTTTTGTAGCCGTTTGGATTACCTTAAAAATCCATTCCTCTTTAGAGGCTGTTGGGCTTACTGCAGCCGTTTCAGCCAAACTTACAAAACACAATATTAGCTGCAACATAGTTGCGGCTTTTTACCATGACCACTTGTTTGTTCACGAGAAGGATGCGCAAAAGGCGCTTCTAGCTTTAGAAGAACTTTCTGCAGAACAACTTTAACCATAATTACTTGAGTGGACAACTATAAACGTTTAACCCAAACGCTCAAGCGCAGTTCGTATTCTTGAAATACTTTCGGCTTTACCAATCATGGCCATGATATCAAAAATATGGGGTCCTTTCATATCGCCTACAAGAAAAACCCGTAATGGTGGCATCACTTTACCAAAGGAAAGTTCCTTTTTAGCTATCCAAGCCTTTACCTGAGCTTCTGTATTTTCGGAGGAAAAATCGGTTATATCATTTATAACACTTATTAAATCGGTCATGATTTCAGCAGTATCTTCTTTCCATTGTTTTTTAGCTGCCTTTTCCTCGTAAGCTACTGGTGCTTCAAAAAAATAATCACTTAGTTCCCAAAAATCAGAAACGAACACTGCTCTTTCCTTGATTAGGGATACCACCTTGGTTACATACCCTATGTTGGCATTTTCCGTATTTTCGGTTTTTGCTTTTACAATAGGTAAGAAACTAATTGCCAATTCGGCATCGGGTGCTTCTTGAAGATAATGCTGGTTATACCATTTGGTTTTTTCAGGGTCAAATCTTGCTCCGGATTTATTAACTCGCTCAAGACTAAACGCTTGAACCAATTCTTCCAAAGAAAACAACTCCTGTTCGGTTCCAGGGTTCCACCCTAACATCGCCAAGAAATTTACGACTGCTTCCGGAAAATAACCGGCTTCACGGTATCCTTCAGATTCGTTCCAAGAAAGTGGAAAAACAGGAAAACCCATTTTTTCACCATCACGTTTACTTAATTTTCCCTTTCCTACCGGCTTCATAATTAGGGGTAAATGCGCGAACTCTGGAGCTTGCCATCCGAATGCATCATACAATTGTTGGTGTAGTGCCAATGAGGGCAACCATTCTTCACCACGAATTACATGAGTAATTTCCATTAAATGGTCATCAACGATATTGGCTAAATGATAGGTAGGCATCCCATCACTTTTAAATAATACCTTATCGTCAAGAACGTTGGTGTCAATTTCCATGTTACCACGAATAATGTCCGTTAACTGTAACTTTTCATCTGGTGGCGTTAGAAATCGTACAACATAATCATCCCCATTTGACAATCGTTTTTCTACTTCTTCGGGCAACAGCGAAAGGGAATTATCCAATTTTAATCGATTATGCCAATTATAAATGAAGGTTTTACCCTGTTCCTCATGATTCTTTCTATGGGCATCCAATTTTTCGGCCGTATCAAAAGCATAATAGGCCTTGCCTTTGGCTATCAATTCATCGGCGTAAGACTTATATAAATTTTTGCGTTCACTTTGTCTATATGGGCCATAACCGCCCTCTTTACCAATGCCCTCGTCAAAAGGGATTCCACACCAATTTAAAGCGTCGATGATATACTGTTCAGCACCTTCTACATATCTGTTTTGATCTGTATCCTCAATTCGTAATAAAAAATCTCCACCATGTTTTTTGGCGAACAAGTAGTTAAACAAAGCGGTACGAACACCGCCAATATGTAATGGTCCTGTTGGACTAGGCGCAAACCGAACTCTAACTTTAGTAGACATGTTTTTGTTTTAAGGAGCACAAAGATACATAACCACTTGTTTTAACCCTAAAATTGAAAGCGGGTATCCGTACCTATTTTTACATTGAAATCATCCATTTTAACAAATTTTTCCCAACAAAGGCAGTGTATAACCGTTATCTTGGTATTAAAAAGAATTCCTTGCTAGAATACAATCAAATTATTCAAAATTTAAATGCCTTTATTCAAAAGCACTACAGTCAAGTATTGCTTAAAGGTGTGCTATTGTTTATCGCCTTTGGTCTTTTGTTTTTTATAGCCATTTTAGGGGTAGAGTACCTTCTTTGGTTGAATAGCACCGGACGAATGATACTCTTTGGTATTTTTATAGCGGTGGAAGGTTTCCTGCTGTTTCAATACATCTTAACCCCATTATTTTATCTATTTAAACTTAAGAATGGGATAAATCAAAAAGACGCTGCACAAATCATTGGAAAACATTTTCGAGAAGTGGGGGATAAACTCACCAACCTTTTAGACCTAGCAGAAAATAAAGAAAAAAGTGAACTATTGTTGGCCAGCATTTCTCAAAGATCGAAACAACTAAATCCGGTACCCTTTTCCAAAGCCATAAACTATGGAGAAGCTATAGGGTATGGAAAATATGCCCTGATACCGATACTATTACTAGTAATCTTATATATTTCCGGAAACTGGAGTTTATTCTTTGGCACCTATGACCGTGTCGTCAATTATGAAATGGCATTTGAGAAGCCTGCCCCATTTCAATTTGAATTGTTAACTCCGCACTTAAATGTCTTAGAAGATGAAACCTATACGGTACAGGTTGCGACCAAAGGAACCATAAAACCAGAGAATGTATACATACAAGTAGACGGCAAAGAAATTCTACTTCAACAGGAAAACGGTATATACCAATACACTTTTTCTCCCCCTGTAACCACGACCCAATTCAACTTTACAGCCAATGAAGTTAGTTCTCGTTCGTATACCTTAAACGCATTGAAAACACCTTCGATAATTGATTTTTCCATGACCTTGGATTATCCATCGTATTTGAAAAAGAACGATGAAATCATAAAGAGCACAGGAAACGCCATTATTCCAGAAGGTACAACGGTAGTTTGGAAAGTTGAAGGAAGAAATACGGATGACATTCAACTCATAACACCAGATACCTTAATTGAATTCTCTAAGGAGAATGAAGCTTTTGAACTTCAAAAAAGCATCTATACCAATTTAAATTATGAGTTGGCCACATCCAATGCAAACGTTAAGAATCATGAACGTTTAGGTTACACTTTTCAGGTTATCAAAGACGCTTATCCTACTATTAAAGTGGAACAGACTTTAGATTCTTTAAACGCCAACACATCTTATTATTCTGGAACAGTTTCCGATGATTATGGGCTAGCCAATATTAGCATTACTTATTATGACACTGCTATTGATTCCGTCAAAAAAACGGTCCAATTGTCAAAACCGGAAACCAATTTCGCAAAATTCTATTATACGTTTCCATCCGGGCTTGATCTAGATGCCGGCAAAAATTATGCTTACTATTTTACAACAAAGGATAATGATGCCCTACATGGGGGCAAAATCACAAAGAGTCAAGTATTCCAACAGACCCTGCTTGATGAAAATCAATTAAAAAACAAGGACTTGGAATCTCAGCAAAATCTTATAAAAGATTTGGACAAAACTTTAGATAAAGCAAAAGAGCAAAAAGAAAGTCTAGAAGAACTTAATCAACTTCAAAAAGAAAAAAACAGTCTCAATTTTAACGATCAAAATCAAATTAAAGATTTCCTGAAAAAGCAAGAACGACAAGAGGAACTCATGCAAAAGTTTAGTAAGGATTTGAAAGAAAATCTTGATAAGGGAAGTAAAGATGATAAATTAAACCAATTGTTACAAGAACGATTAGAGCGTCAAGAGCTAGAGGCTAAAAAGAATGAAAAACTCTTAGAAGAACTTAACAAAATAGCAGATAAAATTAATAAAGAGGAGCTTGCCAAAAAATTAGAAGAGCTGGGTAAAAAGCAACAAAACAGTGAGCGCAGTTTAGAACAATTATTAGAATTGACCAAACGGTATTATGTAACTGAGAAGGCTGCACAATTAGCAAGGGACTTGGAGGAGTTGGCAAAAAAACAAGAGGAGTTGGCTAAGGAAACAGGAGACAAAAACCTGACCGAACAACAAAAACAACTAAACAAACAATTTGAAAAACTTTCGGAAGAACTTCAAAATCTACAAAAAGACAATGAGGTATTAAAGAAGCCTATCAATTTGACTATTGATGAGAATAAGAAAGAGGGAGTTAAACAAGATCAAAAAGAAGCCCTGGAAGAATTAGAAAAATCCGAAGAACAAGATTCAAAAAACACACCGGCTACATCAAAAGATAACGCTTCCAAAAAACAAAAATCTGCAGCTCAAAAAATGAAAGAAATAAGCGAACAGTTAGGGGAGTCCTCTTCAAGCGGAGATAGTTCTTCCACTGCAGAGGATGCGGAAATGTTACGCCAAATTTTAGATAACCTTATCATATTTTCATTCAAACAAGAATCACTATTCGACAAACTAAGCAGCAGCGAAGATCAAGATGCAAATCAATATTCAACAACCGTTCGCGATCAGAAAGAATTGAGAGGTTTGTTTGAACACGTAGACGATAGTCTTTTTGCCCTATCACTTCGGCAAGCTGAACTATCTGAGTTTGTAAACGAACAGATTACTGAAGTCTATTATAATATTGACAAGTCTTTGGAGACTATGGCAGATGGTCAAATGTATCAGGGAATATCACATCAGAAATATGTGCTTACCGCCGCCAATAGTCTTGCTGATTTCTTGGCTGAAGTCATGGTTAATATGCAAGAAAGTATGCAGATGGGAGAAGGGTCTGGTAAAAGTGAAGGCGGATTTCAATTGCCCGATATTATCAAAGGTCAACAACAGCTTGGTGAAAAAATGGGAGAGCAGGGCCAAAGTGGTCAAGAGGGGCAAGAAGGAAAACAAGGGCAAGGAGGCGAAAAAGGAGATACTGGTCAACAGGGCAAAGGAGGTAAAGAAGGTGAAAACGGTCAACAAGGGCAAAACGGAAAAGACGGTCAAGGTGGTCAAAATGGAGATGGTGGAATGCAAGGTGAGGGAGGCAAGAATGGTCAAGGTAGTGGCGGCGAAAACGGAAATGGCGGACAGGGGAATGAAAGTATGAGCGAAGCCGAGCTAAAAGAAATTTATGAAATCTACCAGCAGCAACAGCAAATTCGACAGGAGTTAGAAAAGCAATTAGAAAACATGATCAATGCTTCTGACCGTAATTTAGGTGAAAAACTGGTGCGCCAAATGGAAGATTTTGAAAATGATCTTTTGGAAAATGGTATAACCCAACGAAGCATTTCTAAGGCAAACACGATACAGTACGAATTATTGAAATTGGAAAATGCCGCATTAAAGCAGGGTAAAAAATCTGAACGAGAAAGCAATTCCAACCAAATGGACTTCACAAATCCCATAATTACTAAACCTTCATTATTAGAGAATTATAGGAATGAAGTTGAAATTTTAAATAGACAAGCCTTACCTTTGCGCCAAAATTTTCAAAACAAGGTTAAAGCGTACTTCAAAAGCAATGATTAACTACAACTATCTGACAGATTTTGAATTGGGTCAAGAGAATATTTACGACAGATGGTTATTGGAATCCTCCAAAGGTGAAGGATATACCATAGGCGAAATCAATTATATATTTTGCAGTGATGATTATCTTTTAAAGATAAATCAAGACTACCTGCAGCATGATTACTTAACCGATATTATCACCTTTGATTATGTGTTAGGAAAAAACATATCAGGAGACTTATATATATCTATAGATAGGGTTAGAGAAAACGCAAAAGAATTTGAGGTATCTTTTGAAAATGAATTATTACGAGTAATGGTTCATGGGGTTCTGCACCTTATGGGATATTCTGATAAAACAGAAAGTGCAACAAAGGAAATGCGCAAAAAAGAAGAAGAAAAAATAAAACTGTTCCACGTGGAACAATAGAAGATATGTTCGGAGAAATTTACGATGTTATAGTAGTAGGAGGAGGGCACGCCGGTGCAGAGGCGGCAGCAGCAGCAGCGAATATGGGGTCTAAAACCTTATTGGTTACCATGAATTTGCAAAATATTGGACAGATGTCCTGTAACCCCGCAATGGGGGGAATCGCAAAAGGTCAAATTGTACGAGAAATTGATGCACTTGGAGGATATAGTGGAATTGTATCCGACAAGTCGGCTATTCAATTTAAGATGTTGAATAAATCAAAGGGTCCGGCCATGTGGAGTCCTAGAACACAAAATGACCGTATGCGTTTTGCAGAGGAGTGGAGACTCATGCTCGAAAGAACAAAAAATGTAGACTTCTATCAAGAAATGGTTTCTGGTTTACTGATAGAAAATGGTAAAGCAGTAGGGGTAAAGACATCTTTAGGTATCGATATAAAATCCAAATCAGTCATTTTGACCAATGGTACATTTCTAAACGGATTGATTCATATTGGCGAAAAACAATTCGGCGGTGGAAGAGCTGGTGAAAAAGCGGCAACCGGTATAACCGAACAATTGGTAGAATTAGGTTTTGAAAGTGGTCGAATGAAAACAGGAACACCTCCAAGGGTGGATGGAAGATCCTTGGATTATTCCAAAATGATCGTTCAACCCGGAGATACCATACCTGAAAAATTTTCCTATACCGAAACTCAACCCTTAAAACATCAACGAGATTGTTACATGACACATACTAGTGAAATGGTACATGATCTATTACGTGAAGGATTCGATAGATCCCCAATGTTCAACGGTAGAATTAAAAGTATTGGTCCACGATATTGTCCATCAATTGAAGATAAAATAAATAGATTTGCAGATAAGGATAGTCACCAAATGTTTATTGAACCAGAAGGTTGGGAAACCGTAGAAGTATATGTAAATGGATTTTCTACCTCCCTACCAGAAGATGTACAGTTTAAGGCTTTACGTTCAGTGGTTGGATTCGAAAAAGTAAAATTCTTCAGACCTGGATATGCTATAGAATATGACTACTTCCCCCCAACACAATTACGACATACCCTCGAAACTAAACTTGTAGAAAACCTTTATTTCGCTGGGCAAATAAATGGAACTACGGGTTATGAAGAAGCAGCTTCCCAAGGTTTAATGGCAGGTATTAATGCTAACCTTAAACTCAACGAAAAAGAATCGTTTATCCTAAAAAGAGATGAAGCATACATTGGCGTTCTCATAGATGATTTAATTACTAAAGGAACGGAAGAACCTTATCGTATGTTTACCTCCAGAGCTGAATACAGAACTTTATTGAGACAGGATAATGCAGATTTAAGACTGACACCAATGAGTCATAACATTGGATTAGCAGATGATTTACGACTAAAAAGAATGGAAGAAAAATTGGATAAATCTGAATCACTAGTAAACTTCTTTAAAGAAACCAGTGTCATTCCAGAAGATATAAATCCGATATTAGAAAGTGTAGATTCCGCTTTAGTAAGTCAATCAGACAAAATGTTCAAAGCATTTTCTAGACCCAAGGTCACAATGGACCATATGTTGCAGCTAGAAAAAGTCTCGGAATATATTTCGGAAAATAACCTAGATCGAGAAGTACTGGAACAAGCCGAAGTACAAATCAAATATTCAGGCTACATTGCTAAGGAAAAAGTTAACGCAGATAAACTACATCGATTGGAGGCGGTAAAAATACCAAGCGATTTTGACTACAAAAAACTAAAATCATTATCATTTGAAGCACGTGAAAAACTGACCAAAATTAAGCCCGTAACTATTTCTCAAGCATCAAGAATTAGTGGAGTAACACCGAGCGATATAAGTGTGTTATTAGTTTTCTTAGGTAGATAATACTAAAATTGTTCCACGTGGAACAATGAAACTACCCAAATTAAATCCTCATAGAACATGTCCAATCAAAACCTTACAACAAAGGACTACCTGGTTAGTAATGAAAAATTTCAATTGTTATACGACCAAGAGTTGGACATGCTTAAAACATATCCAAAACCGATAAATCTATCTAAATATTATGAAAGCGAAAATTATATTTCGCATGCTGACCATTCTAAAAATTTAATAGATTACCTCTATAATGTCATAAAAAGTTTTACCCTTAAATCAAAAGTAAATTTAATAGAGCGATATACAATAAAAAATAAAACACTCTTAGATGTAGGAGCAGGAACAGGTGATTTTCTCCTAAAAGCACAAAAATCAAATTGGCTGGTTAAAGGTGTAGAACCATATGAAAAAGCCAGAAATTTAGCACAACAAAAAAGTGTTGATGTTAAGGAAAAATTAAAAGAAATCCATCAAAAATTTACTGTCATAACTTTATGGCATGTCCTAGAACATTTACCAGATTTGGAAAATTCTATTATTGAACTAAAATCCAAATTGGCCGAAGAAGGAATACTAATCATTGCCGTTCCAAACTTTAAATCTTATGATGCCAAACATTATAAAGAATTCTGGGCTGCTTATGACACACCCAGACATCTTTGGCATTTTTCAAAATCGAGCATTGAGAAACTATTTAGGAAGCACTCCATGGAACTTATAGAAACCAAGCCCATGTATTTTGATTCTTTCTATGTGTCCCTTTTATCAGAAAAACACAAAACTAGAAAAAACAATTATTTCAGAGCTTTTTCAATCGGACTGATTTCGAATATCAAAGCAATACGAACAAATGAGTATTCTTCCATGATTTATATACTAAAATCTATTTAATCAGCATTTAAAACCGATAAGACGTATTAAAACTATTAAACCTACCCAATGTATCTAATTTTTAAATAAACCTCTTAAATCTATTAATAAAACGTCTAATATTATAGTTAAAAACTATTTAAATGTAAATTAATATAAGTAACACTAATAATTAAACTAGAAAAGGATTTTAAACAATTACAAATTCAATTACAAAACCTTTCTTACTTTTGCCAAACTTTTTAAAAATATAAAAATGAAAAACTCATTAGTACTGATTACAATTTTACTCCTTGTTTCATGTCAGCAAGAAAAAATAGGTTTTGTAGACAACGTCAAATTGATGGACGAATATCAACAGAAAAAAGATGTTGAAGCCAAATTCCAAGTAAAAGCAGAAAAACTAGGAAAAAAAAGAGACAGTATTTCACAAGCTTTCCAAATGGAAGCACAAGCTTTTCAATCAAAAGCTGAAACCATGTCTCAATCCCAAGCGCAAGAAGAATATGCTGCTATGCAACAGAAAGGACAATACATTGGTCAACAACTACAACAGGAAGACCAAAGACTCCAAACTGAAGGTCAAGTAGAAATGGACAGTATTGTAAAAACCGTAAAACAAGAAATAAAAGAATATGGTAAATCTAACGGATATACCTACATCTTAGGTGGTGGAGATGGTGGTAGCGTACTTTACGGCAAAGAAGCCAATGATCTTACTGATGAAATTGTAAAAATTCTTAACGAAAAATACAAAAAGTAATCACATTATTTTAATAGAAAAAGCCGGTTAATCACCGGCTTTTTTTTATTCAATCAATTCGCTTTCAATTTTCTCCATACCCTTCTCAAGACTAAATTGATTACTAGGTAAGAATCCTTTAATAATCAAAACCAATCCGCAAATAACTAGTACCACCCCAATCACTTTCTTTATCCAAACTATACGGCTAAGTGTTAGTTTACTCTTTAACTGTTTGGCCAATAATATTTTAAAGATATCAGTTACAAAATAGGATATTAAAACCGTAGTAAAGAAAACAAAAATTCTATTGGCTTCATTCTCTAAACTTGGACCCACAATTATTATAATACCCAACCAAAATACCAGAACCCCTATATTAATAAAATTCAATAGAAATCCCTTCACAAACAAATTAAAGAAACCTGTCTTGCTTAACTTCTTAGCGTCTTCAGGAATAACGTTATTTTTACCGGCTTTTACTGCGGTTACAATACCATAAATTAAAAGAATAACCCCTCCAAAGACATACAACCCTGGTTGATTACTTAAATTCTCTAAGAGTTGAAAACTACTAAAATAGGCTAGGAGAATAAACAATATATCCGCAACAATAACTCCGGTATCTAAAGAAATAGCTGCCCTAAAACCTTTTAATGCACTCGTTTGTAAAAGAACAAAAAAAACAGGACCGACCATAAAACTTAAGAAAAAACCTAAAGGAATCGCAGTTCTAATGTCTTCTAACATAACCTATTACATTCTTTTTATAGTTCCACCAAAGACCGTTTTCTCCTCTAATTGTTTTGGATTACCATAAACTAAGACCTCACCACCGGCCTTAACAATTGCCTTAACATAATCCTTAGCATTAATTTCAGCTCGGGAACCTGCGTTTACATTAATGGTGGAAAATTTAGTACTAAAACTTTTACCTTCATACACCCCTCCCGTGTTGATTTGAACATCCTGTAAATTAGAAAATCCAGACGTTCTTATAACGCCTCCGGAAACGGACTTGATTAGCATTTGTTCAACCTCAGCATTTACTATGAGTTCTCCACCTTCTTGTGCTTTTAATTCAAGTATATCTTGCTTAATCGTTCCTTGGGTTGCAATACGTGCATCTTCATTTACATCTATGACCACCAACTTACCGGAATAATAAATATCCACATAGGTTTTATAACCACTAAATATCTTACCTATTTGCATTCGAACTTTTAAAACACCTTCGTTATTAACAATAGCCACGCTCTTGATATTTTCACCAGAAATAACTGCTTTATTTTCATCAGATTTAATCAGTTTAATTGATAAACCATCAAACCCTTTAATCTCGGTGAAATTATCCAACTTTTGGGTAACCTTATCCTCTTGGCCATTAGCATATATACATGCAAAAAAAACCATCAACATAGTTAGTTGTTTCATGATGTATGTTTTACGCCCTATTTCCATATACAGAAATTGTAAATTCAATCGGTACTAACCAAAATCTGTTCCAAAAACTATTTTTGGTCTGGAATCAGGGCAAAATCTAAATGTCGCTTCACTAAATCCGTACTCTTTACCATGACGGTAACTTCATCACCAAGTTGGTACGTTTTCTTTGTACGTTCACCAACAATAGCATATTGCTTCTCGTCAAATATATAATAATCTCCTTTGATGTCCCTGATACGAATCATTCCTTCACACTTATTCGCAATGATTTCTACATAAATACCCCATTCCGTTACACCACTAATTACTCCTCTAAACTCTTCATCCTTATGGTCTTGCATGAACTTAATCTGCATATACTTTATGGAATCTCGTTCTGCGCTAGAGGCAAGGTATTCCATATCCGAGGAATGCTTACACTTCTTTTCATAAGCTTCTGCGTTCGCACTAGTTCCACCATCCAAATAATGTTGTAACAACCTATGTACCATTACATCAGGATATCTTCTAATTGGGGAGGTAAAATGTGTATAATAATCAAAGGCTAAACCATAATGACCAATATTATCAATAGTATATATCGCTTTACTCATACTACGTATGGTTAAGGTATCGACCATATTCTGTTCTTTCTTTCCCTTTACATCTTCCAATAATTGGTTCAACGAAGAACTGATGGACTTCTTATCCTTAAAGTCCAATTTATGCCCAAACTTAGAAACAATACCGTTTAATGCCATTAATTTATCTGGATCTGGGTCATCGTGAATTCGATAAACAAAGGTCTTTTTAGGCTTCATTTTACCAATAAACTCAGCTACTTTTCTGTTGGCCAATAGCATGAACTCCTCTATTAACTTATTAGCATCTTTTGATTCCTTAAAATAGACACCAATAGGTTCAATATTTTCATCAAGGTTAAAACGTACTTCAACTTTATCAAAAGAGAGTGCACCGTTATCCATTCGTTTTGAACGCATAATCTTGGCCAAACGATCCATTGTCAACGTAGCCTCCACAATATCCTCATTAACCTTATAAGAGTTACCACGAATAGATACATCCTCTGGTATACTACCCTTTTCAGTCTCTATGATATGTTGTGCTTCCTCATAAGCAAAACGTTCGTTAGAGTTGATTACAGTTCTTCCAAACCATTGATTTCTTATCAATGCCTTATCATCTAACTCGAAAATAGCCGAGAAGGTGTATTTTTCTTCATTTGGTCTCAACGAACAAGCATTGTTCGATAAAACCTCTGGTAACATAGGAACTACCCGATCCACCAAATACACAGAAGTGGCCCTTTCATAAGCCTCGTCATCTAAAACGGTATCCTTTTCCAAATAATGCGATACATCCGCAATATGAATACCTATTTCGAAATTTCCATTTTCTAGTTTCTTAAAAGATAAAGCATCATCAAAATCTTTAGCATCTTTAGGGTCAATCGTAAAAGTTAAGGTGTCTCTAACATCTCTTCTTTTATCTATTTCTTCCTGCTTTATAGACGTATCCAATTTATCAGCAAATTGCTGAACCTCTAATGGAAAGGAATACGGTAATCCATATTCCGCCAAAATGGAATGAATTTCAGTATCGTGCTCCCCAGGCATACCCAAAACTTCGGTAATAGTACCATAGGGGGAATCTACATTATCTGGCCAATCATTGATTTCGACCAATACTTTTTCGCCATGCTTGGCACCACCCATCTTATCTTGTGAGACAAAAATATCAGTATACATTCTAAAATCAGTAGGTCTAACAAAAGCGAAAGTTTTCTGAAAATCAACAATACCCACAAATGTAGTCTTATAGCGTTCCAGCACTTTAACGACTTCACCCTCCAGTTTCTTACTATTCTTTCGAGGATAGATATATACTTCAACTTTATCCTTATGAAAAGCTTTGTTTATTTTATTGGACGGTATGAATACATCATCATCCATTCCTTCGACAATAATATAGGCATTTCCTTTTCCTGTTAAGTCAACAGTACCTTCGTGGTAGGTTTTTGTATTTTCCAAAACCTTGTATAGACCTCTATCCGTCTCTAAAATCCTTTTCTTCTCTTTTAACTCATTTAACCTTTGAATCAGCATATTTCTATCCTGAGCATCGGTTATATCATTCTTTGCGGCAATTTGCTTATAGTTAAAACTTTTATTCGGTTCTTTTTCAAGTACCGTAAAAATTCCTTTTGTAATTTCATTCTTTCTATGATTCTTCGCCTTTTTATTTCGTTTCGACATTAAAATTTTATTTGTTGGAAAATTACGAATTATAATTCACTACCTGTTTATCATAACGTTTAGCTTCTAAAACTTTAAAAACAGATGTTATCAACATTAATAACATATTAATTATTCTTTCTTTTAATTTAAAATAAAAAATGGTGTTTATGATAGTGTGTTTATAACTGGTATAACTTAAATATTAAATTCTTGTTTTTATGACATACCATTACTTATTGACAAACTATTAAATGGTATTTATATTGAAAATCAGATTTTTGAAGAGTTATCAGTTATAGTTTATAAGTACTATGAACATATAATTTTTGATAACTAAATGTAAATTTTATGTTAACTAGGCAACTTGTTTTGATGAAAATAAATGGACAGTTTTTAAAAAGTATATTCTCTTATTTAAAATCAAAAACGTAAGCAGATGTTTTCTTGAAGATGCAACTTTTTAATTGGATTTTTTTGAACAATTTATTCAATCGTTGCATCGTCAATTAACCATCTAATGAACAACTTATTATTCGTCTCTTCTATTTTATGTTGTGAACACTTCTATTTTTGTTGTGAACTACTGATTATCGTACCTTTAGCATCAAATTTTATTCCCCCAGATAGAATTTATGATTATTAACCTATTTAATCATTAACCAATGAAAATAGCTATTGGAAATGACCATGCCGGAACTGAATATAAGTTGGCCATTATTGGATTGTTAAAATCCATGGATATTGAAGTTAATAACTATGGAACTGACGGTACGGATAGTGTTGATTACCCAGATTTTGCACATCCTGTAGCGCTTGAAGTACAAAAAGGTAATGTCGAATTTGGTATTATAATATGTGGTACAGCTAACGGTACAAGTATGACGGCTAATAAACAACAAAACGTGAGAGCAGCCAACTGTTGGTCAAAAGAAATAACACAATTGGCAAGGGAACATAATGATGCGAATATATTATGTTTACCCGCTAGATATATTTCCTTACCACAAGCTCTTGATATGGTCTTCACGTTTATTCAAACTTCATTCTCAGGCGGTCGGCATGAGCGCAGGGTAGAAAAGATACCACTTAAAAAGTAATATATGGGTCATGGTCACGATCACAGTCATTCTCATGGTCACGCCCATCCAAAAATGGAAGGTAAGAACCTTGCTATTTCCATCATTCTGAACATTGTAATCACCGCTTCACAAGTGATTGGGGGTTTAATTTCTGGTAGTCTTTCTTTATTATCAGATGCCCTACATAATTTTAGTGATGTTCTTTCATTGATTGTCAGTTACATTGCAAACGTGCTTTCTAAAAAAGAGGCTTCTTTTGGAAAAACTTTTGGGTACAAAAGAGCTGAAATTATAGCTGCTTTTATTAATTCGGCAACCTTAATTGTAGTAGCAATTATTTTAATTAAGGAATCTGTAGAACGTTTTATTAATCCGCAGGATGTGGAATCCAATTTAGTTATTTGGCTTTCTTTATTAGGTATACTAGCCAATGGTTTCAGTGTCTTTTTAATTAAAAAAGATTCGGATAGGAACATGAACATGAAGTCTGCCTATCTTCATTTATTAACAGATATGATGGCTTCTATAGCAGTTTTAGTGGGTGGTTTACTAATGAAATTTTATTCTTGGTATTGGGTTGATCCCGCATTGACTTTAGGTATTGCTCTGTATCTCATTTACATGGGTTATGACCTGTTAAAAGATTCTACCAAAGTTCTAATGTTATTCACACCAACGGATATCAAAATAGACAGCATTGTTGCGGCTATTTGTAAAATTCAGAATATTCAAAATGTGCATCATGTTCATATTTGGCAACTGAATGAAGATCAAATACATTTAGAAGCACATGTAGATTTTGATAAGGATATAACTATATCTAAGTTCGATGAGATTCTTGGCGAAATTCAAGAGGAATTATACCATAATTTTGGAATTAACCATGTAAATATTCAGCCAGAATTTGGAAGATGTGACAATAAACAAATAATCGTACAAGACTAATGTTGAATATAATAGTAAAGAAATTTAGCGATTTGAATACCACAGAATTATATGGTGTATTACAGTTAAGAAGTGAAATATTTGTGGTTGAACAAGATTGTGTTTACCAAGATTTAGACGGTAAGGACATGAAAGCTTTGCATGTACTGGGCATGAAAAATGAAAAAGTAGTCGCCTATACCAGACTTTTTAAGCCCAGTGATTATTTTGACCAGGCTAGTATAGGTAGGGTAGCCGTAGATGCAAAGGAACGTTCTTTTGGTTATGGTAAGGATATTATGCAAGCTTCGATTGCTGCAGTTAATGATAATTTTAATACTACTGAGATAAAGCTATCTGCCCAGACTTATTTATTAAGGTTTTATGGAGACTTAGGTTTTAAACCAATTGGTGAAACGTATTTAGAAGATGGAATTCCGCATATCGCCATGATTAAAAACTAAAACATCCGCATAATAGCGGATGTTTTAGTTTTCAAAGCAATTTTTTGAAATTAAATCTTAATGGGTTTTTTATTGGATAAGTTAATATCTTCCAACATAGTATCTGTAAACTTATAATGACCACGGGTAGTAATAATTCTAAAACGATTAGAATTCATCCTGCTAAGGGTATCTAGAAATAACCATTTAGTTTTCAATAACCTAGTTTTTGGAGATTTAAGGCTTATATCGAAATAGTATTTTCTTCCATTTTTAATGGCCACTATATCTGGAGTAATATTATCTTCCTTCCCTTTTCTGGAATAAGATTTAGGAGTTTCGTATCCCTCCATATCCGCTTTTATATCCTCAAAACCGGTAGCTTCTAAATGTTGGATTGACTTTTCTAAAAATTCTGTGTTTTCTGACTTTTCTACTTTTACCATACTTGATAAGATAACATAAAAAAGGAGAATTCCAAATTTTAAGGGTTGATTAACAATATGTTAAGATAATTACCCAACGTTTGAGTATTATAATTAAATAATAGTTATAGGCTTACACCAACCGTTTTGCGATTCCATTTGCCAATAAAAAATCCAGTTTTAAAATAAGGTTGATGGGCTTTTCCAACTTATTGTTTTTTGAAAAATAGAGATATCCTTCTGTTCTATGGTTGAGCTCATTTATTTTTAATTTACCATGAAGTTCATTGTTTTCAGTAAGATATTCTTTTAAAACAACCTTAGTTATTTTATGTAACTCAAGAAAGGAACATAGCTTTTCACGGTTGACCAACGTAATTTTACAAGTGGTAAAAACACCCGGCTCATCCTCGTATATAGCTGTAGCTAAGGCATAAAAATCGGTGATTTTCTTTGGGTCGAATAAGCCAACCTTCTTTAAAGATGTCTTTCTTGTAGTACCCAAGTTCAAAGGCAAAGGTGGGTAAATCATCGTTCACATAATCTAACTGGGCCTTTTCATCAATATAGAACTGTTCTTTGTTTTTTTTGTGAATAAAAACTACATCTACTCCGGCTAGTTGGCTTTCAAGGTCATGAACACGTTTTGTGTGATAATGTATCAGGTGCTTTTGGTAGTACACATCTAATAATCGGGAAAGTTGTTTCTCCTTATTTAAATCGGATGTGAATTCGCTTTTCACAGAGCATTAATTTTATCGTAAAGTGCTTTGCCTATTTTTTGAACCACCCCAACAACTAGTGCATTTCCCATGAAGAAGGCCCGTTTGGTATTGGAAATCCCATCAAGTTGAGTATGGTTGTCAGGGAACATGTTTAAACGTTCCAATTCTTTTGGCGTTAATCTTCGCAATCCTTTTTTGGTTTGGATGACATGTTTAAACCGTGATGGACTTTTACCCCCTTCACCCGTAATTATGGTTCTCGAGGCATTATCCAAAGCATCTGGAAAAATCATTCCTCCTTCGCTATACTTATAGGAAAAACCAGTTTTGGCGGTACGGGTTTCTTTTTTAGCTCCTTTTAAGTATTCCCATTTTGGACAGTCATCTTCGTGGAATAAAAAATTCATCCGGAATTTTCCCTTTTTCAAGAACATCTTTTAGTACCATTCTTTTTCCATCGTAATTCGGAGTGGTTTTGGTCGTATGAACAGTTCCGTTTATAAAAACGCCTGTATTTTGAAATGGGGATAATTTCCCTCCTTTATTGAATTCTTCGGATAAGCTTACCAAATCCTCTTCTATAGTAAAGGAGTGGATTTTTGATGAAGTGGAAGTCGCTGGGAAGGCTGCCGCCATGGTTCCTGTGGTATACATCCATTCTTCAGGAACCTCATTCTTCAGTTTTTTATAAATGGAGGTGGATTTATGATATCCCAAGAAAAAAATACGTCTTCGCCGTTGTGGCATGCCATAATCCGCTGCATTGATAACACGCCATTCTACTGCGTAACCTAAATGGTCCAAACTTTTAAGCATAATAGCAAAATCACGACCACGTTGGTTGGAGGGCGATTTTAATAACCGGTCCACATTCTCAAGAAATAGATATTTCGGCGGATTTTTTTTCTCAGAAAGAATACGGTGTAGGCTCCACCAAAGCACCCCTTTTTTACCAATTAATCCTTTGGAATTTTGCAGCGTGGTAGCAACGGAATAATCTTGGCAGGGAAATCCCCCAACTAAAATATCTGCATCTGGTATGGTCGCAGTGTCTACTTCAGAAATATCTGCATTACAATGATTTTCTCCGCCAAACCTGGCCTCGTAGACCATGGATGCATGTTGCGTTTTTGTACTAGGCTCCCATTGATTGCTCCAAACGATCTTATAATGTTCAGTGTCTTCCAAGCCTAAACGAAAGCCGCCCACACCTGCAAAAAGTTCTATGACCTTTAGTTTCTTCATTTGCGCTAAATTTACATAAATTCAACAGGTCAATACTAATTACAAGAAATATAGATATGGGTAAAACAGTGTTCAATAGGCTTTTTTTAATTTTTTTGATAGTACTTCAAAGCGCCTGTAACACCCGTATCCAGGAGAAGGAAACGATATTGATTGAAGTAGAAAGACACCAAAAATAACTTTGCTCCAGATAAAAGAACGGCCCTTTTTAATATTGAAGTTTTGAAAGGACCATCTTCGTTTACACTTATGGGGGAAAGTAATTTACCGGCGGCAGTAGATTCTTTGAAATCAGCTTTAAAAGAAAAAGGCATTGAAATTGCGGACAAGGTCGTATTACTTCCTTCAACAGAACTGGAGGGGAAAACACAGGGGGTTATTAATGTTTCGGTAGCCAATTTAAGAAGCGAGCCAAAACATTCCGCAGAATTGGCAACGCAAGCTACTTTAGGAACACCGGTAAAGGTTTTGAAAAAGGAGGGCAGTTGGTATTTGATACAAACTCCAGACCTTTATTTATCCTGGGTAGATGCAGGAGGTATCCAATTGATGACTGAGGAACAATTTTCAAAATGGAAGAAGGCTGATAAAATCATCTACACCAAAACGTACGGACATGCTTTTGAAAATATCGAAGGAACAATTCGGGTTTCAGATTTGGTGGCGGGAGATGTTATCGAATTTTTAGGTGACCGATGGAGATTACCATAAGGTCCAATTTCCTGATGGTAGAACTGCTTTTGTTTCTATGGAAGAATCACAGGATTACCAAACGTGGGCCGATGCTTTAGCAACAGATGCCGATGCATTGATAAGCACATCAAAAACCTTGATGGGGGTACCATATTTATGGGGAGGGACTTCTACAAAAGGAGTGGATTGTAGTGGTTTTACCAAGACCATTTATTTTCTGAACGGAGTGGTGATTCCACGAGATGCATCGCAACAGGTACACACCGGTAAAGCTATTGATTCCGTTGCTAATTTCGAGAATCTTGAAAAAGGGGACCTGTTGTTTTTTGGCAGAAAGGCCACGGATTCCACTGCTGAAAAAGTGGTTCACGTGGGTATGTGGATCGGGGACAATCAATTTATACATTCTTCTGATATGGTTCGCATTAGCAGCGTCGATGCCAACGACCCAAATTTTGACGAATTCAATGTAAACCGATATCTACGCACAAAGCGTATTCTTAAACAAGAAGAGGAGGGTTTAATTTCCTTGAAACAAGCAACACTTTTTAAGGATTAGGCAGCGCAAAGGCAATGATTTGATTTCCTTTTTTTGTTCCTAATTTTTCACCCCCACAGGCGATGACTACATATTGTTTTCCATTATAAAAATAGGTAGCTGGTGTTGCAAAAGCGGGTGCTGGTAATTCATATTCCCATAGCAATTTTCCATTATGTCGATCGTAGGCTCTAAAGAAACCATCTTTAGTAGCCCCAATGAGTAACAGTCCGTTTTGGGTAATGATCGGTCCGCCATAGTTTTCGGTTCCGGTGATAGGGAATCCTTGCTCCTTAAGCGATATGGTTTCGCCAAAGGGTATGGACCATAGAAAATCACCTGTGTTTAAATCAATTGCATGAAGGGTTCCCCAAGGTGGGGCAATGCCGGGTAGACCGTTACTATCCAGGAACTTGGTATAGCCACCATGTTGGTATGGGTTTTCCTCTAGTGTTGTGGCCATTTCCATTTTCTCGGCATTTGCTAAGGGTTCTTCCTCTTCAAAAAGAAATCGAATCAGCGCTTCTTTTTCAGAATTGGTTAAATCAGGAAATCCGGTCATCATACCTTTTCCCTGGGTAATGATGGTATTAACTTCTTCTTTGCTTTTTCTAAGCTGAATATCGATTAAGGACGGAAAACCACTTCCTGCCAAACCTTTTCTGTCCGGCTGATGGCAAGTGATACATTTGTTATCGTAAACCTGTTGCCCCAATGGCATTTCTGCGGAATTTGGCTCGTTTATTTTCATTTGTAAGTTCCAAGCCATTTCGTTCGAATTCACATAAAGGATTCCTTCCTCTGGGGATGAACCGGCACCGCCCCATTCGGCAGCACCATCATAACCAGGTAATAGTAAGGTAGGCTTAAGATTTGGTGGACTATAGCGTTCCTTTTGGGCGGTGTTGAAAAATTGCAAAAGCTCTTCCTTATTTTCAGCATAAGGACTTAAGTCGTTCTGGGTTAAGTCTATGGATTGTCGGGCAAAAGGTTTTGGTTTTACAGGAAAAGGTTGCGTAGGCCAAGCTACTTCACCAGTCAAGGCTGATGGAGGAACTGGCACTTCTTCAATATCAAACAAAGGTTTACCAGTCATTCGGTCAAAAAGAAAAACATATCCTTGTTTGGTAACTTGGGCAATGGCTTTTATTTTTTGTCCATCTCGTTCAACCGTTAAAAGATTGGGCGGTGCAGGAGGGTCTCGGTCCCAAAGATCATGGTGTGTAAATTGAAAGTGCCACAAATACTCCCCCGTATTCGCATTCAGGGCCACTAAAGAATTGGCATAAAGGTTACTTCCAAGGCGATCTCCCCCATAAAAATCAGGCGCTGCAGAACCTGTAGGAACATAAATAATTTCTGCCTCCTTATCCAAGGCCATACCTGCCCAATTATTGGCGGCTCCTACCTTCGGACTTTTGTATGCTGTGGAATCTTGCCAAGTTTCATATCCCGCTTCTCCTGGGTGGGGAATGGTGTGAAAGACCCACTCAGGTTTTCCAGTGATGATTTTAAAGGCCATGACATCTCCGGGCGCGGCATCGGAACCTTCGGATAAACGTAAGGGCATTACGATGATATCCTTAAAGACGGTACCCGGCGTATTGGATATGACGAATTTATTCTTGGCGTTTTCTGGCATTCCAGAACGCATATCTATCTTACCATTGGTTCCAAAGGAAGAAATGGGTTTTCCGGTCAGGGCATCCAATGCATACAGGTCGGGACCAAGAGTACATAGAACACGTTTATCCTCTCCTTTTTGCCAATAAGATACTCCGCGGCTGGTGGAATGCCATACTTGCACAGAATCCCCAAATTTCCAGAGTTCTTTTCCGGTTTCAGCATGCAAGGCTACTACTCGCAGTGCTGCAGTTACTCCGTATACCAAACTGTCTACCACCAATGGATTCATTTGCATTTGTCCCCAGTCCTGAGCTTCGTATCGCCAGGCAACTTCTAATTGTGATACGTTTTCTGGGTTGATTTGGTCAAGGGTCGTAAAATGGCTTCTCCCCGAATCACCCAAATAGGAAGACCAAGTCCTATACTCTATTTTTGGACTCTTGTCTGATTTGGTCGTACATCCCAATTGTAAAAAAACGACTAGAATAGCAGTTAGGGTAGTTGTTTTAGGAAGAGCCATATGGTATGCTATTTCTTAAAAGTAGCAAAAAGGACGGAGCTTTCAATCAAACAAAATGTTCTAATTAAAAAGCCTTTTTAGAAGGGAAATCACTTGGGAATAATAGGAGGTCCCAAAAAGGTTTAAATGGACCAATAAATAATAGAGTTGGTACAGATCGGTTAGTTCGTTCTCGTTTTTGGGAACAGGAA
This sequence comes from uncultured Flavobacteriaceae bacterium, assembly GCA_963842105.1. Taxonomy (GTDB): domain Bacteria; phylum Bacteroidota; class Bacteroidia; order Flavobacteriales; family Flavobacteriaceae; genus Maribacter. Next base: position 70,526 of record CAWJFH010000001.1, read on the forward strand.
CGTGTTCACGATACGCATTGTAAAAAGGCTTGGAGAAGCCACCGAAAAGCTTCGTCATGGCCATATCCACTTCAGCATGTCCGTAATAGACAGCTGGGTCAATCAAAAAGGGAATTCCAGATGAACTGATCAAAAAATTACCGTTCCATAAGTCCCCATGAAGAAGCGCTGGTTGCGCGTCTCCAACATAGTTGGTACAGCGGTCCAGAATTTTTTCTTCGGATGGAATTTCTCCAGAAGTTAATAACTGATTCTTATAGGCCAATCGAAGTTGCGGTAGCAGTCTTTCTTCGGTGTAAAAAGAAGCCCAATAGGAATGTACGGTATTTGATTGCGGTAAACTTCCAATAAAATTATGGGTTGACCAACCAAAATCCTTAGCGATACCATTGGTATGTAAAGCCGCCAAGTGATGCCCTAAAAGTTGCATATCTGCAGCTTCCGGCCGCTTACGTTCCATATATTCCATCAATAGGAACGCTCCTTTTTCCAATGCTTCACAATGCAATACGTTTGGCGTGGCAATGGTTTTGGTTTTTGCGATAGCCTCTAATCCTTTTTTTTCGGATTGAAATAGTTTTAGGGCATTAGTTCCTTCATGAAGTTTACAAACGATACGTTCCGTATCGGTTTCCAGTAAAAATACTTTTGAAATATCCCCACCGGATAAAGGCTTTACATGCTCTATTTTTATACAGAGCAGATACGAAATATGGTCAAGAAGCTGTTTGTTCAAAGAATTTTATTTAGAAAGAAAAGTATTAATCTTCAGTCAAAAACTCCCGAATATCGTTGCTTAACTTAATTAAATCTGGCTCGTGGGTGTACATCATATGTCCACCTTCATAATATTTCATTTCAACTCGGTCTTTTACGATTCCGTTTCTGGCGAATGTATATTCTGCATCGAAAAAAGGGGTAATCAAATCATAATAACCACAGGCAACCATGACTTTCATGGCGGTATTTCTTCTCATGGTTTCTCCAAGTTCTGGAGCTGTATTTACCGGCATAGGTTCCCAATATTGACCATCAGGCACGGTTCTCCAGCGCCAATTAGAACCGCCACCAGAGGTAATATATGGCCTATCCATTTTCACTTTCAATTCTGATGCAAAGTAGTGGTTAAGGCTGGCGGTATACGCTGCACTTATTTGATAGCTGGCTGCATCACCCAAATGTGGTCGTTCTGAAACCTTATCCTCTTCATCGCCCATAAATCTGCCGTCCAGTCTTCCAATGGCCAAGCCTTTGTCCTGTAATAACTGCTTTTGAAAACGACCCATTAATATCCGCAGATTCGACCGAAGGATATAGGTTTTGTCCAAACCCGTAAAATAGGATAGCTTCTCGGCTATGGCGTTTTTCTCGTCATCGGAAAGCAAATTTCCTTTATACAGTGCCGGGATATAAGTGCCGTAGGTAAAATCACGGCATTCTTGGGTAAAGTTCTCCAAAGATTTGCCTTGTCCCGCTTTTTTGTGGTACCAAGCCGTAGCGGCCATGCTAGGTAAATACGTAATAAAGGAGGTGATGTTATTGGGCTCAGATGTAGAACCCGCATAATCCAATGCTTGGGATATTAGAATCATTCCGTTCAAGGCCATGTTCTGGCCAGAACCTTCCAATGCTTTACCAAGAGCGGCAGCACGCGTGGTACCATAACTTTCACCTGCTAAATATTTTGGGGAGAACCAACGCTCGTTCTCGGTTACCCAAGTTCGAATAAATTGGGCAAACGAATCTACATCTTCTTTAAGTCCGTAGAAATCCTTTCCTTCTCCTTTTCCTACCAAGCGGCTATATCCGGTTCCAACAGGGTCAATAAATACCAAATCGGTCAGGTCCAGTAATCCATATTCATTAGTGGAAAGATTATAGGGAGCTGCACCATCATCGTTTTTTGCCTCAGAATCCACTTTTACAATTTTAGGCCCAAAGAATCCCATATGCAACCACATTGAGGCAGAACCAGGTCCGCCGTTAAATACAAAAGTTACCGGCCGTTTACTCGCATCACCCATTGGGGATTTTGTATAGGCCACGGACCAAAAAGTGGCTATGGAGTCTCCGTTTTTACTGGTAAGAAATGTTTCTTTGGCGGTAGCCGTATAATTGATGCTTTTACCCCCAAAAGTACCTTGGTGATCGGTAACAAAAGATTTTGCTTTTGGAATGGGCTTTGGTGTAGTTTCTTTTTTTGGTTCTTGTGCCCATGATGTTAAACATAAAAGTAGGCCGAGGATAAGTAAATAGGTATTTCTCATAAGTTGAGAGGTTATTTGGTATTGTTTGCGTTAGAAAAATAAAAATAGCTATAAAAACTGAGCTTATTGAGTTAAAGAATTTACAGTACATTTAGATAATTGAATGATTATAAAAGAAAAAGTATGTGCCAAATTTCGTTATCAAAAAACAAAGTGAACTTTTTTAACTTTAAAACTAGTGTATTTCTATGGATTCTTTTTGCATCGATTTCTTTCAAAGGTGCGGCACAGGGCATGGAAGAAGGTTGGGAAAATATGTTCAATGGTGAAAATTTAAATGGATGGACTACCAAGATCCATCATTATGAATCTGGTGATAATTTTGGTGATACTTTTAGGGTAGAAGACGATATGATTATTGTTAGATATGACCAATATGAAGAACCTTTCAATGACCGTTTTTCCCATTTATACTATGACCAGCCTTATTCAGATTTTCACTTAACCATGCAATATCGTTTCGTAGGTGAGTTATTTCCAGGAGCACCGGATTATACCATGAAGAACAGTGGGATCATGTTCCATTCCCAGGACCCAAGAACAATGTTAAAAGATCAGGATTGGCCCATCTCTGTAGAGATGCAATTTTTGGCAGGAATCAAAGAAGGAGAAGAACGCCCTACCGGTAATATGTGTTCGCCGGGTACAGATGTAGTTTATGAAGGGAAAATTGACCCAAGGCACTGCATCAATTCTACATCGGACACTTATTTTGGAGATCAATGGGTTACAGCGGAATTGATTGTATATCACGACTCCTTGATTACCCATATCATTAATGGTAAAGAAGTTTTACAATATACCAAACCTCAAATAGGAGGAGGCGTAGTAAATGGCTTCGATTCAAAACTTAAGGAAGATGGCAAACCCTTAAAAGAGGGTCTTAATCGCATTACAAAGTGAAGGTCAGCCTATCGATTTTAGAAATATTAAAATAAGAAACCTAAAAGGGTGTATGGACCCTAAAGCGGTGAGCTTTAAAGACTATTATGTTGTTTCCAATCCTGAAGATTGTACCTATGAGTAAGCTAATAATTAGTTAAGAAGTGCTTTATACTTGACCTGATTACCTAGTAATTCCGTTGCCGCAAGAATAGCATCGTCATGGTTCAAATAATAATGATACAGTCCATCGCGGTAGAAATATCTTTTTACGATTTCATCCTCTAGATTTTTCTGTATTTCGCTTTGGTACTTGTCCAACGCGTTTATCTTTCCCTTTTCGATATTGGCCAAAAGTGTTTTGTAACTGTCCTTAACATCTTCTCCCAAGAAATCGTTTTCCTCTCCTGAAAGTGCTTTTTTAATGGCTTTTTCAGCTTTTGTTTCGAAAGAAAAATTACTCGCTTTTACATAGGTTTTAAAAGCATTGAAATCAGCATCGGTAAACTTAAAATTAGAGACATTATCAAAATTATTGGAGTAGTGATAGTTGGTCGCGTAATCAAAGATGACATTGTTCTGTAGTAACGCCAGCGTTAGATCGTTGGTTTTTACCGTAGCTACTTCAATGTCTGGAAGGATACCTCCCCCATCTTGAACCTTCCGGCCATTACGGGTAGAGAAATCGTTGTACTTGGTATTTCTTACGGCATTTCCGTTATCATCCCTATTCCAATAATCCAAAGCTTGAATACATCTTCCTGAAGCTGTATAATATCTAGAAATGGTCACTTTTAACTGTGTGCCATAGGTAAGTTTTAAAGGTCTTTGAACTAAGCCTTTTCCAAAACTTCTGGCGCCCATGATTACCGCCCTGTCCAAATCCTGTAAACTACCGGATACAATTTCACTGGCTGATGCACTGCTGCCGTTCACTAAAACCACCAAAGGAATTTTCTCGTCCACTGGGTCATTATTGGTATGATATTCACGGTTGAATTTTTTGACCTTGGATTTTGTAGTCACCACCAACTCCCCTTTAGGAACAAAAAGATTGGTTACATTAATAGCTTCTGAAAGCAAACCACCTGGATTATCCCTTAAATCGAGAATTATTTTTTCAGCACCTTTACCTTTTAATTCAATCAAAGCGGATTTTGTTTGTTCGGATGCTTTTGCATTGAATTTTGATAAAACGATATAACCTGTTTTAGCGTCTATCATCTCATAAAATGGAACCGCATCTACTTCGATACCTTCTCTGGTAATCGTGGTAGTATTGGTTTTGCCTTGTCTTTTATAGGTAACGTTTACGGTAGAGCCATTGGCGCCTTTTAAAAGCTCACTGGCATTATCTTCAAAATCCGATACCTTTATATCTCCAATCTGAATGATTTCGTCACCCGCCTTTAATCCGGCCTTATCTGCAGGATAACCCTCATGAGGCTCAACAATCAATAATTTATCTTCGTAAGAACGTACTAATGCTCCAATACCCGAATATTCACCAGCATTATTAATTCGGTAGGCCTCAACATCCTGTTCGTTCAAAAATTTAGTGTAGGGATCCAAATCCTCCAACATGTTTTTAATGGCGGTATCCATTAATTCTGCAGGATTGGTCTCATCAACATAGTTCATGTTCAATTCTTTGAACAGTGTTGTGAAGATTTCTATTTGTTTGGCAATTTCAAAAAAGTCGCTTTTATAGCTACTCCCAATAAATAGGAAAGCTACCGCTATGATGGGGATAAGAACTTTTTTACTGACTAGTTTTCTCATTGATTAGGACCTTAAATTTGTTCAACACATGCTTCATTTTTTGGTCAACTTGCTCAAAAGTAGGCATATCCTTACCAAGGTATAAAAATAGAAACGCAAACTTTGCATCAGTATTGTTAAAAACCAAGGCTTTATTGAGTCTGTAGGACTCTCGCAACAAGCGTTTAATTCGGTTTCTATCTACAGCACTTTTAAAATTACGCTTCGCTACCGTCACCCCGGCCTTTATGGGAACCTGCTGATGTGGGGTACTAATGTAGATTAACTTTAATGGATAGGCAGAAACACTTTTACCCTCCTCAAAGAGTTGGGTAATGAGCACTTTGCTCTTGAGTTTTTCTTTTTTTCCGAAGGAGTATTCGATGGTTCTTTGTTTGAAAAGGTGTTAAGTTGATGGTCTCGATTGATAAAGGAAACATCAACTTAACGCCTATAAAAATAACTTATTCTGCCTGCCAAACGTTATTTTCGAGATTAACATCGGCCATTAATTGTGATGGATCAATTACAATAGCTTTAATGCTAGACATGGGTTTATCGATTTTTAAGTCATAAACAGGATACGCCCACGGCCAATCAGAAACCACAGTTCGTTCTATGGTTGGAAATGGATTCTCCTTTTCACCACGCATCATGCGTAAAGGCGCATAAAAGGTTTCTTTTGAATCATCATTATAAACCACTAAAATATCCAAAGGCATAGGCATTAGCCCAATTCGCTCAAAGGTAACGGTAGTAGCATCGCCTTCGGCTTCTACAGATTTGATTCCGTAATCAATAGTGTTCGTGGTTTGGGTCCAATCCGTCAAATACCAATCCAACTCCATTCCAGAAACTTTTTCGGCAGTACGTTTTATATCGTTAGGAACGGGATGCTTGAATTTGAAATCCGCATAATACTTACGAATGGTCTCCATCAATTTATCTTGACCAATGATATAACCTAATTGGGACAAAAATATAGACCCTTTGCTGTAAGCGGATATTCCATAGGCGAAATTAAGCGCATAGCGGTCCGCATAGGTGGTCTGTGGCTGTTCCTTACCTGATAGTGCAAGGTTACGATAACCTTTATACGTGTTCTCGAACGGATTATCCTTATTCTGGTCCATAATTTGGTTCATGCAAAGGGTGGAGATAAAAGAAGTGAACCCTTCATCCATCCATTCGTGTTTTGCTTCATTGGTAGCCAATACATGTTGAAACCAAGAATGCGCCATTTCATGCGCCATGACACCCACAAGGCTGCTAAATTTGCGCTCCCCTGTGATGAGTGTCGCCATGGCATATTCCATACCGCCGTCACCACCTTGTATCACTGAATATTGCTCGTAAGGGTACTGGCCAACATTTTTGTTAAAAAACTCCATGGCCTCCACTGTTTTAGGCTGAAGGTTTTTCCAGTTCTCCAACATTTCTGCATTGTCCTTGTATAAAAAATGCAACATGGGTCCATCAGGAACCTGCATGGTATCATGAATATATTCTGGATCTGCGGCCCACATAAAATCATGTACCATAGGTGCTTTAAAATGCCAGGTCAACGTTTTTCCTTTTTGTTTTTTCACGGTAGTACCAGGCGTTTCATAGCCATGGCCAATTTCATCTGCATTTTGAAGATATCCTGTTCCGCCTACAACATAGTCCTTATCCAAGGTCAGTTTTACATCAAAATCACCCCAAACCCCATGAAATTCACGGGCAATATAAGGGTCGGCATGCCAACCCTCAAAATCGTATTCGGCCAATTTAGGAAACCATTGACTCATAGAAAGGGCAACGTCTTCGCTACTGTTTCTTCCAGAACGTCTGATTTGTAAGGGAACTTGGCCGTCAAAGGTCATGTTAAACGTTGTTTTTCCACCGGCAGGTATCGGCTTGGCCAAATCAACGACTAGTACGGTGCCTTCTTCCGAATAGGAAACTTTGCTTCCATCTTGGGTTAATGAGCTAGGGTGTAAGTACCCCATTTCAGCTTCGGTCAAAGAAGCAATTCTACTTTTCTTATCCTCCGTAATCATTCTACCGTCTGGATCAGCAATGGTTTGTAAACGAATATCCATCTCGCTACCAGGTTGGAAAGCATTATAATATAAATGGAAGTATACCCTATTCAAGGCATCGGGAGAATTATTGGTATAGACTAATTCTTGAGTACCGGTGTATTGGAATGTTTTCACATCCATATCCACTTCCATGGTATAATCGACATGCTGCTGCCAATAGTTGGCTTTATTTTGGGCGGTTAATCCCCAACTTATCATTAGAAAAAAGAATACGGTATAGCTTGATTTTCTCATGTATCTCTTAAATTAATTATAGTGTTAATTGTCCGTTGGCCACTTTACTTGCCATAATCAAAGCGTTATACGCATTGGCTATTTTACCGGAGGTGGATATTTCACTTAGTGATGCGCTTTTAGAATTGTCTCCGCCTAAAATCACTTTAGCTTTTATGGGTAGCCCAGAACGTAAAATAATTTGTTTTACCTGTGCCGCAGTCAATGTAGGGTATTGTGACATGATCAAAGCAGCTACTCCTGCAATGGCAGGGGCCGCCATGGAGGTACCTGGCGAAAACTCATATTCATTATTTGGATAGGTAGAATAGATATCTGTTCCTGGAGCAAAAATGTCTACGTTAATGTTTCCGTAGTTGGAATACGAAGCCACTAATTCTGAACCGTATTCAGCATTTAAGGCACCTACCGTAATTACGTTATTTGCCATTTCTGGACCGTTCTTGATTTGGTCATTAGGGAAATTTGCATTGGTAGGGTCGTCAAGGTTTGCGCCATCATTACCGGCCGCATGAACGAAAAGCACATTGTTATCTGCAGCATATTTAATGGCATCATATACCCATTGTGCCTTTGGGGAGTAGGATTTTCCGAAACTACCGTTAATAACTCTTGCACCATTATCGACCGCATAACGAATACCTCTCGCAATATCCTTATCGTATTCATCACCATTGGGTACTGCTCGTATGCTCATAATTGCAACGTTATTGGCCACTCCATTTACGCCTTTACCATTATTACGCTCTGCAGCAATAATTCCGGCCACATGCGTTCCATGACTTTCATCATCTACCCTGTTTTTTGGATTACCATTACCATAATCGGTATCCGTAATATCGTAAGCATCATCACCAACTGGTTCCCGACCATTAAAATCCTTGTTGAGGTTGTAGTTTAATTGCTCCGTAAAGTATTTAATACCATCGCCCAATTCTTCGATAACTTCAGGAATGGTATCCTTAATGCCGAACATTTGATTTAATACCGCTAGATTACGCTGCATGGCTTCATCGGTAGCCTCTATACTTGCCAAATCTTCTTTGGTATAGGTGTCCTTTTTAAGATATTTTTTTACGGCTTCATCAGCACTTTTCACCGTCTGTAAAATCTGCTCGTACTGTTGTTTGTTCTGTAATGCTTTATTGTATTCTGTATCTAGCTTCACTTTTGCTTTTGCCAAAGTGGTCGCATCACCCACATTTAAACGAAGCATACGAACGTATTCTAATTGTTCATTATAGGATTCCCCTAAAAAGTTATACCCGTGTATGTCGTCAATATACCCGTTGTTGTCATCGTCTTTATTGTTTCCGGGCTTTTCATCAGTATTGGTCCAAATGACGCCATCCAAATCTTCATGATTTAAATCGATACCAGAATCAAGAACCGCAACGATGACCTTTGTTCCTTTTTTATTTTTAATAATATCCTCATAGGCTTTGTCAAGGCTCATACCGGGAATGGTATCCGCCACCAAATCTAAATGTCCCCAGTTTTTCTTTTCGGCCTCAGATAGGTCGGCTATTTTTAAGGGGGTAGTATCAATATTTTCGACCGGGGTAAGAATTAAACCTCCACTCGAAGCGGGACTAGTAGTACCACAACCGGTTAATAAGAGACCCGCTGAGAATAGAAATATCGATTTAAAAATTGTTCTTGTCATGTATGTGCGTATAATTATTAATAGTGATTTTTATTGTTCTAAATTCTTGAAAAGTTTAGGTGTTGACTAGTTATTTGAAAACTTCATCAAAGGAATATACTTGGTCTAGACGGACCCCTTTTTCAGTATGTTTTAGGGTACAGAGTTGATTGTGGGCATCATGCTCAAAAAAGAGATAATAGTTATTATCAACGGCTTGGTTCAAAAACAGTTCTTTTTCTTCCATAGTTATCAAGGGCCTTGTGTCATAACCAATTACATAGGGCAGAGGAATGTGCCCCACTGTAGGGATAAGATCTGCGGTATATGCTATTGTTTTCCCTTTGTATTCAAACTGGGGTAACATTTGTTTTTCCGTATGGCCATCGACAAAACGGATATCGAAACCTAAAGGAGATTCTTTTAGGAATTGCTCATTAAGGCGATCGATAAAATTCAACTGACCACTTTCCTGCATGGGCCATAAATTTTCTTTAAGAAATGATGCCTTTTCTCGAGGATTTGGTTCCGTTGCCCACTTCCAATGCTTTTCGTTGGTCCAAAATTTGGCGTTCTTGAAAGCAGGCTCATAACCGGTCCTGTCTTTATTCCATTGAATGGCGCCCCCGCAATGGTCAAAATGAAGATGGGTCAAAAAAACATCGGTAATATCATCTCTGTGAAATCCTGCATTTTTTAGGGAACTATCCAAACTAAAATCACCCCATCGATAATAATATCCAAAGAATTTTTCAGATTGCTTATTGCCCATCCCAGTGTCTACTAAAATCAACCGTTCGCCATCCTCAATCAAGAGGCTTCTAGCGGCAATATCAATTAGATTGTGTTCATCTGCCGGATTGGTTCTTTGCCAAATAGTCTTTGGAACAACACCGAACATGGCGCCACCATCCAACTTAAAATTACCGGTCTCGATAGGATAAATTCTCATAAAATATAAAGGCGTACAAATTACTAAAATACATAGTGTTTGTCGCCTTTTTAAGAGTTTTTAACGTGATGGCCTCGAAGGATTAATCGAGAAGCTCAGTTAGAGGATGGTGTGCCAACGGCTTTGTAAGGTATTTTTCCACCTCATAATAATTTTCAGACCTTTCTATATCGCCTTGATCCAAAGAAGAACTAAGCATGTATATCTTACAACTTTCTTTAACGTCATCTGGAAATTTTACGTATTCCTCCATAAATTGAAACCCATCCATTAACGGCATACGAATGTCAAGAAATATAACGTCTGGAAAAAGGTCTAAATTATACGTCAACTTTTCCAGATAGGCCAAGGCCTCTAGCGCTGAAGTCTTTACTTCAATGTTTACCGGAATTTTGGTCTTCTCGATAATCGTTTTATTAATGAAATTATCCATTTCTGAATCGTCAACAAGTAATATTTTCTTCATGCTCATTTAGATAAAGCGTTATATATTTTGATTGGGAATTGTGATAAAAAACACAGTTCCCTGGTTCGGTTTTGATTCAATAGTAAAGTCCCCATCTAATTTGTTCAAAATTTCCGACACAATGAACAAGCCTATTCCAGACCCCATAACTTTCGATGGCACCCTGTAAAACATTTCAAAGATTTTATCAATATGTTCTTGGGCGATACCAGTGCCATTATCCTCTACTTTTATAGTTGCATTACTACTATTCGTTTTTATCGTTAGGACTATAATTGGGTCAGCCTGATTTAAATTGTGATACTTAATCGCATTGGAGATAAGATTGTTCAATATTACCGAAACCCTTTTTCTATCTGAAACAAACGGAATCTCCTCATCAATTTTAACCGTAATAGCTATCTCGCTTCTATTCTTTAAGTACCAGAGACTGGCCAAGGAATCTTGTGCCAATTTATCGAAACTTATCAACTCTCCAACAATCTCAACGTTTCTGTTTCTAGAATATTGGATAATATCACTAATAAAACTATCCAAATTTTGGATTGCGGTATCCATCATATCCAATTTTTCTAAAAGTTGGGGTTTGTCTTCATCCATTTTAATGATTTCGAGAAGTCCTAAGATAGAACTCAATGGGGCTCGTAGCTCGTGTGAAGCGCTATATACAAATTGATTTAGTTCCGCATTGGTTTTTTCAAGTTCCTGATTTTTTTCTTCAAGTATTATTCTAGCTTCTTTACGCTCTGTAATATCCCTTGCAATACCTAATAAATTAGTATTGGCCAGCATTTTAGCAGTGATTTCTGCATAAAAACGAGTACCATCTTTTCGAACCATTAGGCGTTCATGAATTATCGGGTCGCCATTTGCAAGCTCTTTGAATTTTATAGGATTTTTCATGATGTCTTCTCTATCATAAATATCAGTTAAGCTCAACCCAACCAATTCGTTTACGGCATACCCTAACATATCGGCTCCTTTTAGGTTTACTTCTAGTAAATGACCTGTAGCACTCGTAAGAAATATTCCATCTGTGGCTTGTTCTACAAGGGTCTTGAACTTATAATTACTTTCCTTTAAAAGTGCTGCCTTCTCATGGACCAATCTACTTAGTTGCTGAGGCAATCTTATAAATTGCCACATTAGATACCCACATAAAATTGAAAAGGCAATTCCCAAAATAGAGTATGGTGCAACAGCGGAATATCCAATAGGCTCATTTAAATGTACTTTAAGGTTCCATTCTGCATTCCTTGTATTAATAGCATATGTAAAATCATTATTTAATGGAGCAAATTTTTTGGAGCGAAAGAAAATTTCTTCTGACTCATCCAAATTTATTTTGGAAAGTTGATAAGAAAACGGACCCTTTTGTAGTGAATCTATCTGTATGGCATTTAAAAGGGAAGGAAGTTTGACAATGGCTGTAGTAAAACCAGAAAAGGAGTTTTTTATAAAAATAGGAACCCTGCTCACAAAACCTATTCCTCCTTGTTTTAATCGTAAGGGACCGGCAGTGAAAAATTCTTTTCTTTTTATGGTAGTAAGGGCCCCGGCCCTTCCAATGGAATCCTGTAAAATATTGAACCCAATAAGACCTTTAGTGTCACTTGGATAGGCGTGTGTTATTTCCCCTTCACTGTTAACCAATTCCAAGGCGTCTATATTATCATCCGTACTTAGCAATATTTGCGCTATACTGTCAAAATCAGTTGGAACTCCGTATTTTTCTACTATAAAACGTAAGGTAGAGGTAGCAGTAAAACTTTGATTTAAAATCTGTTGAAACTCATCTTCTATTTTTCCGGCATGTTTAGCCACCTCAATGTTTTCATTGACCTTTAATAAATTATACTGTTGATAAGTAAGGTATTGGGTAAGAACCAAAACTAATATAAACACCATGGTTCCCATAATGAGGGGATTCTTAAAAATATCGCTTTTTACTTCGGCGCCCATGTGTGACCAAGATTATGGAAAAGTGTAAAACCTCTAGGGTGAATACTTTAACTATTAAATAGTTAATTAAATAACGTGCAAAGTTGCAACTTATTTAGATAAAACCTATAAGCCTTTACTTTCTTTTGGTTTTAACGTATTCAAAATAAAGTCCATTTGCAATTTCATCAATTCTTATGGGGCATTTAAATCAAATTAGTTTGTTTACGATGCTTGGCCATGGTTTTGTCAAATACCCTATGTAATGATTTAAAAAGGGCTATTTTTAACCTCCATACCAAACCAATTTGAAAAAACTTGAACGTAGTTTATCGTTAACCTCTGTCGTCGCCATAAGTATTGGCGGTATGTTGGGCAGTGGTATTTTTGTATTGCCGGGAATTGCTGCGGCAAAAACGGGATCTTCGGTTTGGCTGGCATATCTATTGGCCGCTATCTGTATTTTACCCGCCGCGCTTTCAAAATCTGAACTGGCAACGGCAATGCCTTCTTCTGGAGGAACATACGTCTTTATAGAAAGAGCATTTGGGCCTCTTTTTGGAACTATTGCCGGTATAGGTCTTTGGCTTTCCCTGTTGTTAAAAAGCGCTTTTGCATTAGTTGGTTTTGGCGCCTATTTAACGGTTTTGGTGAATATTGAGACAGGATTGACTAAATACGTGGCCCTAATTTTCTTAGGGGTCATTTTATTTTTAAACATTTTAGGGGTCAAGAAAGTGGGCAAGGTTCAAATTGTAATCGTTACCATAAGCCTTATCAGTCTTGCCTTAATCTTGATATTTGGACTTCCCAGAACATCAGCAGCACTATTAGATCCGTTTATGCTCAAGGGTAAAATGGGACTTTTTACCACCGTTGCTTTCGTTTATATTTCTTATGCGGGAGTCACCAAGGTAGCCGCAATTGCAGGAGAAATCAAAAACCCTAGTAAGAATCTACCAAGAGCGATGTTATTATCGCTCTTCATTATGACGACCATTTATGTAGTGGTGGCCTTTGTATTGGTGGGTAATCTGCCCCTGGCAGAATTAAAAACGGATATTAAACCCATTTATACCATAGCCAACCTTTTAGGCGGAAGTACAATTGGATATATAGCCGCCATTGTAGGGATTATTACTTTAATTTCTATGGCCAATTCCGGAGTGTTGGCCGCTTCTCGGTTTCCATTTGCCATGGCAAGGGATAAATTGTTGCCAGATTTCATGTCTAGGATACATGCTAAATATTTAACACCGGTCGTGACCATTGCAATGACCTGTTTTGTAATGGCTATGGTCATCCTGTTTTTAGATGTTGAAAAGATTGCAAAATTGGCAAGTGCCTTTATGGTCATGATGTTTATTCTGGTAAATGCATGCGTAATTGTTTTAAGGGAAACAGCTGCGCAGTGGTACGCACCACCTTATAAATCGCCATTATACCCATTTGTTCAATTGTTCGGTATTTTTAGCGGTATAGGATTATTGATACTTTTAGGTTTAGGCCCATTAATGGCCATTATAGCCATCATAGCTATCGGCTTTTTGATTTATTTTTATTTTGGGAAGAACGCAACAAGAACCGGAATCTTAAGAAAATATGGTCATAGGCCGGCACTTTATCTTTTTTATAAAAGAAAGGATAAGGGTCAAATTACGTATCGAAACAATCAAGCCGGAATTCTTCAGAATTTAGATGGCAAACTAGCTTCGGATGCAGGGGTGGTCGTACCGCTTTTGGGCAATGAAACTTCCCCCGAAATGTTGGTTGAAATTGCTGCTGCCATTAACAAGCGAGATAAAATTCAGGCAGTCAATATAACGGAAGTACCCAACCAGACGTTTCTAGACGCCATGGTGGAAGAAAGCCCTAAAATAGCTTCTTTGGAAAGACGTATTTCTCAGTTGGCGATTTCAAAGAACATCATTATCGATTTTGAAGCTGCGGTTACTCATGAAATTTCTGATACGATTCACGAATTGAGCAACCAGACCCATTGTGACTGGTTGGTCATGGGCTGGAACGGCAGGGCGCATAGCGGTATTTTAGTAAGTAATCCTATTGGATGGTTATTGACAAATATCAATTCCGATTTTGCCCTTTTTAAAGATGTTGGGGTACGTCACATTGGTAAGGTGCTTCTGGCCTTAAGACCAGGCCGAAAGGATAAAAATTTTATTGCTATTGCAGATAGAATCTGTACGTTTTATGGGGCATCCTTGACCTTGTTACATGTGGTTCAAGAAGATGTGGAAACTCAAGAAGTGGATGACATGCGAGTACATTCTACGACGTTGCTAAAAAAAGTACCTACGCAGAGCACTGTCCGTATTGAAAAAGATAACGATTCCATAAGTGCCATCTCCAAAATATCGGCCAGTTACGATTTACTTATTTTAGGTACTCCACAAAAGGATAACTGGATAAGCGTACTATTTGGTACAGGTAAGGACAGATACACAGAAAACTCCGCATGCTCGGTACTGCGCCTTACCATGAAAGATCATTGATTTGATTCCCGTTCAAACGTTTTCAACGTTGGTTTAATTCTTATTTTTACCTAAAATAAATAACTATGTTAGAACTGGCCGGTATTGTTATTTTAGGAATCATCGCACAATGGATGGCGTGGCGCTTAAAGTTACCTGCAATTTTACCTTTGATTCTCATCGGACTTTTAGTAGGTCCCATATCTACTTTATATACTGCTGATGGTTCTAAAATCATCGAGCCTATTTGGAATGGTGAAAAAGGGCTCTTCCCAGGGGAAAGTCTTTATTATTTTGTATCCCTGGCCATTAGTATAATTCTGTTTGAAGGGGGACTCACCCTAAAGCGTTCTGAAATTAGTAGTATTGGACCGGTAATTACCAAGTTGATTACGTTGGGGAGTATTACCACTTTTTTTGGCGCTGCCCTTGCCGCTTATTTTCTTTTTGGCCTGTCCTGGCAACTGTGCTTTTTATTCTCAGCGTTGATCATTGTAACAGGACCTACCGTAATCACACCTATTCTTAGGAACATTCCGTTGAAAAAAGATGTTTCTGCTATTCTTAAATGGGAAGGTATTTTAATTGACCCTATAGGGGCTCTTGCTGCGGTTTTAGTGTTTGAATTTATTAGTGTAGGAGAAGGGCAAGCCTATACCAAAACCGCATTAATCGAGTTTGGTAAGATATTGCTGTTCGGGTTTACGTTCGGGTTTACCTTTGCGCATGCATTGACTTTCCTGATAAAGAAGAGCTTTATTCCCCATTATTTACTGAATGTTGTTTCTTTATCTGCAGTATTAGGGGTTTTTGTAATGTCTGATGTTTTTGCACATGAATCCGGATTATTGGCGGTAGTGGTAATGGGTATGGTGATGGGAAATACAGATTTACCCAATATAAAAGAACTTCTTTATTTTAAGGAGTCCTTAAGCGTGTTGTTGATATCCATTCTATTCATTTTGCTTTCTGCCAATATCAATATTGCAGATTTGGAGTTAATCTTTACCTGGAAAACGGCCGTACTATTTCTATCCATTGTCTTTCTAATAAGGCCTGCAGGGGTTTTTCTGAGTTCTATCGGGTCCAATTTAAAGTTCAACGAAAAATTATTCATTAGTTGGGTAGGCCCCCGAGGTATCGTTGCGGCAGGTATCGCTTCGCTTTTCGGCTCTAAATTATTGGCAAGGGGAGAAGCTGGTGCAGAGTATATTACTCCCTTGGTATTCATGATTGTTTTAGGAACCGTTTTATTGAACGCTACCACCGCTAGAATTTTTGCCAAAGTAGTTGGGGTGTTCCTTAAAAAATCAGAAGGGATTATCATTTTAGGAGCTTCTAAGGCTTCCCGATTGATCGGTCAGTATTTACATAAGAACGACCGTCATGTGGTGTTGATAGATAATAACCAAACTAATATTGACAAATCGAAAAAGCTAGGCTTGGAAGCCTTTTCCGCCAACATTTATTCGGATACCCTAACCGATAATATTGAATTAAATGACATAGGGTATTTGATGGCATTGACGGGAAACTCTGATATCAATAAATATGCTATCAATAAATTTCAGGATGCATTTGGCGAAAACGGATCGTTCAGATTGGTGGATGCTGATGAAATGTCTGACCCAGAAAATAATCCGAAAGAAGGTCTTTTTTCACATACCGATGATTTTATAAAATTGACCGAAGCGGCACGAAAATATCCAGCTGTACATGAAATAGAGTTACACGATACGGAACATTACGAGGGACTTATAGAAATCACCAAAGCAGACCCGGATATTGTGCCTCTTTTCCTGAAAAATGCAGAAGGGGACATTCAAATTATTACCGCGTTCAGTAAAGAGTTTACAGATATACAAGAAGGGTACAAGCTGGCCTATTTAGGTAAAATGTTCCCGTCGGATATAGAAACGGCTAAAAACAAAGAGGAGTCCAAATAAAGGACTCCTTCTTTTTAATCGTTCAACTTAAGAACCGCCATGAATGCCTCTTGAGGTATTTCAACATTACCTACTTGGCGCATACGTTTCTTACCTTTTTTCTGCTTTTCTAAAAGTTTCCTTTTACGGGATATATCACCACCGTAACATTTGGCGGTAACATCTTTTCTCAAGGCTTTAATAGTTTCCCTTGAGATTATTTTTGAACCTATGGCCGCTTGAATAGGAATATCGAATTGCTGTCTTGGAATAAGCTCTTTCAACTTTTCGCACATCTTCTTTCCTATGGTAGTTGCATTGTCAAAATGAATCAGGGCAGAAAGTGCATCTACGGGTTGGGCGTTCAATAATATATCTACACGTACCAATTTTGAGGTACGCATGCCAATTGGCGTATAATCAAAGGAAGCATATCCTTTGGATACTGTTTTTAATCGGTCATAAAAGTCAAAGACGATTTCCGCAAGGGGCATATCAAAATTGAGTTCTACACGCTCAGTGGTCAAATACGTCTGATTGGTGATAATACCTCTCTTTTCGATACACAGCGACATTACGTTACCCACGAAATCTGCTTTGGTAATGATGGTCGCTTTTATATAGGGTTCCTCGACCCTGTCAACAGTAGACGGGTCTGGCAAATCGCTGGGATTGTTTACAATCATAGGAACATCGGGGTCCTTCCTGGTAAATGCATGGTAACTTACGTTGGGTACGGTGGTGATGACCGTCATATCAAATTCACGCTCCAAACGTTCTTGAATGATTTCCATATGCAGCATTCCCAAGAATCCACAACGGAAACCAAAACCTAGGGCCGCACTACTTTCGGCAGCAAAGACCAAAGAAGCATCGTTCAACTGTAATTTTTCCATTGACGAACGGAGTTCTTCAAAATCTTCGGTATCCACGGGATAAATACCGGCAAATACCATAGGTTTTACGTCCTCAAAACCAGCAATGGGGTTTTGGGTAGGATGCGCGGAATCCGTAATGGTATCCCCCACTTTTACTTCCCGAGCATCTTTAATGCCGGTAATCAAATAGCCTACATCGCCAGCTTTAATCTCCTGTTTAGGATGTTGCACCAATTTCAAGGTACCCACCTCATCGGCAAAGTAACTTTTATCCGTGGCAACGAATTTTATCTTTTGTCCTTTCTTTATGGAGCCGTTTACGACCCTAAAGTAAGTTTCTACACCTCTAAAAGGGTTGTAGACGGAATCAAAAACCAAAGCTTGTAAGGGTTCATCCGGATTTCCTTTAGGGTGGGGAATACGTTCAATAATCGCGGACAATATCTCTCCGATTCCTAATCCGGTTTTTGCACTGGCCGGAATTACGTCTTCGGCCTTACAGCCCAAAAGGTCCACGATATCATCGGTCACTTCCTCTGGGTTAGCGCTAGGCAAATCGACCTTGTTCAAAACAGGAATAATCTCCAAGTCATTTTCAAGGGCCAAATAAAGGTTCGAAATCGTTTGTGCCTGTATGCTTTGTGCCGCATCTACCACTAAGAGCGCACCTTCACAGGCTGCAATGGAACGCGAAACCTCATAGGAGAAATCCACGTGACCTGGGGTATCGATAAGATTCAAGATATATTTCTCTCCGTTATAGGTATAGTCCATTTGAATCGCGTGACTTTTAATCGTAATGCCACGTTCTCTTTCAAGGTCCATACTGTCTAACAACTGTTCTTTTTTCTCCCGTTCCGTAACCGATCCGGTAAAATCTAAAAGTCGGTCTGCCAAGGTACTTTTACCATGGTCGATATGGGCGATAATACAGAAATTTCTAATGTTTTTCATAGCGCTTAGCAATATAATCTGCCAATGATTTTCTTAATAGTATAAGAAATCAAAAAGCAATTGCAAATATAATCTAATTTATAGCGCTATACTTTGCTGTTCGGGTCAATTTGTAGCAAGCTCTTTTTTCTGCGGATTACAAGATTTGTACAGAAAAGCCATCGTTTTTTATTAGATTTGGAATTCAACCCAAACTCGAATTGAAACTACGAATTGCTACTTTACTCTCTAGTATGGAGTATAACTAATTGTGCTTTTGGCCAATCCTATAATCTTCAGGGAGAGGTTCGAGATCAATATAGTACGCCCATACCTTTTGCTTCCGTCTTTTTGCTGACCGTTACAGATTCTTCTTTGGTTAAGGGAACTTCAGCAGATGAGTTAGGGGGATTTTCCATTCAAGAAATCCCGGAGGGACTCTATTTTTTAAGGGCCAGTTACATCGGTCAAGAATCAGAAGCACAAGCCATAGAGATTTTTAAAGACACTAAAATAGGCGCTGTCATCATAGCGCAAGAGGCGGAGGAATTGAATGAAGTTACTGTAACTGCCAACCGGCCCAAAGTGGACCGCAAAGTAGATCGTATCGTTTTCAATGTGGAGAATAGTGTGCTTTCTCAAAATAATTCATGGGATATTTTACGGCAGACTCCTGGGGTTATTGTCATGGGAGATGAACTTAAGGTAAGGAATAGGGCTACGGAGGTATATATCAATAACCGAAAAGTCCAATTGTCGCCCGATGAAATTCGCAACCTATTGGAAAATTATCAAGGGGAGAATATCAAGTCGGTGGAAGTGATTTACAATCCGCCAGCGAGTTATGATGCGGAGGGTGGGTCTATTTTGAATATTATCACCAGTAAAAATGTTTCGTTGGGCTACAAAGGTAATGTGACCGCTGGTTACACCCAAGGTATATTTCCAAAATACAACGTGGGCACCTCTCATTTTTATAAGACCGAAAAGTTGAATGTGAACGCTAGTTACGGGTACACTCCAGAAAAGGTGTTTAAAAATGTAAAGAACAACATCAGGTTTCAAGATGATACGGGCGTTTTTTCAATTTGGGATACAGATTTTGACCAAACCTACAATAGCGAAACGCACAGTGCTGGGTTGGTGGTAGATTATGATTTTGATGATAAAAACACCCTTAGTCTAACCTCGAATGCGCTAATAGCACCCTATAAAAAGTCCGATTTCTTTCAAAGAACAACCATTGAGGATGCCACCGGAGTCCTTGATTCCACCTTCACAACCAACAGCTTATTGAATGAGAATAAGAACAACCTCTCTGCAGACCTCACCTTTAAACACCAATTTAAGAACGAGGGAAGTTTAAACGTAAATACACATTACACCTACTTTGATTTGAATCGCGACCAAGATGTCACTTCCAATTATTTTTTACCTGATGGGGCGTTTATCAGAGACTTTAATTTCTTCACCAACGCAGATCAACAAATAGAGATCAAGACGGCCCAATTGGATTATACCACAATCCTTGGGGAAGTAGGTTTGGAAACAGGGGCAAAAGGTTCTTTTATTAACTCTGAAAGTGTTCTGGATTATTTTCTGACGGAACAACGGTTCAGAATTCATTCCAAATCTGTCGGATAATTATCGGTACGATGAAAAAGTATATGCCGGATATTTTAGTGTAACCAGAGACTGGGAAAAGTGGAGCTTGAAAGCAGGTTTGCGAGCAGAGCAAACGGAGAGTAAGGGAACGTCAAGGAATGTCGCTACCATTAATAGCCTTAATTATTTTGAACTTTTTCCGTCGTTCTATGTGCTACATAATGTAAATGAGAACCATAGTCTTTCTTTCAATTATTCAAGAAAATTACAACGGCCCAGATATCAAGATTTAAATCCGTTCCGGACCTATATCAATGAAAACTCTTTTGTAGAAGGGAATCCAAACCTTTTACCTAATTTTAGTCATAACTTTAACCTTAATTATACCTTAAAACAAGAATATTTCTTTGATTTCTATTATAGGGATAACGGCAGGTATATTTCTACGATTTCCTTTCAGGACAATGAAAGTTTGGTGCTAAGAGACATTACCCAGAACGTATTGGAAAGCACTTCCTATGGCATCGATTTTACCTATGGAAAATCCGTCACCAATAATTGGTATGTGTTCAGTTACATGTCCTTATTCCATGAAGACGAAACGTTTATGGCGCTCCAGAGTGAGCCCTTATTCCTTTAAAAACGAAATTAATGGGATTTATGTGGACATTACAAATTACCTGACCTTATCAAAAGACAGCACTTTTAAAGGGGAATTAGGCTTTGTCTATATGTCTGCAAACCTGGAAGGTTCTTATCAGCTTGAACCTTCTACCAATCTGTATGTAGGGTTACGAAAATCATTTTTGAACAACAGGGCTATTTTAAGCATTAGCGCAAATGACTTGTTAGGGAAGTATAACGCCTATGCTGTATCAAAATATCTTAATCAGGATAATCGATTTCTAGCCACACCAGAAACACAGTATGTTCGTTTTGGATTCACCTACAAATTTGGAAATTATCGATTGGAGGACAATCAAAGGGATATCGAAAAAATAGAGCGAGAGCGTTTGGATTAACTTATTTTTCTCATTTTCAGAGACTTAAAATTTATGGTAGAAATTGCTCAGCCAACCGTAAGATAATTCCTTAGAACTTTCTTATTTTAGAGAACTAACCAACAATTAATGAGGAGGGAATTTATTGTTTTACTTCTTCTTGGGCTATCGGTTTCCCTCGCCAAGGCTCAGGACTATCGTGTTTTTGGCGTTGTCAAAGATGCCGATGAAAATCCGATTATTTTCGCAAATGTTTTACTGCCTAACGGGAGACGGTAAAGCGCTTAAAGGAACAGCTCCTGATGAAAATGGTTTTTTCGAATTTATAAATATTCCCACAGGGTACTTATCAAATAGAAGCTAGTTATATCGAAAACAAGGTAATCACCTCCCCTGCTTTCGAAGTAAATGCCGATGTCGAAATTGCCACATTAGTACTAAGCAGTGCTCAAGAATTGGATGAGGTAACCGTCGTACGTCAAAAACCAAGATTACAACAATTGGCAGACCGGTTGGTCTTTCACTATCGAAAACACTGCTTTATCCGATAATGATATTTGGAATGTACTCAAGCGCACACCGGGCATTATTGTGATGAACAATAAACTATCCATTAACGGAAGCTCTAATATTGGGGTGCTGATCAATGGCAAACGCGTCAACCTGCCGCAAGAGGACATCATGAACCTTTTGTCCGGTAATTCCGCAAGCAATGTTGAGGCCATAGAAGTAATCACCAATCCTCCTGCAAAATATAGTGCTGAAGGAGGTTTGTTGATTGATATTAAAATGAAGAAGAACCTTGTAGCCGGCTACAATGGCTCTATTTTTAATCGGTATACGCAGGGGGTACTTCCAAAACATACTATAGGAACCGACCATTTTTTTAAAGGAAAGAAAGTAGATTTCTCGACCAATTATAGTTTTAGGAGCGATAGGAACTTGACCAGATATACGGATATTACCAACTTTTTTCAGAACGGAGCGATAGATGAAACTTGGACCGCAGAACAAGAATCTATGGACCGCCGTAAAAGTCATTACCTAAACTTGTTTTTAGATTATCAATTTAATGATAAAAACACATTTAGTTTTTCATCTATAAATACCCTTACACCCAATCTTAAAAGGGATTTTGATTCGGAAACGTTGATAACGGATATAAGCGGTAACCAAACCGCAAGTTTTTTAACGACCAACGCCACCGATTTTGATGTGTTCAACACGTCCATATACTTAGATTGGTTACACAAACTAAATGAAAAGGGTGCGGAACTATCCACCAACGCTACTTACACGTATTATGATTACCATCGTAATCAACAATTGGAAAATAGGTTTACAGGTGGTGAGGATGAATTTTTATCCAACAACAGCTTTACTACTGCAGCGGATCAGCTTATCAACTTATTTTCGCTCCAAACAGACCTAACCGTCCCACTTAATGACAACTCTAAAATGGAGACCGGTCTACGATATGCGGGCATCAATTCTGAAGCACGTATCGAGCAGACTGGTTTGGACCAGATAAGGCCAGGTACAGACCCTACCTTAAACGGACTTTTTAATTATGACGAGGATATTTATGCGGCGTATGTTAGTCTTAATAATAATTGGGAAAATTGGAAATTAAACCTAGGTCTCCGCACAGAATACACAGAAACTTTAGGAGTGTTGAATTCCGACAATAGCATTAATACGAATTCGTATTTGGAATGGTTTCCTTCCTTTTCATTAAGTCACACCTTAGACACTAAAAACAGTGTATTCCTAAAATTCTATAGACGTATTACCAGACCCAGGTATAATTCAATAAATCCCTTCCAGTATTTTCAAACGGTTAATTCCATTGTGGAAGGAAACCCTAATTTAAAACCGGCTTTGCGAAATTATGCTTCGCTGGAATACTCTTTTGACCACACCTTAAGAATTGTACTGTTTGGGAGCCAACAAAATAACGAGCAATCGCAACAAGTTTTTCAGGACAATACTGCCAACTTGCTTCGGTTTCAATATATTAATTTGAATACCAATTATAATGCCGGGGCAGATGTTAGTATTTCAAAGGACATTACGGACTATTGGAATACCTTTTTTCTTTTGAGTTATTTTTATGATGAAAATCGGTTTACGGATTTCGAATCCAACCTAGAACAGTCCAATTCGATTTGGACGTCACATATTAGGGCGACCAATAGTTTTAAGTTCCTGTCGGATAAGTCACTTTTAGCAGATGTAACCTATACTTATTTTTCACCCATTGATTGACGGTAATGCACGCCAAGAAGCATTTAGCGAGTTTGGAATTAGCCTTAGAAAAACACTTTGGAATCGCAAGGCAAGCATCTCCTTGGCCATAGAAGATCTGTTTAAAAACGGGAACAGTCGCTCTACTAGAGATTACCTGCAACAAAGTAATAGCACCTATACGAGAAGGGAAACCAGAGTTTTCGTTTTTGGGTTCCGCTATAAGTTTGGAAATACCAAAATACGGGATAATTATAAAAACAAGGATACCGATGAAAATAGGCGTATCTAATTCTTGCTTTTTTAAAACCACAACGTCAACACTTTCTGTTTACCCTACTCAAAGACCTGTTTAGCAACGTTCACGTATTTTATATAACTTTGCATCCCAAAATAAAAGAAAGACAGTGCCCAAAATAGGAGATATACAATTACCTGATTTTCCGTTACTTCTAGCCCCCATGGAAGATGTGAGTGACCCCCCTTTTCGTGCCCTTTGTAAGGAGCAAGGCGCAGATGTGGTGTACACTGAGTTTATTTCTTCTGAAGGATTGATTCGCGATGCTGCAAAAAGTGTTATGAAGTTGGACATCTACGAAAAGGAACGCCCTGTGGGTATCCAGATTTTTGGGGCCAACTTAGAAAGCATGTTGCAATCTGTGGAGATTGTTGAAAAATCGAATCCGGATATCATCGACATCAATTTTGGCTGCCCAGTTAAGAAAGTGGTTTCCAGAGGCGCCGGAGCCGGTATTCTTAAAGATATAGACCTAATGGTTTCCTTGACCGAAGCCATGGTAAAACATACGAAATTACCCATAACCGTAAAGACAAGATTGGGGTGGGACGATGATTCCATAAAAATCGTTGAGGTAGCGGAGCGCCTTCAGGATGTGGGTTGCAAGGCGATATCCATTCACGGTAGAACACGTGCACAGATGTATAAGGGAAATGCCAATTGGCACCCCATCGCTGAGGTAAAGAACAATCCTAGAATGCACATTCCCGTTTTTGGCAATGGCGATGTAGACACACCGGAAGCGGCTATGAAAATGCGTGATGAATTTGGTTTGGATGGCGCCATGATTGGCAGGGCCAGTATAGGTTATCCTTGGATTTTTAGGGAAATCAAACATTTCTTTGAAACCGGCACTCATTTAGAGCCACCCACCATGGAGGAACGGGTAGATGCGGCGAGACGTCATCTGCAAATGTCGATTGATTGGAAAGGGGAAATCTTAGGGGTATTTGAAACCCGCAGACACTACACCAATTACTTTAAGGGAATCCCTAATTTTAAGGAATACCGCATGAAAATGGTCACGAGTGATGATTCTGCTTCGGTATTTGAAGCTTTTGATGAGGTGTTGGAGCTCTTTGGGGACCATCAGTTCTCCACTACCTAATTTAAATATATTAAGATTCCTGTCCTACTAAAAGGGGTTAGGCAGCAGCGTTTATCAACTTTGTATTGATGCGGCTACTCGCAATCTTAGAGGCGATGATACCAAGAATGATAATGGTGGCTAGGACGATAAGGATATTGATGATTTCAAACTTAACAGGGTAAGGCAAAGTAGGTGTAATCTTTAGCCAACCTATAGCGAGTTGTGACCAAATGAGTAAGCAACCTAGCAAGACCCCAATACAACCTCCTAAACCCGTAACCAATACTCCTTGTACAAAATAGATGCTCCTTAATTCTTTGATGGTGGTGCCTAAGCTATAAAGTGTTTTGGAATTCTGTTGCTTATCTAAAATCATCATGATAATAGCGCCTACCACATTAAAAAGGGCAATAATCAACACCAAAGTAAAGATGAGGTAGGTGGCAACGTTTTCGGTGTTCAGCATTTTGTAGAGCGTGCTGTTCAATTCCTGTCGGTTTTTAAGGAGTACTTCATTCCCTAAAATGGCCAAGATTTCTGGTTTTACGCTGTCCGGGCCTACTCCTTCGTTCATCTTAAAATTAATTCCCGAGATTTGGAGTGAATCCTTTTCCAATAAGGCCTGTGTCAATCGTAAATCGGCAAACACATACTTATTGTCCAAATCCGCCTCAACCGCATAAACACCTCCAATAACCATAGGTATTTGATTGTAGAGTGATGAGATGCTTTGTTGGGAAATGGAACCGGAACCTGGTTTAAAGGCATAAATCTGCATTGGGCTACGAAACTGATTGATGGTAACCCCTAAAATGTTGGCAATTCCTAACCCTGACACGACTTGAGATTCGTTGATGGTCCAATCACCTATATACAGGGTACTGTCAACTCCTGTTACTTTCGTATAATTGGAATCGATGCCTTTGATGTAGGCAATATGGTTTTTGCCACGGTGTTCCAGAGATACTTTTTCTTCCAGTTCTTTTGAAAAATAAGCGAGGCCCCTAACGTTTCGTAATTGTTCCTCCTCATCCGGGGTGACGGAAAAGGTTTTTCCTGCTACGGGCAAGGCTTTCAATTGTGGATCAAAAGATTCGGTAAAGGAGAGACTAAATGTTTTTAATCCGGCGAAAGCCGATAACACTATGAAAAGTGCAGCGGAACCGATGACAATAACCAAAAAGGTGATAAAATTGATAATATTGACCGCGTTCTGGGTGCTTTTGGAACGCAGATATCGTTTGGCGATATAGAAGGGAAAATTCAAACGATCAGGACTTTTTTCTTTTAGGAAGTAAATCTCGGTTTTCGATGGGGTTTTCCTCTCTTTTCAAGGATTTTTCAATGTTTTCGATATACTCAAGCGAATCGTCCAGGTAAAACAATAAATCTGGCACTCTACGTAATTGGTTACGGGTACGTTGTGAAAGCTCATGCTTGATCAGGGGCTGGTTGCTTTTGATACCTTCCAAAAGTTCCTTTGCCTTTTCATTGGGGAAAATACTCACATATATCTTGGCAATGGAAAGGTCCGTCGTTACGGAAACCTTGGATACCGAGATAAGGGTGTTTCGTAATCCGCCATCAATAGCGGCCTTTTGCAGAATGTCTACAATATCCTTTTGAATGACCCCAGCTATTTTACGTTGTCTTTGCGTTTCCATACTGCAAAAGTACATAGAAAAATGTATCTTGACAGCTATGTGCCGGGTACAGAAGTAAATACTGCATGAAAAAAATCGAACATTTAGGCATTGCCGTAAAAAATTTGGAAGCTTCCAACCTACTATTTGAAAAATTGTTGGGCGTGGCCCCATATAAACAGGAAGAAGTGGCATCAGAAGGGGTGCTGACTTCCTTCTTTCAAAACGGACCCAATAAGGTTGAATTGTTGGCCGCCACGGAACCGGATGGGCCTATTGCCAAATTCTTGGAAAAAAAAGGGGAAGGCATACACCATGTTGCTTTTGAGGTAGAAGATATTGTAGCCGAAATGGCCCGGTTACAACAAGAAGGCTTTACACTCTTAAACGAAAAACCCAAAAAAGGAGCAGATAACAAATGGGTAGCATTTGTCCACCCTAAAAGTGCCAATGGAGTTTTGATAGAGCTTTGTCAAGAAATACCTAAGGAAGATTGATTGTGTTCGAGACGATTTTATTAGGAGTTTCTATAACAACAATCCGGTTTCAAAAAACCTCCAAGCCACAGTACTGAATTTAATTGATTTTTGGCCATTTGTATCAAGGATTAAAGAATCCATATGGAAACATAAAAATCTTGTGGCTTATAAAAATAAATGGTAATATTGCATCCGCAATTCGCGGGTCCTATAGCTCAGTTGGTTAGAGCACCTGACTCATAATCAGGTGGTCCCTGGTTCGAGCCCAGGTGGGACCACATCAATGATAGCAGGCCCTTCAAGAGATTGAAGGGTTTTTTATTTATACACCAGTACAACATCTGTACAACATCTGTACAACATATTTTATTCTAAACGTTTATCTCACCTTCTAGGTTCTCAACGGTTCTGCTATTTGGAAATTTTACTAAAAATGGTGAATATATGATTTCATCATATGAGACGACGATTGGGAATTTTACGTTTCGGAAATTTTTAAAGAATCAAAAATTATTTATCTTTTATCTAGTGAATTATTTTTTAACAGTTCATACTTAGGTATGCGACAGTATAATAATATTATCAAATTGAGAGCTATTGAAAATAGGAGTTCAATTATAAAGGCATCCAATTCTGGAGAGTCATTACATATAAATTCAGCTGGTAGAGTAATCGCACGTGGTCAAAATGAATTTAACTTATTTAATGTTAATGATAGTGAAGCCCGTAAAACCATATTCAACTACTTAGATAAAGGATTTTGGTTAATATTATATTTTATTTTAATATCAATAGATATGTTAACAAAAGTCTGGAATAAAGTATACACAAATGAGATTTAGAATTGCTCTTATTTTAGGTTGTATGATTTTTTCCAATCTACAATCACAAAGCAATAAAGGGGAAATGGCTATTTACAACATTGGTTTGGGCTCAATAACCGCTGGCGTAGGAGCTTTATTACACAAAAAGAAGAATGAAAAATTTGGCAGGGTATTTTTAAAGGGGCTAGCACAAGGTGCTTTAGGAGGTTATTTTGTCCATGAAAGTAAAAATTTTGTTGGTAAAATATCTACTACTGGCAAATTGGAGTATGCTTGGGGAGCTAAGCTGACAAATTCAATTGGAATATCCATAATAGAAAATGCCTCTTTAAATAAAAATTTTTGGGAAAGATGGCATTTGAATATTGGCTTCAATAGACTGGAGCTTGACACTAAGGATGGCTTAAAGTTCAAATACAAGATTTTACCTGTTTCACTTTTTTTTACCACATATAAAACTTTTGGTAATAAATTTGAACTTTCAAAATCCTTGAGGGTGGGCGAAGTAATTTTTACAGGTAATCCAGAAGGACCTTCAGTTGAGGGTTTTGCAGCGGGCGCTACTTGGGCAAATGTGATTGAATTGAATAATCAGTTTGCTGATGATGCTTCAATAATTTCTCATGAACTTATCCACGTTTTTCAATATTATGATTTCAATTTTGTTAATTCCTTTTTATCCAAGCCTATAAATAGTCTCGCTGATTCTTCATCGTTTTTTAAAAAATTTAATTCAATTTTTTATATGGACGCACAATTACCGGTGTTTGGCGCTTTGTATTTATTGGAGAATAATAATAGAATGGAATATTATGATAATTTCTTCGAAACTGAGGCTGGAATCTATTCTAGTACAATAGATTTTATACCAATAGACAATTAATTTTAACTTTTTTACTCTCTTGCTTATAAACGTCGGATTATGTAATTGAACTAAAATTACTATTTGCTAACTTTAAGTTATGAAGGGTAAGGTTATAAATAGTGCCTGCCAGCTTCCTATGCTTTTACTTTTGACTATATTTAAATTCAGGAATAAAGTAATTTAATGGAGCGGTTTATACAAAAATCTGGAAAAATACTTGCCCAGGTCAGGATGAAAACGGACCGTTTCCTAAAGGAAAATATAGGAAGCAGTAGGACTAATATGATCCTTTTTATCCTGGCCATTTTTGTTTTTCTGATTGTCGTGGTATCCGCTTTCCTCAATTTTCGTTCCTTGTTCGATCATTACAAAATCTATTTGGTGCTATTTATCCTAATGGTCCTAGCAGTCTTATGGACCGCCATTTTTTACGAATCACAGAGCCATCTTGAAAGTGATAGGCATTCCTTCAAGATAGTGCCCTTAAGAAAACCCCTTATCAAGTACCATCTTATTAATTTGGATGAGAATTCAAGGAAAGAATTTGATAGATTGTTAAGAGGTAAACATGTAAAAGTCAAGATCAATTTCACTATGGGAAATAAAAGTGGTGATTCCGCCAACCACCGTATACTTTTTGTGTTGTTCGATGAACTTATTATCGGAGGTGTCATCGATATGACCGGGGAAGAAAAAGAACTCTTTTTCAAACTGCTAATGGACTCCATCCTAATGAACGGTCAAGCTATAAACCAGAACACCCTAAAGACCAGTTTTTCCGCATGGAAAGGCGAACAGGAGAAATTGAATTCCCGAAATCAAAGGAAGCTTATCCGTCAAATGCTCGGAATAGAATAATTATAGCATAATCCCATTTTCATTTCAATTATCCTATTGACAGGCATCTATTTGCTTGCATATGTTTGCCATGTACAATCATAGTAAAAGGCCTTTTACTCATTATTAATCCGTAAACATAAAGATTATGAATGAGCAAGAAAACGTAGTGGACTTACTGCAGGATATCAAGGGCCTGCTGTCCCACACCAAGAAAGTGTTCAATATAGACGACCTTGTAAAATATACGGGCCTCTCCAAGAGCAAGATCTACAAACTCTCCCAGTTGAAACTTATACCGACGGGCAACAATCCCCATATCCGGCAGCTGTTCTTCGACAAGGCGGAAATAGACGCCTGGCTTATCGGAGAGCCCGACCTTTCCGATGCCGCCCTCGAACGCCGGTTCAACGAACAACTGTTGGGCAACAAAAGGACGGTATCATGAACGGGGCGCCATACATAAGGGTAGGCACCAATTACTACAAATTGGTGCGTATCCCCACCATCGCGGGAAGCTTTAACGACATCATCGTACCATGGACGCTGGAGGCGATACGCCAGGACCATGGGAAAAGCCTGATCGGGACGATCAAGAAGTACGATAGTTTTACCTGTATCCCGAGCCATACCGATTTCAGGCAGGAGTACCACGGCTTCTATAATACTTATGCACCCTTGCCCCATCGACCGGAGGAAGGCCCCTTTCCCTATACCCTGCGTCTATTGGCACATATCTTCGGAGGTCAACTGGACCTGGGGCTTGATTATCTGCAACTTCTTTATACCAGACCTGTCCAGGTACTGCCCATCCTATGCCTGGTTTCAAAGGAGCGTTCCACGGGAAAGACCACTTTTCTCAAATGGCTGAAATCGATGTTCGACAACAATATGACCTACCTGACCAACGATAGTTTTAGCAGCCAGTTCAATGCGGACTGGGCGAACAAGCTGCTCATCTGCATCGAAGAGGTACTGTTCAACAAGGAGGAACTCACGGAACGTATCAAATATTTGAGCACCACCAATTTCAACAAGCTGGAGGCCAAGGGTAAGGACAAAAGGGAGGTCGAATTCTTCGGGAAGTTCGTCCTGTGCAGTAACAACGAGGACAATTTCATCAAGATAGACGACCACGAGACCCGTTTCTGGGTGTTGAAGGTCCCACACCTTGAAAAAGAGGAGACAGGGTTTCTTGACGAGCTAGAAAAGGAGATACCCGCCTTCCTCTACCATCTGGGTCAACGGGAGCTTAGCAGTCCCAACGCTACGCGCATGTGGTTCTCACCTGAACAGATCAGGACGGATGCTTTGGCGAACCTGGTACGGAACAACAGGAACCGGGTGGAGAAGGAACTTGCCAGCATCGTTCTCAGTGCAATGGAGTCACTGGAGCTGGAAACGGTGGACCTATGTCCCCTGGATGCGCTGCAATGGTTGAACCGCACCCGGATAAGGACCGACCTTACCCAATTGAGACAGATCTTTAAAAAGGACTGGAAACTGGTCAACCGAAAAAACTCCATGTGCTACAGCAAGCTGATGATATGGCAGGACGGTGGCATGGGGCTGACAGATGCCAAGGGGAGGTACTATTCCATACAAAGGGATTTTCTAATCGAAAATTTTGGGTAGGAACAATAGAACGATGAGACGATGAAAGAACGATGACATGGAAATCGTAATGTCCATGGGGCCTACGGACGGTTTTGTCATCGTTCATTAAAAAACAGGGCCAATGAAAAGAAAAAAAGCCCCATAAAGTATATTTTTTTTGATGAAACGATGAGAGATAGGATTAAGGCCAATAAATACAGGGTGTGGACCGGTCATCGTTTTGTCATCGTTCTGTCATCAAAAAATAACGATGATAGAATTTAACGTAAAATGTTAGGATATGGACGAACAAGGAACAAACGGGCTATCATGTGAAAGAGCCCGAGCTTTTCCCATCGAAAAAGCGCTGTCAAAACTCGGGCACTTTCCGACCAGGACGAACGAAAAAGAAGCTTGGTTCCTGAGCCCTCTTCGCTCAGAAACCCAAGCCTCTTTCAAGGTGTCCAAGAAGCTCAATAGATGGTACGACCATGGAGCGGGTAAAGGTGGAAATGTAATAGACCTTCTATGCATGATCTCCAAATGGAGCGTCAAGGAAGCACTTCATTTTTTAAGTACTGACCAAATGTCTTTTTCCTTTCACCAGCAGCAAATTCTCAAAAAGGAAAAAGAGGGTGCTATTGAAATAACAAGGACCAGGGAAATTCATCATTATGCCCTAAAGGAATATTTAAGGTCGAGAGGGATTGCAATAGCTACCGCAAAAAAACTGTGCAAGGAAGTTCATTATCGCCTAAGAGGTGTTGATTTTTATTCCATCGGACTGAAAAATAATTCTGGGGGATGGGAACTTAGGAATAAACATTATAAAAATTCAAGTTCGCCAAAGGCTTCTAGCCACATTCGAAACGGAGCTAACAAAATTATCGTCACGGAAGGGATGTTCGATATGCTCTCCCTAATGGAACTAAATCCAAAACTGGAATCGAAATTCGATTTCCTGGTATTGAACTCGACGGCATTTATCAATAAGTTACTGGCCCGAGTTGACGAATATGACTCCACTGGAGCTGTACCTGGACCGTGATGCAACTGGAAGGAAAATCACCCAACAACTCATGGCCGTTTCCAAAAAGTGTATAGATAAATCGAAGCTTTATGAAGGCTTCAAGGATATGAACGAGAAACTCATGGCGGAGGTAAAAAATGGCGTTGTGAAAGGAAGGCAAGATGTGTTTTTGTAGCTACAAAAACGATCTTGCTTTGCTCCCGTAGGGTCGCAAAGTAAAAAAATGAAAAGTAAAACGGTGCGTTTTAGGTGCTCGACCTTCGAGCGGAACTGGCTTCGGGTGAAGGCCAAACGGTCGGGCCTATCAGTGAGCGAGTACTGCAGACGTGCCGCTTTTGACGACCGTATCATCGAACGCCTTTCAGAGGACCAGATAGCCATGTATAAAATGCTGACGGACTATCGCAACAATTTTATACGTATCGGAAACATGTACAAAAAGAAAGATCCTAAACTCTCCGAAGAGGTCCGGCAACTGGCCCGGGAAATACGGGACCACATCCAAAACTTCAGGAAATGATAGGCAAGGGAAAATCGATAGCACATGCAAGGGCAAGTATCGAATACGGATGGAACCAGGAGAAGGGCGCGGAAATCGTCCATGTCCAGTTCGTGTCCGGGGAGAACCCGAAAGAGATCAGTGAGGAGTTCAAGATGGTACAGGAACAGAACGTCCGGTGCCAAAAGAACACCCTGAGCTTCATCCTGAGTCCGACCATCGAGGACGGGAAAAGCCTGTCCAAGGAGCAGCTAACGGAACTAACGGAACGGTTCATCAAGGAGATGAAGTTACAGGAACGTCAGGCCATCGCCTTTGTGCATCGGGACAAACAACACACACATGTGCATCTCTATGTGAACCGTATCGGTTTTGATGGTAGGGCCTACAACGACAGCTTCATCGGCAAACAGAGCCAGTTGGCGGCGGGACGGGTCGCCAAACAAATGGGACTGACCACGGTACGGGAGGTACAACAGGAAAAGCTGAACGAGATAAGAACGTCCGACAACAGATTAAGGGAATCCATGAAAAGGTCATGGAAAAATACAGACCAAAAGACTTCGACCAATATATCGGACAAATGAAACAGAACGGTGTAAAGGTCGTCCCGAGCATCAACAAAGCGGGGAAGCTTCAGGGATTCCGTTTCGAGTATAAGGGCCATAACCTAAAAGGAAGCGAGGTGCACCGTTCCATGTCGGGCGCCAGACTGGGAATTGGAATAACTAAAAACACTGAAAAGGGATTGACACTGAATCAGGGAACGGCCGTAAAATTGATGGGAAAAGCTACCGACCTGAGTGCCAATATAGCCCTGAAGCTGACCAAACAGGTTATCAAACAGACCATCAAAAAATCGATAGGATTTGAAATAGGTTATTAAAACAACATCATTATGGCAAAACTGGACGAGATCACGGAACTGTTAACGGAAGAACTGGAAGGCTTCAGAACAGCGACAGCACAACTCAATAAAATTTCAGGGGAACTGAATAGCTCGGAAGTGGTCGGGGATATCTCCACCATCAAGCGGCAACTATCGGACCTTAATCAAAAACAGGATACCCATTTCCAAAGAAGTGTTAGGGAATCTGGAAAGTTGAGCGAAAAAATGGCCGCCGCGAAACTGACCCCGAAATGGTTGTTGGCATTGTTCTGTATCGTATCCATCTTGACCGTACTTGCATTGGGCTATTTCGGGTACCATTTTATCCAATTGGAGGATTACAAAGTGGAAGCCTTTGAAAACGGAAAGGAACAGGTCATATTGGATTTGAAAGGCTACTTCGATGAACATCCCGAGATTTACAAAGGTTTTCAAGCTTGGTCAAAAGAGCAGGAGCGTGTTCCAAATCAAAAGTAGGTATGCGCCCTATGGAATTTTTGCTTGACGCTTATCTAACGGAACACTACAAAAATTCCACAGGATCCATGCGCAGCTAAGTTCTTGGTAAGATTTGGGGGAGATATGAATAGGAAAGCTAGATGCTTTTAATAATTAAATTTAAATACTATTAATAGGATTTAAACAATTCTTAAAATTACAGATTTTTAGAGTTTTTTTTACTAATTGTTGTCCTATTACCAGCATTAATTTCTATTTTTTAATCACTCAAAGCAGTAGTTAGCATTTTGAAAACTTCCGTATTAATAGATAAAATAAATTCATTAGAGTTTAATAACTTCGAACACCCTTAGATTTTGGCACAAATTTATTAGTGCCTTAGTTTCGAACTAAGAGAAGACAAACTGATTTAATGACCCAAAAAAGCATCATCACCCTTATTTATTTTTTTGTCACTTTTTTAAATCTAAGTGGGCAAACAGCGTTTGACAAATTAAATTTTATAGGAATTGAAGCGATATCCACAAAGGATGCGATTTCAAGCATTGTTCAAGATGAGGATGGAATTATTTGGATTGGAACATATGGTTCTGGGATTTATAGGTTTGATGGAATTAATTATATTTCCTATGGTCACGATTTTGGAGAAAATTCATCCATAAACGGAAATATCATTTACCAGTTGTATTTAGATGAAGCAAAAAGGCTTTGGGTAGGAACAGACTCTGGGCTGAATCTATATAACAGGGATCTAGATAGATTTGAAGAAGTTCAGATAAAATCAGATTTTGGTATTCCTCATTATTTTAATGCTACCAATATAATTCAGGATGATTCCGGCGATTTACTCGTGAGCACCTATGCGTATGGTACATTAAAGATTGATATAGATAATAAGAGGGCTATCAAAGTCTTATCGAATGCGGCAAGTACCTTTCCTGCTTTAGTAAATACGTTTGTTAAAGATAAAAAAGGTAGAATATTAGCCGGCACAAATACGGGTCTTTATGAATTTAATGAGGATTCAAACACCTTTTAAGAGAACACCAATCAATCTAGCTAATATACCGGATAATAGTTTGGCTATTGAATCTGTTTTATTTGATGATTCTGATAATATATGGCTTGGAACCCAAAAAGACGGAATCATAAAAATATCCAAGACGAAACAAAGTGATATTTTCAATTGGACCGATAAAAAAGTTTTTACACTATTAACTGTTGGTAACGATTTGTTGGCGGGTACAGAGAATGATGGTCTTTTGGTTTTAAACAAAGAAGATGGAAGCCTAATTCAACACTATCAGCATGATGAGTCAAACCCTAAAAGTATCGCCTCCAGCTCTGTTTGGTCGCTATATCTTGACCGCCAGGAAAGGATATGGTTAGGTTATTATGATAAAGGTGTTGCCGTATTCGATACCAATTATGCTAAATTTAATACGCTGGAGCCGGAAACCAACAACGAAAATTCCCTTCAAGGCTATTCTGTGTCTGGCATAGAGAAAGACAGTAGTGGACAATTATGGATTAGTGTAAAAGATGGCCTCGATATCTATAATCCAAAAACAGGTCTTTTTAGGCATATTAGGAGTAATGAAAAATCGGAATATACCGGCTTCAACGGAAAGCTAAGTTTACAAAGTCTTTTTGTGGATAGCAGCCAAAACACTTGGTTGGCTACTTGGGAAAACGGTTTGTTTCTACTCAAAAATAACACTAAAAATTTCATTAATTTTAATACACGTACCACTGACGGCGTTTTAGCAACGGACAAAATACGCGGCTTTGCGGAGGATTCCTTTGGCCGAATTTGGATTGCTTCTTTCCTAAAAGGAGTTTATTACTATGACCCAAGAAACGAAAAATTAGTAAGTTGTGATTTTGACACCTTTGTTACTTCAGGCCTTTCCAAGTCTGATGTGCTTTCCATTATGGTTGATCAAGAAGACAACATATGGGCAGGTACCAGTAGCGGCTTGTTCAAAATAAAATATTCTACAGAAAATGATGCGTTTATGGTTATTAATATGCGTGATAAAATGCCATTGTCAGCAAAAAACCATCCAAGTATACATAGGATATCTTCTTTATATCAATCAAAGGATGGTATAATTTGGGCAGGCACAATGGCTGCAGGACTTCAAGTTTATAACAAAAAGGAGGATGCTTTTTTCTTGTGTAAAGAACAGTTCAATTTAGAAGAAACAGCAATTAGCGCCATTATAGAAGATGATGAAGGGGATATTTGGGTAACTGGAAAATCCGGTATTACAAGAATTGATAGAAAAAATGGAAACAGCATACGGTTTACCGAAGCCGACGGTCTTTTAACCAATTATTTTAACCAATGGGGTATTGAGAAGGATAATCAAGGACTATTATATTTTGGAAGCTTTCCTGGCATCAATTACATTGACCCCAAAAAAATCGTCCTAAACGAAAATATTCCTGAACTTTATTTTACCAATTTTAAAATATTCAACAAGACAGTAACTGCAAAGGATGAAAATGAAATCTTAGAAAAAGTAATTACTAGAACACATTCCATCGATTTAGCATACAACCAGTCCGTATTTTCTATTGAATACATGGGAACCACCTTTACACGTCCCGAGGGAAACCAGTATGCTTATATTCTAGAAGGTTTTGATATGGATTGGAACTATGTTGGCAGCAACAGAAGCGCAACGTATACTAATTTACCCCAAGGGCGCTATGTTTTTAAGGTAAAGGCGGCAAATAATGATGGTGTATGGAATACAAAAAGCCTTAATCTTGGGATACGTGTGCTTCCACCTTGGTGGAAATCTATATGGGCATATTTATTGTATAGTGTTGCAATCGTAACCTCATTAATTTTAGTTGTATGGATCATAAGAAATAGAATTAGGGAGAAGCAAATAATATTGATTGAACGGGAGAGAAGAATCCAAGAAAAAAGATTAAATAAAAGAAAACTACAATTTTTCACGAATATATCCCACGAATTTAGGACACCCCTAACCTTAATTATGAATCCTATCAGTGATATTATAAATAATTTGGAATTGGAACTTCCTGAAATTGTAAGGCAAAAGCATAGCATTATTTATAAAAATTCTCAAAGACTCTCCAGGCTCATCAATGAGTTGATGGACTTTCGGAAACTGGAGTCTGATAAAGTTTTCATTAAAGCACATGAATTTGATGTTGTTTCACATATCCGTGAGGTACTTGATTTTTTTAAAGAGGAAACTAAATTCCGCAACTTGTCCCTAACTTTTGTGACTGAAAAACAAGAACTTTTGGTATGGGCGGATTCGAATATGTTAGAGAAAATAATATTCAACATTTTATCTAATGCATTTAAGGTCACTCCAGAGAATGGGGAGATAAAAGTTCGTCTCAAGGAAAAAAAAGTGCTTATGGATAATCCTAGTTCAAAGAAAAAGGAGCTAATGAATACTTTCCAAATTTCAATTAAGGACAACGGTCCGGGTATCGACCAAAAGGAATATAAAAGAATTTTTAAACGTTTTTATCAAATCAGCCGATTAAACAAAGATTATTATGGTAGTTCCGGTATTGGATTGGAAATGGTAAAAGGTTTCGTGGAACTGCATCATGGATTGATAGAGGTAAAAAGCGAACTTCAGATAGGCACTAAGTTTACCATTACCTTTTTAATGGGAAAAGAACATTTTTCGGAAAATGAAATTTTCGATGAGGATAAGGAAAAAAGCTATATTTCCCAAGAGAGAAATTTTTTAGATAGTTTAAACAAGCAGAAATATGACGCTCCTTTCAAAAAAACACATACCGTTCTTATCGTAGAGGACAATCCAGAACTTTTGATTTATTTAAGAAACGAATTGTTCCCGTTTTATAACATACTAATCGCTAAAAATGGTGAGGAAGGTTTTAATATCGCAAAAGAAAAATCTCCCGATTTGATCATAACTGATGTAGTTATGCCCATTGTTGACGGATTGGAAATGTGCGTCAAGATTAAAAATGATATTACTACTTCTCATATTCCATTATTAATGTTGACTGCACGGGCAATGGTAGAGGATCGAATAAAGGGTATTGATTCCGGTGCAGATGCCTATATCAATAAACCTTTTAATATGGACCTTTTAAAGGTAACACTGGACGGCTTGTTGACAAGTAGGCAAATACTATTTAATAAATACGCCCAAAAAGAGCAGGTCAATACGATTGAAAATATAACCACGATTGATAATGAATTTATAAATAAAACGTTGCATTTTATTCATCAAAAAATTGAAGAACAGGATTTAAGTGTGGAATTACTAGCTTCTCAGTTACTTCTTAGTAGAAGCCAGTTATATCGAAAAATAAAAGCTCTTACCGGTTTATCCGTCAATGAATTTATTCGAAAAGTCCGTTTGGAGGAAGCAAAAAAGCTCATTCTTTCAAATGAAAATTACAATGTAAACGAGATTGCTTTTAAAGTAGGTTTCACCTCTTCTTCTTACTTTTCCAAATGCTTTAAAAAAGAGTTTGGGCATTCTCCCAAAAAAATGTAGCCCTAAGATACATTAACTAACGAATACATCTTTACCTCAATCACGTGCTGGACTACTCTATTTAATGCCTTTGTTGCGGACTGACGCAACGAAATTACCGTAATTGCATCATCCGTATCCTTTCCGCATACAGCCTTACTTATAACTTTGGGTATTATTTATGTGTCAACGAATTCATAGCTTTTAGCATTGTGAATTCTTGAAATACCACTTAGCTAACCAAAAAATCATTATCAATGAATTTTAAACAAATTAAAACCACCCTGTATTTCATTCGGGTATTATGTTCAACTATGGTTTGTGGGCAAACTGTAACAGGGGTTGTGTCTGATGGAAACCTTCCCTTGGCCGGAGCCAGTATTGTTGTAAAGGGAACATCAAATGGCGTTGTATCAGATTTTGACGGTCTGTATTCCTTAGATAATGTTTCTAATGATGCGATTCTTCAAGTGAGTTATATTGGGATATTCTACCAAAGAAGTACCAGTGAATGGAAAATCTGAGGTAAACATTATTCTGGAGGAGAACACGGCTCAGTTGGATGAAGTTGTAGTTGTGGGTTATGGAACTCAAAAAAAATCCACTCTTACCACTTCAATTGCTTCAGTTGATGGAGATCAATTAAAGGAAATTCCGGCTGCGGATATTGCGCAAACTTTACAGGGGCGCGCTGCCGGTGTCGGAGTAGTTACGAATACTGGGTCGCCCGGTGGTAGAACAGCAATACGGATAAGGGGTTTAGGCACCTTTGGCGACGGGGAACCACTATATGTGGTTGATGGAGTATTTACAACCAGTATCAACAGCATAAGTCCATCCAGTATTGCAAAGGTTGATGTGCTTTAAGATGCGGCAGCTACTGCCATATACGGGTCAAGGGGCTCTAATGGTGTTATCATTATAACTACGGACCGCGGTACTTCTGGAAAAACCTCATTCAAGTTCAGTACTTATACTGGCTTTCAACAATCAAACAAAAGGTATGATCTTTTAAATACTGAACAATACATTCAATTTATAAGGGAAATATCCACACAGTCAAATGGAGGGACTATAGTAGGACGAATAGCGAACAATCCTAATTTTGATGGAAATGGAATAGACACAGATTGGCAAGATGAACTTTTTCGTTCTGCAGCCATTACCAATTATGATTTTAATGCCTCTGGAGGTTCTGATAAGGGTAGGTTTAGTTTTGGTCTTTCAGCATTTGATCAAGATGGTATATATATTGACACTAACTTTAAACGGTATACGTTCAACATTGCAAGTGAGGCGGAAATCTTTAAAAACTTTAAGGTCGGCGAAACCCTAGCCTTAGGTTTTACAGAAACCATAGCGCCCCAGATAAATGGTGGACGTGAACCACTTTACAATGTTATTGCATCAGCTCCTTATATTCCAGTGCGTAATGAGAATGGTGTTTTTACCAGTCCTGAAGGGCAGGATATAAATAATTCCCGGAATCAGGTCCTTGTGCAGGAGAATGATGACAATTTGAGAGAAGCAATACCATCATTGGTAGTTTGTATGCTGAATTTGAACTTTTTAAAGGATTAACCTTTAAATCCCAATATGGTGTAGATATGTTCTTCAATCTGCAAGATAATATTTCTAGGGCTTTCCAGACTACCGGTCAGTTTAATCAAGAGTTTACCAGTATTTTTAAACAAAGGAGAAATAGGCTATCCAAAATTTTTACCAATACGCTTAACTATAATGCCTCCCTAGAAAAGAACAACTTTAATCTTACATTGGTTTCAGAACGTCAGAACACCAAAGATGAGGTAAGTAATGGCTCGTTACAGACCACACTTTCCTCAGAAATACCAGAACTTAATAATGGTATAGCATCAACCTTTACAGTGACTGACAATTTAATATCCTATTTGGGTCGTTTAAATTATGACTATGATAGTAAATATTTGTTTCAGGCATCCGTACGTAGGGATAAATCTTCAATTTTCGCCGAGGGAAAACAAGTAGGATGGTTCCCTGCCGCCTCTGTTGGTTGGGTTGCATCGAATGAATCTTTTTTAAAGGACACTCAAGTAAACAATTTAAAATTTAGGGCCAGCTACGGGGTTACTGGGAACCAATAGGGTTGCGAGGAATTCGTCTGTAAACGTTTTCGAAGGAACATTTATCCACCCGTTTTAATTATGTAATTGATGGCCAACTAACACCGGGTGTTTCTATTAATGGAGGTAATAATTTTGATTTGACTTGGGAAGAGTCCGTTAAGCAGAACTATGGTTTCGATCTTGGGCTTTGGCGAAACAAATTCACCTTCTCGGCAGAGTATTTTATTAACGGTAGTGATGGGTTGATTGTTGGCGAACCTCAAGCGCCTTCTGCTGGAATACAGGCGATCCAATTGCTGGCGTTAGCTTATTTAGGAATGTTGGAGACGTTGAAGTAAAGGGAATAGAATTGACTTTTGGCTACAATGACTATGAAGGCGATTTCAAATGGAACCTTTGGGCCAATATCTCTACCTCGAAAAGTAATGTAACTTCCTTAGGAAACGTTGATCAAATTTTACAAGGAAGTTTTAACCTCCCTTTTCAGAGCAACTTACAAGGATAGCGGCAGATGAGCCTTTATTTCATTTCTTCGGTTATGAGTTTGATGGTGTCTATTCGGATGAGCAGGCCATTATAGATGACATAGGTGCAGATAATCTAGATGCTAATTCAGGCCAGAGCTACATCGTTCAGCCAGGAGATGTAAGATATAAAGATATTAACGGTGATGGTGATATTACATCGGCAGACCGTGTGGTTATCAGGGGATCCCAATCCTGAATTTTTTTGACTTATTCTGCAAATCTCAGTGCAAATTATAAGAACTGGGATGCCAGCGCATTAATAACTGGAGTGCAGGGGGTTGATGCCTTAAATGCAAATACATGGTTTTTACAAGGTCAAGAAAACGTTGTTAATCACGGTATCGAGGTTTTAAGAAGGTGGCAAAATCCTGGGGATATTACAGATGTTCCAAGGTTTCGCTTTGAAGGTAACAATCCAAATAACAGGATATCTACCCGATATATTCAAGATGCTTCGTATGCAAGGTTAAGAAACGTTACTGTTGGTTATTCATTGTCCGACAAAACCTTGGATGATGCTTTTAAGGGGGTTGTAGGTCCAAATTTAGGTTTTATCTCCAATCCCAAAACCTATTGACTTTGACAAAATATTCAGGACTAGATCCTGAAATTGAACCTTTTTACAACGCGACTGGCCTAATTGTAGGGTTAAACGTAGATAGGGGAAGAGCACCACAGCCCACGACCTTTTTAGCAGGAATACAAATAGAATTTTAATAAAAAAGCATGAAAAAAGAAATTAAAAAAGTATGGCCGTACGTTTTAGGTGTTTTCCTGGTTACGGCATCATGTACCGATGAAGTATCGGTCGTAAATACGAATGAGCTTTCGCAAGATACTTTTTTTGAAAGCCTATCACAAGTTGAAGCTGCG
>CAWJFH010000002.1:0-293173 GCA_963842105.1 uncultured Flavobacteriaceae bacterium
GGTTTTGAATTACCTTGAAAAAAGATGTTTAGAACAGGCTACCCTGCTCATTAAGTTCGGGATAGTCAACTTTCGTAATAGCAATTGGGGTGTTTTTTTCAGCGAATTTAGGTGGATAAAGGTCTCGGGTTACGGGATAGCATTCAAACTCTTTGTTGGTAAATCCCACTTTCATTAGTTCGGTGATGTTTGCTTCGTTCAGGTCGTCTCGCAACCATTCCTCGGTGAATTCAGGGTCTAGGATTAAAGGCATACGTTTTTTCTTGTTGTGTACTTTCTCAAATTGTTCGTTCGCTTCGACCGTGATAATCGTACAGCTATGCAGTTCCTCGTCCAGTTCACTATAGAGGCCAGCAAACATGAACAAACTGCTATCGGGATGTTGACAAAAGTAGGGATAGGCCTTACCTGCTTCGTGATGCGGTTCAAAAAAACCATTGGCCAGAATCAAACATCTATTGGTTATCGGAAAGTCCTTAAAAGATTTTTTATCGAAAATTGATTCCGAACGCGCATTGTTTGTATAGTTCTTATTGAGAAACTCACTCACATCGCCCTTCATCGCCCATTTGGGAACCAATCCCCAAATGGCAGGACGAATAAGTTGACGTTCCTTCTGCGGAATTATATATAAATTCCCATGGTTAAACGCCGATTGATAAAAATAAGGTTCGTATTCCACTGGTTGACGGAATTCCCTTTTGGTCTCTTTCTCAATTTCTGCTTTACTTTTGGTAAGCGTAGATGAATAGCACATGTATTAAATATAATATTTCTTGGCGAGAAATTATGCTCATATTTAAAAACCCAATTGATATATTCCAAAGAAAAGAAAATAGCATTACTCTCCTATAAATCCTGCCAGAATCAACGGATGCTCAATTGCAGATTGATCATTACTTGCTATTGACAAGTCTAATCTCTTATTTGGTTTCTGTTCTGGCTAGCCCTTTAACTTAGCAATGTATTATTACGTTTCAAGATTTTAATTAATTTCCATACTGTTATTACAAAAGGGAAGTGATCAACTTTTCTCTAAAAATCAAACCCAACTATTTTACCTTGCTAGGGAAATCTACTTACACTCTTGGTCCATAACATCGGCCTCTAAATAAAAGCGCATCCTAACTCCTTTAAATACAAAACGGTCTTCAAATTCTTCATAAGTAACTTCCTCTACAATCCATCTCATATCAATTGGCGCTCGCTCATCTTGAAAAGAAAACTTGCTAAAGCATGCCGAAAAAAAAGGTGTCTCCTCAGGTATGTTAGATTGTTGGATTCTTGATATTGATTCGGTAGAAGTATTTTTAGAAAAGAGGGTATACCAAAAATCTGCATATGGATAGTACCCCTCAA
This sequence comes from uncultured Flavobacteriaceae bacterium, assembly GCA_963842105.1. Classification (GTDB taxonomy): domain Bacteria; phylum Bacteroidota; class Bacteroidia; order Flavobacteriales; family Flavobacteriaceae; genus Maribacter. Next base: position 1,360 of record CAWJFH010000002.1, read on the forward strand.
ATTTCTCAGTCTCTTCAAACCTTAGTAACGTAAAAGTTTTGGGAATCGGTTCATTGAACATTACCGATTCTCCAGGTTCAAGATAAAAGGATTCTCCGAGCGCAACTAATGGTATAACTTCGGGCTCTGCTTCATCATCACACCCCAATGAAAACAACAAAATGAAAACCACCATAAAAGACTTAATCAATTTAGCACTCATACTTTATAACCTTTTAATTTTAAATCCTTATTCTAGATTTTTGGTGCACTCTTCAACCTCTATATAATCAAGTAACATTTATAGAAATCTTACAGTTTTAAATCTACACCCATTCTTACAACCCAATAAAATTAGATTAAAAATAGATTCAAAAATTAGTGGACTTTTTAGAAAAGAACTTTCGTAGCACTAATTATATAAACGTAATATACTCAAAGCATTTAATCCCATAATTATCGAATTATAGATTACCTAAATCATAAGTTAGGACACTATATAAGCAAACCAAGAATAAAACTAATGATTCAAATAAAGGATACTAGATTTACCACCTTTGGTAGAGACCTTTTACAATTTGGAATTCTGGCCAAATCACTGCGTTTTTGTAATTTTATAAAGTCCTGTAAATAGCAAAGATTATTTTTTTGAGAGCCGTTAGAAAAATGTGTACCAAAATATGAAATTTCCAATTGGTGATTTTTTTAAAATGTTAAATGAATAATTTCACACAAAATTATAAACGAAGTTTTTATTTAAGTGGTGATCGGTATAAATACTGGTATGCAGCTTTATTTTTAGGTTTCTTTGTCGCCTTAATTCTAATCGGTCTTAAGCCGTACGAAAAAAGTATAATCGACCATCCCTATATCACTCTTGTAAGAATTGGTGTCGGCTTGATTTGTACGGTAGTATATATTCTTGGTTATGAGATTTTACTAAAGTGGTTTAAGAACATAAAATTCAATTATTTAAAACTGGTTTTTTTTGATGTTTTTCTAGCCCTAATAAGTGTTATCCTTATTTTTCTATATGACCGTTTAATCGTTGTAAAAGATGGCAATGTTACTTTTGGTTTTCTGTTAGAGTATATTTTAATTTTAGCTCTGCCCTTTTATCCTATTATTCTTTTTATTTTTCACTTTTTGAAAATAGCGGTGTTTCCAATTCAAATATATACTCCAATCCCTAAAGACTTAATTTCAGAAGAGGAAAATTTAATATCCATCAAAGAAGATGATGGAGCAGTGGGGTTGAGCATTAATTCAAAACAGCTATTATATATACAATCCCAGGATAATTATATGGAGATACATTATTTAAAAGATGGTGATTATACCAAACATTTAATACGGGGTACATTGAAGAAAATACTAAAGGACTACGCTTTTCTCCTAAAAGTACATCGGTCCTTTGTTGTGAATCCAAAAAATGTAGAGAGTTTAGCGGGTAATTCCAATAAAGCCACTATTTCTTTCAAAGATTCTGCTGTTTCAATTCCAGTTTCTAAGTCGTATTATTCTTCGGTAAAAAATCATTTATCTACTCGTACCAAAATCTAGTCATTTCACCACAAAATGTTCCCGCATTCTTTTTGGTAAAATAAGCTCTTTATACTTTGGTGGTAACTAAAAAAAATCGGTAAAATGATTTTAATAGTATTTGTGACTCTCATTTATATATGAAGATAAATATGACGGAGTAGTTATTGCTTTCATGAAAAATTTGAAATGTGTCTTAAAAAATTATACATTATTCAAACATTTAATTGCCAACCATATGAAATATTTCCATTTTGAATTGTTACTAATTTTCTTTTTCGCACTGTCTGTTCAGTCGCAAACTCTCGATACGCTAGTAGATGTTGGGGGTTATAAAATGCATTTCAAAATAATAAAAGGAGAGGGAACTCCAATTCTTTTTGACGCTGGTGCAGGTAATGATGGTTCTGTTTGGGACAACATATTAGAGCAAATTCATAAAGTTACGGGTACAACATTAATCACCTATGACCGGTCTGGATTTGGAAAAAGTGAAGTAAATCCAAATCTGAAAAACGATTCGGATTTTGGAATAGTAAATGGAATTAAAGAACTGGAGACAGGCCTTTCAAAGCTGGGTTATAACAATGAAATTATTCTAGTTCCTCATTCCTATGGTGGGTTTTATACTACTCTTTATGCATCACGTCATCCTGACAAAGTAAAATATGTTGTACGTGTTGATGCAAATTTAGTAGGCACTTTATACTGACGAGGTACTTAAAATGATGGCGGCAGCAGGGAGTTCCTCCAAAAACTCCTGAAACACTAGGTGACTATTATCTTGTAAAAAACTATCCTGAAACAGTTAAAGTATTACGTAAAATTGATTTTCCGTCGAACATACCTGTTATAGATATTATTTCGCCAATTAACAGAGGTTTTCCAGACGAGTACTGGGCACTTATAATAGAAAGGTCCATAAAGATTTTGTGGATGCGGAACCCAATCGGGTCGAACTTATCGCCGAGGGAAGTAGTCATTATATATTTAAGGATAATCCTGGGCTAGTCATCAATGCCATTATTAAAGCGTACTCAGAAACGTTGAATGAGAAACAACAAAAGGTGCTGTTAAAAAGAGCTTTAGATAATGCTATTGAATTATCTGTTGAAGCTAAGAAGACAGAAATGGAAAATAAGCACTCAGAAAATGATTTGAATGATTGGGGATATATATTAATGGGAAATGAACAATTAGAAAAGGCTTTGCAGGTTTTTAAGTTAAATACCATACTATTTCCAGATAGTTTTAATACTTATGATAGTTATGGTGAAGCATTATTGATAGCAAATAGGAAAGACGAAGCAATTGCCATGTATGAGAAATCAGTTCAATTGAATCCAGAAAATGAAAATGGAAAAAAAGTGTTACAGCAACTTAAGGAATAGAAAAGTTTTTAGCACCGTAAAAGATTTATTGATTGTTAGAGGTAACTTATCAAAGGTGCCATGACCTTTTAAATATGACTTATATGCTAGCTAAATTTCTTGCCAGTACATTTTAATGTAAAGGGAATTTACTAAGGTTCAAATAAAAGGAAAAGTTCATAACCTAATGCAAACCATTGATTTTAATCAGTAAAGTTTTAGTATTATTTTGATATAAGGAGTCAACATTTATTATGAAAACTGAATTGAAAATTAGAGAAACACATAGAAATGATTACACTATTTCAACTGACAAGCTTAAATTAGATATTTTCAGAATTCACAAATTCCTAGCAAACGAAACTGACTGGGCTAAAGGAATTCCTATCAATATTTTGAAAACATCAATTGAAAACTCTTTAAATTTTGGGATTTATCACGAAAACAAACAAATTGGCTTTGCTAGAATAATTTCAGACTACTCGACTATTGCATATTTAGGAGATGTTTATGTCCTAAAGGAACATAGAGGAAAGGGCTTAGGCAAATGGCTGATAAATGAAATAATGGAACACCCCAATCTTCAAGGATTAAGACGCTGGATTTTATTGACTGATACAGCTGAATGGCTTTATGAAAAATTTGGATTTTCGGGAATACCTAATCCTAAAATTTATATGGAGAAATATAAACCCAATGTTTATATCGAAATAGATAATAATGACAACAATGTGTCCTAAAAATAGGAGCTTAATTTTGGGCTAAACCAAAATTAGTTGCAAGTTTACTACGTCTGATTTTCACAAGAAAACCCCTCGCTCGAAAACCCGCAACTCTTTTTTTACGAAACGTTGAAAGTTTAAAAAAAACGATTCATTGGGAACTATTTATTTGAACAATTATTAGATTATTTAAGTTGTAAAATGTCAAAGAACCTTTTAATTTGAAATCAAACTCATGAACTTAAACAAATTTTTCTCCTCTGAATTGATACTTGACAATAATTCTATTTTATTACGTCCTTTAACAATGAACGATATAGATAATATAGAGTCCATAAGCTATACCAAAGAATTAGGGGAGTTAGGAGCAAGGGTAAAAAACCGGAATGATTTAATGGATTATTTTGAGTTTTGTCTAAACTCAAGAAAAGAAAAGAAAATTTACCCACTATTAATCGTAGGTAAGAAAGATAACAATCCTATAGGAATAACCATGTTGGGTAATATTAATTTTCCGAACAAAAGATTAGAAATTGGCTGGACATGGATCAGTGAAAACTATCAGGGGACCGGGATTAATGCAATTTGTAAGGCACTACTTCTTGATTATTGTTTCAATCAGTTAAACATTAGAAGAGTAGAGTTTAAAATAGATATTCAAAATGTGAAATCACAAAAGGCAATCGAAAAGACCGGTGCCGTTAAAGAGGGATTATTAAGGCATTACAACATTCAATCTTACGGGGAGAGTCAGGGAACTTATATTTACAGTATTTTGAAAGAAGAATGGAACAACCAAGAATAGAAATATATTTTTGGATTAAAGATTTATGTTGTAAAAGAGGATTAAAACATAATAAAACATGTACGGTAAATCAAAATTATTAAACACGACTATTTTTCTGTTTATCGGAATGTTCGTTTTTGGACAGTCTAAAGTAATCGAGATCAAAAATTTCTTAGACAGTCTTAGTCCTTCCCAGTTTTCAGGAGTAATTCTGGTTGCAAAGAACGATAAGGTAATAGAAAAGAAGGCATTTGGATTCGCAAGTGTAGAATATGGAATCGAGAACGAAGTCGATACCAAATTCAATATTGCCTCTATCACCAAAATGATTACGGCGGTTGCAACACTACAGCTATATGAAAAGAGAAAAATAGAACTAGACCAGCCCATAGGAGAATACCTCCCCGACTATCCAAATAAATCGGTAAGGGATTCGGCAACCATTCATCAGCTTTTGACACATACCTCTGGAAACAACAATTTTTACGTTGGCGACTTCCTGCAAACGGAAAAATCTAAATACAAAAGTGTCTCGGATTTTGTTCCGCTGTTCGCCAATGATACCCTTTTATCATCACCAGGGACCAAATATGACTATAGCGCTTCCGGTTTTGTGATTCTAGGCCTAATTATCGAGAAGGTGAGCGGACAAAACTACTATGACTACCTAAAACATAACATTTTCAGTCCTGCAAATATGGCTAATACCGGTGAAATAGAGGTTGATTCCGTTGCACGGAACAAAGCGAGCGGATACACCACTAACTTCGGAGAAAGCGATGTTTTGAAAAGAAATGAATATTATCTCTCAAAAGCATCACCTGCGGGTTTCCATTATTCAACCGTTGACGATCTGTTCAAGTTCTCGAAAGCATTGAGAAACGGAACGTTATTGAAAAAGAAAACAACAGATTTGATGTTCAAACCAAAAGTAAAAGGATATAACACAAATATGGGCTATGGCATAGATATAGATTTGAGATATAACCAAACGATCCAAGGACACAGCGGAGGCTGGTACGGTATTCATTGCGAACTTATGGACTTCGTGAATGACAATTACACTGTAGTTATCCTGTCTAATATCGACGATGGAGGAAAGTCCGGTGCATCAAAAGTGGCAGATTTTTTCAAGCAAGTGATTGCGGGTAAACAGCCTTAGAAAGAATTTAAAATTAAAATTGTCCAATAGAACTTTGAAGAGACCTCTAATAGCGTTCAGTAAAACTGATTTCCTTCCATTAAACGGACGAACAATATTTTAAAAATCTTAATTTTCAGAATGTTCAAATAAACCACAAGAATTGAATTCAACTATATTTCCCCCCAAATCAAGGGATGCTCACTAGCTGCATGATCCTTACTCGCAATGGAAGGGTACAATTTCCAATTTGGTTTTCTTTCTGTCCAGGTGCCCTTTCGGTTCATTCCTACGGTATTCACCTTATTAAAAAGTGTAGGTGAGAGTAATAGGTAGTCCTGCTGTTTGATATTGACCCCCATCCTATAAGCACCGAGCCTAAAATAACCACTATCCTTCCCGATATCCTGGTCGGACTGAAATATGTTACATTTAGAGACCTCTGTTAAATCGGTTTCACGAAGCAATGGTGATAGACAATCACTGTAAGAGACATCATTTAAGGTTCCACAGATGACAATCATTTCTTTTCCATCATCTTGCATCTGCTTATAAATTTCAGCGACCTTCTGCGCTTGTTTTTTCCGCTGTTCAGGTTGGGTGCTAAATTGGTTATTCAATATCCAAACGGTATCTCCTTGAGGAGTACTAATAGTATATTCCTGACAATCCACATCAAATACCGTAAACCCTTCATCATCCAAATCATGTAAATGATTTTTAATCCCTTGAAGATGATATCCGTTTTTAAGTAAAATACCCATTCCCAATCCCCTAGCATCATTGGTTTCCAATACCATGATTTCCGTATACGGGCTTATTTTCAGTAATGGCAAGAATTCTGTATTGAACTCCATCAAAGAGGCACGATCTTCCACTTCCTGCAAAACAAGAATATCAGGATTCGTTTCTGCAATCATATACGCCTTGCTAAAAATGGCTTTTTCGTGAATGGGTCGGTTCCCTAATTTTGTCCAACCTTGCCAATCGGTAAGAAAAGAAGCTTTGGTATTATTTTCCAATACCCTGCCCTTAAAACACAATTCCCCGGCACGACTCTTCAATATGGCATACGGATTATCCGAAATTTTTTCAAACCCCAAAAGAAAGGATAGCGTGTTGATACGTTCATTATCCGTGGAATTCTTTGTTGGATTACGTAAAAGGCTATCCAATTCGGAAATCCAATCGCTTGCGTTTTTGGAGGTAGTACTTTTGATCAATTCTCGATGTCTATGGAATACATTTTGAATGTTGAAGGTGGCTATTTTCATATCGTTGGTATTAGATTCTTTTGTCCTTGGTGTTTTTATCGAAGGCAATTAGGTTGAACATTTGGCGCATACGACTGCGCACCCTTTTTCCATAACGTTCCTCTAGTTCTGCCGCATTCAAATTTGTAGTGGCGTGTGTGGTTATTTTGGCCTGTAAAAAAAGCTCATATCTGGAAAGAATAACCTCGCCCATGACATTACAATCCTTTCCAAAATGCCTGCCCAAAGGCTCTACCCCTAAATCATCAAAGCAATAAAAATGTCCGTTACCGTAATCTTCAATAATTTTAAAACCCACATGATTAAATCCAAAGGCCACATTTCTAGCTGGAATAATCTCATAAGGACGCCTATGGGGTACAATGTACCGTATCAAGCGCATCAGGCTAGTTTTACCGCATCCTACGGGACCCGTCAATAAAATCCCCTTATGTGGGTCGATACCGTACTTTGCGCAGTTATCATGGTCTCTAACGATGTAATTACATAGTTTTAGAAGTATACCCTTGTCCTCCTCATAAATTTTAAAATGCTTACCAAAAATCAGTTGCCCTTTGGCCTCTAGGTAAATGGCCACCTTTGCGAAATCATATTCGACCTTTGTACCATCAAATTCCCCCAAGGAATACACAACACTTCCTTCGTTTATTTTAGAGGGGTTGGCCATAATTTTTTTGTTCATTGGTGATTAAAAAATCCGTGTTTTTCGATACTATTTTTAGGGTTGGTTTTTCCTTGATTTCATTGGCCTTGATCATCCAATTTGCTGCAGTTGCCTGCCAATCCTCTATTTTAATCTTTCCGCCAATTTTCCATCCGATACCTGCATAGTGATTGTAAAATTTTAAGGCCTCTACCGACGGCCATTTTTTTGACTTAAAAAATTCAATAACTTCAAATTCATTTTTGGGCTTTCTCGCAGAGAGTTTTAATTGTTTTAGATGTTTTATATATAAGGTAAGTGGTACATTTTTGGGACAGTACCGTCTCATAAGTGTACCAGCTTGTCCCGTTTCCGTACCACTACCAGTACAGAAATGGGACACTTGAACCATCGTCTGTAATCTAGGGTTTTGAGTGGGTACGTATTCGATATAATCCCAATCGGACAAATCTTTTATCAGCCGATGATAGGTAGATTTTGAGCCTATTTTGGCCAGTTTCATGATTTCCTCACGATTGGCATAAAAACCATTGGGAAAGTGATGCAGATTCCAATAAAAAAATAAGGCGAGATACAAGCTTATATGTCCGCTTTTAAGTCGGTTATCCCGATAGAACTCGTGAAAAGCAGCATTTAAATGTGTAATGTAATTCATTTCCCTTCAAGTTTTTATGACAAGCTATTTTCAGTCAACAACCGATCTATTTCATCGGCATCATAAAATAAAATACCTTCTAATTTATGGGCCGTAAGAATGTTTTTGTGTCGTAGCTTTTGCAATGTGCTATGGCTGATTTGCAATCTGCTCTTTACATCTGCAGCTCTCAACCAAGTTTTGTGGGTTTCGGTTGATACGTATTTTGAAAGTAGTAGCTCGAATTCCTCAAGCAGCTCCATTTTAAATTCCCTTAAATCGTCTGTAGTAATTATACTTGTTGGCATATGTTCTCTTTTTTAAAATCCCACCGCTAGGTTATTATTTTTAGAAGCGGTGGGATTACAGCAATTTGACTTTTCGAGAACAAATATGAACAGTTATAACGGGTTCTGTTCACCAGTACGACCGGAGTCCGGTGAAAATTTAACATTTTGAAATTTGAGGTGATTTGCTACGTTTTAGAAACTATATGGTATGTTATTTCATGTCAGACCCGAATAATTAAGCCATAAAACGGTAATTTTCTCAATCACCGGAGGTCGACCGGAGTACGGTGATTAAACTCAATAAATATTCGTGTTTGGAACGCTTTAGTCTTCAGTACTATCCATGTGGGATTGCAATCCGGAAGCTAAATCATCAAGAAATTTTGTCCTGCTGATTTTTCTGGACTTTATCTCATTAAAAGTTTTATAGAAATCGCCTAAATCAAAATGTAAAACTTGCTGAAAGGCCAAGGCGATATCTTTAATATCTGCATTGCCATTATTGATGACACGATTATAATGTAAAGCATATACCAATTCGATTAACCCAGATTTTGAAGCTGTCCATTGTAGATTAATTTTTGAGGTCAGCTCCCCAGGTTTATCAACATACACTTTTGATTGATCAATCATTCTGTTCTGGAGATACCCTACAAACGAATCGAAGGCCTTATACTCTGATAATAAAATATCTTTCGGCGTACTAAAATCGGGATCATGGAAATAGATGTGCGGCGAGCTAATGGGAAATACATTCAAATATTTCCTGGTAAAGTATTGTTCATCGAAATGAGTGCGGCCAGATTCAATGTATTCAATAAAATCAATATGTTTCCGATAGAAACGATTTAACAGGTTCAATCTTTTTTTGATGAATTTACGCTGTTCCTCTAAGTTCGCTTTTGGGAATTCAAATTCGAAAGAGCGAATTTGAGAATAATACACTAGATGTGCAGACGGCACCGTTTTGTAGTTCTTAAAGAATTCAATTTCGTTTTCAACGGACTCAAAACCCTCCTTCACAACCGCTTTTTTAAATATGGAAAGCACCGAGTGACATAAACGAATAGAATGATTTGCGCGTTTAACGATATTGGGAATATCTATCTGCGCCTGTTTCAATTCGTTTTGCAGGCCTTCTATAAAGGGATTAAAATCCATAGCACCACTTTTTCTAGTCTACGATTTTTCACCAGTCCAAATAAGGTAAGCTTTGGAAAGCGGTTGATAAAAATCGTCGGGTTATACAAAGGGCTACCCTTCAAAATGGAACTAAGTATAATTACTCTCCATATTTTCGAGGGCTATTAAAAATACAATCGATAAATTTTATTTGGTAAAAATAACACCGTATTTCAATACGGATAATCCGTATTTTTTCTACGGAAATGTGAATAATGCCTAATTTTCCTTTGTCCTGAAGCGAGATAAAAATTCAGATCTACTACTCACATCCATTTTTTTGAAAATATTGGAAGCATGCTTGGAGACCGTACTTTCGGCGATACAAAAATCTTCACCAATTTCCTTATAACTATTATTATTCAAAATTGAGAGTGAAATTTCAATTTCACGTCTGGTCAAACCTCTGTTGAACAACTTAGGCTTAAGGAAAGATTCTTTATTATCCTTATAAAACTCTAACACTTCTATCAACTTACTCTTATGCTCCAATAGATATAAATATCTATCTACCTCCATAGCTGTAATCATAAAAAAGGAGATATTAATTACGGTAAAAGTCAACCATTGATAATCTCCGAAAACGGTTAATAGTGGCAGTAAGGCTATACAAGAAATACTAATCAAAGAAAGCCTGTTACGCCTTAGAATGAATTTATTCAATCGTTCAGGATTTGATATTCTAATGTAGAAAGCCCAACATATATAGAGGCAAATTGCAGATACTGGTATTGAAAAATAAAACCGGCCAACGTCAATTGAGTTTGTAATAAAATAAGGAACCAAAAAAAGTAAAATGAAACAACCTACAACATAGTAAGCAATGTTAGAAACGGTTAATCCGAATTTCAAAAAACTGATATCGTACTCATTGTAGAAATAATAGGCTACGTAAACACACATTGAAATGGCCACACCATAGGTAATGATATATTGAAGGATAAAAGGACCAGGAAAATTTTCCATGGGTAAAAGTCCACCAGTGAAGTTGTACAAAATAAATAGGAAACCTAAAATTAAGAACCGATTGAGATTATTATGCCTAAGTCGTCTACTTTGAAAAAAAGCAAATACAAAAATAAAAATATCTATTAATAGATAGAAGAAAGTAGTCCAATGTAACGAGGTTCCAAACATAATAGTTTACCATTAGAATTCCTTTTCAAATTGGTTTTTCTCCAAATTCTTCTTCACGTTTTCCCAAGAAAATATACTGCCGTTCATAGCTATGTAAACTCCTTGCCCTAGATGTGACATGCTCCCTATGGCATATCCTAAATTAAAAGGAGCATCCGTATTTTCTTGTGTTCCTAGGATGAGTGCCCCTACCAAGACAATTGTCTTATCCAGTCCTAGCCTCCCTAAAAATTTAGACGTTTCCACCATGGTCAAAGTACCATGGGTAATCAAAACATAATCGCAGTCAGAATTTGCTATTCTTTCCGCTAATATCAATCTATCTTCAGAAGTAATAAATCGACTGTCTTTTTGAAAGGCTTTCTCCAAGGTGTAATTGATTGTAATATTGGCGCCTTGAAGGAATCCTTGAATATTGGCTGTTGAAACGACTGGACTATGTTCCAATGAATCATAGTCCAACCCCTCGATTGTGCCCCCTGTGGTAATAATATGTAGCCTATCCATACCAGTTAGTTTGTTCAAAAAACCAATACTTTAAAATTTCAGTTATCATTACGCCGACAAATTCATTACTTAATTATGCAAAATTTGCCAATAGGTGTCTGTTCTTAAAAAGAATGGACCTTCAATGCCTTAAAACAGAGCTAAGTCAGTGTTAAATAGCTTTATGTTTTGGTAAATAAGAAATCGATAACATCTTAAAAATAAGATATTTCTGTCAAATAGTAGTGATTGTTTAACAACCGATTGATTTCTATGTATTTAAAACGGCTATTATTTAAGCAATATGGGTTTTTGATACCTTAGAATTGTCCACTCCAGATTTCAATTTGACGCGAAGTTCACTAATGTCTTCACTTATTTTCTTTTCCATTACCCTTGCATAAATTTGTGTTGTGGATAGTCTTCTATGACCCAGTAATTTTGATACTGTCTCAAGAGGGACTCCATTCGATAATGTTACAGTAGTGGCAAATGTATGTCTAGCTGCATGAAATGATATCTTTTTAGCAATTCCACATTTTGAAATTATTTTTTTCAAATAGCTATTACACTTTTGATTGGAATAAACGGGTAATAACAAATCCTTTTTTTTTCCATAAGTAGCTTCCGAATACCTTAACAGGACTTCTTTCGCTTTTCCCAACAATGGAATTTTTACTGCGGTTTTACTTTTTTCACGTTTAGTGAATATCCATTCCCCTCCATCGATACCAATCACTATCTGTTCGGGTCTTAAGCCTTTAACATCAACGTATGAAAGACCTGTATAACATGCGAAAACGAAACAGTCACGGACCCTTTGAAATCCGACATCCTTTAATTCCAGTTCCTCTATTTCCATTAATTCCTCAATAGTGAGGTACTGTCTATCAAATGCAGTAAACTTTGCGCTAAAAAAAGCAAACGGGTCCTTCTTCATACAATCTAGTTTACATGCGATGGTAGTCATTTTCTTAAAGCGTTCCATATGCTTCATAATACCGTTATTACCTAAAGGTTGGGATTTCATCAAAGGTTTACAAGTGCGAAGATAATTTTCAAAACTCAGGACAAAGGCATAGTTTATCTGGCCTAAGTTTATATCCGATGTTTTATAGTTCATTTTGATAAAACGGAGGAGGTATTTTTCAGTTGATGAATAGTTTTTGGCAGTTCCTTTTTCAAGCTTTTTTAATTCACGCTCTTTATGGTAATTTATAAGTTCCATAAGTGTGGATAGAGACTTATCATTCCCAAGATATCTAGCTTTAATTGATTGAGCAGTGATAAAGATTCCTTCTTGTCTGAGACCCTTCTTACATTCTATAAGTTCAGAATGAACTTTTGAAAGATTATCATTTATTCTTTGGGCACCGGAAATCCTAGGATTAACACGTCCTGCATCTGGGCACCAATAATCTGGTCGAACATATTCCTGGATACTGAGCTCTGCACGTTGACCATTGACCGTAATACGCACATAAATAGGAGATGTTCCATCTTTTCTCTCAGCCTTTCTCTTAAGCCAAAAATGGATACTAAAAGTGTGTGTTGTTTTCATCACTTTCGTTTTTAAAGATTATTAAATCAGTTAAACGAAAGTCAAATCGCCTTGAAAAGTAGATTGCGAATTTACAAGATAGTTAATCGGAAACTAAAGTAATAGGTAACCGAATAGGTCTCGCTCAATATGGTATTAAAACTACTCAAATGAAACCAAGGAAAATATAAATCCTTGGTTTTCATGTGATTAGTACAATTTTGGTGTCGTTTGACACCCTTTTTGTCGGGGTGGCAGGATTCGAACCTGCGACCTCCGCGTCCCAAACGCGGCGCGATAACCGGGCTACGCTACACCCCGAAACTGGTTATCTTATAATTTTTGAAGAATATTGCGGAGAGAATGGGACTCGAACCCATGCGACACTTACGCGTCGACAGATTAGCAATCTGCTCCGTTACCACTCCGGCACCTCTCCAATATTTCTTCTAAGAACTTTTGCTTTGTTAAGCGGATGCAAATGTAAATTTTACCTAACTAGTACGCAACTATTTTTTTATGTTTTTTTGAATATAAAATTACTCCGCTGTTACTCAGGATATTCCACCCGTAAATGATAAATATTTGTGAGCTTTTGTTTAAAAATTTTCTTAATAGTTTCGATTTCTTTAAAGGTAATATCTGCATTCAAAAATTGATTCGCTTTCATTTGGCCTGAAATGATCTTATCGACAAACTCATCAATAATCAAGAATGTAGGGTCTTTTAAACTTTTTGATGCCGCCTCAACAGAATCTGCCATCATCAAAATTGCCGTTTCTCTAGAAAATGGTAACGGTCCAGGATATCTAAAATCAGATTCATCGGCTTCACCTTCCAAATCCATTTGCTTTTTGTAAAAATAATACACCAATGTGGTACCGTGGTGTGATCGTATAAAATCGATGATTCGATCCGGTAGGTTGTTCTTCCTCGCCAATTCAATTCCGTTAATAACGTGGTCTATAATAATCTTAGCACTATCCTTAGGACCTAGTTCATCATGTGGATTTACATTCGTAATCTGATTTTCCGTAAAAAAGGTAGGATTGTCCATTTTCCCAATATCATGATAGAGCGCCCCTACCCTAACCAACATCGCATTGGCACCTATTTCATTTGCCGCAGCTTCGGCCAGATTAGCTACCTGTAGGGAATGATGGAAAGTTCCCGGGGCCTTGTTGGACAATTCTTTTAAAAGTCGGGAATTGGTATCGGATAATTCCAATAACGAAACATCGGAAACCAGTCCGAATAATTTTTCATAGATATAGATCAACGGCTGAACAAAAAGGGTAATCATTCCGTTCAAAAGAAATAGTCCCAAAGTGTACCATTGGATATCACTTAAATCTCCCTCATGAATGGTATGGAAAGCCAAGTAACCTAAAATATAAATGAGCGTAATCTGACCGACACTCACAAAAAGATTCGCCCGCTTGTATAATTCAGATACGGTTAAAATGGTAACGATACCTGCAATGATTTGTAGAAAGATATACTCAAAACTATTGGGCACTACAAAACCTAGAATAAGGACTGTTAGTACGTGTACAAAAAGACCTAGTCTTGCATCAAAAAACGTCTTTAATATTAACGGAAGTATACATAACGGCACTACAAAAACAAGTTGGTCATTATATTTAATAACGATGGTGGTCAAAAACACCATCAATAGAATATTAAAGAAGATAAAGGTGACCTTAACATTGTTATTATACACCTGTAGCCTGTATTTCTTTAAGAACAGATACAGCATGATTAAGACCAAAGCCACAAGTACGGTGTAACCAATGAGGATGTAATAGTAATTATTAGCCGTCCAAAGTTCCGACTCGTATTCAGATTTGAGCGATTCCAACACCTTTAGATTTTCGGCTTCCACGACTTCTCCCTTCGCTATAATCAACCTACCTTGATCTACAGTACCTCTAGTGTAGGACAACTTTGAAAGTGCGTCTTCCCTAGCTCTTTTCGTCAACTCGTTATCGAAACTTACATTAGGTGTAATCAGATCAAAAAAGAGTGATTGAATCTCATTTTCAAAAATGGAAAGTTTATGCTCTTCCAAAACATCCTTTACCAAATTTTTGATTTCGTTGACCCTGAAAAAATCAGAAACCCTAACTTTTCTAGCTTCGTTTCCTACGACGAGATATATAAAATTACGCTGTACTTGCTTTCCGTTATTTTGAAGAATTCCTTTGGTATAAATTGAATCTAAAATTTCTTTAGAATATTGCTTTAACCGTTCCCGCTGCACTTTTCTAAGTCCGGTATCTTGCCACTTATTTTCAAAAGCATCATCGAACTTTTGAAAAACCTCATCTACCACTTGCTGATTGTAGGTGAAATAGGGAAGTTGATTACTTTCAATTTCCTGTTTTTCTTTGGCCAATTCGGCATCGGTCTTTTTAATGGAGAAATCGAATGGTGCATAAAGGTTTTCAAACTGCCAAGGCTTACCTTTTTGAAACTCATATTTAAACTTACCGCCTTTTGGCAAAAAAAATACGATGAATGCGACAGCCGCCACATACAAGATATATTTAATTATTAGCGATTGCTTTTTATATAGATTGTCCAAACGTAATGTTTATTGAGTTCTTCAAAAATAGAAAATTAAAACCTGTTAATTAGTAATTGAGCGGATTACCATGTGGTTGATACAGAATTTAGTAATTTCGTCTAAATAAAAATTTTATCGATGAAGGAAGTTGTCATTGTTTCTGCTGTACGCACCCCAATAGGAAGTTTTATGGGCGGACTATCTACAGTACCCGCAACTAGATTAGGCGCTACCGCTATAGAGGACGCACTTAAAAGAATAAACCTTGACCCATCTTTGGTAAACGAGGTTCTTATGGGCAACGTAGTGCAAGCGGGCACAGGACAAGCTCCTGCGAGACAAGCTGCAATTTATGCAGGCATTCCAAATACAGTTCCTTGTACCACAATTAATAAAGTTTGTGCTTCTGGTATGAAGGCCGTAATGCAGGGCGCTCAGGCCATTGCACTCGGCGACGCGGATATTATAGTTGCAGGCGGAATGGAAAATATGAGCATGATACCTCATTACGTTTATATGAGAACAGGTACTAAATTTGGCGCCACCTCTTTAATAGATGGTATGCAAAAAGATGGACTTGTTGATGCATATGATGAAAATGCGATGGGTGTTTGTGCTGATGCCTGCGCTAGCAAATATGACTTTACAAGAGAGGATCAAGATGCCTATGCCATTCAATCCTACAATCGCTCCTCTGAAGCTTGGGATAAGGGTAAGTTTGATAATGAAGTTGTTCCCGTTGCAGTTCCACAAAGACGTGGAGAACCTGTAATGGTGACAAAAGATGAAGAATACACCAATGTCTTCATGGATAAAATTCCAAATCTCAGACCTGCCTTCTCTAAAGATGGTACGGTTACTGCCGCAAATGCCTCCACCATAAACGATGGCGCCGCAGCTCTAGTGTTAATGAGTAAGGAGAAGGCAGAAGAACTTCAACTAAAACCAATAGCGACTATCAGAAGTTTTGCCGATGCCGCCCATGAGCCAGAGTGGTTTACCACCGCACCGGCAAAAGCGTTACCTAAGGCACTATCTAAGGCGAATTTGACAATAGATGCCATAGACTATTTTGAATTCAACGAAGCATTCTCGGTAGTAGGTCTTGCGAATATGAAATTACTGGGATTAAATGATAGCAATGTTAATGTAAACGGAGGAGCCGTTTCATTAGGTCATCCTTTAGGATGTTCTGGCGCTAGAATTTTAGTCACGCTTTTGAACGTCTTGGAACAAAATAATGCAAAATTAGGAGCTGCTGCTATATGCAACGGTGGTGGTGGTGCATCTGCAATCATTGTTGAAAGAGGATAAGAAACCTAAGGTAGTTGCATGCAATACGGTATTTGTCAATTAAGCATTATCCCAGTTAGAAGTTCGCCCGATGAAGTTTCTGAAATGATTACTCAACTTTTATATGGGGAACATTTTAAAATTTTAGAAAGCCGCAAGCATTGGTCACGTATCAAAACCATTTTCGACAAGTGCGAAGGTTGGATACTAAATAATCAGTTGTCATTTATTCCTGAAGAAGAATTTATCAATTTAGAGCAAAAGCAAGAGCGTAAATTTGTAGCCGACCTAATTTCTTTCGTAGAGGATTCCAATAAATTATTGACACCAATTTTGATGGGTTCTACCATTCCAGATACTCCATCCTTAGATTTAAGTTTTGAAGGTGCCATATTGAGTCAGGCACAACCTAAAAATCAATTGATAAGCACCGCACTTCTATACCTAAATTCCCCTGAATTAAAAGGAGGTCGTACCCCATTTGGTATCGATGCTTCCGGATTCTCACAAATGGTTTATAAAATTAATGGTTACGAACTATTAAGAACAGCAGAAAAGCAATCCTCTCAAGGTAGTGCTTTAAGTTTTGTAGAGGAAAGCGAAGCAGGTGATTTGGCCTTTTTCGACAATTCTAACGGCATTATTGACCATGTAGGCATAATCATGGACAACAACTATTTGATTCACGTAAATGGAAAGGTAAGAATTGACCGCATAGACCATACGGGTATTTTCAACAATGACCTGCGTACTTATACCCACCAGTTACGAGTTATCAAAAAAATAATATAAAAAAAGGCCCTAATAGGGCCTTTTAAATATTTATATAAATGTTGGATTATTCACCTAACATTTTTTTCATTCTCATAAAGTTTTCATTATCTCCCATTGCTCCATAAATATTCTTAAGCTGAGTCATAATGTTTTCGTTTTCTGGAGAAGTTTTCAAGGCCTCTTCTAAAACGTCTGCCCCTTGTTTGAATAAACTATCTTTCTTTTCCTTCAACTCATCATATTTAGCTACATCCGCTCTGGAATTACCTAAAGAATTCATCTCATCGATTAGAGCATTTCCTTCGTTTACATAGGTAGTAGAAAGGTTCAAATAGGCATTGGTATATTTAGGATCAATTTCAATTGCTTTCTTATAAGAAGCTCTAGCAGACTCATAATCCTCTTGTTCCATACTTATAACCCCAACGTTATAGTGAAGGTCTGCATTGTCTGGAGCTAAAGCAATTGCTTCTGCCATCAGTTCTTTAAATTTATCCTTATCTCCTTGATTAAAATACAAGTTAGCCTCGTTAAGAATCAAATTCACATCTTCTGGATCATTCTTTCTAGCCGCTTTATAAGCCTCTAGTGCTTTGTCATCCTGACCCAATTGCGTGTAGATTAAAGCAGTATTTTTAACGATTTCAGCTTGTTTCGAGGGTGTTCTTTCATCCAAAGGATTAGTATAACTTCCTGATTTTACCATTAAATCACGTTGCATCTTTTCCATTTCTTCAACTTCTCCAGTTTCCGAATTAGTAGCTTTGTAAACCATACCACCACCATCGTAACCTACTTCTTGAAGTTTGTTATAATAATCCAAGGCCATTTCATAGTGACCACCATTTACGGCACTACCGGCAGCATAATATAGATATGATGTATCCTGTGGGCTCAAGGTATAGCTCATGTACAACTTCTCTGCCGCTTCCTTAAATTTATTATTACCGTTATCCGCTACCGCTGAATTTACTAAGTCAGCTGTCAAAGAGGCCATGTATTGTCTAGAATCACCAGTATATTTTTCCTTACCGGATTTTTCTTCGATTTCCAATACCTTCTTAAAGGAATTGGCGGATTTTTCAAAAGCGTCATTATCGCCTTTTTTTGCCAAATCACTATAAACTTTACCTCTAGTGAAATAATATTGGGCCTGTAATTTTTCATCAGCCGATGCAATAGAGCCTGAAGCAGCTTCTATAGATGTTTTGGCCGAAGCCGAATCACCATCTTTTAACGCTTTTTCAGCATCTTTTATTTCATTCTTTTGTGCAAAACCGACTACTGTAAAAGCCAATGTCGCAACAAGTAAAAATCTATTCTTCATTTTAAAAATATTAATTATTAGTGTTTATTAATTATGATGTTTATTCATCGGTATCAGTATTATCAATCTCCGTGCCATCTTCCGCATCTACCTCTATGTCAAGAATTTCAGCTTCCTCAATCTCATCTTCATCCTTCATAACTTTGGCTACGGCGGCAATGGAGTCATTATCTCGAATATTGATCAATCTGACACCTTGGGTAGCTCTACCCATAACCCGTAAATCTTCTACACTCATACGAATGGCAATGCCTGATTTATTGATAATCATTAAATCATCAGAATCCGTAACGTTCTTAATCGCTACCAACCCTCCGGTTTTATCCGTAACACTGATAGTCTTAACTCCTTTACCTCCTCTGTTGGTAATTCGATAATCTTCGATACTGGAACGCTTACCATAACCTTTTTCAGAAACCACTAGGATTTCATCCTCAAAATTATGAACGGAAACCATGCCAATGACCTCATCGTTATCATCTGCCAAGGTAATACCTCTTACACCAGAGGCATTTCTACCCATTGGTCTAGTTTTGCCTTCTTCAAAACGAATGGCTTTTCCTGATTTAAGTCCAAGAAAAATTTGACTCGTACCGGTTGTTAATTTTGCTTCCAATAATTCATCACCATCCCTAACCGTAATGGCATTGATTCCATTTTGACGTGGTCTGGAATATTGCTCCAAAGAGGTCTTTTTAACAACACCCTTTTTGGTGGCCATAATCACGTAATGATTATTGACATAATCTTCATCTTTTAAATCTTGAGTACAGATAAAGGCTTTAACACTATCATCTTGTTCAATATTTATCAAATTCTGGATTGCTCTTCCTTTTGAGGTCCTACTACCTTCCGGTATTTCAAAGACTCGCATCCAAAAACATTTTCCTTTTTGGGTAAAGAACAACATATACTGGTGGTTGGTGCCTACAAATAAGATGTTCCAGGAAATCTTCATTTCTTGTGGAAGATGCCTTTTGACCTACTCCACCTCTATTTTGAGTTTTATATTCCGTCAGCGGAGTTCTTTTAATATAACCTGCATGAGAAATGGTAATAACTACTTGCTCATTAGGAATCATATCCTCCATGCTCAAGTCACCACCAGCTAGATTAATTTCCGACCTTCTGGCATCACCATATTTATCTTTAATCTCTAGAAGTTCATCTTTAATGATTTGCATTCTACGCTCTTTCTTCTCAAGAATATCTTTTAAATCGGCGATGGTTAGAATGATTTCATCATATTCAGATCTCAACTTATCCTGCTCTAGACCCGTCAACTGACGTAATCTCATTTCTACAATCGCTTTTGCCTGAATTTCGCTCAATTTAAAGCGTTCCATCAAATTCTCACGTGCTTGGTCTGCATTGCTAGAGGCACGGATAATTGCAATAACCTCATCAATATTATCCGATGCAATAATAAGTCCTTCTAAGATATGTGCACGATCTTCTGCCTTTTTTAATTCATATTGGGTACGCCTAACAACCACTTCATGGCGATGCTCCACGAAATAATGAATCATCTCCTTAACATTCAGCAATTGTGGTCTTCCTTTAACCAAGGCAATATTATTGACACTGAAAGAAGTTTGTAATGCCGTGTATTTGTACAGCATATTCAAAACGATATTAGGAATCGCATCTCTTTTTAAAATGTATACGATACGCATCCCATTACGGTCAGACTCATCCCTAATATTTGAAATACCTTCAATCTTTTTCTCGTTAACAAGGTCGGCCGTTTTCTTAATCATGTCCGCCTTATTCACTTGATAAGGAATTTCGGTCACAATGATACATTCCTTTCCTTGTACCTCTTCGATGTTCGCTTTGGCTCGCATCATTACCCTACCTCTACCGGTATGAAAAGCTTCTTTTACACCATCGTATCCGTAAATAATTCCTCCAGTTGGAAAATCAGGAGCTTTTATATGTGTAATTAGCTCATCTATTTCAATATCGTTGTTGTCGATATATGCAATTGTACCATCAACAACCTCTGCCAAATTATGAGGAGCCATGTTGGTGGCCATACCTACTGCAATACCGGATGCACCGTTCACCAAAAGATTAGGAACTCTTGTAGGTAATACCGTAGGCTCTTGAAGGGAATCATCAAAATTCAATTGATAATCCACTGTTTCTTTATCAATATCCGCTAGCATATCATCTGCTATCTTACGCATACGGGCTTCCGTATAACGCATTGCTGCAGGACTATCACCATCTACAGAACCAAAGTTACCTTGCCCGTCTACAAGCATATAACGCAGGCTCCATTCTTGAGCCATACGAACCATGGTATCATATACAGAAGTATCACCGTGTGGATGATACTTACCTAAAACCTCACCGACAATACGTGCCGATTTCTTGTGGGAACTATTACTTCTAACCCCTAATTCATGCATTCCAAACAAAACTCGCCTGTGCACTGGTTTTAAACCGTCCCTGACATCTGGCAGGGCGCGTGACACAATGACCGACATTGAGTAATCAATGTAGGCAGATTTCATTTCCTCTTCAATGTTAATAGGAATCAATTTTTCACCGTCAGCCATTTTAAAATCTTATGTTTTTTTAATTAGTAAAAAAGCATGCCAATATACTTAAATTACAGGCGTTACTAGTACAAGCGGGTGTATTTCTATCAAAATTTATTAACACTTGTCCACCCATGGGTTGATTTACAGTTTATACGGGAAATGTGCCGCATTTGGTTTCGCATTTAAGAGGAATTAGAATAACTTTAACGAATATAGGTACGGTATTTGCCAATGATTGAAGGAGATTTAGTAATTTTATAGTTGAATAAGATAATTTATGGATGATAATTTTTCCCCAAGAGTAAAGGATGTAATTGCATACAGCAAGGAGGAAGCATTGCGTCTTGGTCACGATTTTATAGGAACCGAGCACTTAATGCTAGGACTTCTTCGCGATGGAAACGGGAAGGCCATAAGCATATTGGATGCATTGGAAGTTGACTTGGAACATCTACGAAGAAAAGTAGAGATTTTAAGTCCGTCAAACCCTAATGCAAGCGGTGTCCAAAAAGACAAGAAAAATCTGCATTTGACCAGACAGGCAGAACGCGCATTGAAAACAACTTTTTTAGAGGCAAAACTTTTTCAAAGTTCTTCGATCAATACGGCTCATTTGTTACTATGCATATTAAGAAACGAGAACGATCCTACAACTAAACTACTTCATAAATTGAAAGTAGATTATGACGGGGTCAAAGAACAATTTAAATTTATGATCACAAGTGATGATGATATGGTAGACGGCCCAACGGCTGAGTCTTTTCCAAGTGATTCTGATGATACTAGTGAAGGTAAGGAAAGTACTTTTGGAGCTACCGGCGGTGCTCAAAAAGGCTCAAAGAAATCCAAAACTCCAGTTTTGGACAATTTTGGTAGAGATCTTACCCAAATGGCAGAGGAAAACAAGTTGGACCCTGTAGTAGGACGTGAAAAAGAAATAGAACGTGTTTCTCAGATATTAAGCAGAAGAAAAAAGAACAATCCACTTCTTATAGGAGAACCAGGTGTTGGTAAAAGTGCTATTGCTGAAGGTTTGGCATTACGTATCATCAATAAAAAAGTATCACGTATTCTTTTTAACAAAAGAGTTGTAACTCTAGATTTAGCTTCTTTAGTGGCTGGCACAAAATACCGTGGACAGTTCGAAGAACGAATGAAAGCTGTTATGAACGAACTTGAGAAGAATGATGATGTCATTCTTTTTATTGATGAAATTCATACCATTGTTGGTGCTGGTGGTGCAACCGGTAGTTTAGATGCTTCCAACATGTTCAAACCTGCATTAGCTAGGGGTGAAATTCAATGTATTGGAGCTACTACCTTGGATGAATACAGACAATATATCGAAAAAGATGGCGCTTTAGAAAGACGTTTTCAAAAAGTGATTGTTGAACCAACCACAGTTGATGAGACCATTGAAATTCTTCATAACATCAAAGGTAAATATGAAGATCACCATAATGTAACGTATACCGATGAAGCTATTGAAGCTTGTGTAAAATTGACCAATAGGTACATGACGGACAGATTCTTACCGGACAAGGCTATCGATGCCTTGGATGAGGCTGGTTCTCGTGTGCATATTGTAAACATGGACGTTCCCAAACAAATTCTTGAATTGGAAAAGAAATTGGAAGACGTGCGTGAACTGAAGAACAGCGTTGTTAAGAAGCAGAAATATGAAGAAGCTGCGAAACTTCGGGACGATGAAAAAAGTCTTGAAAAAGAATTGGCAATTGCCCAAGAACGCTGGGAAGATGATAGTAAACTGAACAAAGAAACAGTTAGTGAGGACAATGTTGCCGATGTAGTGTCCATGATGAGTGGCATACCTGTTAACAGAATTGCACAGACCGAGAGTAATAAATTGGCTGGATTACCACAGTTGATTATGTCAAATGTTATTGGTCAAGATGAAGCTGTTTCGAAGGTTTCCAAAGCTATTCAACGAAATAGGGCCGGACTTAAAGATCCTAACAAACCCATTGGTTCCTTTATCTTCTTAGGACAAACCGGTGTAGGTAAAACTCAACTTGCTAAAGTTCTGGCAAAAGAACTTTTTGATTCTGAAGATGCGTTGATACGTATCGATATGAGTGAGTACATGGAGAAATTCGCCATCTCAAGATTAGTTGGTGCACCTCCAGGATATGTAGGTTATGAAGAAGGTGGTCAACTGACAGAAAAAGTTAGAAGAAAACCTTATTCCGTCATCCTTTTAGATGAGGTTGAAAAAGCGCATCCAGATGTTTTCAATATGCTTTTACAGGTTTTGGATGATGGTTATTTAACCGACAGTCTTGGTCGTAAAATTGATTTTAGAAATACGATTATCATCATGACCTCCAATATTGGAGCTCGTCAATTGAAAGATTTTGGACAAGGTGTTGGTTTTGGAACTTCTGCAAGAAAAACGCAAGAAGATTCACATCAAAAAGGTGTAATTGAAAATGCACTTAAAAAGGCATTTGCACCTGAATTCTTGAATAGAATAGATGATGTTATTGTATTTAATGCCTTAGAAAGGGAACATATACATCAAATAATCGATATTGAGCTTTCTAAATTGTTCAGAAGAATTAAGGATATTGGTTATGAGTTAAATCTAACTGATAAGGCTAAAGACTATATTGCGGAGAAAGGCTTCGATAAACAATATGGAGCTAGACCTCTGAAAAGAGCTATACAGAAATATATAGAAGATGCACTTGCTGAAGAAATCGTAAATTCCAAATTAAAGGAAGGTGATAAAATTTTCATCGACCTGGACGAAAAAACAGAGGAATTAACAATTGACATTAACAAAGCGGAAGAGGAATCCTCTAAAACGAAGTAAATATTAAAATAAAATTATAATTATAAAGAGCCCAACTTGGGCTCTTTTTTTATGCTTATAGCTTTGAACAATGTTAGAATTTTAAAGACAGTTAGCCTCCCTTCATTACCTTATGAACGATATTTGAGTGATTCATCTAATAATTTACTCCATGATTGGCATTCCTTTTATTTTCGCTGTAGACACACTATAAGACATCTTAAATGAAAATAGGTTCCTCCAAGAAAAAGGTAATCGTACGTGAGTATGAATTAGAAATAGGAAAAATACAGGTATTCGATAATTATATGGTATCCATCTTTGATGAAGGATCAACATTAACCCTAGAGAGAGCCTACCAAATTATCGGTATTTCAGAAATACATTTTAGGGATAAAAACTTCGGTTTTATCAGCTTACGTAAAAATTCGTATGCCATAGACCCTACCATTTATAATTATCTGAAACAATTGGATAATTTAAAGGCGTATGCAATCGTATCCGTTAAGGAAATCGATATGCATAATTTCAAAATCGAAAAATTGTTCTACAAAAAATCCATGAAGTTTTTTATCGAGTACGATAATGCGCTTAAATGGGTGAAACGAAGGGTTAATGCTTAAGGATAATTAGATCGTTTAGTAGATTTCTATTCTGAAGGTGCTTCCACCTGTTGTGGTTCTGGCGCCTTGAAAAGGTCAAGAAATGCACTCCCTAAGTTATCTATAATATGAGAGGCTGTCAATGACTGATAACCCGTAGATTCTACTGCGATATCACCTGACTTTCCATGCAGATATACCCCAAAAATAGCCGCTTGTAATGGCTCATAACCTTGAGCCACTAGTCCGGTAATTATTCCCGTTAGCACATCACCACTGCCCGCAGTAGCCATACCCGGATTTCCCGTGGTATTTATATATCCTTTATCTCCATAAATAGTTATGGTATGCGCTCCTTTTATAATAACGACCACATCATGTTCTTTTGAAAAGGATTTCGTTTTTTCCAATTTATCAAAATCATTTGTCCACTTTCCTATCAATCGCTCCAATTCTTTGGGATGAGGAGTAAGAATAGACTGGTCTGGAAGCTTTGCCAAAAGCGATTTGTTTTTGGAAATCAAATTCAATGCATCAGCATCCACAACTAATGGAAGTTTGTTACTTTCCAAGAAAAGGGCTAGCGCTTTAGCCGTTATATCCTCTGTTCCCATTCCTATTCCGATTCCAATAACCTTAGGCTCTATATTGAATTTTATATTGGAAATTGAATGTTCATTCTCATCGGTAAGGACCATGATTTCAGGAATTGCCGTTTGCAGTATCGAATAACCCACCTTGGGAACATAAGAGGTAGACTAAACCACTTCCTACATATAATGCTGCTTTTGACGAAAGCTGAACGGCACCCATCTTTCCATAACTCCCACCTATAATCAATGAATGACCATACGTACCTTTATGAGCGTATTTTTCCCTTGGCTTGTAAAAGGTAAGCACTTCATTTTTAGCAATCAAGTCGTACTCTGTCTCCATTGAAGACAAGAATTCACTATCTATACCAATATCCAAAACTTCCCAATGCTCAACGAACGGACCTGTTTCTGGAAGGAAAAAAACCAATTTTGGGGTTTGAAAACTTAGTACAAAATTAGACTTGATAACCGCTTCTTGATCCTCGGGTACTTTTGCCGTATATAGTCCTGATGGAATATCAATAGAAAGAATGAAGGCTTCGGAGGCATTTAAATGTTGAATCACATTCTTTACCCAAACATCTGGCTTTCGGTTCAAACCTATTCCAAAAATAGCATCTACGATAATATCTTCCCTACCTATTTCGGGTAGTTCATCATCAGAATTTAAAAAAGTAGGCCATAATTTTCGCTCCTTTAACCGGTCTAAGTTGGTTAAAAAATCCTTTGAGCGCTTGTCGCTATAATTAACCACGTATACATCAATATGATAACCGTGTTCCAAAAGATGCCTTGCCAGCACCATTCCATCCCCACCATTATTACCTATTCCACAAAACAAATGGATTTTTACCGGTGCCCCCTGTATTCGTAAATGCATCCAATTAAAAATCTGCAGCGCGGCCCGCTCCATGAGTTCATCAGTTGTAATTTGCTGTTTTGCAACTGTAGCCTTATCTGCTTTATACATTTGCTCTGCACTAAAAAGCTTCATTCTTTTCTTTATTTTGGGTTAAAAAATAACTAATCCGTAAAAAAATGTGGAATCATTTGATTAACATATCAAATGTACTACTTTTGACGCTCAACCTATGTAAGATGGACTGTAATAGGACAGACGTACCTTTCAATTTCACTTCAGTAATCAAGCTCTATGGTGCAACAACCGTATGGTTCACCCCATGGGGGTCAAAACTATAGTTATCCGTACCTGTGTTTAAATACACCATCCATTTTCAAGAAGTCAACATCACTACAACATGAAAGTTTTAAAATTTGGTGGCACCTCTGTAGCCAAGCCTGAAAATATCATTAAAATAAAAAATATCATTTCCCAAGAGGAACAGAAAATCATTTTGGTGGTCTCTGCTTTGGGAGGTGTTACTGATTCCTTACTAGAGGCCGGCTTATTGGCTTCACAACAGGATTCAAACTATAAAAAAGTGCTGATTACCCTAGAGGAACGGCATTTACAAACGGTTAAGGAGCTCATTCCTGTAACAGCCCAAAGTAAAGTTTTAAGTAAAGTAAAAAGTGAATTCAATATTCTGGAAACCTTGTTGGAAGGCGCTTTTTTCATTGGAGAAATAACGCCCAAGTTATCCGATAAGATCGTGAGCTACGGAGAATTACTTTCTTCATACATTATTAGTGAATACTTGATCTAGTGAGCAATTAAACGCTGAATTCAAGGATAGTAGAGAACTTATCATTACTCAAAAAGTGAACGGAAAAAATTCCGTCAACTTTAGCCAAACGAACCGTAATTGTCTGGATTATTTCAATTCTTCAGACACAAAAATAACGGTATGTCCTGGTTTTATTTCCAGTTCTGAAACTGGGGATTCTACCACTTTAGGAAGAGGTGGGTCAGATTACACTGCAGCTATTTATGCTGCAGCCATTGATGCTTCTATTCTAGAGATTTGGACGGACGTAAGTGGTATGTATACGGCCAATCCGAAAATGGTTAAGCAAGCTAAGGCAATACCTCATATCTCTTATGAGGAGGCAATGGAGCTTTCCCATTTTGGGGCTAAAGTTTTGTATCCGCCAACCATACAACCCGTTTTATCCAAAGGGATTTCCATTATTATCAAAAATACGTTTAGTCCGGAAGAAGCGGGAACCCTAATCACCAAATCAAAAAATGAAAAGGGAAAAACGGTACGGGGAATTAGTCATATTGGTAATATGGCACTATTGTCCTTAGAAGGTCCTGGAATGGTAGGTATCCCTGGTATTTCCAAACGCTTTTTCGAAGTTCTATCACTGGCGGATATTAGTGTCGTATTAATTACCCAAGCTTCATCTGAACATTCTATTTGTGTAGGTATTTCTGCGGATGATGTTGATAAAGCGGTGAACGTGGTCAACGAGGCGTTTGAATATGAAATTGAAAGAGGTCGTATTAAAAAGGTGATTCCAGAAAAGGACTTGGCCATTGTAGCCTTGGTTGGTGACAATATGAAAAGTCACCAAGGACTCAGTGGAAAAATGTTCAGTACCCTAGGTAGGAATAACGTAAATATTCGTGTGATTGCACAAGGTGCATCAGAACGGAATATATCCTGTATCATTGACCAGAAGGATGTCAAAAAAGCCCTGAACGCTTTACACGAAGAATTCTTTGAAGAAAATATCAAACAGCTAAACTTGTTTGTTATGGGCGTTGGCAATGTAGGTGCAAAATTTTTGGAACAAATTCGTTCACAACGTAAATTCCTAAAAGAGAATTTAAAATTGAATATTAGGGTAATCGGTATTTCCAATTCACGCACCATGCTATTCGATGAAAAGGGAATTGAGCTTAACGATTGGAAAAACCAGTTAGCTGGTGGTGAAAAAGCCGATAAAGAGAAGTTTTTAGAGAAGGTAAACTCCTTGAATTTTAGGAATAGTATTTTTGTTGATAACACAGCAAGTCAAGAAGTTTCCACCTCTTATGGTGATTATTTAGGCAATAGTATTTCTGTAGTAACCTGCAATAAAATAGCCTGTTCTTCAGCTTATGAAAATTATGCCAACCTAAAGTCGCTAGCCCGCACCTATAATGCTCCTTTCCTATTTGAAACCAATGTTGGCGCAGGTCTTCCGATTATTGATACCTTAAAACATTTAATTGCATCGGGAGATAAAATATTGAAAATACAAGCGGTTCTATCCGGTAGTTTGAATTTCGTTTTTAATAATTTCGATAAAAATACCACCTTTCATGACGTGGTAAAGCAAGCGCAAGAAGAAGGATATACGGAACCGGACCCAAAAATTGATTTAAGCGGAATCGATGTAATGCGAAAGATTTTGATTCTTGCCAGGGAAAGTGGAAACCGATTAGAAATAGAGGATATTGAAAATAAGTCCTTCTTACCTGAAGAAAGCCTGAATACGAACAATAACGAAGATTTCTTTGCCTCCCTAATTAAGTACGAGGACCATTTTCAATCCTTATTTGCCCACGCAGAAGCCGCGAATAGTAAATTGAAATATGTTGCCCAGTTTGATGGTGGTAAAGCCAGTGTAGGCCTGCAGGAAATACCAAAAGGTCACGACTTCTACAATTTAGAAGGTAGCGACAACATCGTTTTATTTTATACGGAAAGATATCCCAACCAACCGATGATTATCAAAGGTGCAGGTGCAGGTGCTGCGGTTACCGCTTCGGGTATATTTGCGGATATTATTAGAATTGGAAATTTTTAAATCATGAACGCAAACGAAATCAAGGTTTTTTGTCCCGCAACCATCGCCAATATTTCTTGCGGATTTGATGTTCTTGGAGTTGCCCTCGATTCCGTTGGTGATGAAATGACGGTTAGAAAAATTTCGGAAAAAGGAATAAAAATTACCAAACTGATTGGTCAGGATTTACCGATGGAAACCCATAAGAATGTTGCCGGCGTTGCTGGATTAGCCTTGCTTTTGGCTTCTGATTATGAAGCGGGTTTTGAAATAGAAATCAATAAAAAAATAAAACCTGGAAGTGGAATAGGTAGTAGTGCTGCTAGCTCTGCCGGTGCTGTTTGGGCTATGAACCACTTATTGGGAAACCCTTTTCAACCAACAGAATTGGTACGTTTTGCCATGGAAGGCGAGCGCTTAGCAAGTGACGTAGCCCATGCAGACAATGTGGCTCCTGCCCTATTTGGCGGCTTTACCTTAGTGCGAAGTTATGAACCATTGGACATTGTTCCCATTCCAGCACCCTCTGATTTGTTCGCTACTATTATCCATCCACAAATAGAAATCAAAACTTCAGACTCCCGGAAAATTTTAAAGACGACCATCTCTATGGAAACGGGAATCAAACAATGGGGAAATGTTGGCGGACTTGTAGCTGGATTATTCATGGAAGATTATGATTTGATAGGCCGATCTTTAGTAGACCATATTGTAGAGCCCATTCGCTCCATACTTATTCCTGGTTTTGACGAAGTAAAAAAAGCTTCCATAAAAGCTGGTGCTTTGGGCGCAGGTATTTCTGGCTCGGGCCCATCGATTTTTGCCTTGAGCAAAGGCAATGAAACCGCCTTAAAGGTAGCTGAGGCTATGAAAAAGGTCTATGAGCAAATTGGTATCGATTACGAAATACATGTTTCCAAAATAAACATGGACGGCGTAAGACCTTTGTAATTTTTTAAAAATTTAAAATCATCACTATTGAAATTCTACAGCCTTAACCATAAAGCCCCAGATGTAACTTTTGATCAAGCCGTTGTTAATGGTATTGCCCCTGACAAAGGCCTTTATTTCCCGGAAGAAATCAATCCGTTACCTACCTCCTTTTTTGAGCAAATTGAAGACTTGACCAATGAGGAAATAGCGTTTAAGGCCATCCATCAATTTGTTGAGGGAGTAATCCCTGATGATGTCTTGAAAACAATTCTTGCTGAAGTTCTGGATTTTGACTTTCCAGTGGTGAAAATAACGGAAAACATAGCAACCTTAGAGTTATTTCATGGCCCAACTATGGCTTTCAAAGATGTGGGTGCACGTTTCATGGCCCAATGTTTAGGATATTTTTCAAGGTCTTCTAAAGATGAAGTAACGGTTTTGGTTGCAACATCTGGTGATACCGGTGGTGCAGTGGCCAATGGTTTTTTAGGTGTAGAAGGTGTTAAAGTAGTCATCCTCTACCCTAGCGGAAAAGTTAGCGATATCCAAGAAAGACAGTTAACTACATTGGGACAAAACATTACGGCATTAAAAGTAGAGGGTACTTTTGATGATTGCCAAGCCATGGTTAAAACTGCATTTTTAGATCAGGATTTACTGTCAGAAATGAAATTGACCTCTGCTAATTCCATTAACGTGGCCAGATGGTTACCCCAACTATTTTACTTTTTATTCGCTTACAAACAAGCTAAATCAATAGGTAAGGAAATCATCTTTTCAGTGCCTTCTGGTAATTTCGGGAATATCTGTGCCGGGATGGTGGCACAACGTTTGGGTATGCCGGTCAAGCATTTTATAGCGGCGACCAATGTAAATGATACGGTTCCGGAATATATGTTGACTAAAGAATATAAGCCAAAACCCTCTACCGCCACCATTTCAAATGCGATGGATGTTGGTGATCCTAGTAATTTTATCCGAATTAGGCGCTTGTTCCAAGATAATTTTGAAGCCTTGCAAAAGAACTTTTCCTCCTATTCCTTTGATGACCATCAGACCAAAAAAGCTTTGAAGGAAATTTACGACATCAACGGATACATTGCTGATCCTCACGGAGCTGTCGGTTATCTTGGTCTTAAAAAATATCAAGAAAATCATACCAACACTTACGGTATCTTTTTAGAAACTGCACACCCCGTAAAATTTATGGATGTGGTCGAGGAAACCCTTTCAGAAAAGTTAGAGATTCCCGCACAGATACAGAAAGTAATGAACAAGGATAAAAAGTCCATTAATATTGGCACCTATACCGATTTGAAAGAATTCTTGCTAAAAGACTAATCTAGTTTAGGAAGTTTAAAATCGTCAAGCGGACTAGGTCGTTGCATCATGGCCTCAATGGCTTCTGTAGTTCTGGGTGCCATAGCGGAAAGGTTGATAGGACCATTTTCAGAAATCAAAATATCGTCCTCTATCCGTACGGCAATACCCCACCATTTTTCATCACAGTCACTCCCTTCAGGAATGTAAATACCAGGTTCTACCGTAATTACCGTATTAGGCATTAAAGGACCATAAGTACCCTTATCGTGAACGTCCAATCCTAAATAATGTGAAGTTCCATGAGGAAAATAAGTACGAGCCTCACTGACTTCTGAAATGATTCCCAGTTTTAGAAGTCCGTTAGCCACAACGGTTTTGGCAGCTTCACCGGGAGCACGAAAAGAAGCTCCAACAACACTGGCTTTTATACCCGCTTCCTGTGCATCATAAACAATGTCATAAATAGCTTTTTGTTCCAATGTAAATTTTCCATTTGCGGGAATCGTACGAGTAACGTCTGCTGTATACCCATGATATTCCGCCCCTAAATCCATCAGTACTAACTCCTCACCTACTTTAGGTTTACTATTTTCAATATAATGAAGAATACAGCCATTATCACCACCCCCCACAATTGATGGGTACCCCTCATATTCCGCTCCATACTTTTTATACACATACTCATGCACTCCCTGAATCTCGGTTTCCGACATATTTGGATGCATGGCCTTCATGACTTCCATTTGACCTACTGCCGAAATCTCAACAGCTTTTTTCAAAAGTTTTAATTCGGCTTCCGTCTTGGTTTCCCGGAGTTTGTTCATGATTTCAGCGATGATACTTGAATCTAGGTTACTGGTTTTTTGTACTACTAAAACCTTATTCTTAATTTCGTTTCGCAAATTCTCATCCTGCGCATTTACAAAATTGTTAAGCAGTTCATCTTCCTGTAAATTTGGATAGTTATTCAAGTACCTACCTAAGGTTTGGGCCACGTTAGCACTATTTTCAACCTCCGTAGAAGTTATCATTTCATATAGTTTTTGTTTTGTAGCATCGTAATCTGCAGGATAGTTGGCCTTAATTTTAAAAGTCTTGATTAAATCGAATAAATCGGCATTTCCACTTGTATCCCTGTAATCATTATGAAAGTCATAAAAGGAGACTTTGTCAAAACTTGAAAAATCTAGCGTTAAATCCTTAAACTCACTTCCGTTAAACACCTCTTTGAATCCCAATTCTTCCTTAACACCATCTACTCCCAATCGTTTACCTGTCCACTGTTCTGCTCTAGGGTCTCGCTCTTGAACATAAATTAATTCATCATAGGATTTCCCAGAGGCATCGGTTTGTACATCAGAAAATAAAACAAGTACGGCATTCGGCTCTTTGTAACCGGTTAAATAGTAAAAATCTGGATCTTGGTGATACACATAATCCACATCATTGGCCCTATTCCGTTCCGCATTGGCAAAAAATACCAAAATACTATTGGCCGGCATCATTGCCCTAACCTTTTCCCTTCGTTCCTTATGAAAATCGGCTGAAAGAAAATCTGTGGGTGCTTCCTGCGCGTTCAATACCGTGACAAATAGTAATAGAATTCCTAAACCCAAAAAACTTTTTAACATGATTGTTATTTAAGATTTCAAATTACTGCTTTTATTTAAACTCTCTTTTCATCTTGTCTTTAAATTTTAAAGAAAACATTAGAACTCGAAATCACGGCATCCTTAAATAAATCTATAAATTTGTCCTTCCAAAAAACAACACATGAAAAATACGGCACTTACTAAAATACACGAGTCACTTGGGGCCAAGATGGTACCGTTCGCAGGATATAATATGCCTGTTTCCTACGAGGGAGTTAATGCTGAACATGAAACTGTTCGCAACGGTGTAGGTGTCTTTGATGTTTCACACATGGGTGAATTTTTGATTTCAGGACCTACAGCTCTTGATCTAATCCAAAAAGTAACTTCCAACGATGCCTCAAAATTGACACTAGGAAGAGCGCAGTACAGTTGTTTGCCTAATGAAACCGGTGGTGTAGTCGATGATTTAATTGTTTATAAAATCAAGGAGGAGCAATATCTTTTAGTGGTGAATGCATCGAATATTGAAAAGGATTGGAACCATATTTCTAAATACAACGAAGTATTTAATGCCGATATGCGGAATATATCTGAAGGCTATTCCTTATTGGCCATACAAGGTCCAAAAGCCGTTGAAGCCATGCAGAGTCTTACTTCAATCGATTTATCCACTATTAAATTCTATCATTTTGAAGTAGCGGATTTTGCAGGAATCGATAACGTAATCATTTCCGCAACTGGATATACCGGTTCTGGTGGATTTGAAATCTACTGTAAAAACGATGAAGTGGAGCAAATTTGGAATAAGGTGTTTGAAGCTGGAGCTGATTTTGGAATAAAACCAATTGGCCTAGCTGCAAGAGATACCTTACGTTTAGAAATGGGCTATTGCCTATATGGGAATGATATTGATGACAATACCTCCCCTATAGAAGCTGGTTTGGGATGGATTACCAAATTCAATAAGGATTTTGTAAACTCCGAAGCGCTAGAAAAACAAAAACAACACGGACCCGAAAAAAAACTAATTGCTTTTGCATTGGATGAACGTGGAATTCCAAGACACGGCTATGATATTGTTGATAGTCAAGGTAAAACTGTAGGTGTGGTTACTTCCGGAACCATGTCCCCCTCATTGGGAATCGGTATCGGATTGGGTTATGTTCCCAATATTTTTTCTGAAGTCGGCAGTAAAATATTTGTACAAATTCGGAAAAATGCAGTGCCGGCATCAGTAGTCAAATTACCATTTTACAAAGCTTAATGATAGATTTTCAAGGCGCATTACAATCGATTTCTGATACTGTTTCCCAAAAAGAGGATAGAGGTCTAATAGCTGCATATATACCAGAATTGGCCAAAGTCGACATTCGTAAATTTGGAATGCATCTTATGGACATGGACCAGAACAGCTTTTCGGTGGGCGATTCCAATGAGCTATTTTCCATTCAAAGTATTTCCAAGGTATTGACGCTTTCCATGGCATTGGGTATTGTTGGTGAATCTTTGTGGGAACGTGTAAACGTGGAGCCCTCTGGTGATCCTTTCAATCATCTCTCATTACTAGAAATGGAAAACGGTGTACCTCGAAATCCGTTGATCAACCCCGGAGCTATTGTTGTGGCTGACATTTTGGTGACCCAATTGAAAGATCCTAAAAATGAATTTCTAACCTGGGTTCGAGAACTAGCTAACGATCAGAGTATCTCTTATGATATGGAAGTGGCACAATCTGAAAAATTAACTGGTTTCAGAAATTATGCTGCCGCTAACCTATTAAAATCCTACGGAAATTTAAGGAATGATGTGGATACGGTTTTAGATTTTTATTTTCATCAATGTGCTCTAGCCATGAATTGTGCACAATTGGCCAAAACATTTTACGTGTTCATAAATCACGGTAAATGTCAGAGAAATAATGTCTTTCTCAATACCAGACAGGTGAAACGAATAAATTCACTAATGCTTACTTGTGGGTTTTATGACGAGGCCGGTGAATTTGCATTTGAAGTAGGATTACCAGGAAAGAGTGGCGTAGGAGGTGGAATCGTTGCCTTACTGCCCAATAAATTTTGTGTGGCCACATGGTCACCCGGGTTGAACGATAAAGGAAATTCAAAACTGGGAATGCTCGCTTTGGAAAGTTTGACAACCCAAACAGAACTATCTATTTTTTGAAATCAGAAAGCAAAAAAATATTAATTCTTGGAGGAAGTGGCTTTATAGGTAATTCTATCTACAAGGAGTTACTTGCCTATTATGACACCTATGGAACGTACTGCCATTCTGGTAATAGTTTTTCTAATAACAAACAATTTGTACATTACAATTTAGAAGAAGATGATATTGTCGAAATTTTAGACCAGGTAAAACCCCAGATTATCATTTCCGCATTGAGAGGCAATTTTGCTTCGTTGGTGATTGCCCATGAGCATATTATGGAATATGTACTAACCAACGATTGTAGGGTTTATTTCATTTCTTCGGCTAATGTTTTTGATGCCTACAGCAAATATCCCTCCTATGAATTGGATAAAACCTTATCAGAAAGTATTTATGGCCGATTAAAGATTCGCATAGAAAATATGTTATTGCGATTACCTAAGGAGAAAATGGGAATTTTGCGAGTTCCGATGGTTTTTGGTAATAGCTCTAGGAGAATCAAGGATATGAAGAACGCTATAATCAATAACGAACCCGTAGAGGTATTTCCAAATTTAATCTTAAATGTTACGAATGACGATAAGTTAACCCAACAAATTCACTATCTTATAAATAGAAATAAAACCGGTATTTTTCATTTGGGAAGTAACGATCTTGTTCACCATGAAGATTTTATTAAAGAGGTATTGGAACGTGTGGGTAATTTTAATCCAATATTAAAAAGGGTGTATACCACGAATGAGGACAGGTATTTGGCAGTACTCCCTAAAACGAATAAATTACCTAAAAATTTACAATTTACGTATCAGGACATTATTGATCATCATGTCCTTAATTAATTAATATTATGAAAGAAACAGAAAAATTTACCGATCAACAGATTACAGATTACCTAAGCCAATTAGACGGATGGGAATACATCGACGGCGCCATTGAAACGACTTTTGAGTTTAAAGATTTTAAGGAGGCCTTCTCCGTAATGACCAGAATCGCCTTTGAATGTGAAGCTCAAGGACATCATCCAGATTGGAGCAATGTCTATAAAACCGTAAATATTAGATTAAGCACACACGATGCAAATGGTGTGACGGAAAAAGACTTTGTATTGGCAAGAAGCATCGAAGAAATTATTGAAAGTGAATAATGTACTGAATTTAGAATAGTGCATTCATAAGGAAAGTTCAAGAGTTGAAAGGCTATTAGATTAGCGTTTTACTCATGAACTTTTTTGTTAAATTTGAATTTTATTTAATACAAAATAACATGGGAAGAGCTTTCGAATTTAGAAAAGCAAGGAAAATGAAAAGGTGGTCCGCAATGTCGAAAGCGTTTACGCGTATTGGCAAGGACATCGTAATGGCTGTTAAGGAAGGAGGACCTGATCCAGATGCCAACTCCCGTTTAAGGGCGGTTATACAAAATGCAAAGTCCGTCAACATGCCTAAGGACAATGTTGAACGTGCTATAAAAACGAGCTAGTGACAAAAGTTTAGGAGATTATAAAGAAGTCTTGTTTGAAGGATATGCTCCACATGGAATTGCCGTACTCGTGGAAACCGCTACGGATAATAATACCAGAACCGTGGCTAATGTTCGTAGTTATTTCAATAAGTGTAATGGAAGTTTAGGCACTTCAGGTTCCGTTGAATTTATGTTCGACCATACTTGTAACTTCAGAATTCCTACGGAAGGAATAGATGCCGAAGAATTAGAACTAGAACTCATCGATTTTGGTGCTGAGGAGGTTTTTGTGGATGAAGATGGTATTCTTATTTATGGTCCTTTTGAAAGTTTTGGAGCCATTCAGAAAGAGTTGGAAAACCGCGAACTGGAAATCCTATCCTCTGGTTTCGAGCGGATTCCCCAAGTGACCAAATCCCTGTCCGAAGAAGAAGCTGCCGATGTGGAGAAACTTCTTGAAAAACTGGAGGAGGACGATGACGTTCAGAATGTTTATCATTCTATGGAGGAATAGCTTTTCTATTTATTTGACATAAAAAAAGGTTCGCCTCCCACAGCGAACCTTTACCAATTACAAACAACCTAAAACTATTCTTTAATCTACCCTATTTACGGGAGATGAACCTGAAAGGTTTTATTTTAAATGTTAAAAAAAGTTGTGTTTCATCGAATCATTTGAAGCAATGAATGATCGTGATATCCTATCATTTAAAAAGCGCATTCCTTAATCAAATCATTTGACCTTCCCCTCAACACCTTCAAAAAATGAATGATATAGTTTAAAATCAGCTTCCTGATTTTCTGTAGGGCTTCAAGGGTTCAGAAATTTTTATCTCCTTTTTTCCATAATCAAAGGCCACCAAAACTATAGGAACATTAGCTGCTTTTGCAATGAAGTAAAATCCTGTTTTCCATTTTTCCACTTTCTTTCTTGTGCCTTCTGGAGATAGTGATAACCTGAATTTATCTCGCTCCTTAAACAATTGTGCGGTTGCTTTTACGGTATCATTTGTTTTGGAGCGGTCTATTGGCGCTCCACCCGTCCATCTAAAAAACCATCCGAAAGGGGAATCAAATAAACTTTTCTTACCGATATAATTAATTTCCTCGTTCCACACTTCCCTGACCAATAGGCCTAAAAGAAAGTCCCACCAACTGGTATGGGGAACTACAATGAGTACGCATTTTTTCAAATGGCTGGGAAAAGTTCCCGTTAAGCGACCAGCCTAATAACTTGAAATAGATAAATTTAGCGAATTGCTGCATCGATATTTTTTAGTTAACCGTGTAGGTTCTCGACGAAGCTCGAACAGACAAAGTGAATGGATTAGATTTTTTGATAAATTGATTTTAATTTTTCCGGAGAAATTTTGGATTTCCAATTTTTGCCTAATGCATTTTCCCACAAAGGCTCCATACCTAGCGCCACAGAAATCATAGTATCCATTTGGTCATCGGTTAAATCTTTACAAATTCCCGTTGGTAGTTCAATCTGATGCTTTTTCATCATTTCTTCAAACAAACGAACGCCTTCCGGATAAAACTCCTCTAAATATTGAAATACCAAACAATTGCCGATACCATGTTTTACGCCCAAAACATATCCCAATCCATAACTCATGGCGTGGGCCACACCCACTTGCGAATAGGCAATGCTCATACCCCCATGCCAAGAAGCCATCATTAATTTTTCCCTACTTTCCTCCCTGAGATATTGCCAAGGAATACCTCTTTACACAAGTCCAGTGATTTCTCTCCATAACTTTGACTGAAAGCATTTAAAAAGGTTCCATTAAGGGATTCTATACAATGTATATAACAGTCCATACCCGTGTAAAACCACTGCTCCTTACTGACCCCATTTGTTAATTCAGGGTCCAATACAACCTGATCAAAAGTGGTGATAATCAGAATTGATTCCCAATTTCTTTTCCGGACCTAATAAAACGGTAGTTCTGGAAACTTCTGCGCCAGTCCCACTTATGGTTGGTATCCCTACATGATAAATCGATTGTTTACGCACCAAATCCCAACCTTGATAGGCTGAGGCATCACCGGTATTGGTTAGCATAATAGCCACCGCTTTTGCTAAATCCAACAAGGTACCGCCACCAATACCAATAATTCCAGAAGGCATTTCCTCAAACTGATCCTTAATCCTTTTTACCAAAGCATCGACTTGAATTGTTTTAGGCTCCTCTTCTGCAGATATTAAAATAATCTGATCTGAAAATATGGCGGGTATTCTTTGGAGAAGCTCCGTGCCGTTCAAAAACATCGTCTACCAAAAAAATCATGGGTGCTTCCGAATGCTTTCGTTTGGGCATTAAAATATCGCCCAATTGGTCAAAACTTCCCTTTCCATAGACCACTCTGGGTACCATGGGGAAATTTCGATATTGTTCCGAAGCTTTCGTTGGTATATTTTTCAATGCTAATTCTTTATTTACTTCCATTTTTAATTTACATAATCCAGAATATCCGCCAA
The DNA here is from genome assembly GCA_963842105.1 of uncultured Flavobacteriaceae bacterium. Taxonomy (GTDB): domain Bacteria; phylum Bacteroidota; class Bacteroidia; order Flavobacteriales; family Flavobacteriaceae; genus Maribacter. The sequence continues at coordinate 40,280 of CAWJFH010000002.1, forward strand.
TTTTGTGATGGTCAAATATCCTTTATGTTCAATAGGCTCAGTCACCTCTTCATGCTGCCAAGTAGTATGAAAGGGAACATGTACCGCCCTTGCTCCAATATTCAATAATGGCAATACATCCGATTTCAAAGAATTTCCAATCATTAAAAATTCATTAGGCATTATCTGTAAATGCTCCAATAAATCTGAATAATTTTTCTCTTTTTTATCGCTCAATACTTCTACATGATGAAAATATTTTGAAAGTCCGGATCGTTCCAATTTACGTTCTTGATCTAGCAAATCACCTTTGGTCAAGACAATCAATCGGTACTTTGGCTGTAATATTTTTAAAAGTTCCTCTACGCCTTCCAATAGCTCCACAGGATGCGAAATCATGTGCTTACCGATATCCAAAATTTTACCAAGATGTTTCTTGGGAAACCGAATTATTCGATAGGTCCAAAGCACATTCTATCATGGACAAGGTAAATCCCTTTATACCATACCCATATAAATCCAAATTTTTAATCTCCGCTCTAAAAAGCTCTTGGTCTATCTTATTCTTGGTCTCATATTTTTCCAATAATTGGGCAAACTGCTCTTCGGCATCCCTAAAATAGGTTTCATTTACCCATAAAGTATCATCCGCATCAAAGCCAATTACTTTTATTCCCTCAAAATTTACTTCCATGCTTGTTGTGCTTTCATTAAATCTTCTGGGGTGTCTATCTCAATACCTTGAACATTTGTTTCGACCATTTTGATTTTCTTACCATATTCTAAATATCTGATGGCTTCTATTTTCTCCGTTGCTTCTAGTTGTAACATCGGTAGGCGTTGAAAATCCATCAGCGCACTTTTTCTAAACGCATAAATTCCTTTGTGCTTATAGTAGTTAGTTCTCGCATCTATAGCTCTTGGATAAGGAATTACAGATCTTGAAAAATACAAAGCAAAATTCCTGTTATCAACGATTACCTTAACCGTATTCGGGTTATTGATTTCCTCTTCATCAGTAATCTTCACCATTAAAGACGCCAAATCAATTTCTTTATGCACGTCATCTTCAAAAACTTGCATTACTCCTTCAAGACTTTCCCGATCTGTAAAAGGCTCATCTCCTTGTACGTTTACAATGATATCCACATCCATCTGCAGTACCGCTTCGGCTATTCGATCACTTCCACATTCATGTTCTTTTTCACTCATGATTGCTAAACCGCCTTCACCTACAATGGTATTATAAATTACATCACTATCAGTCACCACATATACTTCATCAAACAAATTTGTATTTACCGCTGCCTGATAGGTTCTTACAATTACTGGTTTACCTGCTAAATCCTGCATCAATTTTGCCGGAAATCTTGATGCCGCATAACGAGCAGGAATCATTGCTATTTTCTTCACTTAAAAATTTCTTTTATGTTTTAGCCTTCGGCCTTAAACTTCTATATATCCTAAAAATGACTATCAATATGATGATGACCAATACAGCCGCAAGTATGGGGGCAAAAATAGAGGCAACGGTCACTACTGCTGCGGTACCCGTTTCTACTGTAGCCAATATTGGATTTGCCAATCCCCCTGTAGTGGCGGTTGACGCTAATCTACCCGTTGCTCCCGCTCCTTTTATTGCGGTCGCAGTACCACCTCCAGCGATAATGGCCAAAGACCAGGTTACTACCGGGTCTAAATTCGCTACGGTAGAGACCATAACGGCGGTACCGGCTATTGCTGCGAGCGGCACTGCAATGGTGTCCAGCATATTATCCAACCATGGAATAAAATAGGCAAATACTTCCATTAATGTAGCAACACCTAATGTTAACACAGCCACCAGACTACCAATCCACTGCCAGTTCTCATTTAAATCCCAAAGTCCAAAGTAAGAGGCTAAACTTAAAGCGAATAAAGGTAGAAACACCCTAAAACCAACGGAAGCCGCTAGCCCAACCCCTAAGAATATACTTAAAATAGTTTCGCTTGTCATACCCATGCTCAAATCCTAGGATTGATTTTTCTCAATATCACTAAAATAACCTTTTTTAAAGAACAAAAAAATCATCCTTAAAACCTATTAAATACAGTTTATTCTTTGCCCTTGTGACCGCGGTATACAACCAGCGAAGATATTCCTTATCCATTCCGTTAGGGAGGTAGGGTTGTTCAACAAAAACAGTATCCCACTGGCCACCTTGTGATTTATGACAAGTAATCGCATAGGAAAATTTCACCTGTAGTCCGTTAAAATATTTATTATTCTTAACCCCCAAGAACTTTTTATACTTGGAACTTTCCTGGGCAAAATCCTTCATTACTTCCTGATACAATCGGTTACCATCCTCATAGGAAAGTGAAGGTGATTCCGCTGTTATCGTATCCAATAACAATACAGTTTCAAAGGGAGGCATATTTGGATAATCGACCATTTTCACTTTTACCTCAGCAAATTTAAAAGTGTAAATTTCCTTAAAATCAAATATCTCCAAAACTTCGATAATATCACCATTCGCAATAAAACCAGCTTCAGAATTGGGCTTTAACCAATAATAATTATTCTTAACGACCATCATAAAATCGCCTACCGCCAAATCGTTTTCCAAAAATAAAATGCGCTCCCTTATATTTTGATTATAAAGGTTAGCCCTTTTATTGGACCGGACAATAAATGCTGTTTCTTCTTTACCGTTCTCGGAATAGGAACCATCTATCGCTTCTTGAATTTCATGTCCGTCAATTAACCGAACAATATCAGTATACGATTGCAGGTCGAATTTAAAATCATCATAAAAATCCCCATCCAATTGTTCCCGAAGTAGTGTGGCATTCGCAAGTATTCCAGAATCATCGGCCTGACGAACCACTTCATTCAACTCTAACCGCTCTACCTCCTTATTATAATTCAAAGCAATCTTATCAGCATCTAAAGCCGGACTCAAAACCAAATGCACCGGAGGTAACTGGGCTGTATCACCAATTAATAAAAGTTTGCATTTATGTCCTGAATACACATACATCATCAAATCATCTAATAATGACCCATTCTCAAAAAGTTTGGAATCTGCAGCAGTATCTGGAATCATGGAAGCTTCATCCACGATAAACAGCGTATCCCTGTGCTTATTGGGCGCCAGAACAAACTGCACTCCTCCCCCACTTTGCTTTTTAGGAAAATAGATTTTTCGATGTATGGTGTACGCTTGCGTCTTTGCATAATTGGACATGACTTTGGCCGCTCTTCCTGTTGGCGCCATTAATACCGCCTTTTTCTTTACTTCCCATAAACTATTCACCAAAGTTCCAATAAGCGTCGTTTTTCCTGTACCGGCATATCCCTTGAGTAAAAAAACTTCTTCTTTTTCTTCGGATAAGGTAAACGCAGCTAATTTTTGCAGAGCGACTGATTGTGTGGCAGTTGGTACGTGCGGAAACTTATTTTCTAGAATACTATAAAAAGAGGAGGGCGTTATGGCTTTCATGAGAGCTCAAAGATAAAGATGATTTTTACCCTAAAAACTTTTACCATTAAAAAAAAATTGTAGATTTGTGAAGACCACTAAATTAAAATAACACATACAAAATGAAGACCATTATACAGATTGTACTTTGGGTTGGGTGTATCGCTTTAGGATACCTAATTTATAATTCCATTACTGGACCGATTCAGTTTAGGGAAGTAAAACAAGAACGTTTCGCACAAGTTGTTGCAAAATTAAAGGATATTAGAAATTCTCAAGAAGCCTTTAAAACGGTTAACGGAAAATACGCAAACGACTTCAATAGCCTTATTCGTTTTATCGATACTGGGAAATATGTAATTACACAGCAGAGAGATTCTTCTTTCATGGAATTTGATAAAGCATATGGTATTGATTTATTGAAAGAAGTAAAAATCGTTGATACCCTTGGTTTCGTTTCTGTAAAAGATTCTCTTTTCAAAACTGACAATCGTTACAAGAATTTAATGGATGTTCCTACCGCTCCAAACGGTGAGAAATTTACCATGAAAGCCGCCGTAATCGAAAAAAGTGGATATAAAGCTCCTGTTTTCGAAGCTAAAGTTGATAAGAGTGTTGTTCTTTACGACCAACCAAAAGATTTATTAGCCCGTGAAAATGCAGCATTAAGTGTTGAAGAAGTAAACGGACCAACCATCAAAGTAGGTTCTCTTGATGAAGTAAGTACTAGCGGAAACTGGCCTCCAATTTATGACAAAAAATCTGATCAATAAGAGTTTAGATATATCGGATAAAAATTTTAAGAAATTGTCCATTCAGGTTAGCTTGAATGGACTTTCTTTTTGTGTGGCAGATGGTGTTACACAAAACCTCTTGCTTTCTGATGCCGTCGTTTTTGAAAAAACTCAGAACCCTATTGTTCTTAAAGATGCCCTAGAAAAGCTTTTAGATACCCATCAACTTTCAGAGATGGAATTTGAAGATGTAGTCGTGGTTCATAAAAATACCCTATTTGGACTCGTACCTAAATCACTATTCAATGCAAACAGCATGGGTGATTATCTAAAGTTCAATACAAAACTGCTATCTACTGATGTTTTAGCTCACGATGAGATTGAACATCAGGAATTGGTAAATGTGTATGTACCCTACATGAACATCAATAATTACATCTACGAGCTGTTTGGAGAATTTACCTATGTCCATAATGGCACAGTACTTCTAGAAACCCTTTTAAATAAGCAAAACCAAGATCAAGATACGGTCTGTTACGTATACGTTTCCAAACACCAACTGGACATAACCGTTATTGGGCAACGAAAATTAAAACTGTACAATAGTTTTAATTATGAGACTAAGGAAGATTTCATCTACTACCTTTTATTTGTTTTGGAGCAATTAGAATTAGATACCAAAACCACTCCAGTAAAATTATTTGGCTCGATTGAAGAGGATGACGAAATCTATCAACTTTGCTTTACTTATATTGAAAACATAAGTATTTACGCACCCATCTCTCATCAATTGATGAAATTAGGAGAACCTGCAGTGGAATCCATAGACTTTACTTTGTTAAACACTTTATAATGCGCATTATTTCTGGAAAACATAAGGGGCGAAATTTAATTGCACCTAAGAATTTACCGGTAAGACCCACGAAAGATATGGCCAAAGAAGGGCTGTTCAATATCCTAAATAATCAATATTATTTTCCAGATTTAAAAGTATTGGACCTTTTTGCAGGTACCGGCAATATTAGTTATGAATTTGCTTCAAGAAATGTAACCGATATTTTAGCAATTGATGCACATAGTGGATGTATCAAATTTATTGAAAAAACGAACGATTTATTGGATACTCAAATCCGTACGTTTAAGAGTGATGTATTTACCTTTCTTCAACGCAATACGGAAACTTTCGATATTATTTTCGCCGATCCCTTTTATGATATGGACCAGCTAGACTTCGAGAAAATACCACAGTTGATTTTCGAGAAAGAGCTTCTTAAAGAAGACGGCGTATTGATCATTGAACATTCTACCCGGACCGATTTAAGCAGTCTGCAGAACTTTGATAATTCCCGCAAGTACGGTGGAAGCGTATTTAGCTTCTTTAAAGCCTAAATCTTCAACAATTTATATCCATAGCTTTATAGGAAATTGTTTAGGATATATCTTCAACTAAAGAGTTTATATAAAAAAGCAGGCCATAAGCCGGATTCTGTTACCGCCTAAACGGACCTTATCATTTATCTAGACTAAGGGTTGCCCCAAAGTTCAAACCGCCTACCCTTCGGCTTGGGCGTGCAGCCCTCAAACACCGATTTACATGACGTTTCACCGTATAGAGTTTACCTGGTTTCACTACAGCCTAACTGTACTTGCTTTCTGTTGCACTTGTCCTCACTTTTCAGCGGACGGGCGTTACCCGCTATACTGCACTATGGTGTCCGGACTTTCCTCGTATCGTTCCTAGTAAAAGGAACAATCCGCGATAAGGTGACCTGCTAGCCGCAAATGTACTGTAATTGTTGATAACTAAGGATGATATCCTATTCAAAAATAGGGGGATATCAAGGGTCTATTTTTATATTTGTTGTAGGCTAAACGCATTGTATATTGGAACCTTTTATTGTATCGGCAAGAAAGTACAGACCTCAGACATTTAAGGATGTTGTGGGGCAGCAAGCCATTACCAATACACTACAAAATGCAATCGACCATAATCATTTGGCACAGGCCTTGTTATTCTGCGGACCAAGAGGAGTAGGCAAAACTACTTGTGCCCGTATTTTGGCAAAACAGATAAATTCTGATGGTAGTCAAAGTGAGAATGAGGATTTTGCTTTCAATATTTTTGAATTGGATGCCGCATCCAACAACTCGGTAGACGACATTAGAAATCTTATCGACCAGGTCAGGATACCTCCACAAACTGGTAAATACAAGGTGTATATCATTGATGAGGTACATATGTTGTCCTCTAGTGCTTTTAACGCCTTTTTGAAGACCTTAGAGGAACCACCGAAACATGCCATTTTTATTTTGGCCACTACGGAAAAACATAAGATCATACCTACCATTCTTTCCCGGTGCCAAATATTCGATTTCAAACGAATTACGGTTAAGGATGCTGCAGAATACCTAAAGTACATTGCGGAAAATCAAGGAATAAATGCCGAAGACGATGCCCTTCACATCATTGCTCAAAAGGCAGATGGTGCCATGCGTGATGCTTTATCCATATTTGACCGTGTCGTAAGCTTTTCAGGGGCTGAACTGACCCGTAAAGCCGTTACTGAAAATCTAAATGTCCTAGACTATGACACTTATTTTGAGGCGACGGATTTAATTTTACAACACAATATTCCTAACCTTTTACTTTTATTCAATAAGACCTTATCCTTAGGTTTTGACGGTCACCACTTTATATCTGGTCTCGCATCACATTTTAGAGATTTGATGGTCTGTCAACATCCAGATACTATCGACTTATTAGAGGTTGGCGAATCTGCACAACAGTTATACCGTGATCAAAGCAAAAAAACTTCATCTTCGCTCCTACTCAAAGCGCTGGACATCGCCAACGATTGTGATTTAAAATATAAAACCAGCAAGAACCAGCGTCTTCTTGTAGAATTGACCTTAATGAAACTTGCCTCTATCGATTTTGATGGAGAAAAAAAAAATCCTGAATCAGTAGCGTTACACAATACCACAATTGATTTTATTGCGCCTTCAGCATTTTACAAGAACTTTCAAAAATTACCGGTTTCAGAAATCAAATCAATTTCTTCAACCGAAACTACTATTGAGATTCAAAAGCCAAGTCCTAATACTTCTTCAGATGAATTAGTAAAGAATACTGAAGAAACTACAATTGCACACAAAGAAACCGAAAAGCTTTCAAACGAAGCTCCAAAAAACACTACTTCCACTACTGAGGATAGTGATACCACATCTCCTAGTATCGATATCAACATACCTTCAAAGCGAGTATCCGGACTTTCCATTTCCAGCTTAAAAGCTAAGAAACAGCATGAATTGAATAAAATTGAGGTAGTTATCGATGAAAATAACTTACCGAAATCTCAATTCACTCAAGAAGATCTTGAAAAACATTGGACTGATTTTGTAGAAAACATAGATACAAAAGGACAAAAAATCTTGGCCTCAAATCTCAATACAGATGTACCAAAATTAAAAGAAAATTTCACCATTCACATTGAGCTCCCTAACAGCACAATGAAAAAGGAAATAGAAAGGGAACAGTTTGAATTGATGGAGTATTTACGTTCTAAATTGAACAACCACTTTATTCAATTAGAAATTACGGTGAATGAGGAAAGCGCAAAGAAATTTGCATTTACTCCTGAAGAAAAATATCAAAAGCTAAGGGAAAAGAATCCGGTTATAGACCTACTAAGACAAGAGTTTGATTTAGACTTATAATTTTCTTCTAGACCAAAATCCAAAAATCAGGAAAACAATAGAAATAATTAAAAGTCCAAACGCTTCTCTTCCTAATTCTACCGTTTTAATATCTCCATCGTTAAGGTCAAAACCTTGAAAATCTGTTGGGTACAAATACAAGAAACCAACTAAGCATGCCACCCCAACGAATAACAAAATCGTTGGATTTACTTTATTTAAGACAAAACCTAAGGAAATAACAGCCGCTGTGACATAGATTACAATCCATAATAATGCATCTGGGTCATTATATTGCACTGCAGCTCCAACACCAAATAAAATGGTAAATAGTACTCCTAAAATCTTAAAAAAAGATTTCATATTCAATTAGTCGATTAAATGATTTTCAATTATTTCACGAATATCGATAGCCGAAACAACTTCCATATTCTGAATATTATTTTCGTTACTTATTAGTAATGGAAAATCCTCCTTATCCTCTGTTAAGCGTCCGTGTGAACCCTTGACCAAATTTGCATCGAGAGGAATGATATTCATTACCGTTCGAAAACCCAATTTCTTTTTCAATAGCTTACCAGCTACTTTCGCCATCACCAGTTTATCGTTTGGATCCGTCAACATTTCAACCGGATCATAACCTGGTTTCTTATGGATATCCACCATCCTGGCATAATCTGGTGCCTTGGCATCGTCTAACCAAAAATAATAGGTAAACCAAGAATCCTTATCCGCCACTACTACAATATCTCCACAGCGGTCATTTGACAAATTATGTGCTTCCAAATCTTTACCGTAAAGTACTTTTTCAACACCTTCTTCCTCACTTATAAGCTTCGCAATCTTTTCTAAATTATCAGGATTTTTACAATACACATGTGCTATTTGATGGTCAGCAACCGCAAAGGCATCACTGGCACCTGCATCTAATAATTCTAAACCACGCTCTTCACGTATAGCGACATACCCATTCTTTCTTAACAATCGGTTTAAGTGAATAGGTCTGTTTACATTTGTAATTCCGTATTCAGAAAGTAAAATTACACGGGTATTATTTTCTTGATAATGGGTTACCAACTCTTTTACCACAGCATCAATTTCGTTTAAATCCTTTGCGATAATATTAAAATCGATTCCATAACGCTGGAGGTTATAATCAAGATGCGGAAGATAAATGAGGGTAAGATCAGGATTATGTTTTTTATCGGTCAATACTGCCGCATTTGCAATCCATTTCGAAGAGTTTATGGTTGTTCTAGGCCCCCAAAATTCGAACAATGGAAAAGTTCCCAATTTTTCCTGCATCTCATCACGAAGTTCTGCTGGCTGGGAATAAATATCCGGTATTTTTCTACCATCGGCGAGATAATTTGGCCGTGGCGTAATACTATAATCCACATCTGAATACATATTGTACCACCAGAAATGATTGGCACAGGTAAAATCTGGATATTGTTTCTTTAATTCATCCCAAATCTTGGGTTGCTCCACCAACTTATTGGATTGTTTCCAGAATTTAACCTCACATTCATCCTTGAAATACCAACCATTACCTACAATTCCATGCTCAGATGGCCATTTACCGGTCACATACGTTGATTGTACGGAACAGGTTACTGCCGGTAGCATTGGTTTGATATAGGACAAATTTCCCTTTTCTAAAAAGGAGGCAATAAAAGGGGTATGCTCGCCAATCAACCTTTTGGTTAAACCAACTACATTGATAACGACTGTTTTTCTCATATTATAAATATTCTTTCAACCATTGGATTTCCCGTATAATGGAAACGGACAAATCTTGCTTCAAATCTTTTGGGAGTACATCCCAAGTATAGGTTTCAATTTCCAGATGTTCTGAAACGGGATTATTTTTTATATAATCCATAGTTTTAATAATGTGATCTTGTGTAGAAAAAAGCATTCCATATCGCTCTAAAAAAATAGGTACATGATAATGGGCCCTCAATTCCTTAACTGGTTTTTTTTCTTTTAAAACCACTGGCAAATCACTATAGGTTTGTACTTGTTCCCCCACTTTTTCGGTTACTTGGTGCAAGTATGTGGGTTCATTAAATTTCCCAAGTTCAGCCCAAGTCAATTCATCGTTTTTACCATCAAAAAGGATTTTCAAAGCAGCACTTACTTGTATTTTACCCACCCTAATTCCGTCATTTTCAAACTTTGCAAAAGTCTGTTTTGGTTCTTCATAAGCCAATGAAAAATGGCATACATCATAACAAACGGTAAGGTGTTTTTTGATTAATACTTCTGCCTTTTGGGCATCTATATTCAATTCACTTTTTAAAAATGGAATTCCCAAAGGAAGAAGATAATCAGAAAAAAATAAAAGCACCTCATCACTGTTTTCCAAAAGTCCGTCAGGCTCCGGTTCAATATCCATGTGAAAATACTTACCTGTTTCCTGCTCCAATTCAAATAAATATTTCGCCACTTCTAACATGTGAAGAGCCCCTAATTCAAAAGCCTTTTTAATTTCCACATCCGTCTTATGCCAATATTTATAGGTAATTGGAGACGTAGATATTCCTCCATTAATTCCTTCTGGAACTAAGACAGATAGTTGCTTAAAAAGTCGCTTGGTATAAATCAATCGTTCCTTTGTCGTCCAATCTGGCGCGTGCACCATGTCTTTTACCCGCTCATCATGAAAGTTCCCGTATGGGAATCCGTTCATCGTAAACACATAAACGTTTTGTTCTTTCAACCACTCCTGAAAAATTGCCATATGCTGACCATTTTCCAGTTCCTCGCTGGCTTTATTGGATAGTCTAAGACCTAAACCAAAAGCTTGGTGATTAGAAACTTCTTTTTTGATTCCGGGAACAAAATCCTGAAGACTTTTAAAAGTACTTTTCCAATCTTGACCTGGATGAATATTAGTGCAATAGGATAGATGTAAATCCTTCTTTACCTGCATAAATCAGTTAGTTATGGTAAAATGATGATTCAACTTTTCAATGGCCTGTTTCATAATTTCCAAATCGATGGTATGGACGTCATGCTTCACTCCAAGACCATTGATCAGGGTAATTGTAAGCCGACCGCCTAAATGCTCTCTAAACTCCTCTATACCATTCAAAAGCGAATTTATTTCCCCTGCTGAATCGAATGGAATTTGCAAATCGAATCCAATTTCATGCATGACCTCCAAAATATGGTGTAATTCAGATTCTGTAATCAAATCTAACAACTGGGCATAGGTTACATCCAATGCAATTCCTTTGGCTACTGCTTCTCCATGCCTTAAGGAATAATTGGTCATGAATTCCATCTTATGGGCAGCCCAGTGTCCAAAATCTAACGGTCTGGAAGAACCTGATTCAAAAGGGTCACCACCTTGGGCAATATGATGCATGTGCATCTCAGCGCACCTATGGATCAAATATTGCATGGGCTCCATTTCCCTATTCTTCAAAGCGGTAGCATTATCCGCAATAAATTGAAAAAATACCTTATCCTTAATCAGCGCAACCTTTATCGCCTCAGCTATACCCGAAATCCAATCCCTTTGCTCTAAAGTCTCTAAAAAATCACTATCATTAATAATAGCGTAAGGTGGGGCGAACGTACCTAAAAAGTTCTTCTTTTTAAACGCGTTCACACTATTTTTAACCCCTACTGCAGAATCATTTTGAGAAAGCACCGTGGTTGGAATACGTATCAATTTAACACCTCTGTGGGCAATTGCGGCAGCATAACCCACCATATCGATTACAGCTCCACCACCAATAACCACTACAAAAGAGTGTCTACAAATTTTGTTATCATTAACACCCTTCAGCACCAATTCTATATCTGCATCACTGTTTTTAGCCTGTTCGCCACCGGGTATCGTAAGTGTATCCGTATGTACAAGATGGTCACTATTTAATTTGCAGTAGGCGAAAATCTGCGCCTTTAAATTTGGGTGGTGATATTCTACACCATCATCCAAAACAAAAAGCAATTTTACCGCTTCATTAGGTTTATAGTCTGATATTAAATTTACGAATAGCCTATTTTCCGATTCGAACAAACCGGATGTAAAATATAATTGATAATCATATTGAACCTGAAAAGACTGTTTAATGGGTTTCAATTGCATATTGAAGTTAAGTTACAGCAAATAATTTTGACAAAAGCATAGACAAGGGTAATAACAATAATACCAATAACGCCATATATACCCCAGAAAAACCGGCGACCCAACAGGCATTCATCACTACCAAAGATAATACACCTGCAATCACCGCTTTCTTAATGTTTTTGGGGGAATTTTCTTGATATGCCTTTATCAACGGTCTAAATATTAATATTCCAAAAAATACTAAAAACGGAAACACTATGAGTAGGTTGTTCGTGTGTATCCAAACGATTAACGCTATGGAGGCAATAACTATTGTATATAACAACCCGGATAAAAGAATATGGTTTTTATTTTCCCCATGGACCTCTCCTCTACTAATCAATGTAATCGCAAAAATATATACGACAGGTACGATACTAATCCATTCAAAAGACAATGAACCCAAAATGGAAATACCCAATAAAAGATTGAGACCTCGGCAAATCCCCATGTTCAACGGACCTAAAAAACCGTATTTTTTTGAAAAAGAATCATAGCCAATAATCGCGATGGTTAGCATTACTGAAATGATTCCAGAGATGAGATGACTATAAAAAGCCAATCCGATACCTAAAGACATTAAAAAAACACCCCAAATAACGGCTTCCTTTAGCGATATCAATCCACTTGGAATAGCCCTTTCCGGACGCTCGACTGCATCCAACTCAGCATCAAATACATCATTAAAAACAACACCCCCGGCATATAAAAAAATTGATGAAAATATAAGAGAAAGCACAACTACCCAATGCTCAGCCATATATTGAAAAGGCAGTATCTGTTCGGCGAAAAGCCCTATTGCCCCACCCGCAAAAATATCTGCAGCAGCAGTGGGTAAATTGGCAGGTCTCGCCAAGCGAGCAAAGCCCATCAACTTTTCCTTCATACTAGCTGATTTGATCCTCGTCAATTCTTGGAGTCTGCCCTCTTAGGACACTATTATCATTGAATAATTGGGACTGATTTATACCATTAGGATTTAACCAGTGTGATTCCTTCATTTTTCCGTTCTTACTAAAAGCATCCAAGGCATTTTGATAGCAAGTTTTAACCACATCGGCCTTGTCGATTCCCCTTTTTAACATTAGGGAAGCCGTTTTAGGTACAGCTAATGGATCACTTACCCCCCAATCTGCAGAACTATCTACTATAATATTGGTACTTCCAAAATTTCTTACTACCTCTACCATTCGCTCGTTACCCATTTTGGTCTTTGGATAAATAGTGAATGCAGCAATAAACCCACGGTCCAAAACTTCTTTAACCGTTTCTTCATTGTTATGGTCAATGATTACATTGCCAGGATCTAAACCGTGCTCCAAACAGACTTCCATACTTTTTATGGTTCCGGCTTTTTTGTCACGATGCGGTGTATGAACTTGAACGGTCATGCCCAATTCTTTTGCCATTTCCAATTGCATCCTAAAGTATTTGTCCTCTGCAGGTGTTTGGTCATCGTAACCAATTTCACCTATGGCCACCACATTTTCCTTATGAACGTAAAGTGGCAACAATTCAATGACCTGTTCTGCCAAGGCCTCGTTATTTGCTTCTTTGGAATTCAATCCAATTGTACAGTAATGCTTAATACCAAATTGACTGGCCCTAAAAGGCTCCCAACCCACCAAACTACTGTAGTAATCTTGAAAAGAACCTACTTGCGTCCTTGGTTGACCCAACCAGAAAGAGGGTTCTATTATTGCAACAACACCTGCAGCGGCCATAGCCTCATAATCATCCGTTGTTCTGGAGGTCATGTGCACGTGCGGATCTATAATCATCATTTTATCGTCCATATCTTAATCTTTAAGCGTATTCCAATTTATTTTATTCGTCTCAATTTCCTGTTTTACCTCTGGATATTCATTTAAAAGCATAAAAGCCTTTTCATTTTCAGAATGCTTACAACACAAAGCCCCAGCTCGGTTTTCTACCCTATCCTCACTTTCTAACAAGCGCTTCATGTCCTCCAATAACTGCTCATTTAGAAACTTGGAAACCGGTCTCCAGAACATCGGTTCTATTTTTCTAGAAGCTGCCCATCTTTCATGTGCATAATCTGAAATTATTCTGGTCAAATCCCCATTGGCGCGTTCATCAACCGCCACAATTTGAGAAAGATCACGTTCCATGAAAGCAGCTTTCAAATACATTTGATTCCATTGTTGATCATTGAAGTATTTAGCCGGATATGGATTGTTCATGCAAATCGCATCAAAAATAACCGCAATATTGGTTCGTAATGCCTCAACAGCAGTTTGTTTATAGGCTTCAGGATTGGGTAAAAGAATCAAGAATTTAAGGAAGGTTTCCAATTCGCCAGTATCGGCTACTTGAATGATATTGGCAACCTTAGGAGTGTAAAAATCCTTATCGTGTTCCAAAACTGCCGATAATAAAAATATGCGCGCAATTTGAAGTAAGTCCGCATTATGGCTTTCAAAATAACTTGAAATATCAGAAGTATTGTCAAAACCTTCTGGCACCGTAGCATCAAATTTGGAACTTAAAAGACTGTACGTCATATACAGGTCTTTTGTAGATTTGGATTCCGCCAGTTTAGAAATTTTATCCTTCAACCAATCTACACCTTCTTTCGGACCTTTATTTTCTAAAACCTCTTGAATATCTTTAAGACTATGCATTTTCTTCTAAAAATTAACCTTCTTCAAAAATAAATATTAATGAACAGTTCACCGTATTATTAACGGTATTAATACCATTTATTGCAATTGATTTTTTCTTTCTAATTTTGAAAAAAAGAAATTATGCTAGGTTTGAAATTACCTACTGATCCCAGATGGGTCAATATTGTAGAAAAAAATATAGATGAAATATTGACAGATCATGCCTATTGCGAGCAAAAAGCTGCAAGCACGGCCATTTCATTGATTGTTTCTTTCCCAGAATATCCAGAACTTATTGAAGAAATGATAGCACTTTCCCGCGAGGAAATGGGACATTTTAAAATGGTACATGACCTCATTTTAAAACGGGGTCAAACGCTTGGTCGTGACCGTAAGGATGAATACGTTATTGAACTTATCAAGTTTTTTCCAAAAGGTGGAAGTAGAACAACCCAACTAATCCATAGATTACTTTATGCAGGACTCATAGAAGCGCGTAGCTGTGAACGTTTTCGTTTATTATCCGAAGAACTAGAGGATAAAAATTTAGCGAAATTCTATCACAAACTAATGATCAGTGAAGCCGGCCACTATACCATGTTCCTTAAATTTGCCCGAAAATATGGCAACTTGGAAGAAGTCAACCAAAAATGGCAGGACCTCTTAGATTATGAAGCCAAGATTATGAAAAACTTGAGCAATAAAGAAACGATACATGGATAGTCCTTACTCTTCTATATTTTTGGAATAGTAATCATACGTAGCAAACTGAGAACGAATTTTAGGTGCTTTTGGCTTACGATAGGCATTATCCTGTTTTTCTGTGAACACCCTAGCTTTCATATTGTCCTTCCAACAAATTTCAAAAGTATCCATTAGCTCTTTTTTAATGTCTTGATCATAGATTGGACAACCTACCTCTACCCTGTAATCCAAATTACGGGTCATCCAATCCGCTGAGGATATATACACTTTAGGATTCCCATCATTGGCAAAGGCAAATAATCTAGTATGCTCTAGGAATTTATCTATAACGCTAATGGCTTCTATGTTTTCACTCATCCCCTTAACCCCTGGCACTAAGCAACATATACCTCTTATGATTAACTGGATCTTTACCCCTGCACGACTGGCCTCATACAATTTATCGACCATCTTATAAGAGGTGAAGCTATTCATCTTTATCTTAATCCATGCCTCTTTACCTAAAATCGCATTCGCTATTTCAACATCTATTAATTTTTGAAATGCATTTTTAGTATAATGTGGTGAAACGATGAGATGTTTGTACTTATTTATTTTATAAGTGGTTTCGAAGAAGTCGAAAACTTTGTTCAATTCTTTTAAAATAGGCTCATTAGCTGTAAATAGGGTATAATCCGTGTAAATTCTAGCCGTAGATTCATTAAAATTACCTGTGCTTATAAATCCGTAGCGTTTGATGACCTCATCTTCTTCACGTTCTATCACACAAATTTTACTATGTACTTTTAAACCGGGAACACCAAAAATCAATTTCACTCCTTCCGCCTGTAATTGTTCCGCGTATTCAATATTTGCCTGCTCATCAAAACGCGCTTGTAGTTCGATTTGTACCGTAACTTGCTTTCCATTCTTTACAGCATTAATCAACGATGCCGCTATTTGGGAATTACTTGCCAATCGATAAACCGTGATTTTTATGGAACGTACTTTTGGATCTAAAGCCGCCTCGCGTAAAAACTTAAGAATGTAGGTAAATGTATGATATGGGGTATATTGTAAATAATCCTTTTTAGCAATGCTTCCTAAAATACTTCCCTCAACACTTAATCCTTTTACCGGTAACGGAGTTATTTTATCATACAATAAATCTTGCCGACCTAAACTAGGAAAGCCCATATAATCCCTACGGTTATGATATCTACCACCAGGAATAACACTATCGGTGTCCTCAATATTCATTTTCTCCTTTAAGAACATCAAGGTGTCCTTTCCTATACTTTTATCATATACAAAGCGAACCGGATCACTAATTTTTCGGTGTTCTACACTGGACGATATTTTCTCAATAAAACTTTTACTAAGATCATTATCCATATCCAATTCAGCATCCCTGGTAATTTTGATCATATGCGCAGATATGGTCTCATATTCGAACATGGTAAAAATATTATCCAAACAATACCTAATCATATCATCAAGAATGATGATAAAACTTTTCTCTCCTTCATCTGGCAAAACGACAAAACGGTCAATCCCCTTTGGTATCTCAATCAAAGCATAGCGCTTCTCCTTTTTTTGCTTTTCACTTTTTATGACCATTTTCACGGCCAGATATGCTGCCGTATCCTTTAAAGTAGGAAATTCAGTGAGGTCGTTTAATATTATGGTCATTAACTGCGGACTCACTTCTTTCAAAAAGTAAGCTTTCACAAATTGCTTTTGACTGTCACTAAGTTCCGTTTCCTTAAGGATAAAAATATTCTTTCCTTCAAGTTCATGACCTATCTGCTTAAGGATTACCAAACTCTTGGTCTGTTGGTCAATCACAATTTTGGTGATTTCCTCTAAAAGGTCCTTTGCTTTTTCTCCTCCCAAAACACTTTTGCCATTCCTACCAGCTTCCACTATACGTTTTACCGTAGCGTAACGCACTTTGAAAAACTCATCCAAGTTATTGGAGAAAATACCCAAAAACCTAAGCCGTTCTATTAATGGTACATTTTTATCTGCGCTTTCCTGCAGTACACGTTCGTTGAACCATAACCAACTTATTTCTCTATTTACGTACTGATTATTACTTCTTACCATGTGTTCAATTGCTTTGGAAAAATAGTTTGTATTGTTGATCCCTGTGTTATTGAAGACCAAGTGTTTTCTTTAAATTGAATTTGCACAAATCCACTTGTGGGAACATTATCTATATGCTTATCTCCCATTGCATTTGCTATATATGTGAAGGCGTGATTATGTCCGAAAATTAAAATTGTATCTAATTCGTTATCAGAATTTCTGATGAAATCTATCACTTTCTCTCCCGAAAAATCATATAAATCCGAAACGATAGAAAAGTTTTTCAGTGGATAGTTTAGCTGCCTCAAACAAATTATAGCCGTGTGCGATGCCCTGTTTGCAGGACTTGAAAAGGCACGGTCGATTTTTAAATTTTTAGTCGCCAATTCATTACCTACCAAATAGGCATCTGAAATACCCCGTTGTTGCAATGGCCTATCTTGATCGCTAACATTCAGTTCCCAAGACGATTTACCATGTCGCATTAATAACAAAGTCTTCATATTCTTTCTAATTATTTAAGGGGCCAATCGTTCCATGATCCAATCAAAATTGGAATCTAAACGATACCGGATTCGATCATGAAGTCTATTTGGTCTCCCCTGCCAAAATTCAATGGAAATTGGCTTTACGATATAACCGCCCCAATGTTCAGGCCTTTCAATTTCTTTGTTTTCATATTCCTTCTCCAAGTTCCTTAACTCTTCCTCTAAAACTTCTCGAGAAGGAATCACACTACTTTGATTGGAAACTAAAGCACCTAATTTACTTCCCTCTGGGCGTGATTCAAAATAACCGTCGGAAAGATTTTCCGCTAACTTCTCTGCACTTCCTTTAATAATTACCTGTCGTTCTAAATTCGGCCAAAAAAAAGAAATACATACATTGGGGTTCTTAGCTATTGCCTTACCCTTTTCACTATTGTAATTCGTATAAAATATAAATCCTTCGTGAGTATACTTTTTTAAGAGCACTACCCTACTTTTTGGAAAACCATCCAATCCTATCGTTGAAACCGTCATTGCATTGGGTTCCTCAACACCGTCCGCCTTTTCTACTTCGTAAAACCAAGTTTGGAACAATTGCATGGGGTTATCGGAAATACTTTCTTCCAATAAAGCACTCTTTTCGTAAGATTTTCTATAATCGCCTAAGTCTTTCTGCATTCTTTTTTTCTTAAAAACAAGATAAACAAAGTTCTAAAAAGAAAGGAATATAAGAGGCCTAAAAAAGTATTAAATGAAACTAAAATTCAAAGGATTGTCCGTCATCCGCAAGGTGAACAGTATCAAAAACTGTAAGTGCTTCTTCTTTAAAAAGCGCTATCGATTTATAGCGGGTGGAGTAATGGCCTAGTATTAAGTTTTTTACGTTACCAGATTTCGCAATCTTGGCGGCTTGAATGGCCGTTGAATGTTTGGTCTTGGTCGCTAAATCTGATTCTGATTCTAAAAAAGTGGATTCATGATACAAGACATCCACTTCCCGAATTTGATTGGCCAATTCTGGGTCATAGACCGTATCACTACAGAATGCATAGGATTTAGGTGCTGGAGGGTCAAATGTCAACTCCTTGTTCGGAATGCTTTTTCCATTTTCTTGAACCGCATCCTTTCCGTTTTTAATATTGCGGAAATAGGCTTTATCAATTCCATATGTTTCCACGGCATCAACATTGAGTTTTCTTTCGCCCAGTTTTTCCCTAAACAAATAACCATTCGTATATACTCTATGATCTAATGGAATTGTGGTTACGGACACTTTCTTATCCTCAAAAATCAGTTGTGGTTCTTTACTCGAAAGTTCATGAAAGATAAGTGGATAATTCGTCCAAGAATCACCAAGTTTCAACAACAGTGTAATCGCATCTTTGATACCCTTAGGGCCATATACATGCAATTCCTTTTCCCTGCCTAAAAGTCGCATAGTTGAAATAAAACCCGGAAGTCCAAAAAAATGGTCTCCATGGAGATGGGAAATGAAAATATGGTTGATTCTGGAGAACTTAATTTTTTGCTTTCGCAATTGCACCTGTGTCCCCTCCCCACAATCCACTAAAAACATATGGTTTTTAATCTCTAAAACCTGAGCTGTAGGATTGGTAAGTGTACGAGGGGTAGCGGCATAACAACCTAAGATGGTTATTTTCACAGCTCCAAATCCCTTTCGATTTCCTCCATCTCGATGATATCTTTCGCTTCTTTAAGAGTAGGCACTACATTGATTTCCTCCGGTACATCGTCATAAGATACTTTGTCGGAAACAACCACGAAGGATTTGCCGTTCTTGCGATGCTTTTTAGAAAATTCTAGAAAAGCGACAACATTGTAGGGCGTCAATTTCGTAAAACTTAAAAGGTCAAGAACAAGATTATCATTCTTTAATTTGGAATATTCTTTTTCTAAATTCTCTAAAAACCGATCAATGGACGGATTCTCTTGCGAGATGATGGTGAACATTTCGTCTTTGTCAAAAACCATGTTATTTTATTTTAGAAGCCAATAAATAAATTACCGCCATACGTATGGCCACTCCGTTCTCAACTTGATTCAAAATAATGGACTGCTTAGAATCCGCAACATCACTAGTAATCTCTACACCTCTATTGATAGGGCCGGGGTGCATAATGACAATTTCTTTATCCAGACTATCCAACATCTTTTTATTCACACCAAACTGCTGGGTATATTCCCTGGTTGTGGGAAAATAACTGATATCCAAACGTTCATTCTGTATCCTGAGCATGTTGGCGACATCGCACCATTCCAATGCTTTTCTCAAATTCATTTCCACCCCTACACCTAGGGAATCTATGTATTTAGGCAACAATGTTTTAGGTCCGCAGACTTTTACATTCGCTCCCTGTAATTTAAGTGCAAAAATATTAGAAAGTGCTACTCTAGAATGAAGAATATCCCCAACAATTACCACATTTTTACCCGCAACATCTCCCAACTTTTCACGAATGGAATATGAATCCAACAAGGCTTGTGTAGGATGCTCGTGCGCACCATCACCTGCATTTACAATGGATGCCTTTACGTGTTTTGAAAGAAATATACCAGCACCTGGATTTGGATGGCGCATCACCACCATATCCACTTTCATGGATAAAATATTATTCACCGTATCGATTAAGGTTTCCCCTTTGGTCACCGAGGATTGACTAGCAGAAAAATTAAGCACATCAGCAGATAGTCGCTTTTCCGCCAATTCAAAGGACAATTTGGTACGGGTACTATTTTCAAAGAAAATATTGGCAATGGTAATATCACGCAGTGAAGGAACTTTTTTAATAGAACGATTAATTACTTCCTTAAAATGATCTGCAGTTTCAAAAATAAGCTGAATATCGGTTTCCTTAAGATATTTGATTCCCAATAAGTGTTTTACACTCAGTTCGCTCATTTTGTTCTATTACCTATTTATTAAATATACGATATCCTCTCCATCATTCTCCTCCCACATCACTTTTACCTTTTCCTCATTTATAGCATCAACCTGTCTACCCCTGTAATTGGGCTGTATAGGCAAATGTCTACTGAATCTACGGTCTATTAAGCAAAGTAGTTCAACATCCTTGGGTCTTCCAAAAGATTGTATTGCTGTTAATGCTGCATTGATACTTCTACCGGTATACAGTACATCATCAATCAAAACCACATTTTTATCCTCAACCAAAAAATCGATTTTTGTTTTGGTAGCCTCTAGCGTTTTATCCCCTCTTCTAAAATCATCTCGATAAAACGTTATATCCAAAAGACCTAAATCAATATGCTTCACCTTATACTCTTCCTTTAAGATTTTGGTCAAGCGTTGCGCGACGTACTTACCTCTAGGCTGAATACCTATAAGTACGGTATTTTCAAATGTTAAATGATTTTCAAGGAGTTGGCAAGCCAAACGATGGAGGATAATATTGATTTCTTTGGAAGAGAGTAAGACTTTTTGACTCATAATAGACCACCCATGCTTTTAGCTGAACAAAAATAGACAATTCCCTTTAAAAATTAATCAATAAATGAACACAGATTACTATAGCTCATAAGACTCGCTAATTAATTCATCAAGTTATATGATGGAATTTTCAGTCTAATGATATATAATTTAAGATTAGTTCATATCCGATGATATAAAATAAAAAAAGCCCGGAACAAAATGTCCGGGCTTCATTTTTAAATCCTTATGAGGATTATGTATTTAGAATTACTTCTTCTTTTTAGAATCAGCTGCTTCCATTTTATCCTTCAACGCTTGCAATGCATCGTTAGCATCCCCTAAAGTAGGTTTAGCCTCATCTGCACTAGCCGCTTGTCTTTTGACAGCTGCCTTTACATTACGTTGTTCTTCTTCACGGAAGATAGCAGTATGACTTGCTACAACACGCTTAAAGTCCTTATTGAACTCGATGATTTGGAATTCTGCCTCTTCACCTTTGCCCAATTTCTTACCGTCTTCTTTTTCTAAATGACGCTGAGGAACAAATGCAGTAATATCTTCGTTAAATTCAATTGTTGCTCCTTTATCAACGATATCAGAAATAGCTGCCTTGTGAGTAGTACCTACCGCAAATTCAGTTTCGTACTTATCCCAAGGGTTTTCAGTAGTCTGCTTGTGACCTAAGCTTAACTTACGACCATCAACATCCAATTCCAATACTTCAACTTCCAAAGTATCACCTACATTAGTGAATTCTGATGGATGCTTGATTTTCTTGGTCCAAGAAAGGTCAGAGATATAGATCAAACCGTCAATTCCTTCTTCCAATTCTACGAATACACCAAAGTTGGTGAAGTTACGTACGATACCTTTGTGATTAGATCCAACAGGGTATTTAGTAGTAATATCAGTCCATGGGTCTGGCGTCAATTGCTTGATACCTAATGACATCTTACGATCTTCACGATCCAAAGTCAATACTACAGCTTCTACTTCATCTCCAACATTAACGAAATCCTGAGCAGAACGCAAATGCGTAGACCATGACATTTCAGAAACGTGAATCAATCCTTCAACACCTTCAACAACTTCGATAAATGCACCGTAATCTGCGATTACAACAACTTTACCTTTTACTTTGTCTCCAATTTTGATTTCATCACTCAAAGCTTCCCAAGGATGCTTCTCTAATTGCTTAAGACCTAATTGAATTCTGGATTTGTTCTCATCAAAATCAAGAATTACAACGTTCAATTTCTGGTCTAGTTCAACAACCTCGTTCGGGTGGTTGATTCTACTCCAAGAAAGGTCAGTAATGTGAACCAAACCATCAACACCACCAAGATCGATAAAGACACCGTAAGAAGTAATGTTCTTAACAACACCTTCCAATACTTGTCCTTTTTCAAGTTGGCTAATGATTTCTTTTTTCTGCTCTTCGATATCCGCTTCAATAAGCGCTTTATGCGAAACAACAACATTCTTGAATTCATGGTTGATTTTCACCACCTTGAACTCCATTGTTTTATTTACATACTGATCGTAGTCACGAATAGGCTTCACATCGATTTGAGAACCTGGCAAGAACGCCTCAATTCCAAATACGTCAACGATCATACCACCTTTAGTTCTACATTTCACAAAACCAGTAACGATTTCTTCTTTGTCATGAGCCGCATTAACACGATCCCAAGCCATGATAGTTCTCGCTTTCCTGTGAGACAATACCAATTGTCCACTTTTATCTTCACGAATGTCTATCAACACCTCAACCTTGTCACCAACCTTTAAACCCGGGTTGTAACGAAACTCGTTCAATGAGATAACACCTTCAGATTTAGCGTTTATATCAATAATAGCTTCTCTGTCAGTAATGTAAACCACTGTACCTTGCACTACTTCCTCATCGGCAGTATCTACAAAGTTTTCAGCCACCAATTCTTCGAACTCCTTCAATTTGGCATCATCAACACGCTCAATTCCTTGTTCGTATTTATCCCAGTTAAAGTTTTCTAAGAATTCTTGTGGATCTTGCTGTGGAGTCTCCACTGCAGTTTGTTGGGTTGCTTCAGTAGTTTCTTCTACCTCTACGTTTGTTTTTTCTTCAGCCATTTGCTGATTATTAATTTGTATTCCATACCCTTATCAAGACCTAGGCAACGACTATGAAAGTAGTTATCTTTTGTTTTTAATCCCTTTTTCTCTTGAATTCCTTGCACAAAAAGGTGTGCAAAAGTACTATTTATTTCTAAAATATACAACAAGCTGTTACAAGTGTTTTAAAGAACACATAAATGACCTATTTTCATCGGTAATATCCACAATAATGCTATCTTAGATACCTGTTTAATTAACCATTAAAAAAACAATATTATGAGTGTTAAAGCAAAATATCAACCCGTTCTAGACCTAGGTGAAAAATTAGGGATTAAGGATGGAAATGTTACTGTTGAAGGAGATATCTTAAAAGTAAAAGGGCAAGCCCATACCCAGTACGAAAAAGATTTAATGTGGGATAAAATCAAAGAAATTGGAGGTGAATCACCATCTGATATTAAAGCTAATATTACAGTAGAAGATGAATCAGTTTACCATAGACATATTGTAAAAAGCGGAGAATCCTTAAGTAAAATAGCAAAACATTACTACGGTGATGCCATGAAATACAAAGCGATTTTCGAAGCAAATACCAGTATTTTGAAAAATCCGGATGTCATTCATCCTGAGCAAGTTTTGGTCATTCCAAAGCAATAATTTTACGATTATTATAAATTAAAAAGAGGACAGTAAAAATGTCCTCTTTTTTTATGAATGTTTTTTTATGATTCGTAAAGCATGTTCATAAATTCTTTGGAATTGGTCTTCCATACCTACATCACTATTATCAAACTCAATTGCATCTGGAGCTTTTACTAAAGGAGAGATTTTTCTGTGTGAATCTATATAATCCCTTTTTTGTACATTCTCCAAAATCTCTTCATACTTTACATCCTCTCCCCTATCCAATAACTCCTTATATCTTCTAACCGCTCTTTTTTCTGGGGAAGCCGTCATGAAAAGTTTGAGTTCTGCATCAGGAAAAACAACGGTACCAATATCACGGCCATCCATAACAACTCCTTTGCCCTTTCCCATATCCTGCTGTAAAGCAACGAGTTTGGTTCGTACTTTTTCCAATTCAGCAACCTGACTCACATTTTTAGAAACGTCCAAAGTCCGTATTTCCCGTTCTACATTCTCACCATTCAAGAACATTTCTGCAAATCCTAAATCTTTATTGAATTCAAAATTGAGCTTGATTTCATCCAAAGCATCCAACAGTGATCCTACTTCTATCTTACCATTGGAAATGAAGCCTTTTCTCATGCCATGCAAGGTAACTGCACGGTACATAGCTCCAGTATCCACATACACATAGTGTAAAGCTTTGGCGAGTTGTTTCGCCAAAGTGCTTTTACCTGTAGAGGAATAACCGTCTAATGCAATCGTTATTTTTTTCATTTAACTAAAAGTATGAAGAAAGGATGGTTTATAGCTCTTTTGGATTCTTAACTTTTTCATCCGTAATGGCGATGTCTATTACTTCGTACATTTCTTTTACATAGTGAAAGGTCAAACCTTTCAAGTAGGACTCTTTTATTTCCTTAATATCACGCTCATTATCTGCACATAAAATGATTTCTTTGATTCTTGCCCGTTTGGCTGCCAATATTTTTTCCTTAATTCCGCCAACAGGTAACACTTTTCCTCTCAAAGTAATTTCACCAGTCATGGCTAAACTCTTTTTGATTCGCTTTTGGGTAAATAGCGAAACTAAAGAAGTTAACATGGTTACACCAGCACTAGGTCCGTCTTTTGGTGTAGCACCTTCGGGCACATGAATATGTACGTTGTATTTTTCAAATATTTCCGGGTCAATTCCAAATCTATCCGAATTGGATTTGATATACTCCATAGCAATAGTTGCGGACTCCTTCATGACCTTACCTAGGTTACCGGTAATACTCATTGCTCCTTTACCTTTGGAAAGTATCGATTCTATAAACAGAATATCACCACCAACGCTCGTCCAAGCCAGACCGGTTACAACTCCGGCTACTTCATTATTCTCATATTTATCGCGCTCCATTTTTGGTGCACCCAATACTTTAATAATATTTTCATTAACTTACCTTAATATCATACTCTTCCTCAGTAGCGATAGATTTGGCCGCATAACGCACCATTTTAGCGATTTGCTTTTCTAGGGAACGTACTCCAGATTCTCTAGTGTAGCCTTCTACTATCTTTTCCAATTGAGGTTTGCCAATTTTAAGGTGACTGGAATCCAAACCATGCTCTGTTAATTGTTTAGGCAATAAATGCTTTTTGGCAATTTCAACTTTTTCCTCAATGGTATACCCACTAACATTGATGATCTCCATACGGTCTCTTAACGCTGGCTGAATATTCCCTAAATTATTGGCTGTAGCCACGAACATTACCTTGGACAAGATCATAACCCATTTCCAAAAAGTTATCATGGAAATCACTGTTTTGCTCTGGATCTAAAACCTCCAGCATTGCAGAAGATGGATCTCCTTGATTACTATTTGATAATTTATCGATTTCATCCAAAATAAAAACAGGATTGGAAGTACCCGCTTTTTTCAAGCTTTGAATAATCCTTCCGGGCATTGCGCCAATATAGGTTTTACGATGCCCCCTAATTTCAGCCTCATCACGCAAACCACCCAAAGACATGCGAACATACTCCCGCCCTAAGGCCTCTGCAATGGATTTACCCAAAGAAGTCTTACCAACACCTGGAGGGCCGTAGAGACATAGTATAGGTGATTTCATATCGTTTCTCAACTTCAAAACCGCCAGATATTCAATGATACGTCGTTTGACATCTTCTAGTCCATAATGGTCACGGTTCAAAATACGCTCTGCCCTTTTTAGGTCAAATTTATCCTTTGAAAATTCATTCCACGGTAAATCTAAAATCAGGTCCAAATAATTACGTTGAATCGAATATTCCGCTACCTGCGGATTCATTCGCTGCATTTTTGAAAGTTCCTTATCAAAATGCGTTTTTACTTTTTTTCCCCATTTTTTCTTTTTGGCCTTTTTGCGCATCTCATCCAATTCCTCATCATAGGAAACACCACCAAGCTCTTCTTGGATAGTCTTCATTTGTTGATGTAAGAAATATTCGCGCTGCTGTTGGTCAAGGTCGCTTCTCACTTTGGATTGAATATCATTTTTCAGTTCTAATTTCTGAAGCTCGACATTCATATACTTAAGTGTAGCTAGAGCACGTTCCTGTAAATTCCCTATTTCCAACAATTCCTGCTTGGCCTTTACATCCAAATTCAGATTAGACGATACAAAATTGATAAGGAAGGAATTACTTTGAATATTCTTTATGGCAAAGGAAGCTTCACTTGGAATATTTGGATTATCCCTGATAATTTTCAAGGCCAATTCCTTTACCGATTCGATAATGGCTAAAAACTCCTTACTATTTTGATCCGGACGTTCCTCTGCAGTTTCGCGTACGGTAGCCGTTATATAAGGTTTTTTGGTAAGTACCTCGGCAATCTCAAAACGTTTTTTACCTTGAATAATTACCGTTGTATTACCATCGGGCATTTGTAAAACCCTTAAAATTCTTGCAACAGTTCCCAAGGTATTAATATCCTTAACGTCTGGATTTTCGGTTTCCTCATCCTTTTGGGAAACTACCCCAATTACCTTTGAACCATTATTGGCATCCTTTATTAAACGAATAGATTTATCCCTTCCCGCAGTAATAGGAATCACTACTCCCGGAAAAAGTACCGTATTACGCAAAGGTAAAATAGGTAAGGTTTCCGGTAAGGTTTCACTATTCATTTGCTCCTCATCTTCAGGCGTCAAAAGAGGAATCAATTCAGAATCCTCATCAATTCCTTGTAAGGACATATTGTCAAAATTTGAAAATTTAGAATCTCCCATACTCATATATCGGTCATTCTGTCATTAGTACGACAGAATATAGTTTTATTGCGTTTTTATTAAATCACTGTAACCCTTTATGAATCGTAGCGTTGACAGTGAATATTTCTCTTTCTTGTCTAAGTTATTCAATTCTTATGCCAAGCCTATAAGGCATTCCATAATTATCCACTGATATATCGTAAAAAATAACTAAAAAGTTTCCTCGACTGTAACAAATAGAAAATTGTTTCATCTTTATACAAACCAATCACTTTTTGAGCCAACAGAAAGAACATATTGAAGTGTTATTGCAATTGTGCATGGCAGGTAAACAGAGTGCACAGCTAGAAGTGTACAATAGGTATTACAAAGCCATGTATAATACAGCCGTACGAATTGTCAAGGATAGTGCCCAAGCAGAGGATGTGATGCAGGAATCATTCCTAAGCGCTTTTACAAAACTGGACACATTCAAGGGTGAAGTCACCTTTGGATCCTGGCTAAAACGAATTGTAATAAACAACAGTATTTACCAGTACAGAAAGCAACAAAAAAAGAATGAAGTTGCTTTGGACGAAGTAATGTACAAGGTCGAAGACAACGATGGGATTGCCTCCAATCATGTGTTCACAGAACAAAAGGCTCAAAAAGTGATGGAGACCATGAACGGACTCAAGGACAATTACAGAGTTGCTTTGACCTTACATTTAATTGAAGGATTTGATTACGAAGAAATGAGTGAAATCTTGAATATGAGTTATGCCAATTGCAGAACTACGGTTTCAAGGGCAAAAGAAAGTTTAAGACAGAAATTAATAGCATCAAATGATGAAAAAAGATAACATAGAGGAGCTTTTTAACAAACTTCAGGGAGAGTTTGATGTTGAAGAACCCATTCAAGGTCATCAACAGCGCTTTTTAGCTAAACTAAATGCCTCTAAAGGAGTGGTCGTTATGGCTCCAAAAAGAAAATTATCCTGGTTGAAATATACCTCGATTGCGGCCGCGGTTACGCTTTTGCTTACTGTAGGATTTCTTCAACTGAATTCAACCAATACAATTGATGAACAAGTGGCTGAAATTTCTCCCGAAGCCTCTAAAACGGAATTTTATTTTGCGAGTCTCATAGAGGAACAAATCAAGGAGCTTAACTCGGAGAAATCTCCGGAGACGGAAAAAATTATTGAAGACACTATGTCCCAATTAAAAAAACTGGAATTGAACTACAGTAAAATGGAGCAGGATTTAGTGAACGGTGGTAATAGTAAATTGATTTTAAGCGCTATGATCACCAACTTCCAAACCAGGATCGATTTATTGAAAGAGGTAATGATCCAAATAGAAACGATTAAAAACTTAAAAAATACGAATAATGCAAACTATACTATTTAAAACCACATGCTTGTTTTTAGTACTGTCAACTGCCCTTTTAAGTGCTCATGACCGAGATCTAAGCGGAAAGCATACCAAAGAGAAAACAATAAAAAAGGAGTTTAATGTAAATGCCAATGCATTGTTGTATGTACGTAATTCTTACGGAAATCTAAATATAACTTCATGGGACCAGAACCGAGTAGTTATTGAAGTCCATATAAAAACGAACGGTAATAACGAGGAAAAGGTTCAAAAGAAACTGGATGACATTACGGTGAATTTTGAAGCTAGTAGCGATAGGGTTTCTGCAGAAACCATATTGAACAAAAACAATAACGGTTGGGGCTGGAGCTGGGGAAATAACAATAATGTGAACATGCAGATCAACTATACCATAAAAGTACCGATCAAGAATAATGTGGACCTTAGTAACGATTAT
Organism: uncultured Flavobacteriaceae bacterium; assembly: GCA_963842105.1. Lineage (GTDB taxonomy): Bacteria > Bacteroidota > Bacteroidia > Flavobacteriales > Flavobacteriaceae > Maribacter. The sequence goes on from CAWJFH010000002.1 coordinate 69,397, forward strand.
GGTAATATTATTTTAGACCGAATTGATGGCCATGCAAAAATCAGTTGTGATTATGGAAGGCTTGAATTAGGGGAATTGCACGGTAGAAACAATCAGTTAAATTTTGACTACACTTCAAAATCCACCATTGGGTATATTAACAGTGGTGAAATTAGAGCAGATTATTCTGGATTTACAATTGACAAAGCTGGCAGTCTTACTGTGAAAGCAGATTACACAAATGCCAGTATCGGTAAAATGGAAAATCTAGAGTATTCCAGCGATTATGGCAATATGGATGTAGGTGAACTAAAATCAATTGATGGCAACGGAGATTATATTACGGTTGATTTAGGAATAGTCCATGGAAATGTGGATATAACAGCAGATTATGGAGCTATTAAAATTGGGGAACTAGCTGCAGATGCTGGTGATGTAAGAATTAGAACCGACTATACCGGAATCAAAATAGGATATAACTCCCAATACCATTTTGACTTCGATATTACTACCAGTTATGCAGGAGTGAGCGGTAAAGATGACTTTACTATTAATATTAGTACCGAAAAATCATCGGATAGACATTATGAAGGTTATTATGGCTCTAAAGGAAGTGGTAACCAAATGACGTTAACCAGTGATTATGGAGGAATAAGTTTTACCAAAAAATAATCAATCAATCTAAAATTTAAAACATGAAAAAATTAGGCGTACTAGTAGGTTTAAGTTTACTTTCCTTATCCTGTTCTGCACAGTGGGGAAAAACCATTAAAGGAAATGGAAATATCGTTACCATTGAGAGAAATACAGGCGATTATGACGGAGTAGCTTTATCCGGATGGTTCGATGTTGACCTTGTTGAAGGGAATGAGGGAGAAATTACCTTAAAAGGAGAGGAAAATCTTTTGGAATATATTATTACCGAAGTCAAAGATGGTAAATTGGTTATTAAGACCGAAAAAGGAATTAATCTAAAAACAAGTGGTTGGAATTCTGAAATACGTATTACAGTACCTGTGGAATCCATTAATTCAGTTTCCATGGCCGGTTCCGGAGATATCGTGGGCAAAACCAAAATAAAGACTGATAATTTTAGTACCGCCATGTCCGGTTCAGGTGATATCACTCTGGATTTAGACACAGATTCCATTTCCGCTAGTATGTCCGGTTCGGGTGATATAAAATTAAGCGGCACGACTAGAGATTTTGACGCAACCATTTCAGGTAGCGGAGATATCGAGGCCTATGATTTGGAAGCCGATAACGTTTCTGCAACAATTTCAGGATCAGCAGATATTCAAGTAACCGCTAACAAATCAATTAAAGCCAGAGTTTCTGGTTCTGGAGATATCTCATATAGAGGTAATCCTGAAAAAGTAGACACTAAAACCTCCGGTTCCGGAGATATATCTAAAGGATAAACATCAATAAACGAACAATCAAGAACCAGAAAAGCCTCTTTTATAGGGGCTTTTTTGATTCCTTTACCCGAACCAATAATAACATTCCCACCAAAAAGAAAAGACCTAGAAATATAATGGAGCTTCTCATACTTCCCGTTAATTGTGCGATGAAACCATATAGAAATGTTCCTATAATAATCCCGATTTTCTCTGCTACATCATAGAAACTAAAGAATGAGGCCGTATCCTTGGTTTCCGGTAAAAATTTGGAATAGGTTGAACGTGATAAAGCCTGAATACCTCCCATTACTATACCCACACAACCTGCGGCGATATAAAAATCTGTGGGTGTCTTCACAAAATAGGCATAAATACAAATCACCACCCAAAGTGCATTGACCACTATTAAGGTTCTGATATTCCCGAACTTTTTTGATGCCCTTGCCGTTACCGTAGCACCAAAAATAGCCACAATTTGAATCACTAAAATACTTACAATCAATCCTGTAGTTCGTTCCGAGTCTGTTCCCCAAGCAATTTCCTCTTCACCAAAATACGTGGCGATCAGCATTACGGTTTGTACGGCCATACTGTATACAAAAAAGGCCCCCAGATAACGTTTAAGTTTGATTTGATGACCAAGTTGCTCCCAAACCAAACGTAACTCCTTAAAACCGTTTAAAACAATATTCGTACGCTCACCTTCCTTTTTATAGCCTTTTGGCAGGTGATAAAAACTATATTGGGCAAAAAGAACCCACCAAATGCCAACGGTAACGAAAGAATACTTCATGGCTTTCACCTCTGCAAGTCCATCTGCATCTGAAACAATTCCGAAAACCTCAGGTCGCATGACCATTGCCAAATTGAAAATCAGTAAGAGTACACTGCCCACATAACCTAAAGAAAAGCCCTTTGCACTTATACCATCCTGCTGCTCAGGAAAAGCAACATCGGGTAAATAGGAATTGTTAATTGCAAAACTTACCCAGAAGCCCACCAATCCGAAAAAATAACATAAAAGTCCGAAATAAATATTCTCTAAGGAGAACCAATAAAGACCGATACAAGAAAGACCGCCGAGGTAACAAAAGAACTTCATGAACACCTTCTTATTTCCTAAATAATCGGCTACCCCAGAAATTAAAGGGGTTATGATTGCGATAAAAACGAAGGCAAGAGAAGTAGTATAACTGATCAATGGTGCCCTCGCTATTTCACCACCAAATACGGAAACTTTTTCTACGCCGGCAACTCTAAATAAGGCTCCATAAAAAATAGGGAAAACTGCAGAAGAAATCACCAAACTGTAAACCGAATTGGCCCAATCGTAAAATGCCCACGCGTTCAATAATTTTTTACTCCCTTTTAAAGCTAATGTTCTTGCCATCTTAAACAAATAAAGCCGCTCCTATTCTGGAGCGGCTTCAATATACATAAAAGCTATTTGTTTAATTAAATTTGGTTACCCCAAATTTTGCAGCTTCTTCGGCAGCCAATGGCGCCCAAGCTGTTAAGTTGTTGATACGAGTATCATTAGAAGGGTGTGTACTCATAAATTCTGGCGGTGCCTCTCCTCCACTTTGTGCCTTCATACGTTTCCATAGTTCAGCAGCTTCATAAGGATCATAACCGGCTATGGCCATAATCTGCAATCCAATACGATCGGCCTCGGTTTCGTGACCTCTACTAAAAGGAAGCATTACCCCTACTTGCGAACCAATACCGTAAGCTTGATTGAATAAGTTCCTCTTATTCGGATCACTTATGGCTACGTTGCCGGCAACAGCTCCCAATTGTTGTAATGTTCCCGCACTCATACGTTGTGCCCCATGGTCTGCAAGAGCATGAGCTACTTCGTGACCCATTACCACAGCAACACCTGTTTCTCCTTGACAAATTGGCAAGATACCTGTATAAAATACTATTTTACCTCCAGGCATACACCATGCATTTACTGTTTCGTCGTTCACTAGGTTATACTCCCATTTATAATCCTTTAAATATCCTGGATAACCATTTGCAGCCAACCAACGCTCTGCTGCTGCAGATATGCGCTGTCCTACCTTTGTAATCATTTGGGATTCGGATGTACCTGTTACGACTTTGTTTTCTCCCAAAAACTGATCATACTGTGCGAAAGCAGAGGGGAATATTTGACTATTTGGGTAGAAATTAAGTGTTTTCTGACCGGTAAAAGGATTCACCTTACAGGCGGAAACCCCTATAAATACGAATACTATTAATATTATTTTTTTCATCTTCAATTCTTGTTTAGAGTTTGGAAAATTAATGAATTATTACTTTCCTGTGATGTGCAAAAGCGTGAAGTTTTTGTCTATTAACAAACTATTTTGATCAGTTTCATCCAAATAGTTTAATGGCAACTCTTCATTATCCAACATTATTTTATCTATTTCAAACGGAATTCCATAAAAATTGAGTTTAATATTTTGATATTCCGTTTCATAACTTCCGTCCTTAAATAATTGAATGGTTAAGGATTTATCCTTTCCAGTCAACTTAAAATTCTGTAAAGAATAAGTTCCTTTTTTATAATCGAAACCATTATTGGCGTCTTCATACACTTCCGAGGTTTCTTCACCCCTTTTAAAGTATACATCCAAAATTAATTCTTCTATTTTTTTCTCACCAACGTATTGCTGTATAGGATATTTTGGAATGATAGCACCTGCCTTTACAAAAACTGGAATTCTTTCCAAACTTGCCGCTACCCATTTTTCCTTTCCACCAGTTACAAATTCCTTAGTCCAAAAATCGTACCATTTGCCTCGAGGTATATACATGCGCCTACCTTGAGCGTTAGGCTCTTGAATAGGACAAACCAATATTTTATCCCCAAAAACAAATTCATCTGTTCTAAAATGGGTTTGTGAATCTTCTTGATCATAATAGACCAAAGCTTGGATCATAGGTATATTCTCTTTGGTATACTTGTGAAATAAGGTATACAAATAGGGTAATAATTGATACCTTAATTCTATAAATTCCCTAACAATATCTGTGATTTCCGTACCAAAGGACCAAGGCTCTTGATTACCATGATCACCACTGGAATGCACCCTACAAAATGGATGAAAAATACCTAACTGAACCCATCTCGCAAATAACTCTCCGTCAGGTTGCTCGGCAAAACCTCCAATATCTGAACCTACAAAAGAATAGCCACTAAGGCTCATGCGCTGTACTTGTACATTAGCTATCCAAAGATGTTCCCAGGTTGCAACATTATCGCCTGTCCAAGTGGAGGAATATCTTTGTGTACCTGCAAATGCGGCCCTAGTAATTACAAACGGCCGTTTTGGATACACATATTTCTTAACCCCTTCATAAGTGGCCCTTACCATCTGCATTCCGTAAACGTTATGTGCCTTTCTATGGGTACAAGGATTACCGTCATAAAAATGTCTTGTATCTAACGGTGCCGTCTTGGAAGGCACTTCCATTACTGCAGGTTCATTCATATCATTCCAAACCGCATGTACGCCTAAATCTGCCATGAATTCCTTATACAAATCTGCCCACCACTCCCTAACTTCGGGATTGGTAAAATCAGGGAAATGACATTCGCCAGGCCAAACTTTACCATGCATTAAAGGACCATCGCCACGTTTACAGAAATATCCGTTTTCGAGTGCCTCTTGATATATCCAATAATCTTTATCAATCTTAATACCCGGATCAATCATGACCACGGTTTTAAAACCATCTTTCTCCAATTCCCGAATCATTCTTTTGGGATCGGGAAAATGATTTTTATCCCAAGTAAAACATCTAAATCCGTCCATATAGTCAATGTCGAGATATATGGCGTCACAAGGGATTTTAAGGTCACGGAATTGCTTTGTAATTTCCTTAACGTTACTTTCTGGATAATAGCTCCATTTGGATTGATGAAAACCTAATGCCCATAACGGTGGTAAATCTGGGGTTCCTGTAAGATTTGAATAAGAGCCCACTACCTTGGACATTTCTGGACCATATATAAAATAGTAGTTCATCTCACCGCCATCGGCCCAAAAACTTGTCGTATTTCTACGCTCACAGGCAAAATCGAAATGGGTCCTAAAACTATTATCAAAGAAAATACCGTAAGATTTTCCTTTATGCAATCCTATATAAAAAGGAATGGCCTTATAAAGTGGATCTTGCTCCTTTGCATAAGCAAACTGATCCATTACCCAATTTTCTACTTTTTTGCCCTTAAGGTTGCTATGCATGGCCTTATCACCCATACCATAAAAGCTTTCGCCCGTTTGAGTGATCTTACTCATTTTTACGGTATTGCCACCGTATTGATAATTCTCCTCCCAGTGAAAACCTAATTCATCTTCACTAATAATATTATCCTCTAAATCTGAAATTTGTATTCTTAGGGTTTTTTTATCCACCAAGATATTGAGCCTAGCTGTGGTAATTACGATATTCCGTATCCTTTTCCACCAATTCCAAAATACTATAACCAGAAGTAGTATCTGGGTCTATGGCATAGGAAAAGTCAGGTTCGAACACATAATTTACGGCATATCTAAAACGAATTACGCTACCTCTTAAAATTGTGATTTGAAGCACCACTCCATTTTCTGTGGTGAAATATAACTTATCCTTTTCTTGTTTAAACTCAACGATGTGGTTGGGATACAGATTCCCTTTATATTCAAGATCAGTATTTGTTATCATGGTATTTTAATATTAAAGAACATCAACTACTAGCCAAAAACCATTGAAATATAACTCGAATAATTCTCCACCAAAACAATTGAGCAATGGTAAATTTATTTCAAAATAACGATACCTAAAGGCGGAATCGTTATTTCAATGGATTTTTTATGTCCATGAGATGCTATAGTTGAACTCTTAATGGTCGTATTTAAATTACCGCCACCACCGTACTTTTTATCATCGCTGTTCAGAACCTCTTTTATTTTCCCTTTTTTCGGAATACCAATTCTGTAATTTTCTCGAGGTACCGGAGTAAAGTTCAAAGCAATAATGAGGTCATTTTTTTCATCATGCCCTTTACGGACATAGGTTAAAATTGAATTCTCGTGATCGCTATAATCTATCCACTGAAATCCTTCTGGACTAAATTGCTTTTCATAAAGCGCAGGCGAACTCTTATATAAATGGTTTAAATCCTTTACAAATTGCTGAATACCGGCGTGACCGTCATATTGTAACAAATGCCAATCTAAACTTTGTTGAAAATTCCATTCGGCCGTTTGTCCAAATTCCCCACCCATAAACATAAGTTTGGTACCTGGGTGTGTAAACATATAACCAAAAAGCAACCTTAGGTTTGCAAAACGCTGCCATTCATCGCCAGGCATTCTATATACTAATGATTGTTTACCGTAAACCACCTCATCATGTGAAAAAGGTAACATGAAGTGCTCCGTAAAAGCATAGGTCATACTAAAGGTTAAATCATTTTGATGGTGTCTTCTGTAGATAGGTTCTTTTTGAAAAAACTGCAAGGTATCGTGCATCCAGCCCATCATCCATTTCATTCCAAATCCTAATCCGCCAAATTCAACTTTTCTAGATACTCCAGAAAATGCAGTAGACTCTTCCGCTATGGTCTGTACTCCATCAAAATTGGAATACACTGCTTCGTTCAATTCACGGATAAAGGAAATAGCTTCCAAATTCTCGTTGTTACCGTAGATATTAGGATCCCACTCTCCTTCTTCCCTGGAATAATCCAAGTAAAGCATCGATGCAACAGCATCTACGCGAAGACCGTCTACATGATACTGATCTAGCCAATATAGGGCGTTGCTGATTAAAAAGGCTCGAACCTCATTACGTCCGTAATTGAAAATCAAACTTTTCCAATCTGTATGATATCCTTTTTTACGATCAGGGTGCTCATATAAATTAGAACCATCAAAAAATCCTAGTCCGTGTGCATCTTCCGGAAAATGTGAAGGAACCCAATCTAAAATTACCCCTATATCATTTTGATGAAACGTATCTACCAGCATCTTAAATTCCTCAGGAGAACCAAATCTTGAAGTGGGTGCAAAATATCCCGTCAATTGATACCCCCAAGAAGGATCATAAGGATACTCCATAATGGGCATGAATTCGATATGGGTATATCCCATTTCCTTAACATAAGAGACTAAGTCCTTTGCTAATTCTTTATAGGTCATAAACCCATTACCTGCATTTTTCTTCCAAGAACCTAAATGCACTTCATAAACGGAATAAGGTCTGTCCAAGCCATTTTTATCTTTCCTATACCCCATCCACTCCTTATCTTTCCATTTATGGTCTGCGGTCCAAACAATGGAAGCCGTTTTGGGCGGATGCTCACAGTACTTGGCAAATGGATCTGCTTTCTCTGTCCATACATCATTGTTATGGGACTGTATTTTATACTTATAGACTTCGCCTTTTCCAACTTCAGGGATAAAGCCCTCCCAAATTCCGCTAGAATCCCAACGTACATTTAGTTGGTGTTCACTGGCATTCCAAGAATTAAAATTACCTACTACAGATATGGCTTTTGCAGAGGGTGCCCAAACGGCAAAATAGGTTCCTTTTACCCCATCTACCTCTACTAAATGAGAGCCTAACTTTTCATATAGCCGATAATGTTTACCACTTTTAAATAAGTCGATATCAAAATCTGTGAATAATGAGTGTACTTTTACGTAGGCCATATTATATTTTAATTTTCGGCAAATCTAATCAAGTTTAAAAGACAGCCGTGATTATTTATCATATTGTTAAAAAGAGATCAGTTAATATCCGATTTATATATCGAAATACCAAAAATGGAACGCTTTTTGAATTAACCAAGAAAAATATAAACGTAATTATCAATTAAATAGCATCTTATGAAAAAAATCAACTTATTATTTGGAGCACTAGTTACCCTATTTTTTATTTCTTGTGAAGGACCACAAGGTCCTCCGGGACTTAATGGTTTTGATGGGTCAAGATGGAGAAGATGGTTTGGACGCCATTCAAGCGCAGTTTTTGAATTAGACGTTGTAAATTTCGATTACAATGACCCAGATAATTTATATGAAACTTTAATTACCTTTTCAGATTTCACAAATTTCGAAACTAGAAAAGCAGATGCAGTTCTTGTGTACCGTTATGACGGACCCGTAGAATTTCAAAGTGGAAGTACGGAGGACTCATGGGGTCTTTTACCTCAAAACTTTTTCTTAAACGAAGGAACAATTCAATATGTATTTTACCCATACCCTTTTTGATGTACAGGTATTCATTGACGGGAACTTTGATTTGATAAGTTTAAGCCTGACTTCACAGACAATCAAATATTAAGAGTTGTCATCATACCTGGGGAATTTGCTGCTACAGGTAAAATGGACACTTCAAATATTAATTCAGTGATGTCCCACTTAGGAATTTCTGAAACTGATATTGAAAAAATAAAATTGGATTAATCTGATTTGACATCCAATTCAAATATTAAAACCCTTGAAACTATTTCAAGGGTTTATTTTTTTAGAAAACCTTAACCCTATAGAAGTCCGTAAATACGGTATATTAGTTAGGTTTCAAATTAAGAAACGTCTAAAACAAAAAAAATACCACTATGAAAATTAAAATAGGAATCGCTTTATTGGTCCTTTTTGCAAGTTGCAAAGGCACTTCACAAGAAAAAGATATGGCCGTAAAAGCAAAAACCACAGAAAACCAAGAGTTCAAAGTCCAAAAATCGAAAGAAGAATGGAAAAAAGAATTGACCGATTCTGAGTACTACGTTTTACGTGAAGCTGCCACCGAAAATCCTTTTAGCAGTGAACTATTGGAAAACAAAAAAGAAGGAACTTATGTATGTGCCGGCTGCGGCACCCCTGTTTTTAAAAGTGAAACCAAGTTCGATTCCGGAACCGGTTGGCCTAGTTTTTATCAAGAAATAGAAGGGAACGTTGCCTATGATGTTGATTATAAGATAGGATACAAACGTACCGAAGAACATTGCGCTACATGTGGTGGTCACTTAGGTCACGTATTTGAAGATGGACCTGCACCTACTGGTTTAAGGCATTGCATCAATGGTGTGGCGTTAAATTTTAAGGCAAAGGAATAAGTATTTCAACAGTAAAGTTATAAGGGCACTCTAATTTGATTTAGCAGTGCCCTTACTATTTTAGCGGAATTGTTAGCCGCCGGAATTACAAATTTTTGATAATCGACATGTGCATTCGTATTCGCATTATCACTGCAACTCCGTATCACTAGGAAAGGAATCTTGCGAAAACTACAGATTTGAGCAACTGCCGCACCTTCCATTTCCGTAGCCAAGGCATCATAGTCCGCATAGAGTTCTGCTGCTTTAGTCGCGCTATTCACAAACGTATCTGCAGTAGCTATCGTTCCCGTAAAAAAACGGGGAGGTATATTTGAAATGTTTTCCAATGTAATTCCTACTAGTGCTTTTTTTGCCAATGCCAGTAAATTGGCATCAGTCTTTATATATAAGGATTGTTTTTCTTGCAAGTCGGAAATCGGATAAAAAGGCCATACCGTAAATTGGTCACTTTCCAGTTTACCAAAGTCATATTGTACCAATTGCTCTGCTAAAACAACATCCCCAGGCTGAATTTCCGGTGCAACGCCACCGGCCACTCCCGTAAATATCAAAGCTTCAACATTAAAATTTTCGAACAATATAGCGCTACTATATGCGGCATTTACTTTTCCCACACCAGCTTTTAAAATGACCACTTTTTGACCTTCTAACTTGCCTTTGTAAAACGTAATTCCGCCTTTTTCAACAATACGTTTATGTGCCAAGTCTTCCGTTAGCATCTGTATTTCTTGCTCCATGGCCCCCATAATGGCAATACGTTGGCCATAAGAAGCTATAGTGACAATTAGAAAGGCAAACATTAAAAAGTGATTGTATTTTCTAGCTATAACCATAAGAATAAAAGTGAAAAAAGATTAATGATAATTAGGGTAGGCCCAATTTCCCTGGCTTTACCCGATGCTATTTTTAGCAATGTAAAACTTAAGAAACCAAAAATAATTCCTGTAGTGATGCTATAGGAAAAAGGAATTAGCGTTAGGGTCAGAAAAGCCGGAATAGCCACTTCATAATCCGTCCAATCAATTTCAACTAAAGGTTTCACCATAAACGCACCCACTAAAACCAAAGCGATGGAACTTGCTATGGAGGGAATTATCGAAAGTAGCGGAGAAAAAAATAGCAAAGGAAGAAACAAGCATCCTGTAATAATGGCCGTCAAACCTGTTCTCCCTCCTTCTTTTATACCAACTGCAGATTCTATGTAGGCGGTACCGGGACTACTACCCACCAATCCAGAAAACAAGGTTGTCACTGAATCTACCAGCAATGATTTTTTCATATTTCTAGGGTTTCCTTCATCATCCTTGAGACCTGCAGCTTCAGATAGGCCCATAAATGTGGAAATACTATCGAACATATCCGTAAAGGCAAAAACAAAAATAACCGGTAAAAAGGAATAGTGTACGGAGCCCAAAATATCCGCTTTTAGTAGCAAACTAAAATCAGGCATAGCTAATAGTTCTGTATAATTCACCAATGTGGCAGTACCGAAGTTTACAGCAGAAGCATCGCCCCACCACCTACCAATTGGCCAGGACATCAAAGTGGTTCCCACAATACCATAGACCAAGGCCCCTTTTACATTTTTGGAGATAAGAACAGCCGTCAGCAGTAAACCGACTATGAACGTTACAACAATTGGGTCTTTAAAAGTGGCCATTTGCACCAAGGTTGCCGGACTTTTCACTATAAAACCTGCATTTTGAAAACCGATAAAACAAATAAATAGGCCGATACCCGCGGAGATTGCATTTCGTAAAAAAACCGGGACAGCGGCTACCACTTTTTCCCTTAGCCCAAACAAGGCTAAAAACAAGAATATGATGCCGGACCAGAAAACTGCTCCCAACGCTTCCTCGTAACTTAAACCTAATCCTTTTACGGCTGTAAACGTAAAAAATGCATTAAGGCCCATACCTGGAGCTACCATGTAAGGATTTTTAGCATAAAGCCCCATAAAAACACTCCCGAAAAAACAGACCAAAACAGTCGATGTAACCGCCCCATCAAATGGAATTCCTGCCTGACTCAAAATGGCCGGATTAACAATAACGATATAAAAAGATGCCAAAAAGGTACTCAAACCCGCCAATGCCTCTCTTCGAAATAATGCTCCCGTTATTTTCATTTTCTATTCGTAGGCTTTAAACCCTTTTTACTTCTATCGCAATACTATTAAAATCGTAGCTTTCTAATTATGACCCCTTTTGAAAACCGTGGTCAACACTTAATCAAAATGCACTTGAAAAACGGTACCCTAAAGTATATATTTTTAAAACAGTTTACGGCCAATGGAATATAGAAAACCGAATTTCAAAAAAGAACCCGTAAATCTCTGAGATTATATCAATTAATACCCCCTACTAAACCACAAATCTTTAATTAGCCTAAACGAACAACTTGCTCGTCGAGTTGTTTCAAAATTGGTTTTGTATTTATTTTTTTTGCTTTCAAAAATATTATTTTTAGTCATTCTTCAATTTTAGCCTCCACAAAAAATCATCTAGTCTACCATAAACTTAACTCTGTTTAGTACCTTTGCATTTCCAATTTAAGAACTTAAAAACTTTAGATAATGAGCAATTTTGATATTATTGTTTTAGGTAGTGGTCCTGGAGGATATGTTACTGCCATACGTGCTTCTCAATTAGGTTTTAAAACCGCTATAATTGAAAAGGAAAGTCTTGGAGGCGTATGTTTGAACTGGGGTTGTATCCCTACCAAAGCCTTATTAAAATCAGCTCAGGTTTTTGAATATCTTCAGCATGCAGAAGATTATGGTTTAAAGGCTGACGGTGTTGATAAAGATTTTGATGCCGTAGTAAAAAGAAGTCGAGGTGTTGCGGACGGAATGAGCAAAGGTGTTCAGTTCTTAATGAAGAAAAATAAAATCGAAGTTATTAAAGGATATGGGACTTTAAAGTCCGGCAAGAAAGTATCCGTTAAGGCCGAAGATGGAACTGAAACTGAATACAGTGCTTCCAATATTATCATTGCAACAGGTGCCAGAAGTCGCGAGTTACCAAGTTTACCTCAAGACGGTAAGAAGATAATTGGTTATAGAAAGGCCATGACCTTGGATAAACAACCAAAGAAATTAATCGTTGTAGGTAGTGGTGCCATTGGTATCGAATTTGCCTATTTCTATAACGCCATGGGTACTGAAGTTACCGTTGTTGAATACCTACCCAATATTGTTCCCGTTGAAGATGAGGATATTTCTAAACAATTGGAAAGAAGCTTCAAAAAAGCTGGAATTAAAATCATGACCTCAGCAGAGGTGACCAGTGTAGATACTTCTGGTGATGGGGTAAAAGCGACCGTGAAAACTTCAAAAGGTGAAGAAATTTTAGAAGCCGATATTGTACTTTCTGCGGTGGGAATCAAATCGAATATCGAGAACATAGGCCTTGAAGAGGTTGGAATCGCTACCGACCGAGATAAGATTTTGGTCAATGATTATTACCAAACCAATATCCCTGGTTACTATGCCATTGGAGATGTTACTCCGGGGCAAGCTTTGGCCCACGTTGCCTCTGCCGAAGGAATTCTTTGCGTTGAAAAATTGGCCGATATGCATGTTGAACCCTTGGATTATGGCAACATACCAGGATGTACCTATTGCTCCCCAGAAATTGCTTCTGTTGGATTGACGGAAAAGCAAGCTCGAGAAAAAGGGTTTGATATTAAGGTTGGAAAATTCCCGTTCTCCGCAAGTGGAAAAGCTAAAGCTTCTGGTGCTTCTGACGGATTCGTAAAAGTAATCTTCGATGCCAAATACGGCGAATGGTTAGGTTGCCATATGATTGGTGCCGGAGTAACCGACATGATTGCAGAAGCGGTTCTAGGTCGTAAACTGGAAACTACAGGTCATGAAGTGCTAAAAGCGGTTCACCCTCACCCAACCATGAGTGAAGCAGTTATGGAAGCGGTTGCCGCAGCTTATGACGAGGTCATCCACTTATAAATTTCACTAATAAAATTAAAATAGAATACGCATGTTAAAGATATTTCGGGCAACGGCAATTTTAGAAGGTATTTCTTATTTGGCGTTGTTCGGAATTACCATGCCTCTAAAATATTGGGCAGAAATTCCTGGCCCAATAAGATTGTGGGCTACGCCCATGGTGTTCTGTTTATTCTCTACATCCTATTGGCCTTATTTTTCTGGTTTCAGAAAAAATGGTCGTTTAAACTAGGTAGCATCGTACTCATTGCCTCTCTACTACCCTTCGCTACGTTCTATATTGAAGAACATTATTTAAAAGCGGAATCGCAAGCAGTTCGCTAATTACGTCAACGTCAACCGATTCACTTTTCCATCAAAACTACAGATGTATAATTCATTATTAGCATCTGTACCAAATGAAGAAATCGATAAACCAGTTTCCAATAAAAGCTGATTGTTTCCTTGCGGGTCCAAAGCCCATATTCTCCCCGATATAAAATCACCATAAATATAATATCCTCTCAGTTCTGGTAATTCATCTCCCCGGTATACATACCCGCCGGTAATAGATTTGTCATTGGCCGAATGATTATATTCAAAAAAAGGAGCTATAGTCCCAGTACAATCACAGTCTTGACTTGAATAACAAGAAGTACCTTCCAAAATATTCCAGCCGTAATTACCTCCTTTTTCGATTAGGTTGATTTCCTCTAATTCGCCTTGCCCAACATCACCGGCCCAAATGGTATTGGTTTGGTTGTCAAAACTAAAACGCCAAGGATTTCGCAAGCCATAAGCGAAAATTTCTGGTCTAGCTCCCTGTTCGTTTACAAAAGGATTGTCTGACGGAATCGCATAGTTCATTCCATTTTCTTGAGCATCAACATCTATCCTTAATATTTTACCCCGTAAGGTCCCTAAGTTTTGGGCATTACCTTCAGGGTCTCCAGAACCTCCCCCGTCTCCAGATGCAATATATAAATAGCCATCAGGTCCAAATGCCAATTGACCTCCATTATGATTGGTAAATGGCTGTTCAATTTGCAATAAAATGATTTCGCTTGAAACATCTATCTGATTCGCATCCGTATCCGAAACCTTAAATCGAGAAATAACGGATACATCTTCTCTTGGGGTATAGGTCACAAATACGAAGCCGTTATTGGCATAATCAGGATGAAAAGCAAAACCTAATAATCCTAATTCACTAGTGCTAACGGTTCTTGAAGAAATATCTAAAAAATCGGTTGCCTCACTTACCGTTTCACTATTCTCAAAAACTTTTATAAATCCCCCTTGTTCCGCTACGAATATTCGATTCGTTCCATCCATTGGACTTTGTAAATCCAACGGCCTGTTAAAACTTAAATTGGAAAAAGCGTTCGTTAAGGAAATAGAATTATCAGGTATAGGAGAAAGTGCAATTTCGCTTTCATCGGAACAGGAAATGAAAAAACAAAAAATGATACAAAGGGAAAAAATATAGGTAGTTTTCATAGCAAAAGTAATTTTTACTATGTACGGAATTAAAGGTGTTAAAGGATGTTAAGGAGGCTATTGGGTTAAAAACTACTATTTGAAACTTTCAATGGCCAAATCATAACTCTTAAGGCCAAAACCTAAGATGACCCCTTTTGCCGCCGGTGAAATATAGGACACATGTCTAAATTCTTCACGCTGGTGGGTGTTGGAAATATGCACCTCCACTACAGGGGTTTCCACCGCTTTTACCGCATCTCCAATGCCTACGGATGTATGTGTATAGGCCGCTGCATTCAAAACAATACCGTCATAGGAGAATCCCGTTTCCTGTATCTTGGAGATGAGTTCCCCTTCTATATTAGATTGAAAATATTCCAGTTCAATATCCTTAAACTTGAATTGAAGCGTCGAAAAATAATCTTCAAAAGTATCGCTTCCGTAAATTTCCGGTTCCCTTTTACCCAATAGGTTCAAATTTGGACCGTTTATGATTATAATCTTCATGTGGTAAAAGTAACGAATGTTCTCTAAATGCAGCATGAAAAATTGCGTACCAAGAACCAGTTTATTTTGCCATTCGCACTATCTTCTCATACGGTTTCGGCTTCGGTATTTTGGTTGAAAGTTATACACAATACCCAGCGTTAATGTACTCCATGTAGCCTCGTCTAACTCAATTCCTGTGTAAGAAAAATTAACTTCAACGCTCGAACTCATCAAGTAGGCAAGCATCGGTCTGTAATAAAGACCGCCATCATTTCCATCATTGATTCCTAAAGCCCAACCTGCATTTCCTCCAAAGGAAAATTCATTGGAAGTCCAGAAACGTACTCCTGCTGAAAAGGGTACAAATTCAACCGACTCTAGGTCTGCCCGAACGGTTCCTGATTGAAAAGTTTCCGCAAAACCATGGATAAATCCAACTGACGGACCAACATCTATCACTCCACTTAACGGGAACATGTAGGAGGTGTCAGCACCAACGACAATACTTAAACGCCTCATTAAAATCGTTAAAAGGCAATCCTGCTTGAATACCGAATTTAAATCCTTCTTGAGCCTGAAGACTTATTATTCCAAATAGAAATATGAAAAATATAATTTTGGCTTTTTTTATGGTTGGTTGTATCATATGTAATAGATTGAATTAGAAGAAAAAAAATCGGAACTGTGATGGTTCCGATTTTTCATTGATTTTTATAGGTTGAACAATACACCCAAATTGATAGTAGACCAAGTGCCTCCATCAAGACTAATTCCTGTATATGATAAATTGAGTTCTGTACTCGAGGCGATAGCATAACCTACGATTGGTCTGTAATAAAACCCACCATCATTACCATCGGAAATACCAATTGCATAACCAAGATCGGCCCCTAAGCTGAAACCTTCAGAAGGCATAAATCTACCCGAAGCGGCAATAGGTAAAAACTGAACATCCGGGATTTTAACATCTCCAAATCCAGTATCCAAGGATTTTCCAAATGCATTGGTAAAACCTGCAGCTACACCAGCATTAAAGGAATCCGATACTTGCCAGTGGTACATCGCATCCAAACCGATACTGAAACCAGAAATATCACCAGCATCACCAACTGGCAAGCCTAAGTTAACTCCAGCCTTAAAACCCTCTTGGGCATAAGCCTGTACTGCAAAAACTGATACTAAAATTAAAAAAATACCTTTTTTCATGATTTATGTTTAAAGTTTTGTAGGTCTCTAACGTAATTCCTAAAAAATTATTATAATACGCACATGTGCCTGTTCTAACTTTTGAAACGAAGCTTCGACTTTAACTTCGTTATTTTGTCAAAACTTTGAAAACCTGATATTCTTTTTATTTGTTTTAAAATCCTAAATAAATTAGCTATTCCATGGAAAACTACAAAGGAAACCTTCTAGTTACAGGTAACAACCTTAAAAATAGAAGGACTACCTTATTACTAGTTCAATATAAACGTAATTTTACCATTCCCTAAATAAGGATCACTAAAGTGTTAGACCTACTTTGTAAATGAATTACTAGGCTTTTTAAATTACCCATAATATGAACTGGAAAAATGCGCTAACTGATTATCAGCATTACTTGAAATTGGAAAGGGGACTATCTAAAAATTCAAATCAAAGCTACACCCACGACATCGAAAAGTTCATCCTATTTCTTGAAAAAAACCAAATAAATGAGAACCCTATCCAGGTTTCAAAAGAAATTATACAACAGTTCATCTATGAAATTGCCAAAGTGGTTAATCCCAGATCACAGGCCCGTATCATTTCTGGTCTAAAGAGTTTTTTCAATTACTTAATATTCGAGGATTACCGTAAAGACAATCCTATGGACCTGATAGAGTCTCCAAAAATTGGCCGTAAACTACCCGACACGCTTTCTGAAAGTGAAATCAACCAGCTTATAGAGGCTATTGACCTAAGTAAACCAGAAGGGGAACGGAATAGGGCTATGCTAGAAACACTATACGGTTGCGGTTTGCGTGTTTCTGAACTTATAGGCCTAAAACTTTCAGATCTTTTCTTTGAGGAAGATTTTATAAAAGTTACTGGAAAAGGAGACAAACAACGGTTTGTACCCATAAGTGAAATCAATAAGAAATACATAAATATTTACCAAAATCAGATAAGGGTTCATTTAAATATTCAAGAAGGTTTTCAAGATATCCTATTTTTAAACCGAAGGGGGAAACAATTGACCAGAGCTATGATTTTCACTATTATCAAAAATCTAGCGGAGCACATCGGTCTTCAAAAAACAATCAGCCCGCATACGTTTCGGCATTCCTTTGCTACCCACTTATTGGAAAATGGAGCTGATTTACGGGCGATACAACAAATGCTTGGTCATGAAAGTATTACGACTACGGAAATATACATGCATGTAGACCGAACCCATTTAGCGGAAGTAATGAATACCTATCATCCCAGAAAAAGTACTTAAAATTTAAGTTTACTGCCAAAAGTGTACACTGCTGGCATTTTAATTAACGATTCGCCATAGACGCCTAAATTCGAATCATTTACCTGTATATTGCTTTTTACCTCTATCATAAAGTCCTTAGTGATATCGTATCCTGCACCTGTAACAAAACCAAGCCGAAACGGACTTGGCATACTACCAAAATTTGCAGTCTCTACCTCAGCCTCCATACCAGAAAAAAGGTATAATCTACTATTTAAATACACCTTACCTACCAAATTGCTTCTAAATCTTTCGCTCATTAAATAGGTATCATAAAAACCTTGAAGTTCCATTTGTGTGCTTTTAGAAATACCATAAATAACCGAGAAATTTTTATGACGTTCACCTCCAAAAAAAACAGGATAGGAATGACCGGAAAGCGATAAACCACGTAAGGAAGAAGGAAGTGTTTCGGGTTGTTCCTCAATAGTTTGCGCTACCATTTTCGTAGTAAAAAATAACACTAAAACGCCAACCAATAGTTTCATATAGAGAACATTAACCAAAAAAAATCCTTAACAAGGTATTTGAAAAAGTTCTGTGAACGAAATTCTTGGCAAGACTTTAACTGTCAAACCATTCCTGAAAATATACTCTTAAAACCTTCATCGAATCATTCAACACAAAGGCTCAATCCCTAATAGTTTAATCTTTAAATTGACTATAATCCCGTTTGTACGGTCTAATAATCAAACGTGCCTCACGATCAAAGCGGATATAATTATAGACCCAATTCACAAAAACCACCATTCGGTTCCTAAATCCTATTAGAAAAAATAGGTGCACGAACATCCAGACGAACCAGGCAAATATCCCTTGGAATCGGAATCCTTTTATATCGCACACGGCTTTGTTTCTTCCAACGGTGGCCATACTTCCCTTATCCACATATTTAAAAGGGGACATTGGCTTATGCTCAATCAAATTGATAAGGTTTTCCCCTAAAAGCTTGCCCTGTTGAATAGCGGGCTGTGCCACCATGGGGTGACCTCTTGGATCCTCTTCTGTGGCCATACAGGCAATGTCGCCAACGGCAAATATTTCTGGGTAATTAAGAACTTGATTGTACTCGTTGACCTGTATTCGATTACCTCCGGCCAATATTTCTGGAGTATCCAAACCTTTTAGGATAGCACCTTTTACACCTGCTGCCCAAACAACTGCAGCCGATTCAAAAGTTAAATCTGTTTTTGTAGTCACCGTTTTGCCATCATATCCTGTGACTCGCACTCCTTTCCAAACCTGAACTCCTAATTCCTCCAAAAAATCCTCTGCCTTTTTAGAGGCTTGGGCACTCATGCCGGCCAAAAGTGTATCACCACTTTGAACAATGTTTATTTGCGCCCTTCTCGTATCCAAATCTGGATAATCCTTAGGTAAAATTCCTTTTTTAATTTCGGCCAAAGCACCTGCAAGTTCCACTCCGGTTGGACCACCGCCAACAATAACAAAATTCATTAAGGCATCACGCTCATGGTAATCATCTGTAAGTAACGCTTGCTCAAAATTTTCCAGAATTAAACTTCGTAAATTAAGTGACTGGGGTACAGATTTCATGGCCATGGCATACTTTTCAATCTGATCATTTCCAAAATAATTGGTTTCAGACCCTGTAGCAACCACTAAATAATCATAGCTCAATTTCCCAATGCTCGTTTGAACGATTTTTTCAGTAGGTAAGACCTCTTGAACTTCCGCCAGTCGGAAATAAAAATTATCATAACCTATCAGTACTTTTCGCAAAGGATAGGCAATAGAATCTGGTTCCAAACCACCTGTTGACACTTGATATAATAAGGGCTGAAAGGTGTGGTAATTGTTCTTGTCCAAAAGCACCACTTGTACTTCTTTTTTACTAAGTTTTTTTGCTAGGGAAATTCCGCCAAAACCACCACCAATAATGACAATTCTAGGATAACTGGAGCGAGGTATGTTCATATGTTAAGTCTTGATAGCGAAATTAATCAAATGACTTCTACTGGAAAACAAAATTGCATTTTTACTATCTTTAACGATCAAACAACTAAGAAATATGAACATGAAAAAATCCCTCCTAGTAACCTCCGCTTTCTGTGTTGGCCTATTTAGCCTAAACGCACAGAAATCTGAAAAAGAAATTATTAAAAGTTTAGATGACAAAACGGAAAACTATAGCAGCATAGCCCAAAATATTTGGGAATATGCCGAAATGGGTTATCAAGAAAATAAAAGCTCAGAACTACTACAACAAACCTTAAAGGATGCAGGTTTTACCATAACTAGTGGCGTAGCAGGAATACCTACAGCCTTTACAGCAGAATATGGAACCGGTAGCCCCGTCGTAGCTATTATGGGTGAATATGATGCACTACCCGGTCTATCACAAAAAGCGGTTGCAGAAAAAGAATCTGCCGGAAAAGCGGCGGGTCACGCTTGTGGACACCATCTTTTTGGTACGGCTTCTACTGCTGCGGCCATTGCTACAAAAGATTGGTTGGTTGGCCAATAAAATGCAAGGAACCATTCGTTTTTATGGAACTCCAGCGGAAGAGGGTGGTTCTGGAAAAGTATACATGGTACGTGAGGGACTTTTTAACGATGTGGATATTGCCCTTCATTGGCATCCCGGAGATGAAAACGAAGCCAGTGCAGGTGCTGCTTTAGCCAATAAATCCGCAAAATTTAGATTTCATGGTGTGTCCGCACATGCAGCAGGCTCTCCAGATAAAGGTCGTTCTGCATTAGATGGTGTTGAAGCTATGGATATGATGGTAAATATGATGCGCGAACATATTCCACAAGAAGCAAGAATACATTATGTAATAACCGATGGTGGAAAAGCGCCTAATGTAGTTCCTGATTTTGCTGAAGTTTACTATTATGCACGTCATAATAATAGAGATGTGGTCATCGATATTTTTGACCGTATGGTTAAAGCTGCTGAAGGTGCTGCTTTGGGAACCGGAACCACCATGGATTATGAGATGATCGGTGGTACTCATGAATTATTACCGAACCTTACCCTTCAAAAAATAATGCATGATAATCTTTCTGAGGTTGGCGGAATAGAATATACAGCCGATGAAAAAGTTTTTGCGGATAAAATCGCAAAAACCTTGGGTATGGACGGAAGCGGATTTAGCTACTGCCAAAAACGTGCAACCCTATAAGACTGAAGCTAGAGCAGGTGGTTCTACAGATGTAGGTGATGTAAGTTTCACCGTTCCTACCGTTGGTCTAGGTACCGCTACTTGGGTGCCCGGAACTCCTGCACATAGTTGGCAAGCCGTTGCCGCTGGCGGAACTACCATTGGTAAAAAAGGAATGATGGTCGCTGCAAAAACATTGACAAAAACGGCTATCGATTTGTTCAAGGACAAAAAATTGGTTGCCGATGCAAAAGCTGAATTTTTAGAGAAACGCGGACCAAATTTTAAATATATTCCTCTTTTGGGTGATCGCGCCCCTGCCCTGGATTATAGAAATTAACACCTATTCGATAAGGATTGGAAAGTGCACAAATAATATTTGTGCACTTTTTTTAATTCTAAATACAGGTTTCTGTAACAAATCAAACTTTTCATAGACCTATTACGTAAGCATAACCAACCACGAGTGAACAAGGAACTGGAGCATAAATTTGTGACCGAGTTACAGGACAATCAAAATATAGTCCACAAAGTGTGTACGCTATATACGAATGACCGTGACTCACATAATGACCTGTTTCAAGAAATCACCATTCAGCTTTGGAAGGCATACCCAAAATTTAGGGGCGAATCAAAGTTCAGCACTTGGATGTACAGAGTGGCGTTGAATACGGCTATTACCTTATACCGGAAGCGGAAAAGAAGAATAGACACGGCTGATTACGAATCCATTATATTCAAAATCAAAGCTGAAGAATATGATGAAACCGAAGAGCTACAGTTAAAATTAATGTACAAAGCGGTAAAGCAACTGGGTGATGTAGACAAAGCGTTAGTTTTTTTATACTTAGAAGACAAAAATTATACAGAGATAGCGGAAACATTAGGTATTAGCGAAGTCAATGCAAGAGTGAAAATGAACCGCATCAAAACAAAATTAAGAACCATTTTGAATCCATAATCGCATGACGGATGAATTGGAATTATTAAAGAAAGACTGGCAGAAAAAGGAATTCAACGTTCCTAAATTAAGCTACGAGGAAATCCATAAAATGATATGGAAGAAATCTTCATCTATTGTAAAATGGATACTGATTATTAGTATCCTAGAATTTGCTATTCCACAATTGCTATATCTTCTTCCAGGTGTGAAGCAGAATATGAAAGTCTATGAAAATATAGGTGTATCCAAATACTTTTTGGGTGTTTCTATTATTTATTATATAGTGGTCCTTTACTTTATCTATCAGTTTTATTTAAGGTTCAAAGAAATTTCAGTATTGGACAATTCTAAGAATTTGATGCGCAAAATCATCAAGACCCGTAAAACCGTAAAGCATTATGTGATTTTTTCCTTGGCTACTGTTGTATTGACCGTTCTGATGATACTGATGGGCATTTATTTAAATCCTGACATTACCCATGCATTTCCAGAGATGGGTGACCAATTGAAAAATGTTTCCCCTGAGAAATTGAAAGTCACCTTGATGATTGCAATCGGACTTTTTGGTTTGGTCTTCGTTGCCTTACTTGGTTTATTCTATTTTCTAATCTATGGTCTTTTACTTAGAAAGCTGAAAAAGAATTATAGCGAACTAAGGCAATTGGAATTTTAAGAGTTTCGGAACCTTCTTTTTTGATTCTCCTCTTCGTACGCCAAAAGTTCATTTTTAGGTATTACTTTTAAGAACGACGGATGTTGCTCTATGGCGTATTCCAACTTCTCTATAATAGCATCAAAAGATTCATTTTCATAATCTATCTCCAAAGGCTCTTTAATGACCATGGATTGAAGAATTCCTTTTTTCTTGATACGTAGGCCCTTTTTATCAAAAGAACGTCTAAACCCATCTATGACCACAGGAACGACTACTGGTTTATACTTTTTAATAATATGGGCGGTTCCTTTACGTAAAGGCTTCCATGGTGTCGTGGTCCCTTGTGGGAAAGTAATGACCCAACCGTCATTTAACGCTTTACCAATGCTTGAAATATCACTCATTTTCACCTGCCGGTTCACATCTTTTCCTTCTGCACGCCAAGTCCGCTCCACACTTACAGAACCCGCATAGGCCATAATTTTGGTCAATAAACTTTTTTTCATGGTTTCTGCAGCGGCCACATAATACATGTTCAATTTTGGCTGCCAGATGTACCCCAAGTTTTTAATGGAATCCTCCCGTCCACTCAAACTTGCGTTGAAAACATGAAACATCGCAACCACATCTGCGAAATAGGTTTGATGATTACTTACAAATAGCACGTTCTCCCCAGGAAGATTTCTTATAATCTCAGAACCTTCAATCTCCAAAGTATTAAAACGCTTATACCGCTGGTGAGAAATCACTGCAAGTATGCGTATAAGCCACTTCTTTATGAATAAAATATGCCCAAAAGGGTTTCGCTTGAATAATCCCATAAATGCTAAAATAATTAATTAAAGTTTACAACACTTGCTTTACTAATTCTTTAATCTCGTTCAACATCATTGCAGTAGCGCCCCAAACCACATAACCATTTAATTTAAAGGCCGGCACCTCTATCTCCTTAGCATAGGAAGTACTTAATTTTTGAGTGATCAAATTGTTCTCATTCAAGAAGTCAACAATGGGCACCTCCAAAAGCGATTCTACTTCCCTTTGCTGTATGATGAATGGTCTTGGTTCCAAGTACAAACCTAGATACGGCTGAACTACAAAATTACTTGGAGGAATATAAATGTTAGACAGCTCCTTAATTACGGTAATATCCAAAGGATCTACACCAACTTCCTCTTGGGTTTCGCGCAATGCGGTGGTCAAAAGACTACTATCCTCCTTCTCCACCTTTCCTCCTGGGAAACCTACTTGATTAGAATGAACGCCTTTATAGGTCTTTCTTAGAATAAGTAATAATTGTGTTTTCTTATTTAAATCTGGATAAAAAAGGGCCATTACTGCAGCTTTCCTTGGATTTTTCTTTGGAATATCAATCCTTCGCAATTCAGCCAATCTACCTTGTGGCGCCATTTTATACTGGGAAGACTCTCCCGGAAGCGGTAGATCCTTTATTTTTGATATCCGTTGTTCAAAAAAACTGAAATCCATGCGATTACTTAAATACTATCTGTTTTTATGCCTAAGTACAATAATTTGGACTAGTTGCAAAGATACTCCTAAGAATTCTGAAAAAATAGCTACCAAAGCGGTTCCGGAGATAGATTCTACACAAATTAAAGCCGACCTTAAAGAAAAGGAAGAAGAGGAAGCTTTTGTTTTAACCGAAGATAATGCCATTGATTTCTTTTTCAACTACGAAAAGAAACTTAAAGCGAATATGGTAAAAATGACCACCAATCTGGGGAGTTTCGTTATCGAGCTTTATGATGATGTTCCTTATCACAAATCCAATTTTATATACCTGACCCGTAAAGGCTATTTTAATGACACCCAATTTCATAGGGTGGTCAAGGACTTTATAATTCAGGGTGGTAATTCTGATGATCGTGAAACGGGAAAAAAAAGGAGTGATATTGGTCGGTATTTGCTGCCCCCAGATACCCGAAAAGGTCATAGACACGATAGAGGAACCGTATCTATGCCAAGTAGTGAACGAGACAATCCGCATATGTTAGCTTCCCCATTTGAATTTTTCATAGTAGTAACAGATCCTGGTTCGTACCACTTAGATGGGGAATACACACCTTTTGGGCGGGTCATTGAAGGTATGGATGTGGTCGATAAAATCAACAACCAGCCTGTTGGTGAAGGCGACTGGCCCATGCAGAATATCTATATTCAAAATGCAGAAGTTGTTGAATAGTTGATGGTCAATCAAAAAAATACATTAACCTTTTCGACCTTTTAACCCTAGTTATTCTCTATAAATATTGGGTAATGAGACTTTAAACCTAACCGCTATTATACGTAAAGCAATGATGATTAAAATAGCGGCGGAATGGGCTATCGTATTATTAATCGGGAATTGGATAATCAGAAAATAACTGAGTCCGCCCACGATACAAATCGTTGCATAGACTTCCTTTCTGAAAATTACCGGTATCTCATTACAGAGAATATCTCGGGTTACTCCTCCAAAACATGCAGTAATGGTTCCCAAGGCAATACACATAATAGGAGATAACTCAGCCAACAATCCCTTTTCAATACCCACCATCGTGTACAATCCAATCCCTATCGTATCGAACAGGAAAAGCGATTTTCTAAAATATTTCAATTGCTTTACAAAAAGGATAGCCAGAAATACAGTAACTATGATAATCACAATATGAATGGGAGCGGTTAACCAGCCCACCGGCCGTATGCCTATTAATAAATCCCGCAACGTCCCGCCACCAACTGCAGTTACAAAAGCAATAATCAGCACCCCAAATACATCAAGTTTCTTCTCCATAGCAACGAGCACTCCGGAAATGGCGAATGCAATGGTTCCTAAAATATCGATTATCAAATAAAACATGGGCTACATCTGTTGGGTAAAATAGTTATAATCCTTCAAAACGATTTCCAAATACTCCTTATCGTAAAGTTCTGATTTGGTCTGTAAAATACTGTCCACCTTATCCCTCAATGCTTTCAAGGTCTTAAAATCATTACTGGTTTTGGCAATATAAAAAGTCTCCTTGATTAAGCGAATATCCTTATCCGTCAATATAGTGACATTGGTAAACCGTGGCACGTAATTATCGGTCACCTCCTCTAAAATCGTGTGCGATACTTTGGTCTTATGCTTAGTACTAATGACCACCGTTCCAGCCGCCGCATCCCCCAACCGTTGCCTTTTTTCAGAAAAAAGTATGGTTAATAATCCTATAGACCCAATGAATATCCAAATATCCACCAAACGCAACATCCATCGTATTAAATAACTGCTCCAAGATACCGGAGAACCATCCACCTTAACCACCCTCATTTTCATAATCATTTTACCAACGGTTCTTCCGTTGAAAATTAGATGCATCAATAAACTATAGAACATGGCGGGTAAAAATATCAGGGCGACCAATCCCCTCTGCGTCCATCGGTCTTCATAAATATATCCAATTGCATCCCCTATTAGATTCACTACGATAGCATAAACATACAGAATGAAAAGATCAATAAAAAAGGCCACAATACGTTCGCCAATACTTACAATAGTATAATTTACATTTACATTTTGCGTTGTATTGACTTGAAGGTTGTTCATTTAATCTTAAATTTAACAAGGTAAATACTATTTATGCGCGAGGCCGCTTTCGTAAGGCAAAATAAGGAAAAATGGATAGCTTTTGAAAAGGCTATTTCCCATAGTGCCCAAACCAATCCCGATCAATTGGCAGATGGTTATATACAGCTCACCAATGATTTGGCATACGCGCAAACCTATTACGCTGAAAGTAAGACTTTATTGTATCTGAACGGACTAGCGGCACAAGCCCATCAGCAAATTTATAGGAATAAAAAGGAGAGTAGCCACCGTATTATCAACTTCTGGAAAACCGAATTTCCGTTGTTTTTCAAGCAATACCATAAAACCCTTGGGGTCGCATTTTTAATCTTTATCTGTGCAGCTGCCATTGGTGCTATTTCTGCCTTAAACGATGCTACTTTTGTACGCCTTATTCTAGGCGATGCCTATGTAAATGAAACCTTGAACAACATAGCCAGCGGAGATCCAGCAGCAATTTACAAAGGTGGGAGTGAAATTGGTAGTTTCCTTGGTATCACCATAAATAATATTAGGGTTGGCTTTTTAGCATTTGCCTTTGGGGTAATCACCAGTATCGGTACGGCATATATCCTATTCAGTAACGGTGTAATGCTGGGTGCATTCATTACCTTTTTCTATACCAAAGGCGTATTTTTTGAAGCGAACAAACAAATTTGGCTACATGGAACTATTGAAATCTCGGTAATCATCATTGCGGGTTGTGCCGGGCTGATTATGGGTAATAGCATTCTCTTCCCGAAAACCTATTCGAGGCGAGTTTCCTTTATGAAAGGTGCCAAAGATGGTCTAAAAGTAGTGGTAAGCACCATTCCATTTTTCATCATCGCAGGATTTATAGAAGGATTTATTACCCGATATACCGGCATGCCCAATTGGCTGGCCTTACTTATTATTGGAGCTTCACTCCTACTCATCATCTATTATTATGGGATATATCCCATCTTATTGAATAAAAAACATGAAGGAAAATTACATTCCCTTAAAAATTAATCGTGATTTTGGTGGTATCATTAGTGTTTACTTTGATTTTTTCAAAGCGAATATTAAAAAGTTCACCAACGTATTCATCAGCTACAATGGTATTTTTCTAATAGGCCTTTTAATAGCTAGTTATTTATTGGTCTCTGGGTTCATGGGCTATCTATCCACTGAATCGTTTTTCAATGACTCTGGTTCAGATGGAGATGCTGAATTTACCTACGGAATCTATTTAGTTGCAGGGGCTCTGTTATTCTTCGTTATTTTTATTGCGATTGCCGCCCTAAACTATTCTTTGGCCACCAGTTATATGATTAACTATGTAGCATCCAAAAGCAACGAGTTTAACAAAAATGTAGTTTGGGAGTACGTTAAAAGTCAGTTTGGAAATATCATCCTATTTATTCTTTTACTCATCCCAATTTATTTAGTTTATTTCATAGGTGCCGTTATTTTAGCCATCATTCCTCTAATTGGCATATTCATTCAATATATCCTTCAATTCTTTGTGTCTGCTTGGGTAGGCGTATCATTTTTTGATATGCTACAGCATAAAAAGGGCGTTACAGAGGCCTTGGGTGAAGGATGGAAATTGGTATCTCAAAATTTCTGGAAAGCTGTTGGTGTCAACTTTATATTAGGTTTATTATTGGGAATTTTAATCGTAATAACCTTAATCGTACCCGGGGTAATTGTTGGTGTATATACTTTTCATGTAGTTGAAAATAATGTCGATTATACGAATTCCATATTTTCTACGGTCATTTACACCTTAGCGACCTGTATGTTTTTAATTATAGCGGTTTATGGACAGTGCCTGTCCCAATTCGTCAATGGTATTTTATATTATGCTTTACATGAAAAAACATACAACGAGGGCACAAGGGCGGCAATTGAACAAATAGGACAGGATAATTAGTGAGGACACTGCTATTATATATAATTTTCATCTTTTTAGGTACACCTGGCTTTTCGCAAGAAGTTAACGATAGTGTGGTGCGTATTGATTCTATTTCCAATCTTACGGATAGGTCCATCCCCAACGGACTGACTAAAAAATACACTGGTGATGAGTTTAACTACGAGGTGAAAACTGGTGAATCTCAAAATCTTTTATTACGTTTTTTAAATTGGATAGGTCAAGGGCTGCAACGGGTTTTTGGAATAGACATTTCACCACAAACCTTACAAATTCTAGAATTCCTCATCTATGTAGCCATGGCCATTTTGGTCATCTATTTATTGGTACGATTGTTCACTAATGAGAATTTCAATTCCCTATTTACAAAAAAAGCGAAGGTTTTAACTGATGTAAATTTATCCGAAGAACACATCGAAGCTATAGATTTGAAGATACTCCTAGAAAAGGCTTTGGAACAAAATGATTTTCGATTAGCTATACGTTATCAGTTTTTATTGGTACTACAGCTACTTTCCAAAAAAGAAATCATCGATTGGCATTTTGAAAAAACAAATTCAGATTACTTGAATGAAATCAAAAAACCTAATTCACGGGAAAGCTTTAAAAAAGTGAGTTATCTCTATGATCACATTTGGTACGGTGAACAACCGATTGACATTCATAGCTATGAAAAAGCATCCCAAGATTTTGAATCTTTACACAAAACCCTAATCCCTTAACTTGGAAAGACGCTCTAAAATCATATTAGGTCTATTGGTATTGGTACTTTTGAGTATCATTGTCACAGAAATTGTGCGTCCAAAACCACTGAACTGGCGACCATCCTATGCAGCGGAATCTAAATTACCTTTTGGATGTTTTATCCTGTTCAATGAACTATCGAATGTTTTTCCATCCAACGAAATACAGTCTGTTGAAGAAAGTGTATACAGTGCTTTAATTAAAAGGGATTCTTCTCAACGCTCTAGCTATGTATTGATTAATGATCAAATCGCTTTAGACAAACAAGAGACCCATCAAATCTTGGAGTATGTTGCAAAAGGAAATCAAGTATTCATTGCCGCCAATGAAATTATGGGTATGCTTGCAGACACGCTCAATATTGGAATTACGTTAGATTATGGCATTACGGAAGATAGCGTAGCCGTGAATTTTACGAACCGAAAGTTTAAAGAGGATACTTTTCACTATACCAGAGGAATGACAAAATCCTATTTTAGCAGTATCGATACTGCAAAAACAGAGATATTAGGCCACATTAGTTTTACCACAAATAACCTCTATGGAGATGAATTAGAAAAGACAAGACGTAGACCTAATTTTATTAAGACACAATTTGGCGAGGGCGCCTTTTTCATCAATTCTACACCCATAGGTTTCACCAATTATTACCTATTAAAAGGGAACCAAAAGTTCGCTGCTAATACTTTTTCCTACCTAGAGGATAATTTAATATTATGGGATGACTACAAAAAAAGCGGACGGCGTGTTATCACCTCCCCTATGCGTTTTGTACTCAACCAAACTGCACTAAAATGGGCTTACTATTTATCCATTTTAGGTATACTACTTTTTGTCTTATTCAAGGCGAAACGGGAACAACGGATTATCCCGGTTATACATCCGTTAGAAAATTCATCGGTTGAATTTGCTAGAACCGTTGGTGCTCTTTATCATCAAAATAAGGATTATACCAACCTTAATACTAAGAAAATAAATTTCCTGATGGCAGAATTAAGAAGTAAATATTACATGGATACATCGGTTCTGAACGACCAGACAATCGAACAATTGGCCGGTAAATCTGGTAAATCTTTACATGAGGTAAAATCAACTTATCAACTTGATCTTAAACCTTAAAAACAAAGCTGTTCATTCAGAACAAGATACCATTGAACTATCTAAAAAAATCAACAACTTTAAACGTTAGCATGGAAGAAAACACACCGAATACGAACGAACTAGAATTCAATTCCAGATTAGATCTCTCAAAACTACAAGCAGCAGTTGCGCAAATAAAAGAAGAATTGGGCAGGGTAATCATAGGTCAAACAGAAATGATTGAACTTCTAATTGTCTCCATATTAGCGAACGGACATTCGTTAATAGAAGGAGTTCCAGGAGTTGCGAAAACAGTCACGGCTAAACTACTGGCAAAAACCATGAACGTTGATTTTAGTAGGATTCAGTTCACTCCAGACCTTATGCCAAGTGATATTTTAGGAACTTCCATTTTCAATGTGAAAACATCTGAATTCGAGTTTAAAAAAGGCCCTATATTTTCTAATATTATCCTCATCGATGAAATCAACCGTGCCCCGGCAAAAACACAGGCGGCACTTTTTGAAGCAATGGCAGAAGGACAAATTACTATTGACGGATTAGAATATGAAATGAACCCTCCCTTCTTGGTTTTTGCAACCCAGAACCCCATCGAACAAGAAGGAACCTACCGTTTGCCGGAAGCGCAATTGGACCGATTTCTGTTCAAAATCAATGTCCACTACCCCACTTTAGAAGAGGAAGTGCAAATTTTGGAAAGCAAGCACCAACAGAAAAACAAGGATGTGGAATCATTGATAACTTCCGTACTTTCTGCAGCCCAAATAGCGGAATATCAAAATGTTATCAAAGACATTATCGTAGAAGACAATTTGATGCGATATATTGCAGCAATTGTTAATAATACCAGAACCAATGCCAATCTCTATTTAGGCGCATCTCCACGAGCATCTATCGCTATTATGGATGCCTCAAAAGCTGTTGCCGCCATGAACGGCCGTGATTTTATTACTCCTGACGATATTAAAAAGGTGGTAAGTCCTATTTTATGTCATCGCATAATTTTGACCCCAGAACGAGAAATGGAAGGATTTACGGCAGAAAAAGTTGTGGCACAATTGATACAGACCATTGAAATACCCAGATAAAGAATAGTGAAAAAGTTGTTCAAACATATCTATCTAGAAAAACGATTTTTTATTTTCCTCGTTGCTGTCATAGGTTGCTTTTTGCTATCCTTTATTTTAGAGGATCTAATGATAGTTGCAAAATCCGCATTTTATATAGGTATCACTTTTCTTCTTTTAGATGTCATTTTGTTATTCTTTTCTAAAGGCAGCATAACTGCTGAGCGTGTTGTTTCAGATAAACTCTCCAACGGAGACGAAAATCCAATTCAATTACAATTTCAAAATCAGTATTTGTTTTCCGTCAAGGTGAAAATTATTGATGAGCTTCCGTTTCAATTTCAAAAAAGGGATTTCGAATACCAGACCCAACTAAAAACCGGAGAAAAAAAATTCTTTAAATATACAGTTAGACCTACGGAAAGAGGTGTTTACAGTTTTGGGAATTTAAATATTTTCGCAAGTTCGCCTGTAGGATTTTTAACAAAAGAAATTCACTTATAGCCGGCATAAAGAAGTTCCGGTTTATCCTTCCTTTCTGCAACTTAGAAAGTACGACCTTTTGGCTTTTAGTAACCGACTTCTTGAACACGGACTCAAAAAAATAAGGCGTATTGGCCATACGATGGAGTTTGAGCAGATAAAGGACTATATTCAAGGGGATGATATTAGAAATATAAATTGGAAAGCGACTGCCAAAAAAGGCCAATTAATGGTCAATCAATTTCAGGACGAAAAATCACAACCTATTTATTCTGTAATCGATAAAGGAAGGGTCATGAAAATGCCTTTTGAAGGTTTGAGCCTGTTAGATTATGCCATCAACGCCACCTTGGTGATTAGCAATATCGCACTAAAGAAAAATGATAAAGCGGGTATGTTTTCCTTTAGCAATTATGTTGAAAATAGAGTAGTCGCAGAACGCCGAAGTTCACAGATGAACTTGATTTTGGAGACCCTGTACAATTTGGAGACTAATTTTGTGGAAAGCGATTATAGTAGATTATATGTAGAAGTAAAACGGAATTTACCGCAAAGAAGTCTTTTGCTGCTCTACACCAATTTTGAAACTTTAGATGCGTTACATCGTCAATTACCTTATTTACAGGCTATAGCTAAACACCATTTATTAGTGGTCATTTTTTTTAAGAATACGGAACTTATTTCCTTTGCCGATAAAAATGCAATTACCACTCAAGAAATCTTTGAACAGACCATAGCTGAAAAGTTCATTTTCGAAAAACAACTTATTGTCAATGAACTTCGAAAATACGGCATACAGACCATACTTACAAAGCCGGAGGAATTGACCATAAATACCATCAATAAATATTTAGAAATAAAAGCGAAAGGTCTATTATAAGATTATCTTAATATATTCATCGCCTCTATTTGTGAACTTATATTGCCAGAACCACTTTCAAAAATATTAGGTATTGAGGCAGTTCCTAAATCCGCCACCAAACATCCTCTATTCTTACTTCTACCACTTCTTCGTCTGCTATTTTTATAAATGAAATGTAATGCTAATCCAGAAAGCGCTCCACCTAAGGTGGTGAACAATACATCATCTGTTTCCCATTGGTTACCTTGGGAAACATCATAGGATTCTTTTGCTAAACCAGCGGCTAAACTACTGCCAACCGCTCCTGCCCAAATCCAACCCCGTTGACCGTAAAAGATTTTATGCGCCGCATATCCCCCTACGCCACCAATGACCACCCCTGCTCCAACATGTTTGGCCGCATTACCGATTTCTTGAGCATGACCAAAAACAGCGAATACTATAAAAAGGACACAAAACTTGACTTTCATACTTTGGGGTTTTTAGAAATAACGTAAAATAGACCGAATAATTTTAATCTATATACATCGATTTTTAAAAAAATCTTAACCCAATAAAATATAATTCCGAAGCTAGACTAAAGTAACTTTGATACTAACCATTACGTAATAATAAGGTCACTTTTACGACTAAACCTCAAATCAAAAAAAGTTAAGAAATGAAAACAGTATATCATAAAGCTACATCAAGAGGGCACGCCAATCATGGCTGGCTAGACTCCCATCATAGCTTTAGCTTCGCAAATTACCACAACCCAGAACGAATGAATTTTGGTGTTCTTAGGGTTTTGAATGATGACGTAGTAGATGCAGGAAGAGGGTTTGGAACTCATCCACACAGCAACATGGAAATCATTTCCATTCCCTTGGAAGGAGACCTACAACATATGGACGACATGGGAAACTCTACCGTAATCAGACAAGGAGATGTTCAGGTGATGAGTGCTGGAACCGGAGTTTCGCATAGTGAATACAACAAGAACCCTGATCAACCGGTAAAATTCCTTCAAATCTGGCTTTTCCCCAACGCGAAAGATGTCAAACCTCGATATGACCAAATTTCCATTAAGGATTTGGAGGTCAAAAATGAGTTTTATCAAATTCTTTCCCCTAATCCAGAAGATGAAGGTGTTTGGGTTCATCAAGATGCATGGTTTCATTTGGGTAATTTTGAGCCCAATATTTCTTTGGATTACCAATTGAAAAAAGAAGGTAACGGGGTTTATATCTTTGTCTTGGAAGGGACAATTGAGGTCGATGGTCAAAAATTGGACAAACGAGATGGTTATGGTATATGGGATGCCGAACATTTTTCTTTAACGTCCAATACCGAAGCCAAAGTGCTACTTATGGAAGTTCCCATGACACTGTAAAATTGATACATGCCTTTTTTATACTGATGAACTTTAAAAAAAAGAGATGTTTATCAAAAAGTAGATGTTAAATGAAAAAAGACGCTAAAATTGGCGTCTTTTTTCATTTACAAATAAGTGCTTACTTCAATAAGGTAATGATTATACTATTTTAAAGAAGTTTAATTTTAAAACCTGAAATAGTTGAATTTAGTAGTTTTAAAATAAATCCGAAGTCAAGAATGATTGTTTTGAAGAGACGGACATAGAAATCATTTCAATAAAAAATACAGCGGATTTTCACTCTTTGTAATTCATAATCAATCAATGGATTTTTGAAATTTGAATATCTTCTCATGAATATTCCACTGGAAAAGACAACTATTACCGGACGATATTTTGACTCATTTATTTAATGGATAATTCTAAAAACATTTTCCTCTTCAAATTGAGTATTTGATTGTATGCGTCCTTTAAAATTTGATAGGGCTTTACTTTCAATATCCTAAAAAATAGTAGCTCATAATCTCGGTTATTCGTATCTTCAAGCAACTAGTTTCCTATTTTTGATTAAAATCATACATACTGTTGACACCTAAGCAAAAAATCAATAATTCGAATTCTCAAGTCGTTCAAGGAAGTCTCATAGATGGCTTTGGTTTAATTACCCTTATTTCTACAGTTGGCTCCGATAATTGTTTTTCTTGGAACCCTATTCTTTGCTTCATTTATAGCTCAACTTGTAGTTTTTGTTTTCATATTGGTTTTTAGTGGCGGTCTTATTTTAAATCGTTTTGGATCAAAAAGTTCCACTCGATTTTACATGACCACTGTACCCCCTTCCTTATTTGGACTCACTATATTGATGGTAGGTGGTTTTTTTGGTCAGGCATTCGGAATCGCTACCATGATATTTTTGACCTTTATTGTCTACAGGGAAAAACCTAATTTACGTAAATGGATAATTGCATACGATGTTCTAATCTTTATTCTACCTACGATATATATCACCCAATATGCCCCTTTATTAGGAGAGATAGACTTACAGTATGATGAAATTGTGGTTTTCATTGCTTGTTTGGCATGGCTATCGACCACATTTGAAATGTATGATGAAAATAAGACCAGAAAATATACCGATACACTTGAACATAAAAACCTAACCTTAAAAAGAAACCAAGAAAAGCTGACGGAAACGAAAGCTATCTTAGAGGCACAAAACAAGAAATTATCGGCTTTAAACCATGAACTAAACGTCAAAAATAAACAAATAGAAGAATTCACCTATATCGTTACGCATGACCTTAAATCTCCATTGAGCAATATAAATAGTATTGCAAAAGAACTACAGAATTTATCAGAAAAAGGGGAAATTAAAAATTCTGAAAGTTATCTCAAACATTTAACCGGAAACTCCTACCGAATGACAAAGTTGGTGCAAAGCTTAATGGAATATGCCGAAATTGGTAGCTCTGAACTTATGACCGAAGTCGATTGTAATGTTATTGTAAGCGAGGTAATGGAAGATTTATCTGAACAAATAAAAAAATCCAATGCTAAGATTCAAGTTGGAGAATTACCGAAAATTATAGGAAATGAGCGCGAAATTAGAATGGTATTTCAAAATATTATTGATAACGCCTTAAAATTCAGGATTGAGGAAGAAAACCCCCATATTATTATTGCGGTGGACCAAAGACCAGGTCACTATCTTTTTAGCATCCAAGACAACGGCATCGGTATTCCTGTAGAACAAAAAGGGAATGTTTTCAATGCTTTCCAGCGACTTCACAATCAAAATGAATATGAAGGTTCCGGTATAGGGCTATACGGCTGTAAAAGGGTGATAGATATACATAGAGGTAGAATTTGGGTAGAATCTGAAGAAAACAAGGGAAGTACTTTTTTCTTCACCATTAGTTCAAATCTGGTGTAACCTAAATGAATTAAGAAACAAGAGTAGAAAAATGAGAAACGTGCTATTATTTATTGGAATACTAATCTGCACCCTAAAAATTTCTGCACAAGAACAGCCATTAAGGTTAGGAGTTGCTGGCTTAACTCATGGGCATGTCGGGTGGATTCTTGGTAGAGAATATCAATCTGACATCAATTTAGTAGGTATCGTTGAACCTAATAAAGATCTAGCGAACAGACTATCGAAAGAATATGGTTTCTCTATGGATATGGTTTTCGATACTATGGATGATTTGATTTCCAAGTTAAAACCAGATGCAGTTGCTGCTTTCGGCAATATCAAGGATCATCTTCAGGTAGTTGAAAAATGTGCTCCGCAAGGAATTCATGTTATGGTAGAAAAACCACTTTCAACAAGTTTAGCAGATGCGTTAAAAATTGAAGCCTTGGCCAAAAAATATAACATCCATGTTTTGACCAACTATGAAACGTCTTGGTATGAAACCAACCATAAAGCCAATCAACTTTTAGAGCAAGGTACCATTGGTGATTTACGAAAGGTAATTATACGAGACGGACATAAGGGTCCCAAGAATATTGGTGTTTCCAAAGAATTTCTCGAATGGCTTACGGATCCAAAATTAAATGGTGGTGGTGCTATCATGGATTTTGGTTGTTACGGGGCAAATCTTATGACATGGATTACCAAAGGAAAAAAGCCTAATACGGTAACTGCTGTCAAACAACAATTACAGCCAGAAAATAATCCAAAGGTTGATGATGATGCCACGATAATTTTAACCTACGAAAATAAAATGGCCATATTGGAACCTTCTTGGAATTGGCCAATTGGGAGAAAGGATATGGAATTATATGGTACAACCGGTGCCATTTATTCAGATAATCCTACTCAACTTAGGGTTAGACTTTCCAAAGGCTATAGTGATTTCACAGAAGAAACTTTCTTTTTTAATGAAAGGAAAAAACCATTTGACGATCCATTTTCGGTTTTTGCCGCGGTTATCAATGGGAGTTTAGAATTGGAACCCTATAATGTTTATGCACTGGAAAATAATGTGATTGTCATGGAAATCTTAGAAGCCGCATTGAACAGTGCTGATACAGGCACCACTATTAAATTGAACTAAACTATAAATCAAGAACATGAAAAACAAACTACTCCTTGCCTTACTTATTCTTATCACCACAAATGGTTGGGCACAAGAAGAAATTTTAGGTTTTAGCCAAGAGGCGACAAAAAAGCAAATGGGTATCGAACAAGATTTCGAAAAGAAACTCAATGCCGCAAATCTAGATACTTGGATGCAACAGATGGCGGCCGAACCCCATTGGGTAGGCACCGAATATGGTGAAAAGAACGCTAAATGGATTCAAAGTCTTTTCAAATCTTGGGGTTATGATGCTAAGATTGAAACCTATGATATCCTTTTTCCTTATCCAACAGAACGAGTACTGGAATTAACCGGACCTACACCATACACTGCCAAACTAACGGCAGTACCTGTCGAAGGTGACCCATTTACGGCCCAAGGAGATGCCTTACTACCCAGTTATAATGCCTTTTCAACAGATGGCGATGTCACTGCGGAATTGGTATTCGTAAACTATGGTATTCCAAAGGATTATGAAGAGCTTGAAAAGTTAGGAATAAGTGTGGAAGGCAAAATTGTCATTGCGAAATACCAAGGTTCCTGGAGAGGGATTAAACCAAAACTAGCCGCCGAAAAAGGTGCTATAGGCTGTATCATCTATTCTGACCCAGAAGATGACGGCTATGGCCAAGGCGATGTATACCCAGAAGGGGCATTTAAAAACAAAACAGGGGTGCAAAGAGGTTCGGTTATGGATATGCCTACCTACCCCGGTGATGTTTTAACACCTGGTTATGCCGCCACAAAAGATGCCAAGAGACTGGATAGAAAAGATGCACCAACGATTACAAAAATACCAGTTTTACCTATTTCTTATGAGGATGCACAACCCCTATTGGAGGCGTTAGAAGGACCGGTGGCTCCGGAGTCTTGGAGAGGTGGATTACCCATTACCTATCATATAGGACCTGGACCTGCCAAAGTACATTTAAAGTTGACGTTTGATTGGAAATTAGTTCCTGCGCATAATGTTATTGCAACCTTAAAAGGAAGTGAATATCCTGATGAATGGGTAATGCGTGGCAATCATCATGATGCTTGGGTACATGGCGCAAACGATCCTGTTAGTGGTATGGTTGCCCTTATGGAAGAGGCGAGGGCCGTTGGCGAATTGGCCAAAAATGGGCAAAAGCCAAAAAGAACGATTGTTTATTGCGCTTGGGATGCGGAAGAGCCTGGTCTCATCGGATCAACCGAGTGGGTAGAAGACCATCAAAAAGAACTTCAGGAAAAAGTAGTGGCGTATATTAATACAGATGGTAATGGTCGTGGATTTTTAGGAGTAGGCGGTTCACATTCTTTAGAAGCCATGGTGAGTGAGGTTGCCGGGGATGTCATAGATCCACAAACTAAAGTATCGGTAAAGGAAAGGAGAATAGCCGCAAATATGGTCAGTGGTAGAGATGACTCCTTTAAACTCTCCGCACTTGGCTCTGGATCTGATTATACCCCTTTTATTCAGCATGCCGGTATAGCAGCCCTTAATCTTGGCTTTGGTGGCGAAAGTTCTGGTGGGGAATATCATACTATTTATGATACCTATCCTCACTACAAACGGTTTAAGGACCCTGATTTTGCGTATGGAGTTGCCTTGGCAAATACTGCTGGTCGAATTACGCTACGTTTAGCCAATGCCGAAGTTATTCCATTAAATTTCAAACCATGGTTCACCACAATCTCCGGATACTTAGATGAAATCATGAGTGAAACCGAAAAAATGCGAAATGACGTTCAAAAGCACAATACCCTTATCGATAAAAATGTATTTGTATTGGCATCCGATCCAACCAAGGATTATAAAAAACCTGTAAAAGAAGAATCAGTGCCCTATATTGATTTTTCATCCCTACAAAATGAATTGGTGCTACTTAAAGAAACTATTGAAAATTATCAGAAGATCGACATCGATAAACTATCCTTAGATAAAAAAGAAAAACTGAATCAGAAACTGATGCAGGCGGAACATATGTTAACTTCTGAAAAAGGATTACCTAGAAGACCTTGGTTCAAACATCAGATTTATGCACCTGGCTTTTATACGGGTTATGGTGTTAAAACACTTCCTGGCGTTCGAGAGGCCGTTGAGCAGAAAAATTGGAAAGAAGCACAAGAACAGATTAAAATATTATCAGAAACATTTAAGAATTTCAATAACTTCTTAAAGGATATCAATAACACTATAAACTAATAACATGAACTCAGCATATATTAAGGTATTTGGTGGAAACACCATAAAAGCAAAAAGGATAGAACTTATATTAAAAGAAAACGCCATAGATCCCATCATCAAGGACGAAAGCGAGTCTGCACGTTTAGCAGGTTTTGGAACCCCTCAGCCAGAAATGGTAGAAATATTTGTGCATCAAGACCAAGAAGACAGGGCTTTGTCTCTCATTTCCGGATTGAATTGGGAAGAATAATTAATGAAATAGAACAATAAAAAAAGCCTCCAATTGGAGGCTTTTTTTATTAAGCTACCCTTGTTATCCATTTGTAATTGGAGTTATCTCCAATGCTCTGAATTCCACCGGTCCGTGGTCTCCTTGAATCATAATTGGACCTGGTTGTGCTTCGTTATTATCCAAAGCGCCCCCGGTCATTCCATCAATATTCTGATTTGAAATTACCGTTTTTCCATTGGCCACAATAGTAACTCTTCTTCCTACTAAGGTAATGTCATACGTTTGCCACTCCCCTGCTTTCATCGCCATATTCTCGTTGGGACTTAAAAGTCCGTAAATACCACCAAAATAAAGAGAGGATGCTTCTAATCCTATATTGTCCGCAATCTGTAATTCATACCTACCTCTTAAGTACAATCCACTATTGCTACCTTCAGGATAACGAAATTCCGCATGTAATTTAAAATCCTTGAATTTATCTTTGGAAACCAAATTGATTCCAGATTTAGGGCTAGTCAATATCCCGTTTTCAACCATCCATTGATTGCCCTCTGGTGTTTTCCATCCGTCTAGATTCTTACCATTGAACAATGCTATTTTCTTTCCTAATTTCTGATTACCATAATAGTCCAGAACCGGTGCTTTGGTGGCCGTCCAATCATAAATTTTTCCATCGGTATAAATCATGGTTCCTTCCAATCCATCTCCAGCCAATTTACCTTCAAACTCCATATTGGCAGCACCGGGCTCCCATTGTGGCGGTAATTCAAAATAAAATAAATCTCCATACTTTTTAACTTCTGAAATAGGTCTTGCACTACCAAAAGCATAGGTAAACCTTCCTATTAAGGTATTAGTTCCTGAGTGTCTAATTTCTAACCATCCAGGTAGTTCCTTACCTTCTTGGTTTATGGTTAGGTTCCATTTACCTTCTAAAGGGTGACCTTCTTGTGCCTTTGCAAAAACCGCACAAAAAAGTAAAAGAAAAGTCAAGAAAGGAATTGAATTATTTTTTTTCATATCTATAGGTTTATGTTATGGTTCAAATATAAAATAACTATAGCTGTTATTTTTATTCAAAGTCCCATAAGATCAAGAATGATATAATTAAAAGGGAAGAATTTTTTATTAATCCTTATTAAAGTATGTATAATTTGAATTATTGTTTGTTTGGTATTATCATTACTTTTAACTCCTCGAAAAACCATTCCTTAAAATGAGCCAAGTTTATAAAATTACCCTAAGTTCTCTTTTACTCCTTCTTTTATTGATTTCGTGTAACAGCAAAAAGCCAAAGGAAACCCCACTGGTCATTATGGAAGATAGTACCTCTTTCGTAGAAAATGCAAAATTGGCAAGATCTGGAATCTCAGCACAAGTAGCTGACGGACTTAAATTAAGCCTTTGGGCTTCGGATTCTTTAGCTCCGGACCCTATTGCAATGGACGTGGATAATGAAGGTAACATTTACATTACCCGTTCGAATCGTAATAAAAATTCCGAATTCGATATCCGCGGACATAGGGATTGGATGACTGAATCCATATCGTTCGAAAGCGTAGAAGACCGGAGAGCCTTCTTGCATAAAACTTTTGCCCCAGAGCTAAGTAAGAAAAATGAATGGTTCCCAGATTTAAATAATGACAGTATTCATGATTGGCATGATTTAACCGTAGAACAGGATGAAATCTGGATGTTGGAAGACACAGATAATGACGGAGTAGCCGATAAGTCCACTCAAATTTTAAATGATTTTAACGACGAAATAAACGATCAAGCTGGTGCGCTCTTAGTACGCGATGAAGATGTTTTTGTGGGAATAGGCCCAGGCATGTACCGTCTTAAAGATACCAATGGCGATAAAATTTTAGATGAAAAGACCAGCATTGCAAGCGGTTTCGCCGTGCATATTGGTTTTGGCGGTCACGGTATGTCCGGAGCCACGGAAGGACCGGATGGTAAAATTTACTGGGGAATTGGCGATATAGGTGCCAATATTACTACAGTTGATGGAGAAAACCACAAATACCCCAATGAAGGTATCATTGTAAGAAGTAACCCAGATGGTAGTGATTTTGAAGTTTTCGCCCATGGTCTTCGCAACACCCATGAATTTGTATTTGATGCCTATGGAAATATTATCTCTTCGGATAATGACGGCGATCATAAAGGAGAAAGTGAGCGACTAGTACATATAGTAGAAGGTTCTGATGCAGGCTGGCGTGCCAACTGGCAATACGGTAAGTACACAGACCCTACTAATAATGGGTATAACGTATGGATGGACGAGGAACTTTTTAAACCAAGATGGGAAGGACAAGCGGCGTACATCATGCCACCAATACAGAATTTTCATAACGGCCCTACTGGAATGTTATATAACCCGGGAACCGCTTTGGGTAAAAAATGGATGGATAAATTCTTTTTGGTCGAATTTGTGGGTGATCCTAGCCGGTCACATATTTGGTCTTTTGACTTACAACCCAAAGGAGCTTCGTTCGAACTAAAATCAGAAGAGTCCATACTCAATGGCGTATTACCCACAGGTCTAGCCTTTGGTCCTGATGGCGCCCTATATTTAGCAGATTGGATCAATGGATGGGGAAGTAAGGATTATGGTAAAGTCTGGAAATTGGATGTAACGGAGGACAATAATGATCTTGTAGAAGAGCGTTTGGAAACAAAAAGATTAATGACGCATGATTACAAGGGTGATGACACGGATAATCTGGTAGGCTTTCTTAGTTACCCGGATAAACGTATACGCCAAAAAGCACAATTTGAATTGGCCAAAAGAACCTTTTGGGGATATAGGGCTTTAAAGGATGCGGTAAAGGAAGAAGAAAATCAATTTGCAAGAATACACGCCATTTGGGGTATTGGGCAAATAGCGGCATCAAATTCGGATAAAGCGGCACCTCTTTTGACATTATTATCTGATGCTGATCCTGAAATCATTGCCCAAAGTGCAAAGGTTATAGGAGATGTGAAGTATAAAGCTGCAGCCGATACACTTGTTAACTTAACCACTCACGAAAATGACCGTGTTAAGTTTTTTGCGGCACAGGCATTAGGACGTCTGGAATATGAAAAAGCGATTGATCCTTTATTAGCCATGATCGTAGCGAATAATGATCAGGATCTGTACTTGAGACATGCCGCTGTTTTGGCACTTTCTCGAATTGGAAAAGCCGAACCTTTGTTAGCCCTTGCCAACAATGAGAATAGAAGTTTAAGACTAGCAGCCGTTTTGGTGCTAAGAAAATTACAAGACCCTCGTATCTCTATTTTTCTATCGGATAATGATGAGTACATCGTTACCGAAACAGCTAGGGCCATCAATGACGATCTTTCCATAGAAGAAGCTTTACCAGCATTGGCGACCACTCTTAACAATGAAAGGTTCACCTCTGAACCTCTTTTACGAAGAGCGATAAATGCGGCACTTAGGGTTGGAAGCGAAAAAGAATTGGAGTTATTGATCAATTTTGCCAAAAGGGAAAGCGTTGACAACACAATTAGAGGCGAAGCTTTAGCCGCGTTAGGCACTTGGAACAATCCTTCAGTTCTTGATCGGGTAGATGGCAGGTATCGGGGTCCGATTACTCGTGAGGGTACTATGCTTCAAGACAAAATTGAAAAGGATATCCCTTTCTTTTTAGAAGATTCCAATCCTAAAATTTTGGTCGGTATTTCAAAGGCTATAAGCGCAATTGGCATCACTAAATATAACGATGAACTTTATTCCCTTTTCAAAACCAATAAAAATCCTGAAGTCCGCGCATCGGCCCTTAAAACATTGGGTGCTTTAAAGTTTGATAAAATGGAGAACTTAATGATGTCTGGAATGCAGGATTCTGACGAAAAAGTAAGATCTGCCGCAGTAAGCCTCTTGACTCAATTGGACCTTAAAAAAGAAAAATTACCGGCCATAGTGGGTCCTATCTTCAAGAAGGGTTCCTTAAGTGAACAACAAAGTATGCTTAATGTGCTTGGAGAACTTCCTGCAGAGAAAAGCAATACTATTTTGGCAAGTCTTATTAACAAGGCAAGTAAGGACCAATTGGAACAGGGAATTATGTTAGATTTAATGGAATCTGTAAAATCTACCGATAACCCTAAACTGATCGCTCAATTAGATAATTTAAAAAAGGCCGGCTACACTGCTGATTCTTATCAAGAAACCATGTATGGAGGTAGCTCTTGGGCCGGTAGAAACGTTTTCAATAACAATCCTACGGCACAATGTGTACGTTGCCACGCTGTAAATGGTTCCGGTGGGGAAGTTGGACCTGCATTGGATAACATAGCCAATATCTTGACTAGAAAACAATTACTAGAAGCATTAATTGAACCTAGCGCAAGACTCGCTCCTGGGTATGGATCAGTAACTATCACAC
Organism: uncultured Flavobacteriaceae bacterium; assembly: GCA_963842105.1. Lineage (GTDB taxonomy): Bacteria > Bacteroidota > Bacteroidia > Flavobacteriales > Flavobacteriaceae > Maribacter. The sequence goes on from CAWJFH010000002.1 coordinate 113,017, forward strand.
TTAAGGACGGACAAAAAGTTCAGGGGGTTTTAATTGAAGAACGTAAAAACGATATTCTATTGCGAACTTCAGAAGCAGAACCATTAGAAATACCATTAGGTAGAATAGCAAAACGAGAAAATGCAATGTCTGCCATGCCCGCTATGGGTCGCATGATTTCAAGGAGGGAACTTCGGGATTTAATGGAATATTTAGGCGGACTTAAAAATAAAAAAGTAGTACAAGAAGGGGAAGGTGTTTAAATCAAAATTTGGAGATTCCTGCTTTAGCATTTTCAAATTCTGATAAAATAGTTTTAATGATTTGAGCAGCTGGTAGTATGTCATGTATTAAAGATGATACCTGACCTATTTCCAGCTCACCTTCTTCCATATCTCCTAAAAACATACCTTTCTTTGCTCTACCCCTACCTAAAAGTCTTTCTAAATCTTCTTTAGAAGCCCCTTTAGCATAGGCATTTTGAACTTGATGGTAGAAGTTGTTCTTGAGCAATCTTACGGGAGCTAATTCTTTTAGGGTCAAATGGGTATCCCCTTCTATTGCAGAGACTACGCCATTTTTAAAATCTGGATGACTGGAAGCTTCTTTACTTGCAACGAACCTGCTTCCTATTTGAACCCCATCCGCCCCTAACACCATAGCGGCCAACATAGCTCTTCCTGTAGCAATACCTCCTGCAGCAATTAGGGGAATGTGTATCTTTTCTTTTACCGTTGGTATTAAGACCAGGGTTGTTGTTTCATCCCTACCATTATGACCACCTGCCTCAAAACCTTCAGCCACGATAGCATCTACCCCAGCCTCTTGCGCCTTTAAAGCAAATTTTAAACTACTGACCACATGCACAACGGTAATACCCTTTTCCTTTAAAAAGGATGTCCAAGTTTTAGGGTTACCTGCTGATGTAAATACAATTTTGACCTCTTCGTCAACAATGACTTTCATGAGTTGGTCTATATCAGGATAAAGCATGGGTACGTTGACCCCAAAAGATTTACCCGTCGCTTTTTTGCACTTTTGAATATGTTCTATTAAAACATCAGGATACATACTTCCGGCACCAATTACACCCAAGCCACCACTGTTCGAGACCGCACTTGCCAAGCGCCATCCACTGGCCCAAACCATACCTCCTTGGACAATTGGATGCTCAATCTTGAAAAGTTTAGAAATCCTATTTTGCATTGTAAATCCTAGTTTATTAGCAACCAACTTATTCCAGAATCACTAGTACCGACACTCCAAGAATGAATTAAGAAATCACCCCAGACCCAATGAGCTCATCATCAAGATACCAAGCTACGAATTGACCCTCTGTAATGGCAGATTGCATTTCCTTAAAATCAACATAAAGTCCGCCCTCAATTTTATAAAGTACCGCTTCCTGTAATTCTTGACGATATCTAATACGAGCCTTAACCTGAAGCGATTCATCACTCTTCAAAGCTAAGTCTGGTCTTACCCAATGTAACTCCGCATCACTGACGAACAAGGTTCTTCTATATAAACCAGGATGGGACTTTCCTTGACCCGTATATATGACATTTTCATTGACGTCGGTTTCAATGACGAACAAGGGTTCCTTAGTTCCACCTACATTTAGTCCCTTTCGTTGGCCTTTAGTAAAATAATGTGCACCATCATGTTCCCCCACTATTTTACCATCTTCTAGATTATAGCTGGGTTTTTCTGAATAGAACTCCAATTCTGAAACCTTGGTCGTAAATTCAGGTTTTTCTCTTTGATATTGTCCAACGGTGGACGGTACTTCAACAATTTTCCCCTTTTTTGGTTTTAATTGTTGTTGAAGAAATTCAGGTAATCTTACTTTCCCAATAAAACATAATCCTTGGGAATCTTTCTTATCCGCAGTAATCAAACTCATTTTTGAAGCAATTTGTCTTACTTCAGGTTTGGTTAGTTCACCAATCGGAAACAATGTTTTTGATAATTGTTCTTGAGATAATTGACATAAAAAATAAGATTGATCCTTATTGCCATCTTTACCGGCAAGTAATTGATACGTTTCTGAACCATCTTCACCTTCTACAATTCCTTTCCTGCAGTAGTGCCCAGTTGCCACATAATCCGCTCCAAGCTGTAAAGCTATTTTAAGAAAGACATCGAATTTGATTTCTCGATTGCACAACACATCCGGATTAGGAGTACGCCCCATTTCATATTCCCGAAACATGTAATCCACAATTCGCTCTTTATATTCCGTACTCAAATCCACGGTTTGAAAAGGTATTCCCAATTTTTCTGCCACAATCAATGCATCGTTACTATCTTCCAACCATGGACATTCCTCAGAAATGGTCACGGTGTCGTCATGCCAGTTCTTCATAAAAAGCCCAATGACATCATAACCCTGCTCCTTTAATAGATAAGCTGCAACGCTAGAATCTACACCTCCTGAAAGTCCAATTACTACTTTTTTCATGTTAACACATTCGTCGTTGCAAAAATACAAAATTACACTTCTACACCCCTTATTTTAAACCTCCGGAAAAAACGGTTTAGACCAAGATTAACTTAGGTGAATTCACTAAAATCCCTATTGGAAAACAGAAAGATTCCCATCCCAATGATTCAAAATCAGAATACAAAATGTTAAATTATTACTAATAACTAATTAACAAAACAAACTTCATTTAATTAATGTGTTTCAATCACCAACTCAACCATAATGGTGTTTAATACCTTATTAATTAGCATTTAATTTATTAATTACTATTTTAATTTAACAATTCGTTAATTATTTGAATTTCATTTTTTGTTTAGTTTTATCGTATATAATAATTAAACAATAAAAAACATGAAAACTGTAAACAAACTTTTTAAAACTACCATTTGGGCATTTATGGTAGTCTTTGCTACGTCCTGTAGCAATGATGACGATCAAGGACCCATTATAATTGAAGATGATGATAATATTGTAGAAGCTGCACAAGCAACCAGTTCATTGAGCAGTTTAGTGGCTGCTTTACAAAAAGCCGACGAAAGTGCAAGTAATGACTTAATTACGGCATTAAGTGATGAAACCGCCACTTTTACCGTATTGGCCCCATCCAATGATGCGTTTACTGATCTTTTGGCCAGACTAGACGGTTTTGATTCTTTAGAGGATTTTAATAGCGAACAATTACAGAATTTATTAGCAACAATTTTAACTTATCATGTAGTTCCTGATGCTGCGGTTGAATCTAGCTGCCTTGGCAGATGCTCAAGTGATTACTACTTTACAAGGTGAGGATTTAACGGTAAGTCTTGACGGTGGTGTCGCTTTTATCGATGCTGCCGGGGAAGCCGCTACCGTGACCACGGCAGATGTGGACAACTTCCAATGGTGTTGTACATATTATCGATAAGGTGCTACTACCCCAAGCCGCGTTGGATGCGTTGGAAGGTGTTCTTTTATCCTCCATTACTGATTTAGCGATTGCCACTCCTACCCTAAGTAACTTAGTCGCTGCTTTACAAGCGGCCGATGGTGATTTGCCTTCTGTTTTAGCGGGTGAAGGTCCATTTACCGTTTTCGCACCTACTAACGAAGCTTTCGCAGCATTTTTAGAAGCAAATAATTTTGCGGATTTAGATGCGGTACCTACCGATGTGTTAACACAAGTCTTATTGAACCATGTGGTCAGTGGAACCAATTTATCCACAGACCTTACCACCGGATATGTTTCCTCACTATCGACCGCTGGTCCTGCTGACGCCAATTTAAGTATGTTTATAAACACAATGGGCGGTGAAATGGAAAACCAAGTAGTAATCAATGGTGGTTCTACCGTTACCGCTGCAGACAATAAAGCAATTAATGGCGTGGTACATATCGTAGATGAAGTAATTGGTTTACCCAATGTAGTTGATCATGCAGTTGCCAATCCAAACTTAACTTCTTTGGTAGGGGCATTGACCGCAGATAACAACACTACTTTTACAACGCTATTATCGGATGCAGATGAAACCTATACCGTTTTCGCACCAGTAAATTCAGCTTTTGAAGGATTTACCAGTGACAATGACATTAATAACATTTTGTCCAATCACGTGATTTCCGGTGCTGCAGCAGATGCAGCCAGTCTTAGCAATGCCTACTTCAACACCCTTGCCACCAATGCAGACGGGGATTTCCTAAGCTTATATGTAAATACGGACGATGGTGTTGTTCTTAATGGTACAAGTACCGTTGCTGCCGCAGATATTATAGCTACCAATGGAATTATTCACGCTGTTGATACCGTAATAGATTTACCGACTGTGACCACATTTGCTATAGCAGACCCTATGTTCAGCACGTTAGTGACCGCCTTAACAGAGATTAACTCCGGCCACTGATTTCGTACCATTCTTTCTAGGACTGAAAATCATGAGATGGAATTAATCCAGCCTTCACTGTATTTGCACCTATTAATGCTGCATTTGAGCATTGGCAGAAATACCATGAGATGACTGTTTTAACCGCAAGTCTTATCCATCATGTTGAATCGCTGGAGCAAATGTACGTGTCCGGAGACTTTATCCGATTGATGGAGATCCCCTGCCACATTTAGAGGGAGATGATATCATCATAACATTACCAGGCACTGACGACAATATCGCAGATGTAACACGGATGGTTCTGGAAATACTGATATAGGAATTATCGCGGTAGATGTTCAAGCAAATAATGGTGTAATTCACGCTATCAACAAGGTAATGATTCCGAATACGGAGAATTAAAACCTGATTAAATCTATACATTTTAAAAGCCGCTTAAAGCGGCTTTTTTTATTTACTCATGGCTTAAAATTTATATTAATATTTTAATAAACTTCGCCTGAATTCTAGAAAGCTGATGCAGCCAAACAACACGATTTACTTCGTTAGCATACAAGTATGATGGGTTTACAACTAAGTTTTTTAGTATCCTTAAAATAAGATACATCTTTATCATCCCAAATCTTATCAAACCAAACCTTAATCAATGGCAAAAGCCCTTTCCAAATTGGAAAGGGCTTTTTATTTGTTAACTGTTCTTATTAACTATTTCTTTTTCTGAGCCTCGGCTTGCTCCATCATTTCACGCATCTTACGCTGAAACTTATTCTCCTTTTTCGGTTTTTTCTTGTTCTCCTGTATTTGGGCATGAATTTTATCATTGTCCAAAATGAAGGTTTTTATCACTAGCATGATGCCGATGGTAATCAAGTTAGAAACAAAATAGTACAAACTCAATCCACTCGCATAGTTATTAAAGAAAAACAGCATCATGAAAGGCATCAAATACATGATGAACTTCATATTAGGCATACCGGGTTGGGTTGGCATATTCTGACCTGTGGTCATCATCATATAAAAGAAAATAGCAATAGAGGCTAAAATTGGGAATAGACTCACGTGATCACCATAAAACGGAATTGAAAATCCTTCCGGAAATTGATAAATCGTATCAAAAGACGAAAGGTCATCGGCCCATAAAAATGATTTCTGTCTTAAGGCAAAAGATGTTGGGAAAAACATGAATAGCGCGTAGAAAATAGGCATTTGAATGACCGCAGGCACACAGCCACTCATGGGACTCACACCGGCCTTACCATATAATTTCATGGTTTCCTGTTGCTTTTTCATGGCGTTGTCCTTGTATTTCTCACCCAATTCGGTAATCTCAGGCTTCAATACTTTCATCTTCGCTTGCGACAAATACGATTTGTACGTTACAGGAGACATTGCCAAACGCACCAAAATGGTCATGATTACGATAGCGATACCATATGGAAAATAGGTGCTGATTAAAGAATAGAAAGGCGTAAAGACATAGCGGTTAATCCATCCAAAAATTCCCCATCCAAAAGGAATAGAATCTACCAAGCCTAAATCCTTATACTCTTCGTTATCATCATACTTACTAAGCACATCCACATCCGTAGGTCCAAAATACCAATGTAAATCCTTCGATATTTCACCACCTTCCATGTCAATAGGAAGTTGGGAAGAATATATTTTTGTAAAACCGAAGGTTCTACTTTCTTCCTCCACCAGATTAGTAGACACTAATGCCCCACTTTTAAATGGCTGATCAGCCGCTAAAATACTACTGAAAAAGTGTTGTCTGTACGATATCCATTTGATATTTTCCTCCTCAGTTTCCTCATCATCACTACCTTCTGATAGTTTACTTATTTTATCATCTTCATGACTATAAGTCAAGCGCGTATACCTATTTTCATATTCAATACTTTTTGAATGGCGTATTCCTTTTAAGGTCCAATCCAGCTTTACGGGCTTACTTTCACTTATAAATCCGTCCAAATCTTTGGTCCGTATAGAAAAATCAACCAAATAGTCATCTGGCTTCATTTCATAACGATATTCCAAATACGAATTTGGAGCCGTTTTTGCTTTTAAAGAAAGAACCTGGTTGCCATTACTATCGCTCAGCGAAGGTTCAAAATAAAGTTCTTGGGTATTCAGAACTCGATTATCGGAAGTGCTGAAATCTAAGCCAAAGGAAGCATTACCATCCTTTATAAGATAGACTGGAACAGAATCAAAGGTTACGAAATTTTTCATTTTCGCTTCCACTATTTGCCCACCCTTGTTGCTAATCTTTAAAGTTAAAACGTCATTCTCAAGGGTGGTTACATCATTGGAGGGTTTGGTAAAACCAAACGCACCCAATTTTCCTTGGTAATTCGCCACAGCTGTGGAATCCTGTAAATTCAATTGTGGTGTTTGCGCTACAACCGGTTCATCTGTAGTACTTTCCTTTATAGCTGCCGCTTCTACTTGTTCTTGCTTTGCTTTTTCTGCCTCAAGCTCCTCGGGGGTAGGTTGATTTTGATAAAACATGAAGATGAGTATCCCAAAAATCAGCACAAAGCCAATGATGGAGTTGACATCAAATTTCTTTTCTTCCATGTGGTATTAATTTGTTTACTAGGCTAAAAACCGATTTTGAGACAGCAAATATATGCCCAATTATACAGTTTATGCCATTGTGGCATTAGATTATGCCTTTTTGTGATCTAGAGCCGCCTTTACAAATGCAACGAACAATGGATGTGGATTGGCCACGGTACTTTTATACTCAGGGTGATATTGAACACCAACGAACCAAGGATGGTTTTTAAGCTCCACGATTTCCACGAGATTCGTAGCTTTATTATAACCTGTCGCTAGTAAGCCTGCTCCTTCTAACTGTTCTTTGTAGGCATTATTGAATTCGTATCGATGACGATGCCTTTCGGATATTTGTTCTGCTCCATTATAGATAGCCTTTACCAAACTTCCTTCTTTCAATTGACAATCCCAAGCACCAAGACGCATAGTACCCCCTTTATCGGTAATATTTTTTTGCTCTTCCATTATGCTAATCACTGGATCTGGAGTATGCTCATCCATCTCCGTAGAATTCGCGTCCTTAAGACCTAGAACATTACGTGAGTACTCTATAACCGCCATTTGCATGCCTAAACAAATACCTAAAAATGGAATATCATTCTCCCTTGCATATTGAACCGCTTTGACTTTACCCTCAATACCACGCTCCCCAAAACCGGGAGCCACCAAGATACCGTCCAAATCCTTCAATTTAGATTCGTAGTTTTTAGCGGTAATGTATTCTGAGTGAACGGACTTAACTTTTACTTTAACTTCATTGGATGCACCCGCGTGTATAAAAGCTTCCAAAATAGATTTATAGGAATCCTGTAACTCCACATATTTTCCTATCAATCCTATGGTGACTTCGTCTTTCGGGTTTTTATGACGTTGCAAGAACTCGTTCCAACGGGTTAAATCTGGTTCTACCGTATTGGGTAGGGCCAATTTTTGTAACGTAACGGTATCCAGCCCTTCCTCTTGCATTAATAAAGGCACATCATAAATCGTAGAGGCATCAATACTCTGTATAACCGCTTCTCGTTTTACATTACAGAAAAGTGCCAATTTGTCTTTGATATCATCCGATATTTCATGCTCCGTTCTACAGACCAAAATATCGGCTTTTATACCACTTTCCATTAAGGTCTTTACGGAATGCTGAGTAGGTTTAGTTTTTAATTCCCCGGCAGCGGACAAATAAGGCACCAAGGTCAAATGAATGACGATGGCATTATTATCACCCAACTCCCAAAGCAACTGACGTACCGCTTCTATATAGGGTAAAGATTCAATATCCCCAACGGTTCCACCAATTTCGGTAATGACAATATCATACTCTCCACTATTGCCTAATAATTGAACACGTTCCTTAATTTCATTGGTAATGTGGGGAACGACCTGTACGGTTTTTCCTAAAAATTCTCCGCGACGTTCCTTTTCGATAACGCTTTGGTAGATTCTACCAGTAGTAACATTGTTTGCTTGTGAAGTACGAACATTTAAAAAGCGCTCGTAATGACCCAAATCCAAATCAGTTTCCGCACCATCATCGGTCACGTAACATTCTCCGTGTTCGTATGGATTTAAGGTTCCTGGATCTACATTAATGTAAGGATCTAGTTTTTGTATGGTTGTTTTATATCCTCGAGACTGAAGTAGTTTAGCCAAGGAAGCAGCAATGATGCCCTTTCCTAAAGATGAAGTAACCCCTCCCGTAACGAAGATGTATTTGGTTTGTGCCATTTGTAGTATTCTATGTTACGGGACACAAAGTTACTAATTGAGGTTAGAACTTAAGAGGTTTACTTTGGAAAATGTTTTTGTATGTTACGAATTACGGATTCCAAGCTATTTGTTTTGATTTCCAACATAGACTGCAATAATTCTCCCAATTTTCCTTCTGGGAATCCTTTTTGTCTAAACCAAACCAAGTAAGGTTCTGGCAAGTCTACCAAATACTTTCCTTTGTACTTACCAAACGGCATACGATAATGGGCCAGCTCTATTAATTTTTGCTTATCGGGATTTATTTCCATTTTTAACTCTAAAAAAATTACCTTTAAGAAATCAACAACTTAGTACAACAATGAAAAGAAGAAACTTTATAGGAACCTCAGCGGCAGCTTCAGTTGGGTTCTTAGCAACAACTGCTGCATCAGCAAACCACTCAATTGCTGGAAAGGCCGATAAATTAAAATACAATATTAACCATAGTGTTTGTTACTGGTGCTATAATACCATCCCTTTTGAAGAATTTTTACAAGAGTTGAACAAACTGGACATTCGATCTATTGATTTGGTGGACCCTGAACAGTTTCCATTATTAAAAAAATACAATATTCATGCCTCTATGTGTTGGGGTGCCGGAAAAGGAATTGAGGAAGGATGGAACAATCCTAAATTCCATGAGGAATTGATAGCCGATTATGAAAGAGTTATTCCATTAGTTGCCGAAGCAGGTTACACGAATCTTATTTGCTTTAGCGGAAATAGAAATGGAATGGACGATTTGGTAGGAATGCGAAATTGCGCAAAAGGTCTTAGACAGCTTATGCCATTGGCAGAAAAGCATGGGGTCGTCTTACAAATGGAACTCTTGAACAGCAAGGTCAACCATAAAGACTACATGTGCGATACTTCAGAATGGGGTGTATCACTTTGCGAAACCATTGGCTCGGAAAATTTCAAATTATTGTATGACATCTACCACATGCAAATTATGGAGGGAGACATCATTAGAAATATACAAGATTATCACCCATATTACGGACATTATCATACGGGCGGAAATCCAGGACGTCATGAAATTGATGAAACTCAGGAAATTTTTTATCCCGCAGTAATGAAAGCCATATTAGAAACCGGTTATACGGGACATGTTGCTCAAGAGTTCGTACCCAGCTGGGAAGATAAATTGGCCGCCCTAAAACAAGGGGTTACCATTTGTGATGTGTAATAAAAAGTAACAGATTCCTTTTTTGCCCAAGATTGATTAAAATTAAAATCCTAGTTCGATATTCTTTGGCTAGGATTTTAATTTTTCAGCTATCTCTAAAATCCATTTTTGCTGAACGATAAGGTTTCTGGAGTAATCAGTCTCAGAATCATACTTATTCTGAAAGTCATTTAATTGACGTAAGGTTTTTTTATAAAGTCTCACGAACCTCATTTTTTACATTTTTACTGAATTTTACCTGATTAAGCTCTTTCCGTAGTTTACGTGCAAATATTTCGGTGATGTCAAAATGTAATTGCTCGTGCGCCAAGGTTACTTCATTGGCGACTGTAGGCTTGTACCAGGATTTATCAGGATAGAAATAGGTACTTACCTTAAAATCAAGTTTAGTTTCCTTCCCATCAGAATAGGTTGAAAAATCATAACTTATTCCACTTGCCGTTGTAGCGGCGGCAGAGGAACCCTGAGGCACAGCTGCCCTAAAATTAGACCAGTTCAATTTAAAATCAGGCTGCCATTCCACTTGTTCTTGAGAAAAAACATGGTTTCCCCAAATCACCAAATAGGAATAGAAAAAAACAAGCTTTTTTTACAAATCCCAATGAAACGTAATTACCTTTTCTATTTCTGGATGTAAACTGTAAAGAACCGGGCAGGTATTCGCTGTATGTTCAAGAATTTTTCGCTCTTTACCTTCAATCACTTCTGGAAGATGTAGTGTTACTTCTATCTTCGAGATTCTTCTAGGTGAAGTCGCCATATGTTTCGTCACTTCCGCATTGGCTCCTTTTAATTCTACGTCCATCCCATTAGCTTTGATGCCCATCATAGTCAACATACAACTAGCCAGTCCTGTTGCTACGGTATCGGTTGGGGAGAAAGCCTGACCTAAACCATTATTATCGGTTGGGGCGTCTGTCACAAAAGAGTCGTTAGACTTTAAATGAACACACTCGGTTCTTAAATTTCCGTTATAGGTTACTTTTGATGTCATACTATTCCAATTTCTTAATCCTTAAATCTTCAATCATCATAATGTACGAGGCTTGGTTATAATAACCAGATACATTCTTTCTTTCATAATCGAATTTGTTCCCTGTATATTCTGTTTCACCTATAAATCTGGAAACATCGACCAAATCATTCTTATATGCCAACTTTAATAAGATATCGTAGGTAAGGTCAAATCCTCTTATGGCGTAACGATCCGGATTGTCTCCAAAACGTTTTCTATAGCGTTGCACAAATGAATTATCTGCCTCCTCCTTATACACGGAAGGATAAGTGAAATGTAAATTAGATAAGTGCGTATTGGATATAACATCGTTTTCAAACGCTGGATTCATATCCGTAGTAAACATTCTCACTTTTACTTTGTCCTCACCTTCTAAAGGATCAAAAGCGGTATTATGGAAACGAATTTAAAATAGATACGACACTAGAGATCAGTTTAAAATTCTTGGATTCTACAAAAACCCAATTATTCACCTGATCAGAGAGTAAACTCTGCAATTTATCCCTATTGATACCAATATTTTTTTCCTCCTCTTTTACCACCACAACTTTAGCATTGGGAAACCTTGCTATAATCGCCTCTCGTTCCAATTTACTTTTCTCATCGGCGATGACTAAAATAATTTCATCCGTATGCTGTTCTTCTACATAATCAAGCATATGTTTTCGCAACACCGGTTCTTCGGTATACGAGAAAAACACATTATCTAAACTTATATCGCTTTTTGCGGGAACCGGGGCAATCACCGGAACATTATATTTAGCTGCCTGTACCGCGGTTTCCTTTAACGAAGGAATGTCCAAAGGACCAAATATCGCATTATAACCCCCTAGATTTTCACTTTGCAAAACTTGTTTGGTCCGAACTAAATCCAGTTGATTATCAAAAGTTTTAATATCTACTGAAACCCCTAAAGATTTAAGGGAATCCAACGCCACTAAGGCACCTGAATACAATCCAAGACTATATTTTAAACTATTTCTTGATTCAATGGTCTTTCTTGTCAATTCTTCATCCGCTAAATTCAACTTGTCCAAACGGAACGGCAATAAGAACAATATTTTCGGGTTCACCTCCACATTAATGCTATCCAAAAGGTTTATCTGATCCAAAACCAGAGAATTACGTACCTCAAAATCCCCAACTTTATCTTTGGGAAGTTTTAGCACCATACCCGCTTTTAACCCATCCTTTAAATCCGGATTTAGTTGCACCAATTCTGACCAGGTCATTCCAAATTTACGGGTCAACCTAAATTCGGTTTGTTTTGGTTTCACCTCATAAAAAATGTAGTTGTCCGTGTTGATTTCACCAGCGTCCAATTTCTTTTCCGGAATACGGATAACCATTCCTTCCTTTAATCCACCACGTTCCTGTATCTCTGGATTCAAACGAACAATTTCATCGGATTTTACCCCAAATTCCTGCTCCAATCTAAAAAAGTTCATTTTAGGCGGAACGGTATAGGATATGTAAAGTTCCGTTTGTTGGTTATCCACAGAACTACCCGCAATTTTAGGCATTAAAAGTTCGTACCCTTCGGAAAGATAATTATTGGTTTTGGACAGACCCGGATTCAAAACCAACATACTATCTATGGTAATACCATATTTATGGGCAATACTCCATCTTGTTTCTTTTGGAGCAACGATATACTTTTCGTAATCATCTGCATTCATCGCATTCTGACCACTTGAAACCGCTTTATATTTTGGAATACGCAGCTCCATTCTCTTATCTAAAGCAGAAGCATACAACTGTTTGTTATACTTTTTTAATTCGTCTTCAGTAATACCGTATTCCTTAGAAATACCATACACCGTTTCGTTTTTCCTAACCCTATGGGTCGTAAAGCCTATTGGCTCCCTAGGCACGCCAGAACCCTGAGCCCCTGTGGTACTTGAGCCTGCTACTGAGCCACTAGAACTACTACCAGATTTGGTTCCCGGCACCACTAAAATGGAATTGGTTCGCAAGCGCTGACCAGGTCTAACTTCTTTGTTGTATTTTAGAATGGATACCGGTGTCACCCCATAATCCTGGGCTATACTTTCTAAAGTTTCTCCTTCCTTAACTTCATGTGAGCTGAATTTTTGCCCCAAAGCAGAACAGGAGACCAATAAACAAAAGACTCCAATTATGTAAACTTGATTGATAATGTATTTCATATTATTCCCATTCTATTGTTGCAGGTGGTTTGGAACTTATATCATATACGACACGATTCACTCCAGGGACTTTATTAATAATATCATTTGAGGTTTTTTGCAAAAACTCATAAGGTAAATTCACCCAATCTGCCGTCATACCATCTGTACTTTCCACAGCTCTTAAAGCTACGCATTTTTCATAAGTACGTTCATCGCCCATGACCCCAACACTGTTTACGGGCAAAAGTATGGCTCCTGCTTGCCAAACCTTATCGTATAGACCCCATTCTTTTAATCCATTAATGAAAATAGCATCGACCTCTTGTAAAATTGCCACTTTCTCTGGTGTGATATCCCCTAAAATACGAATGGCCAAACCAGGACCTGGAAAAGGATGTCTACCCAATAGGGCCTTATCTATTCCTAAGCTAGCTCCTACCCTACGCACTTCATCCTTAAACAACATTTTCAAAGGCTCTACCACTTTTAATTTCATAAAATCTGGCAACCCACCAACATTATGGTGGCTTTTAATCGTTGCAGATGGTCCACCGGTAGCAGATACAGATTCAATAACATCTGGATAAATAGTACCCTGCGCCAACCATTTTGCATTTTCCACCTGATGTGATTCATCATCGAACACCTCAATAAAAACCCTACCGATGGTCTTTCTTTTCGTTTCCGGGTCACTTTCCCCAGCTAGACCGTCCAAAAAACGTGCCGAAGCATCAACGCCTTTGACATTGAGTCCCATTCCCTCATATTGTGTAAGGACTTCTTGAAACTCATTTTTACGTAAAAGACCGTTATTCACGAAGATGCAATGAAGATTCTTCCCTATCGCTTTATGCAATAGCACCGCGGCGACCGAAGAATCAACTCCGCCAGATAGTCCTAATATCACTTTTTCATCTCCAATTTTCTGTTGTAAATCTGCAACCGTTGTTTCCACAAAGGCATCAGGGGTCCAGGTCTGCTCGATTTTGGCAATGTTCACCAAAAAATTCTCCAATACTTGTTTTCCATCCGTAGAATGGTACACCTCTGGATGGAACTGAATGGCATAGGTTTCCTCGCCTCCAAACTTGAAAGCTGCATTTTCCACATCATGAGTACTAGCGAGCAAAACCGCATTATCAGGAAGTTTTTTAATAGTGTCCGCATGACTCATCCATACCTGGCTACCACTTTCAATATTTTCCAAAAATGGATCATTCTCATCAACGAAACTCAATTTAGCGCGACCATACTCACGTGTATTGGATTTCTCCACACTACCGCCATTAAAATGGGCCAAATATTGTGCGCCGTAGCAAACACCTAATAGGGGTTTCTTACCACGTATTTCTGATAAATCAGGATGCGCGGCATCTTCTCCCCTAACGGATAAGGGCGAACCTGAAAGTATCACTGCTTTATACTCAGAAAGATCTTCCGGTATTTTATTAAAAGGTTTTATTTCTGAGAAAATATTCAGCTCACGTACGCGTCTACCAATGAGTTGTGTATACTGTGAACCAAAATCTAGGATTAGGACTTTATTTTGCATGGGCAAAAATAAGGATTTGAGCGTTTTAGAAAAGTATCTTTGAGTATATTTAATCAGGAAATTTAAATTCTTATCATGAAACAAATTAGTGCCATAATTTTTGGAGTTGCAATTGTAATCGCCGCCTATTTTTTAGGAAGTGCTTATGAGCAGAGAGCCAACCCACCACAAATCATTTCAGTAACTGGTTTAGGTAATGAAAACTTCACGTCTGACCTCATTGTTTGGGAAGGACAGTTTTCTGCCAACAATACGGTATTGAAGTCCGCTTTTGATCAATTGAACGGTGATAAGGAAATCGTAAAAAACTATTTGACTTCAAAAGGAATTGATGCGGGCAGTATCATATTCAATAGTGTTCAAACAAATGAATTAAGAGACAATCAATATGAGAACGGTAATTATGTTGGCAGCGTTTTTAGAGGCTACCAATTAATGCAGACCGTTAAAATTGAATCTGCAAACGTTGCACTCATCGAAAATGTGTCCAGGGAAATTACAGAATTATTAAATAAAGGAGTGCAATTCAACTCTTCTCCACCGCGATACTACTACACCAAATTGTCTGATTTAAAAATTGAAATGATTTCAAAAGCTACAGAAGATGCACGGATAAGAGCTGAAAAAATAGCGGAAAATGCTGGTAGCAATCTAGGTGATTTGGTCTCTGCAAACATGGGAGTTTTTCAGATTACCGGCCAAAATTCTGGTGAGGATTATAGCTGGGGAGGCGCTTACAATACCTCATCAAAAAACAAAACAGCTTCTATTACGATGCGCTTAGAATATAAAGTAAAGTAAAAGTGATTGTTGTACTTTAAATTCATTAAAATACTGGATTACAATTGATATAAATCTATTCCTACAAATTAAAATATTTTAAAATTCATCCACTATTATTAAATACAAAAGCCCGGTAACCAACCGGGCTTTCTAAACAACCAACCATTAAACTGAATACAGCTTTTAGAAAAATTTCTCTTTCATAGCAATCTGTATTCAGAATATTAAGTCGGACACTTTTCTGATTCCTTACGGTTCCTTCAAAAAATAATTAAAGGGTCCGTGTAATTTTCCGGACCCTTTATCAATAACCAAAACATAAGGATAAACCTAAATCAAAATATCAATCAAAGTAATTTGTATTTATAACAACCAAGATCAAGAATACCCTACTTTACTTTTCCTATTTATCTTTACACAAAAAAGCGATGACAGATGTTTTCTTTGAAGAATTAAGTAATGAACTTCATAAAGGTGTGAATAAAAAAGGGCACCCCTTTAGGTACCTTACCATGGCCACTGTGGGCAATTCTAAAATAGCCCGACTTCGTACGGTAGTGCTAAGACAAGTTTCCGAAGATTTAAAACTCACCATTTATACCGATGGTAGAACCAAAAAAATTGAACATATCGACCAAAATAATTGGGTAAGCCTTTTATTATATCATCCTAAGAGCCTGTTACAATTAAAAATTGAGGGAAAAGCTGTTATCATTAAGGATAAAGAACGTCTTCAAAAATACTGGAGCGGCGTACAACCCAATAGTCGTAAAGATTATATAACAGAAACTACCCCCGGTACTGAAATTGATAATCCTGATCATGTGGAATATTTAGAGGATGAAAACTTTTTTACGATGATCGATATTATCCCAGAAAAAATCGAATATTTAAAATTGAAACGACCCAATCATTTGCGGGTATTGTTCACTAGAAAAAATGAAGACTGGAAGGGCACTTTCCTAGTTCCCTAAGCCTTTATAGAAATAGAGGTTTTCCTTTTCCTTCCCGAAACCGATAATACTATCCACGGGTCGCTGTGTATTTTCAGAAGGAGTATCAAAGGAAACGCGAATCCATTTGTGGGCATTCACCTTTGGAAGCGCAACAGAGTAATCATCTGATGCATAGACCTTTTTATATGGATGCAACAAGCGTATGTTCCCGCCATAGGTAACGTTGGGAAGCATCCATTCCTCATTTGGGTAGTTCTGTATTAGTTTATTAGCTATAGGCTCAAACCCAAAATGAACCGAAGAAGGTATGCCGAACAGTTTTTCAATAGGTGTGCGCACAAATTGAATGGCAATGGCCGAATAAAACACCAAAAACCCTACGGAAATTAGTTTAGCCGGACTTTTAAAGGAGATGGATTCGATGAGCAGCACTACAAAAGGCAAGAATAAAGGCAACAACCAGCGCGTCTCCACTTTCTCACTTTGAAAGGCCATAAAAAAAATACCCATGACCAATAATTGAACCCAGAAAAGTTTTAACAACCATGAAGAATGTGATTTTGTGAATTCCAATTTCTTCCGGTAAAGCAAAAACACTACTACGGCTGTTATTAAAAAAATCATCGCAAAAAGGCCCGAAGCGTAATTAAGCAAGGGTGAAAATGAAAAGGTATTCGAACTCAATCCGGTGTTCATTTTCTCTTGAACACTACCCTGTAAAACTTCCTGATATTGCGCATGTTCCAATAGCCAATACCCGTGTGGCACCAACATCAAAAGGAAAACTAAAAGTGAAACCAGAATTTTGCGTTGCCAAATAGCCATTCGTAATTCACCATCCCACAAAGAAACTAGGAATAAACTAATGATAAAAAAAGCGTAGTTATACTTGGACATTAATCCTAATCCCAATAAAATCCCCAAAAACATATAATTCAAAGTAGAAGGATGTTTTAATAATCTTTGAATTACCAAATACGTAGAAACTACAGATAAGCAGAGCAATGTGGTATGCGATAATCTTCTAAAGGTAAAGTCAATAAACACCGGTATCAAAACCAGCAGCAAAACGGAAAGTCTAGATTTATCCAAACCATTGCCCCTTTCCTTCGCAAAAACATAAACAACACCAAGAGTACCGGAAAATAGAATTCCACGCAATAGGGAAAAAGAAATGCTATTCACTCCAAAAATACGGTTCAATACTATTTGGAGCCAAGTATAAAAAGGAGGTTGGTCATCGTATCCCAAACGGAACCATTGTGAATAATAGGCTTGTTCAGCATCTTCCAACTCCATGGCCGTTTTGAAGAAGGCAATAAAGGTTATTGCTATGAATGCAAAAAAGGCAAGGGTAGAAATCCTTTTAAAGGAAATAGGCCAACGCATTATCTATGCTGTTGTAATCACCGTAAAATCCAATTGCAATGGATTTAGTGCTTTGAAAAGCATGGGGATTAATTCCGAACCGTATTCCAAGTAAAATTCGGAAAAATTAGATTTGCGTTCCTGTAAGGAGTGCATAGGAAAAAGCTCATTTTGAAGCTCCGTCATACGAACAACGTGGTCTTTTAGTTTCCGTTTCTGAGCTTTTAGAAGGCGTTTCTCCAAATGATTAAGTCCTTTCTTTTGCTTTACTTCTTGCGCCTTAACCGCTCCTAAAAAGGATTTATCGGTTTTTTCCGCTAATTCGTACATGCCTTGAAACTGACTTTCCAACAATTTTTTCTGTGGCGTAAAATCGATATCAATATTTGATATTTCCCGTATTTTTTTATTGATCAAGGTACTTTGCCCAAGAAATAAATCTTTCTTGGTGATGTTCATGCGTTTGGCTTTATCGGCCTGTTTTTCAGTGATTAATAAAACTGAATTACGCACAAGCACTATAGGAAATGGAACTTCCATCGCTTCAAAAGTAGCTTTCAATTCTAACCAATAGGCAATTTCCCCACCACCACCAATGTAACAAAGATTGGGTAAAATGACTTCTTGATAGAGGGGTCTGGCAATTACATTAGGTGAAAATCGTTCAGGGCGGGTTTCCATCTCGGCTATAAGTCCGTCCTTAGAAAAGGACATATCAGTGTCGTTTATGAAATACTTGCCTTTACTTTCTACAATTCGCTCACGCACCCCATCAATCAAATAAAAATAATTGATTTCCCGTCGGGTTCACTTGAATAGGATAATCCGAAGAAATCTTTTCCATTTCAGAAATGGTTTCCCCTACTTTATCATAAGCGACCTGTTCAAAAATATCCTTCTTCATAAAAGGAATCAAAGACCGTTTTAGGTCGATATCATCTCCGTCAACAATAACAAGACCGTACGCTCCAAAAAGTTCGTTGGCCAAATATCTTGTAGCTTCGGTCAACGTTTCGTGTTTTAAATAGGAGTCTTCAAATAATTTTTTCAACCCATCTGCATTACTACTATTTCCTAGAGAATTTGCAAATTCTGTGAATACATCTTCCAATCCATTGGTACTTAAATGACCCACAGCCCCGGTAGCCTTTTTGTTCCATTGAAATTTAAGTCCCTTGAAGTTAAAATAATTGATTTCGTCAAAATCATGATCTTCCGTAGCCATCCAATATACTGGAACAAAATTATTTTCCGGAAACTCCTGCTTGAGTTGTTTCGCCAGGTTGATGGTCGAAATAATTTTATATAAAAAATATAATGGGCCGGTAAAAAGATTCAATTGGTGCCCTGTAACTACGGTAAACGTATTTTGTTCTTTTAAATCCTCAATATGCTTCCCAGTATCTTCTGAAATTTTTAGGTGCTTGTATTGCTTCTTTAAAGAATCATGGAGTATAGTTCTTTGCTCCTTGGTAAAGCTAGCGCCCTTTTCTTTAATTTGCCCTTGAAAACCTTCCAAGTCCGGAAATCTGTTGTAAAGGGTTTTAAGTTGAGCATCGGCTCCAACATAATCACAAATCAGTTTGGAAAAATAGCCGGTATCTTTTAGAGGCAAACAGTCAATATCCATAAAAAGTCTATATCGAAGTAAAGATAAAACTCTACTCTATTTCAATTCCTAAAAATACGTTAATTACATTAAGTATTAAATACCCGTATACTCGTTAAAATGCATATTTATCAACCCATGTTCTCGATAGAATTTAATAGTTTTGGCTACACAAGACAGAAACCAACTATATGAGAACCATTTTACGATTATCCCTAATTTTCCTGCCATTTTTAGCACTCGCCCAACTGCAATCCCCTTCAGAATTTTTAGGTTACGAATTGGGTACGGAATTCACAAGACATCATCAAGTAGTGGAATATTACAAGTATCTCGCTGCAAATCGAACCGGACCGTATGACCTTAATGGAATATGGGAAAACCAACGAGAGAAGACCATTGATCCTAGCGACTATCTCCACCAAGAGCAATATGGACAACCTGGAAACTATACGGTTAGAACATCTGAAAAGCACCGTTGGTGAAGGAGCGCCAACGAAAGCCATTGTTTGGTTGAGTTATAATGTGCATGGCAACGAAAGTGTTAGTACAGAAGCTTCTATGCAAACCATTTATGATTTACTAACGACAAAAAGCAGTTATCTGGAAGATACCGTGGTTATGATAGACCCCTGCATCAATCCTGATGGGCGTGACCGTTACGTGAACTGGTACAATCAATACAAGAACAATCCTTTTCAAGTGGACCCGGATAGCAAGGAACATCATGAAGGATGGTGGAGTGGCCGCAGCAACCATTATATGTTCGATTTGAATAGGGACTGGGCATGGTTAACTCAAGTGGAAAGTCAACAACGACTAAAACAGTTCAATAACTGGTTGCCACACGTACATGTTGATTTCCATGAACAAGGGGTAGACAACCCTTATTATTTTGCACCAGCAGCTGAACCTTTTCATGAGGTAGTTACACCTTTTCAAAGGGAATTTCAAGTAACTATCGGGAAAAACCACGCTAAGTATTTTGATGAGAACGGATGGTTCTATTTCACAAAAGAAGTTTTCGACTTATTATACCCAAGTTATGGAGATACCTACCCAACCTACAATGGCGGTATTGGAATGACCTACGAACAAGGAGGTAGTGGTAGAGCTGGTTTAGGCATCACCACAAGTATTGGCGACACCCTTACGTTGAAAGACCGTATCGCCCACCACCATACTACCGGTCTATCAACGGTAGAAGTGGCTTCTCAAAATGTAGCGCGATTGAACGACGAGTTCAAAAAATTCTATCAGAAGAAAGATTACACCTATAAAAGTTATGTTTTAAATGGAAATGCCGATAAAATAGCGGCCCTGACCCAATTATTGGACCAACACAAAATCGAATATGGTACCGCAGAAAGCGGAACTGTAAAAGGATACAACTATCAATCTGGAAAACTAGGCACTTTAAAAAGTACTGAAAAAAGCCTGGTCATTTCTACCGACCAACCCAAAGGAACTTTAGTTAAGGTGTTATTTGAGCCGAAAGCTAAATTAAGTGATTCTGTTACCTATGACATCACCGCATGGTCCCTACCCTACGCTTATGGCCTAGACGCGATTGCTTCTGAGAACTTAATTTCTGGAAGTTCGTTCAAAACCGACGCTACCGAATATGGTATTACAAAAGGAAATAGTTACGCTCATATTGCTGATTGGAATAGTTTTAATGATGCTAAGTTTTTAGCAGAATTGTTGAATAACAATGTGCGCGTTCGATTTGCTCATAAACCATTTGTACTGGATGGAATCTCCCATGAAAGAGGAAGTTTGATTATCACCAAGAGTGACAACAAGAACAAAAAAGATTTTGAGGAGGTACTTAAACAACGCTTCCCTAAAGTTTTCCAAAATGTTAACCTCAACCAATACTGGTTTTGTGGAAAGCGGGAAAGATTTTGGTTCCAGTTCTGTAGATGTATTACAGAAAATGAACATTGCGGTCCTTTCTGGCGAACCAACTTCCACTTTACGATTTGGGGAAATCTGGAATTTCTTCGAACAGCAGTTGAACTACCCAATATCGGTGTTGGATGAAGATTATTTTAACCGTGTAGACCTTACTAAATATGACATTTTAATTCTACCTGATGGTTGGGGTTACAATAGCTTTTTATCCGAACCTATAAGAGCTAAAGTTAGAGATTGGGTAAAACGAGGTGGTAAACTTATTGCCATGGGTGGCGCTATTGATGCGCTGTCTTCGGATAAGGCATTCTCTATTAAGGAAAAAGAAATGAAAAAAGATTCCACGGTAAATCTTGAG
This sequence comes from uncultured Flavobacteriaceae bacterium, assembly GCA_963842105.1. Taxonomy (GTDB): domain Bacteria; phylum Bacteroidota; class Bacteroidia; order Flavobacteriales; family Flavobacteriaceae; genus Maribacter. The sequence continues at coordinate 134,551 of CAWJFH010000002.1, forward strand.
TCCTTTGAAGTTTCTGAACGAGAGCAAATCAAATCTGAAATTACAGGTGCCATTTTTAAAGCGAATGTTGACAATACAAATCCGTTAGCTTATGGGTATGGTGATACTTACTTTACTTTGAAACTTGGTGATCGTGCGTATAACTATCTGGAAAATGGCAGCGCTGTCTATTTGGCCGAAGGTGCCAATGAACCGGTTTCTGGTTTTGCCGGAAGCGATGCGAAAAAGAAAATCGCTGAGACCATGATTTTTGGTACTGAAAATTTGGGGCGTGGCCAAGTCATCTATATGGTGGACAATCCTTTGTTCCGTGGATTCTGGGAAAATGGAAAACTCTTTTTTGCCAATGCCCTATTTATGGTAAATTAAAACATATTCCTTATGAAAGAATATAAAGTCGAGACCCTGATTTATTATAGCAAGCTAACGCTGGATAAAAATCATATTGTAAATTCATCTAAGACAGAAATTCAAAAGAAGCTTGATGAGTATGCCAAAAATGGTTGGCGTCTCGTTTCTACAGATGCGTCTAATTTTGGAGCGGCAATGTACATCTATCTCTATTTTGAAAAGTGATTTCTAAACGTTAGCTCACCTAACAAATATATAATTCAAAACACCCTGAAACCATAGACACTAGTTTCAGGGTGTTTTATTTGTAGCCAACTGCTTTACCTTGCCAACAATTTTTACTTTTGAACGTTATTGTCCAAATGTCTAGGTGGCACTAGAAGTGTAATACAAACAGTATGGAAAACGGAGAAGAACAAATTTCTCAGCTCTTGGCTAAACTGGAATTGCTTTTAAAGAAGCAACAGGATTTTAATATTGAGGTCAATGAAATTAGACGGGACATTCAAATATTACGAAATACCCAAGCTATTAAACCGACCGATATTGCGGTTGATTCCACTTTAGAGAAGAAGAGTGTACAGGAAGTTTCTATTCCTTCAAAAGCTATTGCTCCAGTAGCACAGAAAGAAGTTACTCCACAAATACAAAATGCGCCTCCTATAGCTAAACCTGAAGTTTCCAAACAAGTTAGCATCCCGAAAGGAAAATCCAATATCGAAAAATTCATTGGGGAAAACCTCATCAACAAAATTGGAATTTTGATTACGATTATCGGCGTGGTCATTGGTGCGAAATATTCCATCGAAAATAATTTAATAAGCCCCCTAACACGTATCATCCTAGGTTATTTAGTTGGATTGGGTTTATTAGGTTTTGGCATAAAACTAAAGGCAAAATACTTGAACTATAGCGCTGTATTGGTCAGTGGAGCATTGGCCATCCTCTATTTCATCACCTTTGCCGCCTTTGATTTGTATCAATTAATTCCACAATTACTAGCCTTCGGCATCATGTTGGTCTTTACCGTTTTTGGTGTGGTCACGGCCCTTAATTACAACAAACAGATTATCGCTCATATTGGGCTTGTAGGTGCCTATGCCGTTCCATATTTACTTAGCGATGGCTCAGGAGATGTTTTCGTTTTATTCAGTTATGTAGCCATTATCAATATTGGGATTTTAATCATAGCATTCAAGAAATACTGGAAACCATTGTATTATATGGCTTTCGGTTTTACCTGGCTCATCTATTTAACTTGGATTATATTTTCATCAAATCCTGAGGAGGATTTTACCATAGGAATGTTGTTTTTAAGTGTATTCTTTATCTCGTTCTATATTATTTTCTTGACTTTCAAACTACTGAAATCCGAAAAATTCAACCTGTCCGATATTGTTCTGCTACTCTTGAACTCCTTTATTTTTTACGGATTCGGTCTCTATCTAATCGATTATCAAGAGCAAGGTGAAGAATTTTTAGGGCTATTCACTTTGGTAAATGCTATAATTCATTTTTCCGTGGCATTCCTCATTTACAAAAAGAATCTGGCAGATCGTAATTTATTCTATCTGGCAGCAGGTCTAGTTTTGACTTTCGTTACGATTGCTATTCCTGTTCAACTAGATGGTAGTTGGGTTACCCTTCTTTGGGCATTTGAAGCCGCCCTATTATTTTGGATTGGTAGAACCAAAAAAGTGAACTTTTATGAAAACTTGTCCTACATATTAATGGCCCTTACGGTATTTAGTCTGTTCATAGATTGGAGTGAATCCTATGACGGCTATTTTGATGATACCATTTCTATGACTCCATTTTTCAATAGCACATTGCTTACGTCCCTGCTTTGCGTCTGTTCCTTTGGCTTTATCAGTTTTATTCAAATACAAATTTAAATCTGAACACAGAACATGGTTGTCAAAATTCATGTCCATTGGTATTCCAGTCATATTTATTGCACTACTCTACGGCGCTTTCTACTTGGAGATAGACTATTATTGGAATCTTGCTGTTGAGAGTTCGGCCATATCCGGAACCTCAAATAGCGATTATAGTTACATGGATAAGAATTATGCCCTACGTAATTTTGGAAGTGTTTGGCTTCTTAATTATACCCTTCTTTTCTTAACTTTTTTACTTCTTTTAAACTTAAAAAGATTAAAAAGTAGAATACTAGGAGTGGTTACATTAAGCATAAGTTTATTCGTCGTTCTTCTTTTTCTTACCACCGGACTTTACACGTTAAGTGAATTGAGGGAAACCTATTTGAATATTGAGTTAACGGATGTCTTTGAAATTGGCACCTATTATATTTGGATCAGGTACGTTACTTTTCTGTTTTTTGCATTTTTAATGTTCGCCATCTATAGGTTGATTCGCCAGGATTTCATGAAAATCAATTTCAAAATACCTTTTGAACTGATGGTACATTCCTCCATTTTATGGATTTTAAGTAGTGAATTACTCAATTGGATGGATTTGGTAGGGTCTAATCAATCCTATAAACTTGGCTTAAGTATTCTTTGGGGTCTATATGCATTATTGCTTATTATACTGGGAATCTGGAAAAACAAAAAATACCTAAGGATTGGTGCCATTGTTTTATTTTCATTGACCTTGATTAAATTATTCTTCTACGACATTGCCTCTCTAAATACCATTTCAAAAACTATTGTCTTTGTATCCTTAGGAATACTCTTATTGATAATTTCTTTTCTGTATACCAAATACAAACATGTAATATCAGATGAAAATGAAAAATAATATCCTCATCTATTTCACATTACTTACGAGTTCTTTTTTCTACGGACAGATGGACAGCTTTACGTATAAAAGTGAGCTTAGCCCGGTAAAGGACAAATGGCACAGGATTGATTTGCCAAATGATGTCTTAAGTGAATTAAATCAAAATCTGTTTGATATGCGTATCTATGGTATAACAGCCACTGATACTGTAGAAGCTCCCTATCTACTGCAAGTCCAAAAAAAGAAACATCTCAAAACCAAAATCAATTTTGAATACCTAAATAAAAGTCACAACAATAAGGATTACTTTTTCACTTTTAAGAACTTGAACGGGGAATCTATTAATCAAATTCAATTGGATTTTAAGCAATCTAATTATGATTGGGGTGTAATTTTAGAAGGGAGTCAAGATCAACAAACTTGGTTTACTATATTAGAAAATTACCGCATCTTAAGTATTGCGAACGATCAAGTCAATTATGATTTTAATACTCTCTCTTTTCCAAACTCAGATTTTAAATTCTATAGAATTACCATAAACAGTGCCATTGAACCAAATTTAGATACGGCAGGAATTTTAGTTGATAAAACGGAAGAAGCTAATTACCGCAATTACTCCATCGTTAATTTTAAAACATTAGAAAAAAACAAACAAACTACTATAGATATCGACCTGAAACAAAGACTTCCTGTTAGTCTTATCAAGTTAGACATTGAAGATGAGTTCCAATATTACCGCCCTATTCTTATCGAATATATTTCTGACAGTGTCCAAATCGAGAAGGGAATCAGATACTCTTATAATAGTTTAGGAAATTTCACCCTGACCTCCTTGGAGAACAATACTTTTGAATTTGAAAGTACACTAGCCCAGAAATTTAGATTAACCATATTGAATTATGACAATCAACCTTTGCATATAAAAGGGGCTGAAGTAAAAGGATATGTACATACTTTAGTGGCACGTTTCACTCAACCGGCAGCATACTACTTGGCCTATGGAAACAAAAATACTGGTAGACCAAATTATGATATCGCCAATTTAGAAACTCCTGCATTAATTAGTTTGACCCATATTGATTTGGGGAAGTCTTCAAAAATTCCTAAAGTTGAACTAAAAAAGACGGCCCCACTTTTTGAGAATAAATTTTGGTTATGGGGCATTATGATACTTATTATGGGTGTCCTTTCCTATTTTACGTTTATTATGCTGAAGAAAAAATCCTAATACCAAAAATAGAAATCCGTCGCTTTAGTACATCCAAATAAAAATGACTATGCACTTTTGGGTATACCTCCACAGTTTAATCTAATTCTGGAAAAATAGAATTAATATCCTCATAATAACTTGTGATTTCAAAACCATCTATCGACTTTTCCGTAAGTAGGTTGATGAAATTAATGACCCTTTTACTGTTCTTCATACCCGTGGTACTTTGTAGTCAAAAAATAGACAATCTCGTTTCTTTTAGGGATATGGGTACGGATAGTTACTTTCGTTTTAATTATGATAACGACTTTTTTGCCGCTTCCGATAAAAACTATACCCAAGGATATAGTTTCGAATTCGCTCACCCTATCCTTAAAAAAAATCCCGTCAATTTCATTTTCCATAAACCGGAAACGAATTCAAATACTTTTGGGCTAGCCTTAGAACATATTGGTTTTACCCCAAGTGATTTTGTGAGTCCGGAAATACAATTTGGTGACCGACCTTTTGCAGCAGCCATTTACCTAAAGAGTTTTATCAACTCTACAAATTCGATTAAAAAAACACGATTATCACAATCCCTAAGTTTGGGGCTAATTGGACCCGGGGCCTTTGCCAAAGAAATGCAGACCTCTATTCATGAACTTACTGGGAATAAAATACCAGGTGGGTGGGACAATCAAATTCAAAACGATATTGTCCTTAATTATAAAATTCAACATGAAAAACAATTACTCCGCTATCGCAATATCCTTTCGTTACAATCTATAGCATCAGTACAGTTAGGAACCTTGTTCACCAATGCATCTATGGGTCTCAACACCACATTGGGGATTTTAGACACTCCTTTTTCCAAATCCGATAAAAACTCAGCTTTTAAGTTTTATGCTTATGCCCAACCTAGGATAGCTTTCGTTGGGTACGATGCCACATTACAGGGAGGTATTTTCACCACTGATAATCCTTATGTAATTTCATCAGGCAACGTGGAAAGGTTTACGGCCCAATTGGATTATGGTCTCATTCTAAAATACAACCAATTGTATCTGGAATACACCCGAACGAGTATTAGCCGGGAATATTCCACTGGTCGTGCCGCAAATTGGGGCGGATTTAAGATTGGGTTTCTTTTTAAATAAAAATTGACAATCACATGGGTTTGCTGCCTTAATAACCATATGTATTTTACCTTAGCATCACTTTTAAAAAAATATCTTTTCGGTAATTTTTAAAATTGCACTGGACTAAAAAATAAAATCTAGTTATACATTCCTATCCATAGACACCGGAATTTAGAAGTTATACCGGTTCTCCATAAAGGTCAAAATCCGCCGCTTCGGTAATTTTCACATTCAAATATTCACCTTGTTTTACGTAATGTTTAGTAGCATCAATAAGCACTTCATTATCAACATCTGGAGAATCAAATTCAGTTCTTCCAATAAAATAATTCCCTTCCTTACGGTCAATTATACATTTAAAGGTCTCCCCCACTTTCTTTTGGTTCAACTCCCATGAAATTTGGGATTGAATTTCCATGATAATATTTGCACGTTCTTGTTTGGTTTCCTCAGGTACGTTATCCTCTAAGGAATAGGCATGCGTATTTTCTTCATGACTATAGGTAAAACAACCCAACCTTTCAAAACGCATATCCTGAACCCAGTTCTTCAAGGTTTCAAAATCCTCCTCGGTTTCTCCAGGATAACCTACAATCAAAGTAGTTCTTATGGTCATTTCGGGCACGGTATTCCTAAACTCCTTCAATAACTTCGTGGTCTTTTCTTGGGTAGTTCCACGGCGCATACTTTTTAAGATACTATCCGATATGTGTTGCAGCGGAATATCTAAATAATTACATACTTTCGGTTCCCTTTTCATCACCTCCAAAACATCCATAGGAAATCCAGTGGGGAATGCATAATGCAAACGAATCCATTCAATTCCATCCACTTTCACTAAAGCTTCCAGTAATTCTGCTAGGTTTCTTTTCTTGTAAAGGTCCAATCCATAATAGGTAAGGTCTTGGGCAATAAGAATAAGTTCCTTCACGCCTTTAGCCGCTAATTTTTCGGCTTCGGTCACCAAATCCTCAATGGGCGTACTTTTGTGCTTACCTCGCATTAATGGAATGGCACAAAAAGAACAAGGACGATCACAACCTTCGGCAATTTTTAAATAAGCATAATTTTTAGGTGTTGTCGTTAAACGCTCTCCTATCAATTCATGTTTATAGTCCGCTCCTAATGCCTTTAATAAATTTGGCAATTCACTAGTACCAAAATACTCATCAACATCCGGTATTTCCTTTTGCAAATCTGGTTTGTACCTTTCACTTAGACAGCCGGTCACAAAAACCTTATCCACTAACCCATCCTGCTTTTTTTGAACATATTCAAGAATAGTATTCACACTCTCCTCTTTGGCATTATTTATAAAGCCGCAGGTATTGATGACCACAACATTTCCCTCCTCTTCATGAACAACATCTTTTTTATTGGCCTTTAGTTGTCCCATGAGGACTTCTGAGTCGTAAACATTTTTAGAGCAACCTAAGGTTACTACATTGATTCTGTTCTTTTTAAGTGATTTTGTCCTCATAATGATTATTGGGGTGCAAAAATACGATTTGATGAAGTATAACTTCCTCTTTTAAAGACTATTTCTTTGGTTTTGACGTTAAACCCTTATTGAAAATTACAGTCTATAAACTAAAACTGCAATATGAAATCTATATTCGGTATTCTTATACTTCTTCTCCTAATTCCTACAAGCTGTTCAACTGACGCTACTAGTGAAGAAGATATCTCGGATGGAGCTGATCTTGAAAGTGAATTATATTTCCCTCCTTTAACAGGTTCTGAATGGGAAACCATTTCCATGGAAGAATTAAAATGGAATGCAAGTGCAGAACCGGCACTAACGACATTTTTAGAAGCCACAAATACTGATGCTTTCCTCATTTTGAAAAATGGAAGAATCGTCATGGAAAAATATTTTGGTGATTTTGATCAAACAACCCCACATTCTTGGAATTCAGCGGCCAAAACCTTAACTAGTTTGACAGTTGGTATAGCCCAACAAGAAGGATATTTGGATATTGACCAGCCTTCTTCAACCTATATGGGAACGGGATGGTCCTCCTTAACTACAGAACAGGAATCGAACATCACGGTACGACACCATCTTACCATGACCACTGGTTTAGATTACGGAGTGCCAGAAAGTGCCTGTACCGATAAAGCATGTTTTTTGTACAAAAACGAACCCGAAACGTTTTGGTATTACCATCAAGGCGCCTATACCGTACTAGATAATATAGTTTCAGGTGCCGTCAATCAAGAGTTTACCTCTTACTTTAATTCTAAAATAAGGAACAAAATAGGCATGGGCGGAACTTGGGTACAACTCAACTATCTGAATCTCTATTTTAGTCCGGCAAGAAGCATGGCTCGTTTTGGTCTTTTAAACCTCAATAAGGGTATTTGGGACAAAACACCGATACTTGAAGATGCTGATTACTTTACGGAGGCCACAACGACTTCACAAAATTTGAACCCTTCTTACGGATATTTGTATTGGTTAAATAGTAAATCAACCTATAAAATCCCTGGTTCAGAAGAGCTTTTTGAAGGAAAATTAATTCCAAATGCTCCAGATGATTTAATAGCTGGCTTAGGTGCATTTGACCAAAAAATGTATATCGTACCAAGTAAAGGCCTCGTAATTATTAGGATGGGCGAATCTGGTGGAGAAGATGAACTAGGACCTACCACCTATGACAATGAACTTTGGGGCTTTATAAATGCTCTAATGACTAATTAAACAAGGAAAATTAATCCTTTAAAAATGCATAAGGCATAACAAAAAAACAATAACTATTTTTGCAAAAAAAAATACATGAATAATTTTAAAAGCGTTGCTGAGAAAAGATATACTACGAAAAAATTTGATTCTTCGCGAAAAATTTCAGAAACACAAATAGATGATCTAAAACATATTTTAAAATTAACTCCTTCGTCTATTAATAGTCAACCTTGGCTGTTTACTTTCGTTTCGAACGAATCGGTTAAAAATAATCTTGCCGATGCCTCCTTTTTCAATGCCCCTAAAATCAAAGATGCCAGTCACTTAGTCGTATTCAGTGTCATGGATAACTTGGAAGAATTTGAAAAACATGTCGAAGAAAATTTAGCTGAAGGTGCAGTGAAATATTACAAAACATTTGTAAAAGATCAACCCTCGGAGAAAACTATACAATGGCTTACCAATCAAGTCTATCTATCCCTAGGTTTCTTCTTGGCCGCTTGTGCCGCAATGGGAATAGACTCTACCCCGATGGAAGGTATAGAACCAAATAAGTATAAGAATATCCTAAAAATAGAAAATCAAAAAGTTTTGTTTGCTGTTTCCATTGGTTACAGGCACCCGGAAGATAGTAATCAGCCAGAATTGATTGGAAAATCACGACTTGATGTAAACAAAGTTATCCTTTCTATAGACTAATCAATTTTAAGAATATAATTTAGAACCGGTGTCTTCCACTAGTTCAAAAATGGTGATTTCTGGACGTACATTTAACCTAACTTTCAGCAAACAGCCTAAAGCCCTATTGATGTAGAGCATTCTGCCATCGTATAAATCGAATACCCCGGCAGTATATCTTCTATTTTCGACCGGAAGCAAAGGAGGCGGCAAAAACGGAGGTTTAACTTGACCACCATGGGTATGTCCAGAAAGAATCCAACCTTGAAAACCATTCCAAACAGAAAGATCACAAACATCAGGATTGTGACATAAGGCGATATTCGGCTTATGCTCGTCATACCCTTTAGTAGCCTCTCTTGGATAAAAATTAAGCCCCCATAAGTCATCAATTCCCAAAAAATTAATTCCGTTTATCGCTACGGATTGATTCCTTAATACCGTTACCCCCGAATTTTCAAGTTGCCTCTTAATCGCCTTTGCAACCCGCTCTTCCTTATAATCGATGCCGTAATCATGATTGCCCAATATGGCAACAGTTCCTAATGAGCCTTTAACCACATATTTTAAAACCTCAGCTAATTGTGTTAATTGTCTGTCCGTTTCGTAACTCACATAATCCCCTGTATACACTACAAATTCCGGATTTAGCTTCTGGGCCTCTTTGAAGGAATCTATGATATATTGATAGTCAAACGCATCTCCAACATGAATATCACTAATCTGCATCAGTGTTTTACCAACCAATTCTTTAGGTAGATTTTTAATGGGCATCTTCAGTCTAACAAATTCCAGCCAAAAAGGTTCTATTTGCCAACTGTACAAACCCACCAATGCACCAAGACCTAAAATCCATTGGAAGGATTTTTTTACAAATTTTCTTCTTTTCAAACTAGATTGAATTCAAATTACTCACCATAGCCCTTTGGCATTTTACGAACATGAAATTCTTTTTCAAAGGCTGCTGCCAATCGATAAAGTTCCGGCTCTGTAAATTGTTTTCCTATAAACGTAAGACTAATAGGTTCTCCAGATGTTTTATAACCCATAGGCACGGTAAGTGCTGGATACTTTGCAACTGCCGCATAACCGGCATGGTAATTATTGATTGATAACACCGCATCTAAGTTATTACCATCTAAACCGGAGTCAAAAAACTGTCTACCATTAGCCTGTAAATTAGTTTTGATGGCCATTAATTCTTCGGATGTGGTACTATCCGCTAATATTCCATTAAAAAGTGCTTGACCATAAGGAATTCTAACCAAGGAATCTGCATCATTAAATCGGACAGCATCTGCCACCGATTTGATTTTAATTTTTGTGGAATCTGTAAATTCATTTAAATATTTGGGTAAATCTTCACGCATATCCAAATTCAAAATGCTCAAAAAACCATCCATTTCTACTTGGGGTGGGGTGAATTCTATAACCTCAGCTCCCAAACTTCTCAACTTTTCAACCGTTTCTTTATAAATGGAATCTGTTTCCATCAAATTTGCGATAGCCCCTAAACGCATTTCTGAAAACGCCTTAGGTTCTAAAACAGATTCTAAAATTCCAGAGGTGGGATCTACAGAAGCCGTATCATTTTCGTCCTTTCCTAACATAGCCGAAAGTAGAATTGCATTATCCGATACATTTTTGGTCATAGGACCAGGTGTATCCAACGTACTGGAAATGGGAACAATTCCAGAGCGACTTAACAAACCTATGGTAGGTTTTAGACCCACTACCGAGTTCTGACTACTGGGCGACAAGATAGAACCTGAAGTCTCTGTACCCACAGCAGCAACTGCATAATTGGCCGCTACAGCTGTGCCACTTCCAGAACTTGAACCTCCGGTTTCAAAAATTCTTCGACCATAAGGATTTAAGTGTCTGACCCCCGTAAGCACTATACCCAACCGGACAACCAGAACATAAAAAATAAGCCCATTCACTAAGGTTTACCTTTCCTAAAATGAGCGCACCGTTTTTCTTCAATTCTTTCACGATATAGGAATCCGTCACCTCATTATCCATTAATGCAATAGATCCGGCGGTTGTTTTCATACCGAACGTATTGATATTATCCTTTAAAAGTATAGGCATGCCATAAATAGGATGTTGCATTTCTGATACCGTCCCTATTTTTTTCAATTCATCCAACTTGCGAGCTGCAGCTACCACATCAGCATTCAAAGCAATAACCGTGTTTAGGGTAGTATCGTTGTTCAATTCGTATTTATAAATTCGGTATAAATAGTAAAGTACCAATTTCTCATAAGTGAGTCTTCCTTCTTGTATGTGGTTCCGAATCGTTAAAATATCCTGTTCCAAAATCATGGGTGATAATGTCTTGTATTCTTCTTCACTCAATTTGGAAACTTCATCATAAAGCGGTCTAAAAACCGTATTCTTATCCAATACCTTAGATTGGATCAATTTATATTGCATTCTTCCAATTTCATGATCTGCATTTGCAGCAACCTCTGCAGAATCATGATAAGGTGTCCAAAGAATAACCTCTTCCTCTTTTTGATTTTTGTCTTGCTTACAAGAAACAAAACCGATAATGCATAGTACGATGATTAGTTTTTTCATAGTTTTCTTTTTCAATTTTTCTATTTTTTCCAATTCAAGATGTCATTCTCACTCAAACGAACAAATTCATCCTTTCCTTCTTTCTGAGCCAACTCTTTCGAAATTTCCGATTCCAAAATTGCAGTAGTATAGTCACCCATATCCGCTAGTATGAGCGATTTAATACGATGATAATAATACGTACTTCCATTCAGGTCAATGGCTAAATTCACATATTTCAAAGATTCTTTGGAATTTACGCCTTGTTCTTGATAATAGCGAGCTATTTCATAATAGGATTGGGCCGTAGGATTGTTGTGAAGCGCTTCTTGAATTTGAGCCTCCATCATTTTAGGAGTATCAATCCGAATAGGAATAACGATCTTTAAGTTTCCCCAAGTCAAAAGCATCTCTAAACCATTATGGGTAATCGCATCAAAAGAGATTAAAAAATTCTCTTGAAAATTCAGGGTTTTAAATGGTCTAACCTTTACACGAAGTGCATCTTCTTTTGGGTTATAATTTTGACGACCATCACCCCAATGGGAGATATTGTTGTGAAAAATGATTTGCCATTCCCCCTCTTCAGGAAAGGCATATAGGGCATACGTACCCTTTGACAATACGTTATCAAAAATAGAAACCTCAGTAGCAAAAGTAATTTTGGTAGACTCATTTGCGCCTACCCTCCACATACGTCCGTTAGGGACCAAGCCTGGTTCGCCATTGGGTTGATTACCGAACAAAACCCGTCCACGGGCTGCAGGTCTTGAATAGGAAACACTAATTTTACTAAGCCCTATTTCCTGCTCTATTTTAGCAAACGGACTAGCCTTTGGATGTTCTAATTGGCACCAAGCGGTGATGCTCATCAAGAATATCAATGTCTGTCCTAAGAACTTCAATGCTAAAGTTTAAAGAAAGAATCTACAAATTCAACTTTATTGAAGACCTGCAAGTCTTCTATTCCTTCACCAACACCAATATACTTAACTGGAATTTTGAATTGATCAGATATGCCAATGACTACTCCTCCTTTGGCAGTACCGTCTAATTTAGTAATGGCCAAAGCCGTAACCTCTGTGGCCTTTGTAAACTGCTTTGCTTGCTCGAATGCATTCTGCCCCGTAGAACCATCCAATACCAATAAAACCTCATGAGGCGTATCTGGAACCACTTTTTGCATGACACGTTTTACTTTCGAAAGTTCATTCATAAGATTGACCTTATTATGTAACCTTCCCGCAGTGTCTATAATCACTACATCCGCATTTTGGTTTACAGCAGAACTTAACGTATCAAATGCTACGGAGGCTGGATCACTCCCCATCTGTTGTTTTACTATGGGTACATCCACCCGATCGGCCCAAACCTGTAGCTGGTCAATTGCGGCAGCCCTAAATGTATCGGCAGCACCCAAAACCACATTTAATCCCTGCTTTTTTAATTGATAGGCCAATTTACCTATGGTCGTAGTCTTACCCACCCCATTGACACCTACCACCATAATGACATATGGTTTTACTCCGGACGGAATTTGTATACCCTCTTGTTCATTGCTATTGGTTTCAGATAAAAGTCCGGCAATCTCTTCCCGCAGAATAGTATTAAGTTCATCAGTTCCTACATACTTATCCCTCGCCACCCTTGCCTCAATACGGTCAATAATCTTTAAAGTGGTATTTACCCCAACATCAGAAGAAACCAAAACCTCTTCTAAGTTATCCAATACATCGTCATCAACTTTGGACTTACCGGCGACGGCTTTTCCTAATTTGCTGAAAAAGTTTTCCTTGGTCTTCTCAAGACCTTTATCCAAGGTCTCTTTCTTCTGAGAAGAAAATATTTTTTTAAACAAGCTCATTCTTAAAAATAAAGTTCCTCAAATATAAAAAATTAAAAAGCCCCTTTCATAGGAAAGGGGCTTAATCAATCTTAAAAGATTGTAGTATTATTTCTTGGCAATCCAAGCATCAACCATTTCTGGTGGCATTACTTGCTCAACAAAAACATATGCATCTGATTTTTTTGACTTCACCATTTTAATAGCTTTAGTCAATCTCTTTGAACTTGTTTGTAAACTTGCTACGGTCTTCTTTGCCATGACGTATATTTTTATGTTTTTCGCTTAACGAAAAATCTATTTAATTTCTTTATGAACGGTCATTCTCTTAAGTATCGGATTGAATTTTTTAATTTCCAATCGCTCAGGAGTGTTCTTTTTATTTTTGGTTGTAATATATCTAGAAGTTCCTGGTTGACCAGATTCCTTATGCTCTGTGCACTCTAATATTACCTGAATTCTATTGCCTTTCTTTGCCATCTTAATGCTGTGTTTTCCAGATTATTTAATAACTAATCCTTTTGCTTTTGCTTCTTTTAAAACAGCAGATATACCTTTTTTGTTGATACTCTTTAAAGCTCTTGCAGATACTTTAAGGGTAATCCAACGATCTTCTTCTGGAATATAGAAACGTTTTTTTGATAAATTAACATCAAATCTCCTTCTCGTCTTGTTGATTGAGAACGATACGTTGTTTCCAAACATCGCTTTCTTTCCAGTAATTTCACAAACTTTTGACATCGTGCCGAATTTTTCTTTTAAACAGGGTGCAAATTTATATCATTTTTATGGTATGGACAACATTATACTTCACATTTTTAATATTTCTTTTTGAAGTAATTCAAACGCCTTATTTACAGACTTTTGTACAATGCGTTCCCGGTTGTTCCCCATTTGAAATTCTTTCGCAAAACTTGATGTTGGTCCGGCTATCGCAATATACACTGTTCCTACTTCCTGTATCGGCGTCTCCTTTAGTTGGACCGGCATTGCCTGTAGTCGCAATTGCAAAATCCGTTTTCAACAGCGCTCTTGCGCCTTTGGCCATTGCCACCGCCACTTCTGCACTTACTACAGAGAATTCCTCTACAAGCTCGTGCGGCACCTTTAGTATGTTTATTTTGGCTTCTGTGGCGTAACTCACCACACTTCCTTTAAAATATTGAGAAGCTCCTGGAACAGCGGTTATGCTCTCGGCAATTTTACCACCGGTAAAACTTTCTGCTGTGCCCAATGTCAATTTACGCTCCGTCATCAATTTGGCTACAATTTCCTCTAGGCTTTCATCATCCTCAAAACCAAACATGATATCTTCAATCAGCGGAAATAACTTTTGGGACTCTTCCTCAATACCACGAGCCAATGTTTCATAATCCGACCCTTTTGCTGTTAGTCTGAGTCTAACTTTACCCAAATTGGGCAAATAGGCCAAACGGATAAAAGAGGGAAGTTCATCTTCCCATTTTTCGATACGCTGGGCGATAGAACTTTCCCCTAAACCATAAGTAACTATCGTTTTATGAATTATATAAGGTCTTTTATAAAAGTCCGTCAATTTTGGAATGACCTTGTCCGCCATAAGGTGCTTCATTTCGAAAGGCACTCCAGGCATGGAAATAAAGGTAACGCCATCTTGATGGAGCCACATTCCTGGGGCCGTACCATAAGTGTTGTGCAAAACTTCAGCCTTTGTAGGCACCAGAGCTTGCTTTCTGTTCATATCAGAAATTGGAGTGGACGTAATGTATTTGGCGAAAAGTTCTTCCACATGGGCCAAAACCGATGCGTTTTCAACTAAGGTATCATCAAAAAACTCACAAAAGGTATGTTTGGTAATATCGTCTTTAGTAGGACCCAGACCGCCAGTAACCAAAACGATTTGCACTCTTTTGGCCGCATCTGCAAAAGCATTTAAAATGTGCTCACGCTCATCCTGTACAGAAGTGATTTGATAAATGGAAATACCAATTTTATTGAGCTCTTTGGCAATGAAAGCGGAATTGGTATCCACAATTTGGCCAATGAGAATCTCATCGCCTATGGTAATAATTTCTGCAAGCATTACAGTTTAAAATCCTTTTTCAATTCAGAAACCACCTGATTGATATCGGTTTTTAGCATAGGAAAACGTTTTTCAATTTCAGCCATATTGGCCTCTTGCTTACCCAAACTTTCGATTTCTAAAGCAATAGCGCGTGTCTGCTCCATGCCCAACAAATCTACATTGGGTTTAATTTTATGAGCCATTTTGTAGACTTGCTCATAATCCTTTGCATTTAATGCATTTTCCAAAGTTTGAAGATCTTCAGGAACTTCTTCTAGAAAAACGGTAATTACAGAATTGATAAAATCCTCATCACCTTCTGCCATCTCATTTATTTTATCCAGATTATAAATCATTACTTAATTTTTACGTTGAACAGTTCCTCATTTTCCAAACTGCCAGCAAGATAATCATTTGCATTAATCTTGCCAACACCCGCTGGAGTGCCGGTAAATATAATATCACCCTTTTTAAGGGTAAAGAAAGTGGACACGTAGGAAATAATCTCATCAATTTTCCACAACATCATATTAGTATTACCTACCTGTACTTCCTCATCATTTTTAATCAATTTGAAATTCAAGTTATTCACATCCTTAAATCGACTTTTGGGAAGCCACTCCCCTATTACGGCAGCCCCATCAAAACCTTTGGCTTTCTCCCAAGGCAATCCTTTTTCCTTTAATTTTGATTGTAAATCCCTGGCGGTAAAATCGATTCCTAAACCAATTTCATCATAATAATTAGAAGCAAATTCTTCGCTGATGTGTTTACCTACCTTTTTAATTTTCACCAACACCTCTACTTCGTAATGTATATCATTCGAAAATTCTGGAATATAAAAATCCTGCTGTTTAGGTAATACGGAAGAATCGGGCTTTATAAAAATAACCGGTTCCGTGGGCCTTTCGTTCTTCAACTCTTCAATGTGGGCCGCATAATTTCTACCGATGCAAATAATCTTCATACGCTAGGCTACTGGTTCAACTAAGCTTGTTATTGAGTTTGCTCAATTTAATCTGTGTCAATATTTTTTTGGTATACAAGGGAAAATCGGCATTTAGCATCCAACCAAAATACCCTGGTTCGTTATCCAATACATCAAGCACTTTTTTGCCTTTATGCTTACCAAAAGCAAATATTTCTTCCCCATTTTCATCCATCCCGATAAATCCAGCGAAATCAACCGACTGCTTACGGGTAGAAAACTCAGATAACTTTTTAATATTGTTCTCTAAATCTGGGTATTTATCCAATTGCGACAATAATACTTCATAAGTCGCATTGGTATCTGCGGCTGCACTATGGGCATCAGTCAACTCTTTATCACAATAAAATTTGAAAGCGGCCTCCAGTGTACGTTTTTCCTTTTTATGAAAGATGGTCTGTACATCGACGGATACCGTGTTTTTCATGTCGAAATCTATATCTGCCCTCAATAATTCTTCGGCCAACAAGGGAATATCAAAACGATCGGAATTAAATCCGCCCAGGTCACTATCCTTGATAATTTGATAAATCTCCTTTGATAATTGCTTGAAGGTAGGTTCATTGGCCACTTTTTCATTGGTTATGCCGTGAACTGCAATTACTTCCTCCGGTATTTCCATTTCCGGATTTACCAACCACGTTTTACTTTCCTTATTTCCGTTAGGATATACTTTTAGTATGGCAATTTCAACAATACGGTCCTTAGCTACATTTATGCCTGTAGTCTCTAAATCAAAAAAGCAGATTGGTCTTGTAAGTTTTAATTCCATCAATTAAAAATTGCACTCAATTTGTTCCATGAACCTAATCAAGTTATTTAAATAAATCAGTTTTGAAAAAAATTAAATTTCCCTATTTACATCCCAAGCCTCTAGGTAATCTGCGATGGTTTTAGCGAACATACTACCTAAAGCCCCGTTTACCACTCTATGATCATAGCTGTGCGATAAATACATTTTACTTCGAATTCCTATGAAATCACCTTCTGCGGTTTCAATAACGGACGGAATTTTACGAATAGCACCTAAAGCCAAAATCCCTACCTGTGGTTGATTGATGATTGGTGTTCCAAAAACACTCCCGAAGGTACCCACATTCGTTACCGTATACGTACCACCCTGAACCTCATCTGGTTTTAAGGCATTAGTTCTAGATCGTTCCGCTAAATCATTCACCACTTTGGCCATACCCACTAAATTGAGTTGGTCGGCATTTTTGATTACGGGAACGATTAAATTACCATCGGGTAATGCCGCGGCCATACCAATATTGATATTCTTCTTTTTAATGACAGTATCCCCATCTACGGAAATATTCATCATCGGGTGCTTCTTCAAAGCCTTGGCGACCGCTTCCATAAATATTGGGGTAAAGGTCAGTTTCTCCCCTTCGCGATTAGCGAAAGCATCCTTCATTTTATTACGCCAGTTAACGATATTGGTCACGTCAACCTCTATAAAACTTTGTACATGGGCAGATGTTGAAACACTATCTGTCATGTGTTTGGCAATGAGTTTCCCCATTCTGGTCATTGCAATTACCTCATCACCACCAGAAACCTGAACTTTAGCCGGCGCAGGTGGCTCAGCCGACTTCTCATTTTGAGATGTAGGTTCTGAAACAAAGGACTTCTGCGCCACTTTTTGAACTTGAGCCGGTTCAGCTGTTTCCTGCTTAGCTGTGGCTCCATTTTTAACAAAACTTAGAATATCATCCTTAGTTACCCTGCCATCTTTACCAGTACCTTTTATAGATTCTAATTGCTGAAAAGAAATTCCTTCTTCCTTTGCAATGTTCTTTACTAAAGGAGAATAAAAACGTTCCGTATCCCCAATAACCAAATTAGGTGCTTCTGTCGTTTCTTTCGCTTTACTTACGGTAGATTCGACTTCGGTTACCATTTCATCCTCTGCAGATGTCTCTGGTTCGGCTTCTTCCTGCTTATCAGCGGGTTCATCACCTTCCCCTTGTATTTCTATAACCGCGACAACTTGACCCACTTTTACGATGTCATCCACTTTGAACCGCTTTTCTATTAACACCCCATCGACTTCACTGGGAACTTCACTATCCACTTTATCAGTAGCTATTTCAAAAATAGCCTCATCCATCTCAATAGTATCCCCCACCTCTTTCAACCATGATGTCAATGTTGCTTCTGCAACACTCTCTCCCATTCGCGGTAGTTTCAATTCAAATTTTGACATATCGATAATTTAGAGCTTAAATCGTTTAGTTTTTTTGCAAAAATACTAAAATAAACAGCTATACATTGGCATAATCTTCAAAAAGCTGTTTCTAATTTTGACGCAAGGAACTTTCAAATGGAACCCTATTCAAAATACTTCTTCCCAAGGTAATTTCATCTGCGTATTCGAGTTCATCACCTACGGCAATACCACGGGCAATGGTTGAAGTCTTAACCCCAAACCCTTCAATCTGTTTAAAGATATAGAAGTTGGTAGTATCGCCTTCCATGGTTGAACTCAACGCAAATATGAGTTCCTTTATTATTCCCTTTTTTACTTTCTCCACCAAAGAACCGATCTTTAGGTTTTGCGGACCTATACCTTCCATGGGGGAGATTTTACCTCCAAGCACATGGTATTTACCTCGATATTGACCTGTGTTCTCTATCGCCATCACATCCCTTATATCCTCCACTACACAGACTAAGGAATCATCCCGTTTTGGGTTGGCACAAATTTCGCACAACTGTACATCTGAAATATTATGGCAGTTCTCACAAAATTGAATCTTACTTCTTAAATCAGTCAAGGAATTGGACAAAAGCTCCGTGCGCTGCTCTGGCTGCTTCAAAAGATGTAGCACTAATCGTAAAGCGGTACGCTTACCAATTCCTGGTAATTGCGACACTTCATACACTGCATTTTCCAATAATTTAGAAGAGAAATCCATACGCTTTTCGTCTGTTCAAAATTAAGATTTAAACTTGAAAATAGGCCGATGAACTTCCACAAATATATATTCCGATAAATTTCAATATCATCAATACAACTCTGAATAAATATGATAGCCGATGATCGACTTAAATTATACAAATGAAATACTTTCTTAAATTTTGCAGTATTATTTAGCATAGCCAGCCTCGGCGATGGTCAGCAACATGGCTAATTTAATCGCCTCTGCGCCATTTTTATTAAGCCACCATTCATTCAGAGAATGTGCGTTACCGCCAATACCACCACGACCAATAGTTACGGCTGGGATTCCCAAGGAAATTGGAATATTACTGTTGGTTGAACCTCTGGTTAAACTTGCCTCATATCCAAATAACTGAGTAGCACTGATCGCACGCTGTACCAAGGGCGTCTCCATGGCTAGTTGACCAGATGGTCTGTCACCAATACGAATCAATTCTAATGAAATCTTATCTTCGATACCTGTTTCATTATAAGCATCCAGCGCTGTTTGCATGGATGTTTTGAATATAGTTTCTATTTCTTTTAACCTAATCTTATCTACCGACCTCATGTCCACTTCCATCCAAGATTCGAACGGAATGGAATTTACGGAAGTCCCCCCTCCTATTCTACCGATATTGAAACTGGTCTTTGGCCCTTCATCCGTATAGTTCTTGGCATTTTCTGTAAATTCCTTTATGGCGTAACCCAATGCGTGATGTGGATTTGCCAACCCAAATGCGCCCCACGAGTGACCTCCTTTACCTGTAAACATCGCCTTATACCTAACGGACCCTAATCCTGCATTATTCACCCTACCAATTGCTCCTCCATCAATAGAAATCCAAGCATCGATTTTAGCTGCTTCTTCCCTGAATAAATGTTTAACACCTCTTAAATCTCCCAAGCCTTCTTCGCCCACAGAACCTACGAACCAAATATCCGCTTTGGTCTTCAAATCCTTCTTTTGCATGGTTTTAAAAATAGCCAAAACCATCGCCAGCCCTCTCGTATCATCGCCAATGCCCGGCGCATATAAAGTATCTCCTTTCTGTTGCACCATCACATTAGTTCCTTCCGGAAAAACGGTATCCAGATGCGCATCTAAAGCAACTACCTTTGTGCCTTCGGTTCCTTTTTTAACGGCAATTACATTTCCAACTTCATCTATCCAAACCTTATCCGCTCCAGCTTCTTCAAACATTTTCTTGAAAGCCTTCGCTCTTTTTTCTTCTAAAAAAGGTGGTGCTTCGATTTGATTCAAATCGATTAAATCAGTATTGGTTTCTTCCTCCAAACCATCTATGTAGGTAAAAGCTTCTTTTATGTTCTTATCCTTCAATAGCTTAGAAATCTCTTTATCCACTTTCTTATCCACGGAAAAAGTTTCTTGCCCGTAAAGATTTCCCATTAATAAAAAACTTAACAAAGCCAACCCTATCTGACACTTATATCCTAAAAAATATACCTGATTCATGTATTACCCTATTTAAATTTATAGACCGATAAGGTACCAAAAAAATGATAATCCGTTCTTTTTATAAAATTCTAATTAACTCCAAAAAACACACTAAAATCATACTGCTTTGTATTGCTTGCTCTTTGTATCCTATAACTTTTTGTAATTTGCCGCCAAAATGAACACATGACAGCTTTCCATATTTTATTATTGATTGGGGGATATTTTTCACTCCTAATGATAATCTCCTATTTCACTGGTAAAAATGATACCAACGAAGATTTTTTCAAAGCCGGGAAGCAGTCACCTTGGTATTTGGTTGCCTTTGGAATGGTGGGCGCCTCATTATCTGGAGTAACCTTTATTTCTGTACCGGGGTGGGTAGAAAGTTCTCAATTCAGTTATATGCAAGTGGTTTTTGGATATCTATTGGGGTATATGATTACCGCATTTGTACTTTTACCTATCTATTACAAACAAAACGTAACTTCCATTTATGAGTATTTAAACGAGCGTTTTGGCTTTGTAAGTTATAAAGTAGGTGCCCTATCCTTCTTTGTTTCTAGAGTTCTAGGCGCTGCTTTTCGTTTGTTCTTGGTCGCCATTGTTTTACAACAATTTGTTTTCGATGCTTGGAATGTTCCTTTTGAAATCACCGTTATCCTATCCATTCTTTTAATCTGGATCTACACCTTTAAAGGAGGGATAAAAACCATTGTTTGGACAGATACGTTGCAGACGCTATTCATGCTTGTTTCCGTAGGACTCTCCATCTACTTTATTTTAGATAAAATGGATTGGACCATGATGGAGTTTTTGAACTCATCAGAACTCGAGGGCTACAGCAAAACGATTTTCACTGATAGCTTCTCCTCTAAAAACCACTTGGTCAAATCCTTTTTGGGCGGTATGTTCATCACCATTTGTATGACCGGTTTAGATCAGGATATGATGCAGAAAAACCTGACTTGTAAAAACTTGGGAGAGGCTCAGAAAAATATGGTGAGTTTCAGTTTCGTATTGGTCATCGTCACTTTTGTATTCATGCTGTTAGGAGCTTTGCTATTTATTTATGCCGATGCCAAACAAATTGCGCTTCCTCTTATGGATGGCACCCCAAAATCTGACCTACTGTTCCCCGAAATTGCGCTAAATAGCGGATTGGGAATTGTTGTTGCCATTACGTTTATGTTAGGACTTATTGCAGCGGCTTACAGTAGTGCTGACAGTGCGCTTACCTCCTTAACTACTTCCTTCTGCGTGGACTTTTTGAATACCGAAAAAAAGCCAGCTGTTGAGGCTAGAAAAATTAGACGAAAAACACATATTGGAATGAGCATTCTACTCATTCTCGTGGTCATCTCCTATAAATATATTTTAGATAAAAATGTAATTGACGGTTTATTGACGGTAGCCTCTTATACGTACGGACCGTTACTGGGTTTATTCTCCTTTGGTATTTTTACCAACTATCAAGTAAAGGACAAGTATGTTTGGTTGGTCGCTCTCCTATCATTGACCACTATTATCGTTCTGGCCAAAATCCCCAGTGAATCTTTAGGCGGATATGTGTTTGGATATGAACTTTTACCATTGAACGGACTTCTCACCTTTATTGGTTTATGGTTCATCCGTAAAAAAGATACCACTGTTACAGTTAAATAAACAATTAATATTGTTCTGTGGCCAATAATACAAGCGTACAAGCTACCTCTACTTCTATACCGTTATCCTGTAGTATGGAATAGAATTCAGGATTCTCTGTACCTGGGTTAAAAATGACGCGTTGCGGTGCTATATTTACAATGGCATCATAATATTCAACTTGCCGCTGAGGGTTCATATACAAAGTAACCGTATGAATATTTTTGAACTCTTCTAAATTCGTTTTAATTTCAACTCCGGAAACTGTTCCTTCTTTCAATCCAAAACCATAGGTTTCAATTTCTTTTCCAGTAAGCCTGTTAATGGCTATATTACTATAACGGTTTGATTTTAAGGAAGCTCCAAAAACAAGGGTATTTTTCATGAAATACTTGGTGTTAAATTGTGTTACAAATGTAACTAATCGCGCAATTTTTCGTCTCTTTGTAAAGTTACTATTACGATGTAGAAGATTTCAATAACAGGTCGATAATGCTAGATGATTATAGTTAATGGTTAGTGTTTAGTTTAGCTTATCACCTTTGAAACCCGGCTTCCTTGCAAAAGGAATCACCGGGTTTCTTTATACTGTACTATCTTTTTTTAAAATTTAATTTCCAGCGGGTTCACCGTAACAATTTCAATAAATTTTCGTCTTTTAAGTAAGATGGTACTTATTTGCTATTGGAGATTGGTTGGTTTTTCCGTAGTTAAAATATCATCTTAGACCCATGGCACTGCCATGGGTTTTTTAATTACCAACGTATAATTACACTTCCCCAAGTAAAACCACTACCAAAAGCGGCCAAAACAACCAAATTGCCATCATTCACTTTCCCTTGCTCCCAAGCTTCCGTCAAAGCAATAGGAATGGATGCAGCCGTGGTGTTACCGTATTTCATAATGTTATTATACACTTGGTCATCGCTCAGCTGAAATTTTTTCTGAATGAATTGGGATATGCGTAAGTTGGCTTGATGTGGTACTAATAAATCAATATCCGTTGCCTGTAAGTTATTTTTCTTTAGCCCTTCTATAATTACTTCACTAAAACGAACTACCGCGTTTTTAAACACGAATTGTCCGTTCATATATGGATAGTAAGATTCATCTTCTGGATCATTGTCTTCTATAATATCCGTCACCCATCTTTTGCCCATTCCCGGTGCAATTAAAGAAAGTTCTTCAGCATGTTGTCCCTCAGAATGTAAATGGGTAGAAAGGATACCTTTAGAAGTATCTTCTTCCCTGGTCAATACTGCTGCTCCAGCGCCATCTCCAAATATGACCGAAACTCCTCTTCCTCTCGTGGTCATATCCAATCCATGGGAATGGAGTTCTGAACCAATGACCAACACATTTTTGTACATACCACTTTTAATATATTGGTCTGCCACAGAAATAGCGTAGATAAATCCTGAACATTGGTTACGTACGTCCAAGGCTCCTACGGTTTTGATTCCTAAATCTCTTTGTACCAAAACTCCTGGCCCAGGAAAATAGTAATCTGGACTTAAGGTAGCAAAAACTATAAAATCGATATCATCCTTATCAATACCTGCACGTTCAATGGCCACTTTTGCTGCCTTTACACCCATGGTGGTCGTTGTATCCCCATCACCCTTTATGGCATGTCTTCTTTCCTGTATACCGGTACGCTCTTGAATCCACGCATCATTGGTTTCCATGAGTTTAGAAAGGTCATCATTGGTGACTACATTTTCAGGCACATAATGCCCTAGTCCTATAATTTTTGAATTGTACATATTATGATTATTATACCTTTTTTCAGGCAGAATTAGCATTGCAATATAAACAAGATATGCTAATCTCTTTAACTACTTACCCCATTCACAATCAACCCTTGATCCTATCGGCTACCTTATATATTTCTTATAACTATTCACTTGTATGTTAGCCTTTAGGTCATGAAGTAGATTATAAAGACCAAAAAAGGTACGGTTCATGTATAAAAAATGTTTGGAACCTCTGTTCCCGTTCATTTTTCTAATTTGTTTATCAGATGCATAGTGCTCGCTCAAATCGGCAATCTTGCCCCAGAATACCTCATCTCCAAAATCAAATTCTTCCATATGGAATGGCGAAGTGAACAAACTTAACAATTCATGAAAAAGGGATTTAAAGAACTTGACTTCCTCAGGAGTATCGGTAGCTACCAAAATTTCCAGTTCATGTAATTTTTCAGTGAAAATAGTATCGCTTGAAATATTATCAGGCTTTGCCAACTCAAAATAGGGGTGATAAAAAGCATCGGGTACTTCCTTGATACAACCAAAATCAATGGCGATCAGCTCCTCATTTTTATCCACTAAAAAATTACCTGGATGCGGATCGGCATGAACTTTTCGTAATCCATGAATCTGGAACATATAGAAATCCCATAGCGCCTGACCCAATTTATCACCAACCTCTTGCGAAAAATTGGTTTTGGTAAATTCGCTCAAGTGCATACCGGTCATCCAATCCATGGTAATGATACGTTCACTGGACAACTCCTCGTAATATTTAGGGAAGTTAAGATGCTCAATGTCGGCACAAGCTTCCGTAATTTCCTTACTCTGGGCCACCTCAAGTAAATAATCGGTTTCCTCAATCAATTTATTCTCTACTTCCTTAAAGTATTTGTCAGAATCTTTTCCCTGCAAATTGAACATTCGCATGGCAATAGGTTTCACTAAAGCCAAATCACTACTGATACTTTGCGCAACACCGGGATACTGAATTTTTACAGCCAACTGCTTGCCATCTTTAGTGGCTTTATGTACTTGACCTATACTAGCAGCATTTATGGAATCCTTATCGAAGGTATCGAATACATCTTCTGGATATTTACCCAAATACTTATTGAAGGTTTTGCGAACTAACGGCGCTGATAATGGCGGAACCGAAAACTGCGATAAAGAAAACTTTTCTACGTAGGCATTGGGCAACAGATTCTTCTCCATGCTCAGCATCTGGGCAACTTTCAATGCGCTTCCTTTCAAGGATTTTAAGCCATCGTAAATATCTGATGCATTATCCTCGTTAAGCTCATCTTTTGTAGTTTCTGGATTAATTAATTTTTTACCTAAATACTTGGCATAATTACCTCCAATTTTGGCCCCCGTTTTGACCAGTTTACTGGCTCGTTCAATCTTTCCTGTGGGTATTCTATCAAGTGTTTTCAAATAGTAGCGTTATGAATTAGGCAAAAGATTCCTTGTATAAGAATTTTCCGAAATCGATAATATTCTCTAATGGTGTATTATCGAACAGATCAAAAATTGTTTTGACGGATTTTTCAATGGCCATATCTGTTTTCTCGAATCCGGCCGAATCGTCAGATTTCCAAAAATTCAATAGGAACATGAACTGAAGCCACGCACCTTCTGAAAATAGCTGAGGGTTATGTTTAGTAATTATAAAATTCTTGTCATCATTTCCTGCCTTGATTAAATCTTTAGCAAAGCTTTTAATGTTTTTACGCAAGCCCTTTAACTGCTCCATTTTTTTCATGGGATTGTTCGCATGTTCCATTACAAATAGAACATAACTTCTATTGAGGGTCAATACTTCAAAAAAGGTGTAAAAGAAAGTCAACATTTTATCCTGATTGGAAAAATCCTGATATTCCTTATTTTTCTTCATCACCCCAACAGTATTCTTAAAGAAGGTTTCCCAGATTCCTTTTTGTATCGCAGTAATAGACCCAAAATGGAGATAGAAGTCAGATTCCTTTATATCATTTACTTTACAGAATTTATACACAGTCTTTGGAACTTTTTCATTTTCCAAAACATAGTCCATATACATTTCAACAATTGCATCTGCAGTTATTTTTTTTGCTTTGGTCGCCATATTTTTTGTTTTTATTAAAGTTACAATGCGTAACCCATTTAGTAGGTTCTTTTTAAAAGATTAGCTTTTATTTAGCAAAAACGTGCTAACATAGAATGATAGCACGTTTTACAAACAACCTAACCAATAAATAATCAAAAGTGATTATTACTTTAAAATCTTTTTCATAGCAATTCATTTCATAATCACAATTCAAAGATACATTATGTTTAACCTATTTACAATATAATTAAACAGAAAATTTTGTTAAACTTTTAAAGATCAATCCACTGTCAGTTTGTCACACAATACTGTTGTGGTATTTTTTTTGACTGTTAGGTAGGAACATAAGTAATCATAACTGGTAGGCACACATTACATACAGCCTACCCCTAAATAAAATTTAAAATATGGCAACAGGTAAAATTAATGTCTCGGTAGACAACATTTTTCCACTGATTAAGAAGTTCTTATACAGTGATCATGAGATTTTTTTAAGGGAATTGATATCCAACGCGACGGATGCCACCCTAAAATTGAAACATTTAACCACCATAGGAGAGGCAACCGTGGAATATGGCAATCCTATTATCGAGGTAAAAGTTGATAAGGAAGGTAAAAAACTACACATCATTGACCAAGGTCTGGGAATGACCGAGGAGGAAGTAAAAAAATACATCAATGAAGTGGCTTTCTCTGGAGCAGAGGAATTCTTGAACAAATATGAAGATTCTGCCAAAGATTCTGGTATCATTGGACACTTTGGCCTTGGTTTCTATTCTGCATTTATGGTTGCAGAAAAAGTAGAGATCATCACTAAAAGCTATAAAGATGAGCCTGCGGTTCATTGGTCATGTGATGGTTCGCCAGAGTTTATCATGGAACCTTCCGATAAATCCGACAGGGGAACTGAAATTGTTTTACATATTGCAGAAGATTCGACCGAATTCTTAGAAGATAAGAAGATCAGTGGTTTATTAAGCAAGTACAATAAGTTTATGCCTATTCCGATAAAATTCGGAACAAAAACAGAAACGCTTCCAAAACCAGAAGGTGCGAAAGAAGATGAACCTGCACCTACTCAAGAAGTGGATAACATTATTAATAACCCTAATCCTGCTTGGACAAAACTTCCAGCAGATTTAGAGCAAGAAGATTACAAGAGTTTTTATAGGGAGTTATACCCAATGCAGTTCGAGGAGCCTTTGTTCAATATTCATTTGAATGTGGATTATCCTTTTAACCTAACAGGTATTCTGTACTTCCCTAAATTGACCAACGACTTGAGTCAACAAAAGGATAGAATTCAGCTGTACCAAAATCAGGTTTTTGTAACCGATAATGTAGAAGGTATCGTTCCAGAATTCTTGACCATGTTACGTGGTGTGATCGATTCTCCTGATATTCCTTTGAATGTTTCCAGATCCTATTTACAGGCCGATGGTGCAGTAAAGAAAATTTCTTCTTACATCACCAGAAAAGTGGCGGATAAATTGAGTTCACTCTTCAAAAACAGTAGAGAAGATTTTGAAGCCAAATGGAACGATATTAAAATTGTTATTGAATACGGAATGCTATCCGAAGATAAATTCTTTGAAAAGGCAGATAAATTTGCATTGTACCCAACCGTAGATGATTCTTATTTCACTTTTGATGAATTACAGGAAAAAGTGAAAGATGCCCAAACGGATAAAGACGGAAAACTTGTTATTCTATATGCTTCAGATAAGGAAGCGCAACATAGTTATATCGAAGCTGCCAAGGCAAAAGGATATGAAGTATTGTTGATGGATTCTCCTATTATTGGCCACTTGATGCAAAAACTGGAAGGTTCTAAAGAGAATATTTCCTTCGCAAGAGTTGATGCTGATCATATTGATAAGTTGATCAATAAAGAGGACACCCAGATTTCAAAATTATCCGATGATGAAAAGGAAACCTTAAAAACGGAATTGGAAAAGGTATTAGGGGAAAGAAGTAGTTATACCGTTCAATTGGAAGCTATGGATAGTGATGCCTCTCCTTTCACCATTACCGAGCCCGAGTTCATGAGGAGAATGAAGGAAATGCAGCAAACCGGTGGCGGTGGTATGTTTGGAATGGGCTCCATGCCAGATATGTTCAACCTCATCGTAAACACGAACCATGAATTGGTAAACGAAATCCTGAACACTAAAACAGAAAAGAAAAAAGAGCGATTGATCAATCAATCCCTTGATTTGGCCAAACTTTCCAAAGGATTATTAAAAGGAAAGGAATTGACGGAGTTCATTAAACGTAGCTATGGCATGGTGAAGTAATCATCAATTATATCTCATAAAAAAAACCGCTTCAATAATTGAAGCGGTTTTTTAGTTTTAATAAAGACTATACCACTACCAAAATATAGGTCCTGTGCCTAAGTACTTTTCAGCGATGGGCTGATAATATTCTAGAACATCTTCTAAATCATATATTTTTTGACTTTTAGTGTACAAGTCATACTTGTTAAAATCCCTAATCAATTTCAAATATTCCGCATCCTTTTCATTCAATAGTTCTTTGTAGCTTCCGCCGGTATGCCAAGGATAGAACGAATGGTAACGTATCATGACCATAGCTTCTTCTGGTAACTTATTTTCCTCATGATTGTTCAAAACCTGATAGAGGTATTCATCATGACCCCAAGCTAAATCTACATTATCGATTCCACAGCCCTTTTCATAAATACCTGTTGGAGTATTGTATCGGGAATCCTTCATATCTGCATTTGTCTCGTTAAATTCAGGAAATACACAGGTATCCGGTAGAGCACATCCTACAACGAAAACATCACCGACCAAACCCCATTGTTCGGCCTGACTTGTACCATCTTCATCTTCTCCCCAAAGAAACATCACTTTGCCAAGATCATGAATAAGGCCGGTCAACTGCATCCAATCTGGTCTGCCCTCTGCCCGTATCGCTTCCGCACTTTGTATTAAATGTTGAATATTAGGCAAATCCAAATCGGGATCACTTACATCAATAAGTCTATTTAATTCACGCATGGCTTCCCACAAATCCATTGGCTTATCAAACTTCAGGTATTTTTTATGCATATTCTGTACATAATCCAACGTTTGATTTTTACGCATTTTACGATAATGCTCCTTTACCGCAGCGGATACATCTGGGGCTTCGTAGTCTCTAAAAACTTTTTCTTCCATACTTCATAAGGTTATTGAGCATGCCTTAAAACATGTCAAAAATTATACATTTCCTAAAACAATATACAAAATTAGCGTAAACACAATTAGAAAAATACTGAAGGGTTTTGCATACTTCCAAGGCTTTAACTCCAGTATACCAGCATCTTGCATAACAAATTTAGGTTCTTTTGAGAATAATAGCGTAGCTAAGTGCATAATGATAATGTTAAGTACAAACTCTAAACCCCACAGATGCACAAAATGCATTTCCACTTCAAATACAAAATTCATAATCACATAAAAACACAATCCAAAAATCAGTCCTACTTTAGCTCCGGTAGCAGAAACGCGGGGAAATAAGAACCCGGCAATAATTACACTGGCTATTGGAATAAAAAAGATGCCGTTTAGCTCCTGCAACAACTGATATAGTCCTGCGGGTGCATTCGCAACAAAAGGAGCGATTGTTATTGCGAAAATGGCCAAAATTGCAGAGGTCCACTTTCCTATTTTCACTAAGGTGTTATCCTTTGTATTCTTGTTGATATACCTTTTATAAATACCTAGACTAAACACGGTTGCCGCACTATTCAATGCGCTATTGAACGTACTCAAAATGGCACCCATCATCACCGCCACAAAAAAACCGGTAAGCCACAAGGGCATCACTTTCTTAACCAATAGCGGGTAAACACTATCTTGATTATCGTAGTGACTTTCACCAAAATAATAAAAGGCTATCAATCCTGGGAGGACTATGATAAGGGGGACTAGGATTTTTAAAAGTCCCGTAAACAACAATCCTTTTTGAGCTTCCTTTAAATTAACAGCCCCAAGTACACGTTGTATAATCGACTGGTGCATTGTCCAAAAGTAGATTTGATTGATCATTAATCCGGTAAACAATACTTCAAACGGAAGAATGGCGGTTCTGGCACCTTCCCCTACTCCAGGTTCATTACTGATAACATTAAATTTTTCTGGACTATGTTTAAAAACCGTTCCAAAACCTTCAATCAGATTTCCATCCCCAATACTTAAAAGTGCTAAAATAGGCACTAGTAAACCTGCTACTAAAAGCCCAAATCCGTTTATCGTATCGGTATAGGCAACCATCTTCAATCCGCCGAAAATGGCATAAATAGCTCCAATAGTGCCCACAATTAAAATGGTGATAAAAATTCCTTGCTCTTGGGATACCTTCAGTAGAGTCGATATTTCAAAAATCGCTTCAATGTTTAGTGCTCCGGTATACAATACAATTGGCAGCAAAGTTGCCACAAATGAGATTATCAATAAGAGCGCAACTAAGGTTCTAGTAAGACCATCAAATCGCTTTTCTAAATATTCAGGAATGGTGGTCAGGCCCATTTTTAAATACTTTGGAGCAAAGTATAACGCTCCAATAACTAGTGCCAAAGCAGAGGTAACTTCCCAAGCAATGATGATAGCACCATTTCTATAAGAAGAACCGTTCATTCCTACCAAGTGTTCTGTAGAGATATTTGTTAAGAGCAGTGATCCCGCTATTACTATACCGGTCAAAGACCTACCTCCCAAAAAATAACCGTCTTTGGTATCGAGCTTATCTCGCCTTAATTTCCAAGTCGCATAAAATGCAACAAAACCGGTAAACAATATAAATGTTAGGAATGCCATGCTCGTAAATGTAAAAAATACTTTAATACGAACTCATTTTTATGAATATCCTAAAAAATAGTTTGAAATAATGTTTACTATATTTATCCCATGAAAGTTATCTCCACAAATTTGGGAAAGCCGATCACATTTGAATGGAACGGTAAAGAAGAACAAACGGGTATTTTTAAATATCCTACCCAAGAAAAACTTTTTCTAACCAAAAATGATGTTAGCAAGGATACGGTCATTGATCGTGTTCATCACGGGGGAACCAACAAGGCATGCTATCTTTTTTCTTCCGATTACTATACGTATTGGAAACAAGAATATCCCCAACTTTCTTGGGATTGGGGAATGTTCGGTGAAAATTTGACCATTGAAGATTTGGATGAATCTGTTATTAGGGTTGGTAATATCTATAAGATCGGCGAAGCGTTGGTTCAAGTTTCTCAACCACGCGAACCCTGTTATAAATTAGGCATCCGCTTTAATGACCAGAAAATCCTTAAAAAATTCATTACACACAATCACCCCGGTACATATGTGAAAATTCTGGAAGAAGGTACCGTTAAAACGGGAGACGAAATGAAATTGGTAGAATCTTCCACAAACACCTTAACGGTTCAACAGTTTTATGAACTCATGTTTTCCAAAGAAAAAAATCCTGAACTACTACAGCTCTTTATGGACAATCCTGCTGTACCTCAATATAAAAAGGACCGTTTTCAAAAATTTGTTTCCAATTAAAATTTAATTCTTAATGAAATACCTATCGATTATTTTTCTGCTTTTTAGTGGATTAGTTCTTACTGCACAAACGGAACCACAAACCGCCAATGCTAATGTCTACAATATTGGGTTTAGCTCTTTGGTGCGCAACTATTATGAGGAAGGGTTACAACTAAATCCTTTAAATGCCACTATGCAAGGCGATGCAAGGTACAATGACACCCTGCCTAATTATTTATCCGACGATTATGTCAAAAAATTAAAGGACTTCTACCAAAGCTATTTGGAAAAAGCCAAAAAGTTTGATGCTTCTAAACTTTCAGAAAGTGAACAAATGTCAAAGGATATCCTTAAATGGGAATGTGAAGTAAATCTTGAAGGACTGGAATTTGAAAACTTCACCCCTATTGACCAAATGTGGACCATGAACCTAATGATAGGTCAGCTTGCTAGCGGCGCAAGTGCGCAACCTTTTAATACCGTTGAAGACTATCGGAATTGGCTAGCTAGATTAGATGATTATGTAGTTTGGTTAAAATCTGCCCAAATTAAAATGGAGAAAGGCATCAAAAAGAAAAAAGTTTTGCCAAAATCGCTCATTAAAAAAGTTTTGCCGCAATTAGCAAGTGTTGTTGACCCAGATTTAGATGTAAACCTATTTTATACACCAGTAAAGAATTTTCCAGAATCCTTTTCAGCTGATGAACGTGCAGCGCTAACCAAGGAATATGAATTTATTATCAAGAACAGTATCATTCCTGCGTATCAAAATCTGTATAACTTTATGTCTTCCGACTACTTAGACGCTGGCCGTGAAACCAGTGGCATCCAAGGAATTCCTAACGGTGATGATTACTACAAACACCAAATCAAATTATATACGACTACGAACATGACCGCAGCGGAAATCCACGAAATTGGACTTGCTGAAGTAGCGCGAATTAGTTCAGAAATGGAAAAGGTGAAAAAAGAAGTTGGTTTTGACGGAGATTTAAAATCTTTTTTCGATTTCGTAAGAAACAAAAAGGGATTGATGCCATACACAGACCCACAACAGGTCATCGACCATTTTAACGACATCTATAAAAAAATGAAACCTCAAGTGGACCGTTTGTTTAGCAAACAGCCCAAAACCGCTTTTGAAGTGAGAAGAACGGAAGCGTTTAGAGAGGCATCGGCAAGTGCGGAATATAATCCAGGTTCTTTAGATGGTACGAGACCGGGTATTTTTTACGTCCCAATTCCTGATGTTACGTCGTATAACATCTACTCGGATCAGGATTTATTCCTTCATGAAGCAATACCGGGACATCATTTCCAAATTTCCCTTACTCAAGAAAATCAAGATTTACCACAATTTAGAAAGACGTTGTGGTATAGTGCTTACGGTGAAGGTTGGGCCTTATATACAGAATCTTTAGGCAAGGAGTTAGGACTTTACGACGACCCTTATCAATATTTTGGTATGTTAGGCGCAGAAATGCATAGGGCGGTGCGATTGGTAGTAGATACAGGCTTGCATTCCAAAGGATGGACACGAGAAGAGGCTATTCAATATTCCATGGACAATGAAGCCATTTCAGAAGCTGGTATCACTTCAGAAATTGAACGCTATATGGCAAATCCTGGTCAAGCTTTATCCTATAAAATAGGCCAACTAAAGATCTTGGAACTTAGAACAAAGGCCGAAAGTAAATTTGGAAATGATTTTGATATTAAGGTTTTTCATGAGAAGGTACTCGAAACTGGTTGTGTACCTTTAGAAATATTAGAAAATAAAATGCTGAAATGGATAAACGGTTATGGAATGAAAATGTAATCATCCAAACTCCCCTTTTTCTAATATCACTAACTTAAAAAATAGTTCATGAACTTTCCTTGGCACCTTTATCTTATGGCGGCTATCTATGTTTTAGCTGGAACGCTGCATTTCATAAAACCGAAAATATATTTAAGGATCATGCCAAGATATCTTCCGTTTCCTAAAAGTCTAGTGTATTTAAGCGGACTAGCAGAAATAGTTTTAGGAATTGGGCTTTGTTTTAAAGAAACAAAGAATTTTGCTGTTTATGGAATCATACTCATGTTGGCTATTTTTCTACTAGTCCATTTTTATATGCTTTCCAGTGAAAAAGCGGCAGCGGGTTTTCCCAAATGGGCTTTACTCTTAAGACTACCCTTACAATTTGTATTGATGTTCTGGGCGTTTGCCTACCTTAAATATTAAACATGAAAAAGGGGACGCTCCCGTCCCCTTTAATGAAATTAACTTAAATCAACTTAATTAACAACAAACTCTTCAGTGTATGTTTTAGAATCGGACTTAACAACTACTGTATACACTCCTTCAAAGGCATCAGTAAAGTTAAAGGCTTTTTCTACAATCATCTCATCTGTAACTTCTTGAGAAAATACAGTTCTGCTTTCAGCATCATATATTTTAATGGATAGATTAGATTTATCCAAGTTTAAGTAGTTCATGAATACCATATTCTTGGTCTTTCTAAAGAAAGGCTTTACATCTTCATCAGAATTAATGATTTCAATGTTTCCTTTTTCCAATACTATCGTATAGTTATAGCTTTTCATACTGTCATCAGCAGTAAGAAAGTAAGTACCGTCTACTAATTGCTTAAGATTAAATTTCTTACTGAAAAGCCCTTGGGACATTTTTTCAGAATAGATAATGTTATAGTCAGCATCGATTAATTTTACCTGCACACCTTTTGTTGGTGCTTCCATAGTCAAAACCACACTTTTGGCTTCACCTTTAGATAATAGGTTCAATTTTGGCTCATTTGCCATGCCTGCTACTGTAGCGAACATAAAGGCAACAACTGTCGAAAATTTTACAATGTTTTTCATAATAAATTATTTTTTAGGTTAATATAATTTACACTACAAACATACAGACGATTTAAAGCACTCACTACATCATATTTTCCCTATTTCTGTTCTAAATTAACCTAACGAAGTGTTAAATATAACCTCTGTGTTAATATTCCACAGATTATGGTTAATTTTGCAAAGAACAGTGAGAATTAGGTTACTTAATTTTATACTATCAATTGAAAATCATGGTAAAACAAAAACCTACTTTTGAAGCTATTGAACCAGATTTTGGTCATTCCTTTACGTATCAGAAATTTGATGAGCATAGATTGAACAAAAACCACGTATGGCATTATCATCCAGAACTGGAATTGGTCTATGTTAACGGAGGTTCTGGAAAAAGACAGATTGGAAGTCACGTTTCTTACTATACCAACGGAGACCTTATACTAATAGGTAGTAATCTACCTCATTGCGGATTTACGGATGCACTTACGGGAAATGATAGTGAAACGGTAATCCAAATGAAAACTGATTTTTTGGGAACCGATTTTTTTAAGATTCCTGAAATGAAAAAAATAGAAAGCTTGTTCAACGTGGCAAGCGGCGGAATAGCATTTTCTGGAAAGACTAAAAGAAAAATTGGAGAAAAAATGGAAGTCTTAGAATATCAGACCGATTTTCAACGATTACTTTCCATCCTTAATATATTGAATGAACTTGGAAACTCTGATGATATGCGTATGTTGAACGCCACAGGATTCTCATTTTCTACCGATGTAAAGGATAATGACCGAATCAATGTAGTATTCAATCATGTGAAGAATAATTTCAAGGAAGAAATGACCCTTGAAGAAATAGCCTCAATGGTGAGTATGACCATTCCTTCATTTTGTAGGTATTTCAAAAAAATAACGAATAAGACCTTTGTCCAATTCGTGAATGAATATAGATTGGTCCACGCCTCAAAGCTATTAGCAGAAAAACCAATGAGTATAACGGAGGTTTGTTTTGAATGTGGATTCAACAACTTTTCACATTTTAATAAATCCTTCAAAGCTTTTACCGGCCAGAATCCTTCAGAATATCGAAATGAGCTTAAAAATGTATTGGTATAATGCCAGACCTTTTTAATTCTGCTATTGATTTAAACTTGCCTGATAGTCAAATCAGCTATTACCCTAACTTCCTTTCTATAAGTGAAGCAGATTACTATTTTAAAACCTTAAAAAAACATATCCCTTGGCAACAGGACGATATTACTGTGTTTGGTAAAACTTATCCACAACCCAGATTAACGGCTTTGTATGCAAATAATAAAAAGCCGTATTCCTACTCCAACATTACCATGCATCCCCACATATTCACAAGCGAATTGGAACTTATCAAAAAAAAGGTGGAAGAAATTGCAGGAGTTTGTTTTACCACCTGCCTTTTAAATCTATATAGAACCGGACAGGACAGTAATGGTTGGCATGCGGATAATGAAAAGGAATTGGGCAAGAACCCCGTAATTGCATCAGTTAGTTTAGGTGCGGAACGTTTATTTCATCTGAAACATACTTCTAACCCCGATTTAAAACAAAAATTGCTTTTAGAACACGGCAGTCTTCTTCTAATGCAGGGCGAAACCCAACATTTCTGGAAACATCAAATTGCAAAGACCAAAAAAGAAATTGGTGAGCGTATCAATCTGACCTTTAGAATCATTAAATAAAACTTAAAGTCCGGTTTCTAATTTTACCTTATTATATTGTATTCGTATCTTTATCACGCTATGGAAAAAGAATTTACAGAAAGGGAATTAGATCGTATTATTGAAATGGCTTGGGAAGACCGAACTCCATTTGAAGCCATCACTTTTCAATTCGGCATATCTGAACAAGAAACGATTGAGGTTATGCGCAGAGAGATGAAACCTAGTAGTTTCAGGATGTGGCGCAAACGGGTTCAAGGAAGAGCCACCAAACATGCCAAACTTAGGTCAGATGAGATGGACCGCTTCAGATGTTCCAGACAACGCCAAATTACCGGGAATAAAATCTCAAAAAGATAAGTTCCTATTTTTATTTAAAGGCCTCGTTTAAAACCGTAGCCAAGCGTATTCCTCCCTTTTGCAATTGCGTCTCTACAGTACTCCACCAATCATAGCTATATCTATAGCCTAGTTTTTCACCCACTTCTACAGAATCGTATATTTTATCTGCCAAATCTTGAGATTCGTATACCCAATCGAGTAGCGTACCATTTTGGATGAATTTTACCTGTTTCTTTGAAATTTCCGGTAATTCTGAAGCGATTTCGGTAAAGCTCATTCCATTATCATTTATCAAATTAGAATCCCATACCCGGTGAAGATTAGTACCGGAGTTGAACCACTGTAGCTGAATATCGTTTCCACCTTTGTCTTCTGCCCTTCCAACATGCATGGGTTGATGCAGGTCACCTATGAAATGAACCAACATTTTCAAGTGGAACACCTTATCGGCCTTACTACTATTTTCATCCTTGATAATTTCTAAACAAGTATTGATACCCTGTACCAAATCTCCATGTTCATTAGGTTCCATTTCCTCATATTTTTTTCCTGGAGGAATATTTACATAATGCCAAGCGCTGTATTTATTATATGCCCTATCTGCCTTTATTTCATCCCCATAATTGGCGACCGCTGCCAAGCTTTCTCCATCCAACAAATCGTCTATGGCTCTTTTGGCCTTTCTACTTAAATAGTTTTCAGCAACTTCTCCAACCACCCTATGACCTGTTTTTGACCAGACCATGTCATTAGAAAAACCTGTATAAAAAGAAAGGAATACCAATAAAATAAAATACTTCATCTTCAAAATTTTGGTCAAAAATAGGACTTCAAATTTTAAGGTATTGTTAAAACTATGGTAAGTTGAATTTTAAATTAGATCTTACACCCATGAAAAAAAAGGAGTCGTTTTTTAAGAAAAACAAAACCAAATTACTGAAAATCATAGGTTTTAGCGTTCTAGGTATTTTTGGATTGTTCCTATTATTTTTAGGTAGTGTTTATGCTGGCATTTGGGGCAAATTACCTTCCAAAAAGGAATTGTCCAATTTTCAGTATCAAACGGCTTCAGAAGTATTTTCTGCGGATAGTGTACTTATTGGCAAGTATTACCTGTATGATCGCCAACCCATTTCGTTTACAGATTTTCCTGAACATTTAACGCATGCTCTAATCTCTATTGAAGATGAACGATTTTATGAGCATAATGGTATCGATTTCAAGAGTCTGGCCAGAGTAGGTCTAAAAACCATACTTCTTGGTGACGATTCCTCTGGAGGTGGAAGCACACTGACCCAACAGCTGGCTAAAAATCTCTATCCCAGACGAGAACGTAAGAAAACGAATCTAGTAGTGGATAAGGTCAAGGAAATGATTATCGCTAAAAGATTGGAAGAAATCTATTCCAAAGATGAACTATTAACCCATTACCTGAATACCGTTTCTTTTGGGGATAACACCTTTGGCATTGAAAGTGCTGCGTTAAAATTTTATAATTCCCGAACTATAAATTTATCGAAAACCCAAGCGGCTACTTTGGTGGGTATGCTTAAAGCTACCTATGGCTATAATCCCAGATTGTTTCCTGAAAAAAGTAAGGAGCGACGAAACTTGGTGCTTTCTGCCATGAGGAATAATCAATTTCTTGATGAAAATGAATTGGAAAAACTTACGAAAGAAGACTTAGGACTTGAGTATCGAGAGTTTGATTACAACGCTGGTATTGCCCCCTATTTTAGGGAAGAAGTACGCAAGCAGATGTTGAGTTGGATTGCTGACCAAAATGAGGATGGTGCCGATTACAATATCTATACCTCTGGCCTTAAAATATACACAACTCTTAATTATAAGATGCAAAAAGTGGCCGAAAGTACTATGACCGCCCATATGAAAGGGTTGCAGACGGACTTTGAAAAAAGTTATGGGAAAAATGCACCTTGGCTGAAAGACAAAAATCTACTTCAAAAAATAGCTACTAAGACTAATAGGTACAAAAGACTTAAAGCATTGGGATTGTCACAAAGTGAAATTCTGGATAGCCTTACCAATGACAAACGAAAAATGATTTTTACCGGTTGGGATGGGGATACAGAAGTTACGGCCAGCACCATGGATAGTGTTCAGCATTATGTAAAATTTTTGAATACAGGTTCACTAGCCGTTAACCCAAACAATGGTGAAATATTGGTTTGGATTGGAGGTATCGATTTTAAAAGATACAAATATGACCACATTAGCCAAAGTAAAAGACAAGTAGGTTCCACCTTTAAACCCTTAGTATATACCACGGCATTAGAACAAGGGGTAGAACCCTGCACCTATTTCTCCGCCCAAGAGGTGGAATATAAAAATTTAAAAGGCTGGTCGCCCAGTAACTCTGGCAGCAAAGATGAGGCATACCTCAACTATTCCATGGAGCAGGCCCTCAGCAATTCCGTAAATACGGTTACGGTTAAAGTGTTGGAAAAAGCAGGAATTGGTAATGTAGTGGAGATGGCTAAGAATATGGGCATCGATGAAAAACTACCTAACGAAGCTTCCATTGCTCTTGGAACAGGTGAAATTAAACTTTTGGAATTGGCAAGAGCCTATACGAGTTATGTGAACAAGGGCAAGCATCGGAATCCTATCATTATCAAAAGTATAAGTAATGAAAAGGATTCAGTTTTAGCCAAATTTACCTCGGATTTAAGTGAAAAAGCTGCCTTTTCTGAGCAAACAGGTCAAATCATGCTCGAAATGATGAAATCTACTATCAATTCAGGAACAGCATCAAGACTACGAAGCACTTACGGTTTAAATAACGATATGGCAGGTAAAACAGGCACTACCCAAAATAACAAAGATGCCTGGTTTGTGGCGCTAACTCCCAATGTGGTGCATATTTCTTGGGTGGGCCTTGATCAACATGAAATTGGTTTTAGCAATACCAGTATTGGGCAAGGTGCCAATGCCGCATTGCCTCTTTTTGGCCTGTGGATGAAGGAATTGAACAATCAAAAAGAATTCAACGGATTTACAAATCAAAGTTTTCCAAAACCAGTCGCCAGTGTTCAAGAGGCATTGGATTGTGACCCTGTTAAACGTGATGGATTCTTTAAAAGACTATTTAAAAATCCGAACAAAAAGAAAACTAAAAAATTCGATGGCAAATAGTAAATAGGCATTATTTGAAACTATAATAGGAATATTTCAAATTAAATTGATATATTTATGATATCAATTTAATATCACATCCTATGAAAGCCGAAAAAAACTACAACGCCAAGAATGGTTACCTAATGCTCTTTGTTGTCCTTATCCTTCTTGGGATAGGTGTCGTAACCCTTAGATTTTATATTGGTGCACTGATTATTTTCCTAGCGATTATCATGTTAGCTGGTTTCGTTTTGGTCAATCCTAATAGTTCAAGGGTTTTATTGCTCTTTGGTAAATATGTAGGTACCATTAAGGAAAACGGTTTGTTTTGGGTAAATCCCCTTTATAGCAAAAAACGAATATCTTTAAGGGCCAGTAATTTTGACAGCGAACGTCTTAAGGTCAACGACAAATTGGGTAATCCAATTATGATCAGTACTATTTTGGTTTGGCGAGTGACCAATACCTACAAAGCCGCTTTTGATGTGGACGATTACCAAAATTTCGTACGCGTACAGACAGATGCTGCCGTTCGTAAATTGGCCAGCATGTATCCTTATGATAACTTTGCAGATGAAGGTTTGGACGAGGATATCACCTTGCGATCCAGCGTGAACGAGGTAAGTGAGGCTTTGGAAAAAGAGGTACAGGAAAGACTTGCCATGGCCGGCATAGAGGTTTTGGAGGCTAGAATAGGCTATTTGGCCTATGCCCAGGAAATTGCAAATGCCATGCTGAAAAGACAACAAGCAACTGCTATTGTCGCTGCTAGGCATAAAATTGTGGAAGGTGCAGTGAGTATGGTTGAAATGGCTTTAGAGGAATTAAGCAGAAAGAACTTGGTTGATTTGGATGACGAACGAAAATCTGCCATGGTCAGTAATTTAATGGTGGTACTATGTTCCGATAAAGATGTAGCGCCCATTGTAAACGCGGGCACGTTAAACCATTGATATGCGTTTTTTAAAGGAAACCCAGCGGTTTAATCAGTGGTGGTTCCACATAATCAACCTAATTGTTTTGGGCGTAATGATTTACCCAATTTATCAAGCAATTATTTTTGATAAAATAGATTCTACGGAAAAGCA
Source organism: uncultured Flavobacteriaceae bacterium (assembly GCA_963842105.1). GTDB lineage: Bacteria > Bacteroidota > Bacteroidia > Flavobacteriales > Flavobacteriaceae > Maribacter. The sequence continues at coordinate 175,284 of CAWJFH010000002.1, forward strand.
TATCCTAACGATAACCTTTTTTCTAGTGTTGGCTATTTTAATCTTGGTTTATTCCATCAGACTAAAATCTCAAATAGACGAAAAGGGTATCCATTTTCGGTTTTTCCCATTTCAAAGAAACTATAAAACCATTTCTTGGACAGATATGGATAAATGCTACGTTCGAACCTACAACCCAATTATGGAGTATGGCGGATGGGGTTACAGGGGAATCGGAAGAAATAGCAAAGCCTTTAATATTAAGGGGAACCAAGGTATACAGATAGTGGCTAAAACGGGCGAAAAAATCTTGATCGGTACCCAAAAACCAAATGAAGCGCAACAAACCATTAAGAGATATTTTAGCATAAATGAAAGAATATAAAGTAGTAAGCTGGACCGTGGGCCTAACTAATAACAATCAACGCTTGGAAGACACATTGAATGAATATGGCAGGCAAGGATGGCGGGCCATCGATTTGGACCACGACCGGAGCCGTATTGTATTTGAAAGGGACAGAAACCGTTGAAAAACTACCTTTTGTGGTAGAATTTAAATTTCATCCTTTTGACATTGTTACGTTGCATGGATAGGAAACAAAGTTATGAGTAAGAAAAAACCATTTGCATTACGAGTTAATGAAGAAATGCTGAAGGCAATTGAAAAATGGGCTTCCGATGAGTTCCGTAGCACTAACGGTCAAATCGAATGGATGCTCATGAAAAGTTTGAAAGAGGCCAAAAGGGAGCCAAATAATAAAAAAACAGAATGATTTTTTATTCATATAACCTAACTAAAACTTAAATTTGGGGACCAACCAACCAAACCCAAAATGCCCAAATTATTCAGAATTGCAGTATTGTTACTTTCAGGCTGTTCCCTCTACGCACAAATATCAGAAAAATCATTTATCGTAAAATATAGCACCGAAAAAATTCAGTTGGATGGTATTTTGGATGATTCAGCATGGACCTTTGCGGAAAGTGCAGGAGATTTTCAACAATATTTTCCATCGGACAAAGTCCCTGCTCAATATCAAACGGATATCCGTATGCTTACGGATGACACAACTTTATACATTGGTATGACCGTTCATACACCGGGTTCTAATTATGTTATACCCTCCTTGGAACGCGACTTTAGGGCAGGCGGAAATGATAACATAAGTCTGGTATTCGATACCTTCAATGATGGTACCAATGCTTTTCTGTTCGGAATCAATCCTTATGGCGTAAGAAGGGAAGTATTGATTTCCGGAGGAGGACAAGATGTTGAAAGCGGTTTCACGACTTCATGGGACGTAAAATGGAAGGCGGAAACCAAAATCTATGATAATTACTATACGGCAGAAATCGCCATTCCCTTAACCTCCCTAAAATTTGCCGAAGGGGAGACCAAATGGCGATTCCAGAGCTACCGATTTGATATGCAGTCCAATGAACGTAGCAATTGGTTTGTTATCCCTCAAAACCAAAGTGTGATCAACCTGGCTTTTATGGGAGACATGTATTTTGAAAAACCTTTAGGAAGGTCAAGGACACCGTTGGCTTTGATTCCCTATGTGAATATCATATCCGATAAGGATTTTACGACCGAAGAAAATAATACCAAATTAAAGGTAGGAGGTGATGCTAAAATAGCCATTGGAAACGGTATGAATTTGGACGTCACCCTTAATCCTGATTTTTCAAATGTAGAGGTAGATGCTATCATCACCAACCTGACCCGCTTTGAGGTTTCACTCCCTGAAAGACGGCAATTTTTTATAGACAACAATGACCTTTTTGGAAGTTTTGGTAGTATACGGCACTCGAATCCCTTCTTTTCAAGGCGAATAGGAATCGCTACGGACAGGCTTGGAAACTCCGTACAAAACGATATTTTGGGAGGACTTAGACTTAGTGGTAAATTGAACAAAAACCTGAGATTGGGATTTTTGGACATTCAAACCGCCAAAAATGAAGAACAGGAGATTACCTCCAATAATAACCTAATGTTGGCCTTACAGCATAAGGTATTTGCGCGTTCCAACATTGGTATGTTCTTCATTAATAGGCAAGCTTTTGGGGATGAACCTTACCTTACCGCAGATGAAGAGTTTAACCGAGTTTTAGGTTTAGACTATTATTTAGCGAGTGCGAATAACGTATGGTCAGGAAAATACTACTTGCACAAATCCTTTCAGCCTGACGATCAGGAAGGTAACGTATCTGCCGGAGCCCTATTGAGCTATAATTCAAGATATTGGAACTCTTTTGTAGATCTGGCCTATATCGATGAGGATTTTCAGTCCGATCTCGGTTTCATCCCCAGAACAGATATCGTGAAAACCGTAGGTTCGGTACAACGATTATTTTGGCCAAAAAAAGGAAACATCAACAATCATGGCGTAGAAGTTTTTGGCATTTCCAATTGGAGAACTTCTTTAGATTATCAATTAGCGGACTATGAGATAAGCGGCCGTTACAATTTTGTGCTCAAAGACTTTACGGAGTTTGGTGCGGAGTATTCCAATAGTTATGTATATCTCTTTGACCCCTTTGACCCTACCGCAACGGAAGGAGCCGTTGAACTACCCGGAAGTCAAGAATATAGGTTCGGTACTTTTAAAGTAGGATACCAATCGAATATGGCCAACGTGTTTGCCTTTGAAGGAGAAACGTCCTATGGAAACTTTTTCAACGGGCAGCGGTTTTCCATTGGCGGTGAGGCTACGCTTAGAATACAGCCTAAAGTACGGATAAGCCTAAATGTGAATTACGATAAAATTTCTTTGCCGGAGCCCTACCCTAGCGCGGACCTATGGTTGGTAAGCCCACGGTTTGGCTTTACCTTTAGTAAATCCGTTTTTTGGACTACGCTGTTTCAGTACAGCAACCAAAGGGATAATTTAGGAATCAACTCAAGGTTGCAGTGGCGCTTTGCTCCGCTCTCGGATTTATTTATAGTGTATAATGACAATTATTCAGTAAATCAATTTGAACCAAAATATAGGTCCATCAATCTAAAATTCACCTATTGGCTAAATATTTAGTATGAAGTTTAAAATACTCTGCTCAGATTTGGATGGCACCTTGCTTACCACGAAAAGTGATGTTTCAGATGTTACGGTATCAGCCATAAACCAAATAAAGAATAGTACACGCATCATTTTGGTTTCGGCCAGAATGCCCAGCGGAATGACCTATTTACAGGAACGTTTAGATATTGTTGAAGAACCCATCATTTGTTACAATGGCGCCCTAGTTCTGGATGGTAAAAAAGTGATTTCCTCAGTGATGATTTCGTTTAAAATCGTACAGGAATTATACGCACTTTGCGAAAAATTTAAAACAGAAATAGGTCTTTACGTGAACCATGAATGGCATGTGACCCAAACCTCTGAGCGTGTAGAAAAAGAAATAAAATATACCCACGGTAACCCTACCTTCATGCCAGCATCTTTAACATTAGATTATTTGGAAAAAGAACAAATTGGCGCACACAAATTGATGCTTATGGGAACCAAAGAAAGTTCAGATAAGCTGATGCCTGTATTAAACGAAAAATTTAAAGACCATATAAATATATACCGCTCCAATGATACGCTAATTGAATTGGCCCCCAAAAGCGTTTCTAAACTTTCTGCCATCGAGCTTTTGCTAAAGGACGATGAAACCATTAAAGATGTCATCGCTTTTGGTGATAATTATAATGATATTGAAATGCTTAAGCATGTAGGTTATGGTGTGGCTGTTGCCAATGCGCGGGAAGAGGTAAAGGCAATTTCAGATTATACAACGTTGTCCAATACAGAAAATGGTGTTGCCCTTTTTATTCAACAACACTTGGTGAATTGATTATATTTGAAAAAAGCAACCTACATCCTTTTCTATGCACCATCTATTCGCTTCAACTATCATTACCAATGACACCGTAGTATTTGGACTTTTAGCAGCTTGCTTAGGGTTCATTTTTTATACCTCGAGTATTAAAACCGGTTTTTGGAGTAAATTCTATTCTGTTGTGCCGGCGGTGCTCATGTGCTACTTATTACCTGCTATTTTAGCTAGTTCTGGATTAATATCAGATGAGATTTCAAATTTGTATTTCATGGCCAGTAGGTATCTTTTGCCGGCAGCCTTGATTTTAATGACCCTGAGTATCGATTTAAAGGCGATATCTAATTTAGGCTCAAAAGCCATCATCATGTTCCTTACCGGAAGTGCTGGAATCATTATTGGCGGACCTATAGCTATTCTTATTGTCTCTATTTTTTCTCCGGACACTGTTGGTGGCAACGATTTTGACGCCATTTGGAGAGGACTTTCTACCATTGCCGGTAGTTGGATCGGTGGAGGTGCCAATCAAGCGGCTATGTTAGAGATTTTTCAGTTCAATCCAGAAAAATATGGTGGTATGGTGCTTGTGGATATTGTGGTAGCCAATGTATGGCTTGCTATTATCCTTCTTGGAGTAGGTAGAACGGATAAAATAGATAAATGGCTTAAAGCCGATACTAGTGCCATTGAAACCTTGAAAGTAAAAGTAACCGCCTTTACTGAAAAAATCACTAAAGTACCTACCCTACAAGATTATATGATTATGCTATCCTTAGCATTCACCGGTGTTGGAATCGCCCACTTTTTTGGGGACCAGATCAGTACATTTCTGTCGAATGGATTTGAATCGGTAAGTGACCAAAAAAGTTTTCTATCCTTTTTAGGTTCCAGTTTCTTTTGGATGGTCGTTATTGCAACGGGCATAGGTATAGCTCTTTCGTTTACAAAAGCCAAGAATTATGAAGGAACAGGAGCCAGTAAAATTGGAGGTATATTCATTTATGTTTTGGTGGCTACCATTGGTATGAAAATGGATTTAGGAAAAGTGCTTGAAAATCCGGGATTAATAGCTATTGGTTTTATTTGGATTAGCATCCACGCAGGCCTTATGATTTTGGTGGCCAAACTTATAAAAGCCCCCTATTTCTTTTTAGCGGTGGGTAGTCAGGCAAATGTTGGCGGTGCGGCCTCAGCGCCCGTTGTAGCAGCTGAATTTCACCCTTCATTGACCTCAGTTGGTGTTTTATTGGCTGTTTTAGGATATGTAGTAGGAACCGGTGGCGCATTGCTTTGTGCCTATTTAATGGAGGTTGCCTCCAAGGTATAGCATAGTTTTAAAATTGCCTTTAGTTTGTTGGATATTTCTATCCATTTTTTTTGATATTTGCGCCCTAAAATAGTTTGATGAAAAAAATAATAGTTGCGGTCTGTTCAATGATCTTTTTGGCTTCTTGCGGAGATAATCCCGAAGAAACCCTAGTGGTAAACGGAAAAATAAATGGATTGAAAAAAGGTACACTTTACCTTCAGCATCTACAGGATTCTACTTTAGTTTCCATAGATTCTTTAACCATCAATGGGGATAGTAATTTCAATTTCAAAACCAAGCTTGAAAGTCCGGAAGTATTTTACCTGTACTTGAATAAAAAAGATAATAATGATATTAATGATCGTATTACTTTCTTTGCAGAACCAGGTACCATAACCATTACTACAGATTGGAATTCGTTTGATACTGACGCCAAGATTTCCGGTTCTAAAAGTCATGAAAAGCTTGAAGAGTATCGTAAAACAATGTCCAGTATTAATAAACGGAATATGCAGATTCTTTTGGATGCCACGCAATCAGAAGAGGCTCTAAGCGAAATGACCATAGATTCATTAGAAAACCTCAGCAATAGAAATACACAAAGGGGCTACGCCTACGCCATAAACTTCGCGCTTAACAATAAGGACTCTTATATTGCCCCCTATATTGCGATTAAGGAAATACCGGATGCTAATAAGAAATATTTAGATTCCATATACAGTGTTTTAACACCTGAGGTTGCCGGTTCAAAATACGGTAAAGAGCTTAAGACCTATTTGGAATAAAATTCACTTTCATCCAAAACAAAAAAAGCACCCTGATTAGGGTGCTTTTTTATTCTACTAAAATGGATTTAGGCCATTTTATTCAAATCATCGACCAATTTAGTGGCCTTTGTTTCTAGTTCTTTACGTACTTCTTTAAAATGTGCTTTTTTATTCTCCACATCATTTTTGTTGACTTTTGCGATTAGCTCGTCAAAAGTTTCGATGGCTTCATCGATAATGGATGCTCCTTCTTTAGAGTTTCTGTTTCCATTAGTTTCTTCAACTACGTATACACCTTCTATAATGTCACCTAGAACATTATTGATATCTTTCTTTAAATCTTTAATATTTGCCATTACTTATAAATTTGTTGCAAAAGTACAACTTTTGAATTGCCATTCCTCAATTAGCATTTAAATAGTGACTTCCAATAGTTTAGCGCCTTCCGACTTTAATTCTATAGTTTGCGTAGCTGCAGGCACCAAAACAGTTTCACCCTTTTTCAAAGTGACTTCACCACCTTCTGTTTTGACAGTTGCACCGCCTCCAACGCACATAAAAATCGTAAAGGAATCTCTTTGTTTCGTATCAAGGGTTAAATTATTGGTTACCTCGATGAAATTGGTTTTAAAATAAGGACAATCTACCATGCTATTGGATTCGTTAGCTGTTGTCTTATAATGGACCTTAAAATCATCCTTCTTCCTATAATCTATAGCGTCCAACGCTAAGTCTGTATGTAATTCCCTTAAATTACCCTCTTTGTCTTTTCTATTAAAATCAAAAACCCGATAAGTAACATCTGAGGTTTGTTGAATCTCCGCCAACATGACCCCCGCCCCTATGGCATGTATTTTTCCAGTATTGATAAAAAAGGTATCACCCTCCTTCACTTTTTCATAATTCAATAACTCCAGAAGCTCATCCTTCTCCAGGCTTTTCGCATATTCTTCTTTAGTAACATCCTTATTAAAACCGACGATTAATTCCGCATCTGGTTCAGCATCCATAATATACCACATTTCTGTTTTACCAAAGGAATCATGTCGTTCTTTGGCTAAAGCATCATTTGGATGTAATTGAATGGATAAATCCTGCTTAGCATCAATGAATTTTATTAAAATCGGGAATTCCGTTCCAAATCTTTCAATTACACTTTTTCCTAAAAGCGCTTCTCCTTGGGTCTCGATTAATTCTTGCAATGAGGTATTCGCTAAAGAACCATTGGCGATAATGGAAACATCACCTTTAACGGTTGACAGTTCCCAACTCTCACCTGTAATATCGGTAGTAATTGGTTTTCCTAAAACAGTGTTTAATTTAGAACCGCCCCATAAGCGTTCTTTTAAAATAGGATTGAATTTTAAGGGGTATAATTTCATTGTCTTCAGATTTAAACTTCAAAATTAAGTTTTGTTGAACTTAAAATGCTGTAATTATAGATAACACAATAGTTGTAGTAGACCAACAAACGAATACTAAAGTTAAAATGCTGAATATCCGATTCTAGTAGCTAACCAGAGAAAGTAACGAAATTACGAGGGGTTTCGTATAAAACAACTTCTAATTCATTCGATTCTGAAATATGGGGCCTTAATTTTTTCCAGATGACCACTGCTATATTTTCTGCTGTTGGATTTAATTTTTGGAACTCCGGCACCTCAATATTTAGGTTTTTATGATCCATACAATCTTCAACTTCCGCCTTGATCAAATCTTTTAAAATTTTCACATCTATAACAAAACCAGTTACAGGGTCAATCTCCCCTTTAACACTAACAATCAATTCATAATTATGACCATGAAAATTGGGATTGTTACATTTTCCAAAAACAAGTTCATTTTTATCGTCTGGCCATTCTTTGTTATAGAGTCTGTGTGCCGCATTGAAATGTGCCTTTCTACTTACTTTTACTTTCATTATTAGCTTACGGTGTTAAATAAATGTTCGTAGAATTTTTCGAATATGATTTTGAACCATGCCGTATAGGCATTAGGATTATTGGCAATGTCCTCTTTTACTAATTGAGGAGACATCCACTTCCAGTCCTCTACTTCATCTGGATTTATATTGGGTTCCCCATCAAAAGTTCCTAACATGACGTGGTCGTACTCATGTTCCGTAAGTCCGTTATCGAAAGGTGCCTTGTATATAAAAGAAAAAAGTTCCTTTAGCTCTGCTACAAAACCCATTTCTTCTTGTAACCGGCGTTTACCAGCTTCAATATTAGTCTCTCCTACTCTTTGGTGACTACAACAGGTGTTCGTCCACAATAACGGAGAGTGATATTTGGATGCAGCACGTTGCTGCAACATGATCTCCCCATTTTTATTGGCGATAAAAACTGAAAAAGCCCTGTGAAGTCGCGCCTTTTCGTGTGCCTCCATTTTAGGCATGGTACCAATCTGCTCATCATCTTGATTCACAAGAATTACCTGTTCTTCATTCATATCGTAAAAATAAGGCGTTTAACTTATTTTACGAAAAGTAGAACATATAATTAAACGTTAAGAGAATTTACCTAAAAGAATCTTGGAGATTTCAAATTATTCTTGGTAGAAATAAAATCGTATCTAAAAATTACTTCAAAGGAACCATCGTTGAAGGCTGCATTACCGAGCTCTGTCGTTTCCTTATCGTAAGCGATACCGATTAAGAATTTATTCGAAATATTAAAACCTGCCATACCACTAAAAGCAGCATCCCATCTGTAACCAGCACCTAGGATGAATTTTTCATTAAGCATGAAATTTGCGGAAAGATCTACTTGTAAAGGCGCTCCCCTTGTGGCTTTAGTCAGCAATGTAGGTTTGAACTTTAAAAACGGATTCAAGTCCCATACATAACCGGTAATCAAATAAAAATTCATTTGCTCTTTGGCCGTTGATAAGTTAGACTCTTGAAAATGAGATGTTTCAAGAAATCTTGGCACGGATAGACCTGCATAAAATTTAGAAGTATGGTAATAGACTCCGGCACCAATATTAGGCGTCAGTCGATTATCGATATCCTGTTGCAAGGTTGGATCTGTAGTAAACTGATTCAATTCAGAGTATCTTATATCTAATAAATTAGCACTTGTTTTCAGTCCAAAACTTAGCCTGCCCTCTGTTGAAGTCCAAACCGTATAGGAAAAATCAATATCGAAATTAGTTTCTGACGTAGGACCTATTTGATCATTAACAATGGAAAGGCCTAGACCTACCCCCCTATATCCAATTGGGGAATGCACATTAAAAGTTTGTGTTACCGGAGCACCCTCTAAACCAACCCATTGGGAACGATGGAGCGCCGCCATACTAATGTGCCCTCTAGAACCGGCATAACCGGGATTAACACTCACCGTATTATACATATACTGAGTGTACTGAGCATCCTGTTGTCCATAAGATATCATGCAAACCAATAGTGTTACCAAAAACACCATTGGTTTCATATTCGTAAGTATTACACTTTTAATCAAATTGGACATTTTTTTATCTGTTAATGTATATATAACCAGAAAGCGATTTCATCTCTCCGTTAGGCTCTTCATAATCTAGGATATAGAAGTAAGTACCCACTGGTAATTTACGATCTTGATCTACGGTCACCCTACCTTCAGACGTACCGTCAAATACGTTACCCTCTGTATTGTAAGCTCTTGTCGTATATACCGAAACACCCCATCTATTAAATATTTTCAAGGTATTATTTGGGAAATTCTCCAATCCGGATATTCGTAAAACATCATGAATACCATCACCGTTAGGGGTAATAACGTTGAAAACTTCAATTTCTTCTTCCGTTTGACCTAAATCTGAATCCAGATAATTAGGTATTCCATCTTCATCACTGTCATCATCCGTATAAATACCATTTTGGTTAAGATCTTCATCTATTGTTTCTATACCGTCATCATCATCATCGGTATCTCGATAATCAGATTCCTCATCACTATCAGTATTCGGTAAGGAGTTGTATGGATCATCGATTTCATCGTTTACATCAAAATCAACGGTAATACCTCCTTCGTAACCATCATCTAATCCATCATCATCCTTATCGGAACCTATGAGAACAACATCCGGAATACCGTCATGGTCAAAATCATGGGCCTCTGTGGCATCTGGCACACCATCAGCATCACTATCATCATCTAAATAATCTGGGAGATTATCTCCATCGGTATCAATTGGAAATATTCCAATAGTACTACCATCCTCATAGGCATCATCCAATCCATTCCCATTATTGTCGTTTCCACTAGGAGCTACGTAATCTGCAGTAGTTTGTGCTTCCACATTGTCCGGTACTCCATCGTTATCACTATCGATATCCAAATAATCTGGGAAACCATCACCATCACTATCCGTAGGATTTGTGGCAGCATCATTGTCCCCATCTAAATTTAAATCTTCAAAACTGTCTACAATACCATCATCATCGCTATCGATATCAATCCCTAACGGATTAATCAATAAGGTCACTACGGAGGTACTGCAATAGCCTGTACTGTCACAAACCGTATATTCAAAACTATCGTTACCTATGTAGTTATTATTAGGGAAATAATTTACCGAATCATCTCTTGGATCTCCTGGCGTACCATTATCATCAATAGTAATGGAACCATGCAATGGTTGTGAAGCACTGAATGTTCCAACAGCCGGCAGGTCGTTATCGTTCAAATTCCAGAGGGCGATATTGATTATTTCATTCATGTTCAAAGCCACCGAATCATCATAGGTATCCAATACGGGTCGTACATCAATGGTCACCGTTGCTGTACTACAGTCACCAAAGCTATTGCATAAGGGTATACGTAAAACTATCTGTACCATTATAATCAGGATTTGGCAAATAGGTCAAAATATCATCTAATGGATTATTAGGTGTTCCATTTTCATCAATAGAAATTGATCCGTTATTAGGATTTGTGGTTGTCAACACCCCAACAGACGGTAAATCTGAATCATTGGAAAAAATATCTATTATCAGGGAATTGTCCTCATCAACTGAAACAACGTCGTCTACCAAAGTAGCAGCCTGACTCATACAAACCACCGTAAACGATGGCAGATTTTTAGAATTGCCGGCTTTAACAACAGACGCTATATACCTTTCTACATTTTGCGTAGCCAAAACCATAGGCCTTTGTTGGTCTCCTGTCAAATTAGGAATCCAATTTATGGAAGCTCCTGCGGGAACGTTGGAAGAAATATCAAGCGTTACTTCGTTGTTGGGAGTTTCGCAATCCGTTAAAATAAAATAACTGGTCGCATTTTTACCGCAGGCCGTACCGTCATAAGTGGCAAAATAAACACCCGGTTGGTTCACCTCATAAAAAAAATCTGTTCCCAAAACCGTATTCGTATCTTCCGCATTGAACCAACGGTAATTATTCTCATCGGTAGAATTTGGTGCCTGTAATAAGAATTGGGCATTTGATATACCTATCCCAAGTACGATGAATACGAATACTGAGAATGATGGTTTTATATGTGATGATTATCTTCAAATCTATAAGGGAATCAGTTAAGTATTCAAATTATTTTGCAACGAACACTACGTTAATCAAGGTGTTGTAATCTGTAGGAGTTGCTATAACATCATAGGTCATAACTCCATTTGCGGCTACACTCACGTTGGCAAATACCGACGAATCAAAATAGGTTACATAATAATAGAGATCTGTATCGGCATACGTTGGTATGGCAGTAGGCGCACCGGCACTAACAACAGCTGGTGTTCCATATTGCGAAAGATATTCATCGTGTAAATTAATTGTTCTACCTGTTCCTGTTGTCGCCACATCTACCGCTATAGAAGGTGGATAAAAGATATTAGGCCTGGTATTAGCGATTAAATATGGGTCAGCCGATGTTCCAGTACCAGAAACACTTATATCTGTATTAGGTGCAGCTTCTACAATTGTTTCAGCACCATTAGCCGCCGCAACTGATAAGTTATAGTTGATTCCACTAGGTGTAACCGTTACGCTACCATCAGTTGATGTTATGGTTTGAATCTCATTACTGGAATTATTATCATTATCCGCTATGGAAACCGTTCCACCGCCATTAGTCAAACTAATATTAGTGCCTGACCTTGATAATGTTTGAATTTCATTGGTAGGGCTAGCATCCGCATCATCTGCATTAATGGTAACTGATCCACCGTTCACTAACGATATTATTTTTCCAGTTGCATCAATTGATAAATCTTGAGTGTCAATATTTGCCAAGGGAACATCTAAATTACCCCCACCGTCTGTCAATCTTAAATTTGAACCGGATATGGAGAAAGCCGTATTGTACTCGTTTCCAATCTCTTTATCTAAATCCGCAGCGTCACTGGCAGCCAATTCTGCATCCGTCGCAAATGTATTACCAAGATTTATAGTTTTATCAGCCTCAGCATCTCGTAGTAAGGACAATTCTAATGTTGTACCATTTAAATTAAATTTATCTACTCTTTGATTATCAGTATTCAATCCGCTAATATTTACCGTCCTTGGGGTATTCCCGCCCTCATTAACCGTTATTACACCTGCATTGTAGGTCATAGATGTGATGGTTTCATTTCCAATGACCGAATCCGCATCGTTCACGTTTAGGATAATGGCGTTACCACCTGAAATTGAAACCTGCCCAGCACTTCCATTGGTCGATAATGTCTGACTATCGGTTCCAAGGCTTGATAATGGAACATCAAGGTTACCACCACCGTCGGTCAGCCTTAAATTGCTCCCCGATACGCCGAAGGCCGTATTGTACTCGTTTCCAACTATATTATCCGCATCGTCCACATTGTCGACACTGCTGATCATATAGGGGCTACCGGCGGAACCATCGCCCGTTACCGTTACGTTGGCATTGCCGGACTGCACGATTGTCTCCGTACCGTCGGCACTTGGAAGCGTTACCGTATTTCCTTCGGAGATGCTCAATTGGTCGCCTGTAATACTTAAGGTCTGGTCATCGGTATCCGTATCTATAGAGCTTAATGGTACAGATAATGTTCCATTACTGTCCGTAATGTTCAAATTACCACCTGATACTGCAAAAGCAGTGTTCACCTCGTTCGTTACGCTATTGTCGTTATCCGCAACCGAAATGGTTCCTCCACCATCAGATAGTGTCACATCCGTCCCTGTTTGCGATAAGGTCTGAAGTTCGTTTGTATCGTTATTTACGAACGGACTCAAATCCACCGTAGTTGCATCGCCAGATAGGCTTAAAGTGTTTCCACTTAATGATAGATCCTGTATCTCATTATTTGGGTCCGCATCCGCATCGTCCACATTGTCGACACTGCTGATCTGGTAAGGGTTACCCGAGGAACCGTCACCTGTTACCGTAACGTTTGCATTACCGGACTGTACTATCGTCTCCGTACCGTCGGCACTTGGAAGCGTTACCGTGTTACCTTCGGAGATGCTCAATTGGTCACCTGTAATACTTAAGGTCTGGTCATCGGTATCCACCGTTGCATCGGGTACGTCTATCGTGAAATTAGGATAGGTACCGCCAACAGTGACGTTTCCGTTTCCACCGTCCGCAATTGTAACCGTTTGATCAGGGGCTGTATTCGTTATCTCAAAGTCCTGTCCTACCTGGTTCACACTGATACCCGTACCGGCACTTACCGTTTGGTTCTCGTTATTGGGATCCGCATCCGCATCGTCCGCATTTATTGTTACCGAACCGCCGTCGACCAGTGATATAATCTTGCCCGTGGCGTCTATCGAAAGGTCCTGGGTATCCGTATCAATAGAGCTTAATGGTACAGATAATGTTCCATTACTGTCTGTAATGTTCAAATTACCGGCAGCTACAGTGAAAGCAGTGTTCACCTCGTTCGTTACACTATTGTCATTATCCGCAACAGAAATTGTTCCACCACCATTAGATAATGTCACATCCGTTCCTGATTGCGATAAGGTCTGAAGTTCGTTGGTATCATTATTTACGAACGGACTCAAATCCACCGTAGTTGCATCGCCAGATAGGCTTAAAGTGTTTCCACTTAATGATAAATCCTGTATCTCATTATTTGGGTCCGCATCCGCATCGTCCGCGTTAATTGTTACCGAACCTCCGTCCACTAATGATATTATTTTTCCAGTAGCGTCTATCGAAAGGTCCTGCGTATCAGTCCCAAGGCTTGACAATGGAACATCAAGATTGCCACCACCGTCGGTCAGCCTTAGATTGCTTCCCGATATGCCGAAGGCCGTATTGTACTCGTTTCCTACTATATTATCCGCATCGTCAACGTTGTCGACACTGCTGATCGAATAAGGGCTAGCGGCAGAGCCATCACCTGTTACCGTAACATTTGCATTACCGGACTGTACTATCGTCTCCGTACCGTCGGCACCCGGAATCGTTACCGTGTTGCCTTCGGATATGCTCAACTGATCTCCTGAAATACTTAACGTTTGATCGTCAGTGTCAATCGTATGAGTTAGATCAGAAATCTGACTTTCAGTAATAGTAATATTCGCCTCGTTAATATCAATATCGATTTCATCGTTGCCACCATCATTTGTTACGGTAACTTTGTTTGAACCTGCATTTATATTCTTAAATTCAAGATTGGCACCTGTTTTTCTTGCAAATGGTCCAACACCACCCGCACCAACATTTGATGCTGTATTAGTCTGTCCTGATGTGGCTGCAAATGCATCAACGTCTGCTTTTAATTCATCAATCGCACCTTGGGTATCTGTACTTGACAATCCGCTTGTGCCATTATCATAACTTACCTGACTAGCGTTTTGAAGCTCGTTCGTACTATCATTATCATTATCCGCAACCGAAATGGTTCCTCCACCGTTGGATAACGCCACGTCAGTCCCTGTTTGTGAAAGGGTCTGAAGCTCGTTCGTATCATCGTTAACGAAAGGACTCAAGTCCACCGTTGTTGCATCGCCACTTAGACTTAAGGTATTTCCAGAGATGGAAAGATCTTGTATTTCATTACTAGGGTCAGCATCGGCATCATTTACATTGTCAACACTACTAATCTGATAAGGATTACCCGTTGATCCATCACCAGTTACCGTAACATTCGCATTACCTGACTCCACAACTGTTTCAGTTCCGTCTGCAGTTGGTAAGGTTATAGTATTACCTTCGGATATGCTCAATTGGTCTCCTGAAATACTCAAGGTCTGATCATCAGTATCCGTATCGATGGAACTTAATGGCACAGATAAGGTTCCATTACTGTCCGTAATGTTCAAGTTGCCTCCGGATACCGTAAATGCCGTATTCACTTCGTTGGTTACACTGGCATCCGCATCATCGGCATTTATGGTTACCGAACCTCCATCGACCAAGGAAATTATTTTTCCTGTTGCGTCTATCGACAAGTCCTGAGTATCGGTTCCAAGGCTTGATAATGGAACATCAAGGTTACCACCACCGTCGGTCAGCCTTAGATTGCTCCCCGATATGCCGAAGGCCGTATTGTACTCGTTCCCAACTATATTATCCGCATCGTCAACGTTGTCGACACTGCTGATTGTATAGGGGCTACCGGCTGAACCATCGCCAGTTACCGTAACGTTTGCATTGCCGGACTGTACGATTGTCTCCGTACCGTCGGCACCTGGAATCGTTACCGTGTTTCCTTCGGAGATACTCAATTGGTCGCCTGTAATACTTAAGGTCTGGTCATCGGTATCCGTATCTATTGAACTCAATGGTACCGAAAGCGTACCGTTACTGTCGGTGATGTTCAAATTTCCACTTGCGACCGTGAAAGCGGTGTTCACCTCGTTCGTTGTGCTATTATCGTTGTCCGCAACGGATATCGTTCCACCACCATTAGATAGTGTTACATCCGTTCCGGATTGTGAAAGTGTCTGTAATTCGTTAGTTGCATCTGTATCGTCATCGACCGCATTACTTGCAGCTAAGGCTTCTATGACAAGCTTGGGTATCGGTAGCTCCCAGTCCAGCAGTGGTATCATCAAAACTTACCTTGCTGGCATCCTGTATTTCATTTGTACTATCGTTATCATTATCCGCAACCGAAATGGTTCCTCCACCATCAGATAGTGTGACATCCGTTCCGGTTTGCGATAAGGTCTGAAGTTCGTTGGTATCGTTATTTACGAACGGACTCAAATCCACCGTAGTTGCATCACCGCTAAGGCTCAAAGTATTTCCACTGATGGAAAGGTCCTGAATTTCATTGTTCGGATCCGCATCCGCATCGTCCACATTGTCGACACTACTGATCTGGTAAGGGTTACCCGAAGAACCGTCACCTGTTACCGTAACGTTTGCATTACCGGACTGTACGATTGTCTCCGTACCGTCGGCACTTGGAAGCGTTACCGTGTTTCCTTCGGAGATGCTCAATTGGTCACCTGTAATACTTAAGGTCTGGTCATCGGTATCCACCGTTGCATCGGGTACGTCTATCGTGAAATTAGGGTAGGTACCGCCAACAGTAACGTTTCCGTTTCCACCGTCCGCAATTGTAACCGTTTGATCAGGGGCTGTATTCGTTATCTCAAAGTCCTGTCCTACCTGGTTCACACTGATACCCGTACCGGCACTGACCGTTTGGTTCTCGTTATTAGGATCCGCATCCGCATCCTCAGCATTTATCGTTACCGAACCGCCGTCGACAAGAGATATAATTTTTCCCGTGGCGTCTATCGAAAGGTCCTGGGTATCCGTATCCAAAGTGCTGGCATCGATCAGTACCCAATCCGTACCGTTCCACTGCATGACCTGACCAACAGTATTACCGTCTTCTAAGTTCTCCAAGCCCACTGCGTTATCAGCCAATTCTGTATTGGTGATCCCATCAGCGGCTATGTCCAAAGTATAGGGACTTACCGTCGTTCCCGCTCCTGACCGTACCAGTGTAGCGTCAGTTCCGTTCACGATCTCGTTACCTATGACACCATCGTTCTCTGTTACCGTTACCGAACCAAGGTCCACCAAGGTCCATTCCGTTCCGTCCCATTGGATTACCTGACCCGTAGTCGTACCGTTCGCTATATTTTCCAATTGTACCGCATCGTCCGCAATCTCTGCGTTGGTGATACCGTCAGCTGCCACGTCCAAAGTATAAGGGTCCCCGGCCGTTCCGGAACCTGATCTTGTCAAAGTTGCATCGGTCGCATTCACGACCTCGTTTCCTATAACAGCATCGGCATCGTCCGCATTAATTGTTACCGAACCGCCATCGACAAGAGATATGATTTTGCCCGTGGCGTCTATAGACAAGTCTTGGGTATCCGTATCTATTGAACTCAATGGTACCGAAAGCGTACCGTTACTGTCAGTGATATTCAAATTACCACTTGCTACCGTAAAAGCGGTGTTCACCTCGTTCGTTGCACTATTATCGTTGTCCGCAACGGATATCGTTCCACCACCATTAGATAGTGTTACATCCGTTCCGGATTGTGAAAGTGTCTGTAATTCGTTAGTTGCATCTGCATCCGCATCGTCAGCATTGATCGTTACCGAACCTCCGTCCACTAAGGAAATTATTTTTCCAGTTGCGTCTATCGACAAGTCCTGGGTATCGGTATCTATCGAGCTCAAAGGCACCGAAAGCGTACCGTTACTGTCCGTGATGTTCAGATTACCACTTGCTACAGTGAAAGCGGTGTTCACCTCGTTCGTTACGCTATTGTCGTTATCCGCAACCGAAATGGTTCCTCCACCGTTGGACAAGGTTACATCCGTTCCGGATTGTGATAAGGTCTGTAATTCGTTGGTTGCATCAGTATCGTCATCGGCCGCATTACTCGCAGCTAAGGCTTCTATGGCAGCTTGGGTATCAGTAGCTCCCAGTCCAGCAGTGGTATCATCAAAACTTACCTCGCTGGCATCCTGTATCTCATTTGTACTATCGTTATCATTATCAGCAACTGAAATAGTTCCACCACCATCAGATAATGTGACATCCGTTCCCGATTGCGATAAAGTCTGTAAGTTCGTTGGTATCGTTATTTACGAACGGACTCAAATCTACCGTAGTTGCATCACCGCTAAGGCTCAAGGTATTTCCACTGATGGAAAGGTCCTGAATTTCATTGTTCGGATCTGCATCCGCATCGTCGGCATTTATCGTTACCGAACCGCCGTCCACTAACGATATTATTTTTCCGGTAGCGTCTATAGACAAATCCTGGGTATCGGTATTAACTCCGGTGATATCAATAGTTTGATCACCACCACCGTCGGTAATGGTAAGGTCAGTTCCGTCAAAGCTTATTCCCGTGTTGTATTCGTTACCGACTATGTTATCCGCATCGTCCACATTATCGACACCGTCATTATCTACATTAATCGAGCCACCATCTGCTAAAGCTATTGTTGATGTTCCGTCACCATTATTAGTAATCGTAGAGGCTTGAAAGGTTACCGGACTACCAGCTTCGTTGGTATAGGTAAAACTTCCATTACCGTTATCAGCAAGAGTTGTTATGGTTTCTGAAATAGTCACTGAGGCAACATTTAAGTATAATGCGCCATCCGAACCGACTGCAATATTGTTGTTGGCGTCAGTACTTATCAGATTCACGGATTCTGTACCTCCACCATCGGTAATCTCTAGATTACCTCCAGAAATAGCACTGCCCGTGTTATATTCATTAGTTGCATCCGTATCGTTATCGGCTGCATTACTTGCAGCTAAAGCAACGATAGCCGCTTGGGTATCCGTAGCGCCCAATCCGGCGGTCGTATCATCAAAACTTACTTGACTTGCATCCTGTATCTCATTTAGGGGGTCATTGTCCGCATCGTCCACATTATCGATGCCGTCATTATCAACAGTCACCGTTCCGCCATTTACATCTAGAATAGTAGTTGTTCCATCAAGGTTATCGGTTACGGTTGTTATTTCGTTGGTATCACTTTTATCTCCATCAACATAATCCACCGTGTAGTTTCCATTGCCATCATCAGTTACCGTAATATCATTGGTACCCGTTACGGTTTCCCTATAATCCGATAGATCAATAGGAGTAGCCGTTGGGTCATTACTCAATGTTAAATTATCTCCGGTAAGATTTAAATCTTGATTGTCCGAACTGTTGGCATCCAATTCCTCTAAAGCGGATTGAACATCAGTACTCGTAATATTTCCTGCCGGAGTTACTGATACTTGAGCTGCAGTTTGGTCATCGGTACCATCAAAACTGGTAATGGTTCCGTTTTCAGACTCAAAATCGAAAATACCATCCGAATTGGCATCGCCTAATGTTGTTATAGTTTCATTGATGTCCACATCTGTAATACCTGGTTCAGAAATAGTAGCTATCCTGTTCCCTGAAACAGTATTTGCAACACTAACATCATCATCTGAAATACTATCTACATAGGCTTTGGTTGCCGCATCTTGTGGGTTCGTCGGATCTGCAATATTGGTTATTGCCAAACCGGCACCATCATTACCGTCCGCTAAAACTTCCCCTAAGTTTTGAAGTTCATTGGTCGCATCCTTATCCAAATCTGCTGCTTCACTGGCTGCAATAGCATTGGCCAATTCTGTATCGGTAGCAAAGATATTGTTCAAATCAACACCTGTTGCACCTGCCGCCGCATTGGTAAGTTCTAAGGTCGTACCTGTAATAGCAATATCGGACAACTCATTAGTTGGGTCTGGATCCGCATCTGGTGCGGCACTACCTCCCACTTGTTGCCAAGCACTACCATCCCAAACATATAATTGTCCAGATGTGGTATCTACATACGTTTCACCCGTATTTGAAGCTGTCGCTCCGGTAACTGCTGGTGTTCCAGCGCCCACTTGTGAAAGTTCGTTAGTTATTGATGAGTCAGCATCACGGATGTCAACCAAAGTACTGGAACCATCAGTAATAGTTACCTCAACACTTTCATTTGCTATACCTCCAGACCCAATGCCTAAATCTTGGTCATCGGTACCGTCCAAGCCATTTATATCACCTTGTAATTCTTCAATTGCCGCTTGTACATTTGTACTAGCCGTATTTCCTGATGGAGTAAAATCAACTTCTGATGCTACTTGATCATCAGTTCCTACAAATACAACGGGAGATCCGTTTCCATTATCAAAAGTAAAGGTACTATCCCCATTATCGGTAATCTGAGATTTTGAAATTATCTGTGTACTATTATCTTCTCTTGTGAATGTAACCGTACCGTCATTGTTGTCTACTATTGAGGTAATCGTTTCATTAATATCTGCGGTTGTACCATCAGCTTCGGTTATTGTCGCGATTCGGTTACCCGCAACAAGGTTGCTGATTACCAATCCGTTGGTGTCTATCGTTACGTCACTACCATCATTGTTGGTGAACGTATAGGTACCATCCGGGTTTGCCGTAATATTCGATTTGGCTATGGTTACACTGGCACCGGCCTCGTTTACCAATGTTACATTACCATCGTTGTTATCTACTATAGAAGTAATTGTCTCGTTGATGTCGGAAATTATTCCATCTGCCTCGGTCAAGGTTGCGATTCTATTACCCGCAACAAGATTACTAATAGCTATTCCATTAGTGTTAATTGTGCTAGCATTTCCTGCTTCGTCGGTATAGGTATAGGTTCCGTCGCCGTTATCGGTCAAGGTCGATACCGAAGTATCACTAATTGTCGTCGTTACACCTGCGGCGTTCGTGAAATCATAGGTTCCGTCTCCGTTATCCACTAAAGCTACTGTTCCAGCTGCAGCGTTGATCTCGTCGATGGCCTGTTGTACGTTGGTTGCCGTTAGTCCCGAAGTTGAATTGTCATAAGGGTTCGCACTGGCGTTGGTGTCGATATTCTGTACCGCACCGCTCTCATCGGTATAGGTATAGGTTCCGTCGCCGTTATCGGTCAAGGTCGATACCGAAGTATCACTAATTGTCGTCGTTACACCTGCGGCGTTCGTGAAATCATAGGTTCCGTCTCCGTTATCCACTAAAGCTACTGTTCCAGCAGCGGCGTTGATCTCGTCGATGGCCTGTTGTACGTTCGTTGCCGTTAGTCCCGAAGTTGTATTGTCATAAGGGTTCGCACTCGCGTTGGTATCGATGTTCTGTACCGCACCACTCTCGTCGGTATAGGTATAGGTACCATCTCCATTATCCGCCAAAGTGGAAACCGAGGTATCACTGATCGTTGTCGTTACACCTGCGGCGTTCGTGAATTCATAAGTACCGTCACCGTTATCCACTAATGCTACCGTTCCGGCTGCAGCGTTGATCTCGTCGATGGCCTGTTGTACGTTGTTGCCGTTAGTCCCGAAGTTGTATTACTATATGAAACATCGGCTGCATTTTTATCCAAAGAAGATAAATTTACCGTAACTATATTTCCATCTTCAATTTCAAGTGAAAGGATATTGGTTACCACATCAAAACTAAAGTTCTGAAGTTGTTGGTTATCGGTATCTACAGAAGTTAACTCCCAAGAATTACCATCCCAAAAGAATATGGTTCCGGTGTTAGTGTTTACGTAAAGATCACCTAAATCCGCTCCCGCGGGTGTTGAGACACCTGGAGCAGAAACCGCGGTACCTTGCAATACTTCACAATTACATTGGTCCTCTAAAGTTACGGTGGTCTGTGCTATAGCTATGGTGGACAACAATAAAGTACATACTACCAATAAAGCCTTACTGGTAATACGTCTAGTTGTAGTAGTTTGACTTTTCATACTTTTAAAATTCAATTTCACCTTCAAAAATTCTGTGGTCATATAGGTTTTTCTATTTGCTCATAACCGATGAATCCAATTATTTCTCAACAAGAGGGATCACAAGCAATCACAACACACAAATATTCATTATAACTGTTGCCCCATAAAATAAATGTTGTGTAGAGGGTTATTTGCACAGTATAGGCATGCAAACATGAGGTTTAGGTTTTTAAAAAATGGAAACCGACCGAGTGGTCGTTTATCGAGGACGGACTGTTATTACAGTACATAACGCCCACTTAAAAATCGTTAACTTTCGGATTTTACGCTCAAAATCTTCACGCTAATGACTCTAAATACCGTGAATTTTAAATTGAATGAAACAGCATTATGGATGTAAACCATCGTGGCTATATCAAACAAATTGTCACACTCAATAAAGTTTGAAAAGAATTGATTAAAGAAATATGAATAACCTAGTTGGATTTTATACGATAGGTGATTCTTCTATTCGTGATTACGGTATAAGCACTGATTTCTACCATGGGTGAAAATTCTGAAGTTGAATTTACTCGTATACTAGTTCTAGTATTATACCCCCTAATAACGTTCCATAGAGTAATAGAAATTTAAATTTTCATCTATTGTAATCATAAATTACTGAGGTAATAAACAGATAATTACTTCTTTAATGCTAAGCACCAATATTTCAATCGGAGTTTGATTTTGAAAACCCAACTGTAGTATATCCTAATACAAAAGCTATTGTCAATTATTCTTGACCCTATACGTTATCCTTCGGTTGGTGATAACGGTTCCCACTTGAACAGTTAAAATAGCCGCATCACTTGAAACATCATTAGGACAACTTCCAGTAGAATTGGAACCTAAAACTCTATACCTATAATTATTCTGTTCCACTTTGCTGTTATTCACGGTCAGTGTATTTGATTGTGTACCTGAGTAGATAGTACCATCAAATAGGGCATTAAAAGTAATTCCACCATCCATACTAACTTCCCATTGGTAATTATCGGCATTGGAATAACTAGAGGTGAAAACTGCTTGATTTCCAACCAAAACAGTTTGATCAACAGGCGATGAATTTAGTATTACAAATTGAATCGTAATCGTTTGAGTAACATCTATTGCATTACCACTTTCATCAGCCACCCTGTAGGTTCTGGTAATAATTTCTGGATTAGTTCCTCCATCAGAAATATCCGAAATAAAAGTTACTGTAGGGTTTAAAGTACAGTTATCTAGTTCGTCTGTTACAACATTTACATCTGGGGCTGGTACATCTGAACTACAAAAAACTGAAATTGGAGTTGGATTGCTAGCAGTAGGATTCACATTATCAACCCAAATTCTTGTCACTGCAGAAATTTGAGGTGGAGCGGGGTCACCTGGCGTGCCACCATATTCGACTAAATAACCCTTTGGCTGATAATTACCACTCCCTGCCCCTGTATTGGACAGGTCGTTCCAAGAACCATCAAAACCAGTACCTGGGGCATTGATATGCGCGTAATCTTCGCCCGCAGAGTCGTTTGGTTCTCCGTTATTCCAATTGGCATAATTATTTGGACCTGTCACACTTCCAGTAGCATTGCCACTCCAAAATTGAGTACCGGCTTCTGGACCGGTCACCCAACGCCATTCGCCCTCAACAGCTGCATCACTAGCCCCTATCCAACCTGCTCCACTAGATTGTTTACCTAATAAGTCAGCCTCATCTGCAACTGTTAGTGTGGCTAGGTAGCCTTGAAGCCCGTAAAAGGTTCTAAGTGCAGCCGCATCTCTAGCCGCAGTCCAAGTAATTCCCAAAGCTGGAATGTATTCATAATAGTGTTGGGTAGACAACAAATAATTGGCCTCGTTCAAAACAATAGAAATTTCCTTCATCGTACCAGCTACTGGAGTTGCGGATGATTGATAAACCACTGCTAAAATCGCCGATTCAAATGCCGCTAAACTTGCTGGACCAATGAGGCTAAGTTTCCCCTCTGAAACATCCCATGTTGCTGTTATTCCAGGATGAGAACCTGTCAACACTAATTCATCTCCTGCATTGTCATAATTTGCAGATATCTGAATAAAAACTGCCGCCAAATCAACATCATCCGGATCTGTTATGGATACTGTTTCGGCTATGGGTACTGTTGTACCTGGACAAAAAGATTGATCCCCGGTAGCCGTTAAAGTGGGTGGTTCATTTACGGAATCATCAATAGCATCCCTATAATCTACATCGCCTCCACTATTGGCATCATTGTCCCAATCCGGTAAAGCAATCGAGCCGCCATTGGTATTGATAGGATCATCAATCCTACCTCCGGGATCTGCATAACCATTAGTGGTATCCATAGCATTATCCAAACCATCACTATCAGAATCTGACCCTGAAGGAGTTATGCCGGCTTCCGCTGTATCATTAGGTCCTTGATTATCACTATTAGTATCTAAAAAATCTGGAGTTCCGTCACCATCCGTATCCACAGACGTTAAACCATTGGTGCCATACGCATTATCCAACCCGTCATTATTGGTATCAGCTCCAGCCGGTGGAATATAACCCGTGGTCGTTTGGGCTTCTACATTATCGGGAATTCCATCACCATCACTATCTAAATCTAAATAATTAGGGATGCCGTCACCATCCGTATCAATTGTAGAGCAATCAACACCTCCAGTACCATAACTAGCACCATATACCAGGGCTCCGGTTTGATAAGCCTCTACTCTGATATATTCTAGGGCACTACCTGAAACTGTAAAATTCACCTCCCGTATAGTACCAGGGGTTGTACCATTTCCATCTGCCAAATAACCATCATTACCCCCGGAAGCGCTTGATCTTTGTATTTGAATATCTGTACTTGAAACCGCGGGATCGGCACCCAAGAAAACACTGACCGGTGTACCAATAGGAAGCGCTATTGGGAATCTCAAAAGTAATAATGAACTACTTCCAGGATAAGTTGTAGGGTTATTCGCAAAAGTAGCACCTGGATCACCCTGGGCATTTGATTCACTACTAAAAAATCGAATATTTGAGGCCGTTTGAACATAATTCCCAAATGAAGGTCCACATTCGTTCGTATCTAAAATTCCATCATTATCGTCGTCAATATCGGTTTCATCAGATTGACCATCACCATCTGTATCTATTGCCGGAACAATACAATCGCTAGAGAGGATTGAAAATGGAATATTCTGTTTTGCGATAGACGGGCCTTGGTATTGAACCGTTAGCGATTGTCCACCACCATTTTCGTAGTATAAAATCCGAATAGTATGTAAACCACTACTCAAGGTTACCGTACCTGATCTCTCTTGACTTCCATGATCCCCATCGTTATTGACAATTTGAACACCGTCAATAAACAATTTTGAACCATCATCCGAATTTGTATAAAAAGTATAGGAACCAGCGGTTGCTATCTGAATATAGCCATTGTATCGAATTCCAAAAGAATCTATATCTCCGGGATCTACGATATTCTGCAATGACGCAACGTTAAAATCAGCTATCTGTCCCTGTCCCAAAGCTCCTGAAGTCGGAATATTATCTACGGTATTACCTGCCGGTGTACCATCGTAAAACTCATAATCCAATGAATTACTACAACTTGGATTTGAGACTGAAAATTGAACATTATCTATAAAAACTCTTTCCCCATTATCCCAATTAGTATCACTACCGTTAAATGCAATTCCACTATTTGAAGAAATATATGTTGAAGGTAGTGTTAATGTATAAGTATTACTTCCTCCAGTTATCGTTGAAATATAATCAAATCCTCCACTAGCATTAATCAACCAAAGATTAAGGCCTTCATCGTTAATACTAGTTGCATCGTAATCAAAAGTTAATTTAACATAGGTGAATCCTGACAAATCTAAAGTCCTATATATATATCTATTATCCAAATTATCAAAGCGTAATTGATTCGCATTAATTTGGATTTTGCCATTATTTGGATTAGTATGTTTCATTAACCTCAATCCAACTTGTTAACCATAATTCGGCTACCGTTGGTATTGGAATAGGAACCTGTATTAAAATTATCGAGATAGGTTTCTGCCCTATACGCTACGGAACAAGTTAATATAAAAAATAGTAAAATAAAGGTTTATTTTAGTTCTCATAATTTAATGCCAACGGTATTTGAAATCTTGAAAACGATCAAATCGCATAAATCACCGGCTAAAATAAACTAGGATCCCAGGGTTAGCAAAATTTTGTTGTGAAGTACGGTTATTGCAAGTGAATGTGATAATGCTGCTGTTTGAAACGTTTAATCAATTCATTTAATTCTTATAATCTTTAATTAGTATTTCGTCCATTAATGTCTAAAAAACACGGACTTTGTTAAGGATATCGAGAACATTAAAATACTAATCAATTTATTGTTCAAAACAAAAAAACAACTCTAAAAGGTTGCTTTTTAACATTACTATTTTAAACCACTTTACTCCAATATGATAAATTCAGATCTTCTATTTACATCGTGCTGTGCAGCCGTACATTTTACCCCATCTGCACACTCGTTCAACAATTTAGTTTCTCCATAGCCTTCACTGACCAACCTCTCTTTTGAGATTCCATTTTTAATCATATAATTAATAGTAGACTCCGCTCTCTTTTGAGATAACCAAAGATTATAGGCCGCCGGTCCCCTACTATCCGTATGGGAATTTACTTTTAATTTTAGACTAGGGTATTTCTCCAAAGCAGCAATTACTTTTTCTATCTCCACCTCAGAATCCTTGCGGATGTTGTATTTGTCAAAATCGAAATAAATGGTACTCAACTGAAGAAGTTTAGCTAAATCATCACCAAAACCAGCCGTAATACGGTCTCTCTCCAGATAAAAATCGATGATTTTTGGCTTACCATCAGATACCCCAATGTATTCTTCAAAAGGAATGTAGCCTTCCATCATCGCCCTTACAAAATTACCTTTATTACAATCCAGTTCTAAACTGTAGGTACCTTTGGAGTCCGTTATAGTCGATAGTAGTTCCTCATTATTTTCATCGATGACTTTTACGGTTGCTCCCACCAAAACTTCATTGGTGATTTTATCCCTAACCGTACCCGTTACAGGTTGAATACAATCAAATACCAAAGGTTTATCTTCAATAAAGCTATAGATATCATCACCTCCCAATCCTTCATCACGGTTTGATGCTACATAACCAGCCTTTAAAGTTTCATCAAAAATAAAGGTGAAGTCATCTTTGTTCGTGTTGATGGGCTCTCCAACATTTAAAACCTTACCTGAATAATCGTCAAATTTTATTTTTGTGGCAAAAACGTCCAATCCTCCTAAACCTGGATGACCATCCGAAGAAAAATAGAGTATCTCTTCACTCGTCACATACGGAAAGGTTTCCCTAGCTTCGGTATTTATAGAAGACCCTAAATTAATAGGAGGTCCAAAGGTTCTATCTTTATTGATAGCCACCCTAAAAATATCCGATTCACCCAAAGTTCCAGGCATATCCGATGCAAAAAATAAAGTTTTTTCATCCGGACTTAGCGCTGGGTTGGCAACCGAATACCCACTATTATTAAATGGCAATTCCTCTATTTCACCCCACAATCCATCTTCCATCAACTGGGCCCTGAAAATTTTTAATCGAATAATCCCTTTATCATCTTTGATAAATTTACCTTCTACAACATTGTTCCTAGTAAAATAGAGTGTTTGCCCATCCTTGGTCACCACTGAAGTTGATTCGTGTAAACGGGTGTTTATCTCTTCGTTTAACTTTTTTACATGGTTCATGGTGGCACTATCCACGTTTACTTGATAGAGGTCTAAGAAATCTTTTGCATTCCAAGTATGTCTGTATCTGGCAAAATTACCGGTATCTCTATCCGAAGAAAAAATGAGTCCTTCTTTGTAGAAAGAGGGAGCAAAATCGTTATAAGGAGAATTATATTCAAATGGACCAAAGGTATACCGTCCTGAATTTGCCATTAACTCTGCCATATAATCTCGGTCACCACTATACGCATTTGCCCTTGCATCGCTTTTGGTCATTTCAATGAATTTCTCCATGATACTATTGGAGTTTTCATATTCTCCAAGCGATTTAAGAGACTGCGCATATTTAAAGTAATCCTCAGGAGTTACCTCCGATTCATATTCGTTTACTAATCTCTTGTAGGTTTCTCCAGCTTCCTTGTACTCTGCACTATAGTAATAGGAATTACCTAGTTTCCTTAACAAATCAGCGGAAACGTAACCTTTTTCCAAAACCTTCTTATAAATATCTATTGCCGGACTAAAAGAATAGGACTCGAACTTTTCATTTCCTTTTTCTATTAATCGTTCTTGGGCCCTATTATTTCCTACCGCAAAAAATAGTAGCATAATAGTAATGAACTGTACTTTATATCTCATAATCAACTATACTGTTTAAAAGAATCGAGGAGAAACTAATCTTTGGTACGACCTCAATAATTCAAATCTTAGGAAAACCTCAAAGGAACCATCGTTGAATTGTGTGCCGCCTAATGCCGTGGTTTCCCTATCGTAGGCCAAACCTAACATGAATTGGTCAGATATCTGAAAACCTGCCATAGCACTTACCGCTGCATCCCATCGATATGCTGCACCAAAAGTGAATTTCTCATTAAACATAAAATTAGCAGAGACATCCACTTGAAGTGGCGCACCACCAACTACTTTGGTCAACAGTGCCGGTTTGAACTTTAGATTACCGTTCAAGTCAAAAACGTAACCCGTAATCAAATAAAAGTTAATACGTTCTTTTGACAAAAACTGAACGCTTCCGGCTTCTTGTTGAGAATTATCAAAATGTTCTGTTTGAAACAAATTTGGAGCCGATAATCCTGCATAAAATGTGTTGGTATGATAATACAATCCAACTCCAACATTGGGGGAAAACCTATTCTCAATATTATCTGTATTTAGGGGTTCAGCATCAAAATTCCTCAAACTGTTGAAATCAAGATTCAACAAATTACCCCCTGCTTTTATCCCGAAGGACATTTTACCTTCTGCTGAAACATCTATTGTATAAGATAATACGGCATCAAAATAGGTTTCTTGAACTACCCCGTCTCCAATCTCATCATTAACTATGGAAACCCCATAGCCCAATTTGCTATTTCTAATGGGCGACTGTATGTTCAAGGTTTGCGTTTTTGGCGCACCGTCCAAACCTACCCATTGAGATCTGTATAATGCAGCAATACTCAATTGACCACGAGACCCTGCATACGCCGGATTAACACTCATGGTATTGAACATGTATTGGGTGTATTGAGCATCCTGTTGTGCCTTTACGGTAATTACCGTAAAAACTATTAAACCTAATGAAACTAGAATTTTATTCCTTAAACTCATATCTTACTCTATTTGTTACTGATATAAAGGTATTCGCTGTCAACATTATTCACACCGTCTAAAGTGGTATAATCGAATATATAGAAATACACTCCAGCCGGTAAATATTCTTGAACACTAAAAGTGGACCTTCCTCTAGACCTACCATCAAATACATTATTCTGGTTATTATAGTTTTCACCCTCATAAACAGGAACTCCCCATCTATTGAAAATCTTTAAAGTGCTATTTCGTATTTGATCGACTCCTCTAATAAATAGAAAATCATTTCTACCATCGCCATTAGGTGTTACCATTTGATTCACTTCTATAACGAACTCACCCGGTGTTGTAGGCGTATTATTCAATACATCGATTTCAACACTTGCCGTATCGCAGGTGCCCATGGCATCGCATACCGTATACTCGAAAGTGTCGGTCCCCTCGAAGTCCTCGTTGGGAGTATAGGTGATAGAATCGTCCGTAATATCGTCAGGTGTACCGTTATCGTTGATCTCCACAGTACCGTTGTTGGGTCCGTAGTGGTCAGGGTGCCGTCCGTTGGGATGCCCGAATCGTTGTCCAGGATATCGATGTCCACAGGGGTGTTCACATCCGTGCTCGCAACGTCGTCCACAACGTCCAAGGCTACCGGAGTGCCCACCGTAACGGTTATCGTGCCCGTATCGCAGGTGCCCATCGCATCGCATACCGTGTAATCGAAAGTGTCGGTTCCCTCGAAGTCCTCGTTGGGGGTATAGGTGATCGAATCGTCCGTGATATCGTCAGGCGTACCGTTATCGTTGATCTCCACAGTTCCGTTAGTCAGGGTCCGTAGTGGTCAGGGTGCCGTCCGTTGGGATGCCCGAATCGTTGTCAAGAATATCGATGTCCACAGGGGTGTTCACATCCGTGCTCGCAACGTCGTCCACAACGTCCAAGGCTACCGGAGTGCCCACCGTAACGGTTATCGTGCCCGAATCGCAGGTACCCATCGCATCGCATACCGTGTAATCGAACGTGTCCGTTCCCTCGAAGTCCTCGTTGGGGGTATAGGTGATCGTATCGTCCGTGATATCGTCAGGTGTACCGTTATCGTTGATCTCCACAGTTCCGTTGTCAGGGTCCGTAGTGGTCAGGGTGCCGTCCGTTGGGATGCCCGTATCGTTGTCAAGGATATCGATGTCCACAGGGGTGTTCACATCCGTGCTCGCCACGTCGTCCACAACGTCCAAGGCTACCGGAGTGCCCACCGTAACGGTTATCGTGCCCGTATCGCAGGTGCCCATCGCATCGCATACCGTGTAATCGAAAGTGTCGGTTCCCTCGAAGTCCTCGTTGGGGGTATAGGTGATCGTATCGTCCGTGATATCGTCAGGCGTACCGTTATCGTTGATCTCCACAGTTCCGTTAGTTGGGTCCGCAGTGGTCAGGGTGCCGTCCGTTGGGATGCCCGAATCGTTGTCAAGGATATCGATGTCCACAGGGGTGTTCACATCCGTGCTCGCCACGTCGTCCACAACGTCCAAGGCTACCGGAGTGCCCACAGTAACGGTTATCGTGCCCGTATCGCAGGTGCCCATCGCATCGCATACCGTGTAGTCGAAAGTGTCCGTTCCCTCGAAGTCCTCGTTAGGGGTATAGGTGATCGTGTCGTCCGTGATGTCGTCAGGTGTACCGTTATCGTTGATCTCCACAGTTCCGTTGTCAGGGTCCGTAGTGGTCAAGGTACCGTCCGTTGGGATGCCCATATCGTTGTCCAAGAATATCGATGTCCACAGGGGTGTTCACATCCGTGCTCGCCACGTCGTCCACAACGTCCAAGGCTACCGGAGTGCCCACCGTAACGGTTATCGTTCCCGTATCGCAGGTGCCCATCGCATCGCATACCGTGTAATCGAAAGTGTCCGCTCCCTCGAAATCCTCGTTGGGGGTATAGGTGATCGTATCGTCCGTAATATCGTCAGGTGTACCGTTATCGTTGATCTCCACAGTTCCGTTGTCAGGGTCTGTAGTGGTCAAGGTACCGTCCGTAGGGATGCCCGTATCGTTGTCCAAGAATATCGATATCCACAGGGGTGTTCACATCCGTGCTCGCCACATCGTCCACAACGTCCAAGGTTACCGGGGTGCCCACCGTAACGGTTATCGTGCCCGTATCGCAGGTGCCCATCGCATCGCATACCGTGTAATCGAACGTGTCCGTTCCCTCGAAGTCCTCGTTAGGGGTGTAGGTGATCGTATCGTCCGTAATATCGTCGGGTGTACCGTTATCGTTGATCTCCACAGTACCGTTAGTTGGGTCCGTAGTGGTCAGGGTGCCGTCCGTAGGGATGCCCGAATCGTTGTCCAAAATATCGATGTCCACAGGGGTGTTCACATCCGTGCTCGCCTCATCGTCCACAACGTCCAAGGCTACCGGAGTGCCTACCGTTACGGTTATCGTGCCCGAATCGCAGGTACCCATCGCATCGCATACCGTGTAATCGAAAGTGTCGGTTCCCTCGAAATCCTCGTTGGGGGTATAGGTGATCGTATCGTCCGTGATATCGTCAGGCGTACCGTTATCGTTGATCTCCACAGTTCCGTTAGTTGGGTCCGCAGTGGTCAGGGTGCCGTCCGTTGGGATGCCCGAATCGTTGTCAAGGATATCGATGTCCACAGGGGTGTTCACATCCGTGCTCGCCACGTCGTCAACTACATTAATATTAGTATTGTTCGAATTAGGATCTAGATAATCAGGTGTTCCGTCATTATCAGTATCATCGTTGGTTGGGTCACCATCGTTGTTGGCATCCTCGTCAGGAGTATCAATGCCATCTCCATCATCGTCTAGGTCACGATAATTCACATCCTCAGTCCCGTCCGTATCAGGTAGGTCGTTGGCCGGATCGTCAATTTCATCGTTCACGTCATAACCATCATTCACATCACTTCCCTCGTACCCATCATCAAGTCCGTCGCCATCGGTGTCGGTCCCAGTATACATTTGGTCAGGAACGCCGTCATAGTTGAAATCGTTACCCTCATTGTTATCTGGCACTAAATCGTTATCACTGTCATCATCAAGGTAATCCACGTTGTCAGTACCATCTGTATTCACAGGAGAAAGACCAGTAGGATACGCACTGTTTACACCGTCGTTAGCGGCATAGGTGGCCACATCATCATCATTAGGCGCAATGTATCCGTTGGTTGTTTGAGCCTCCACATTATCAGGTATGCCGTCGTTATCACTGTCGATATCCAAATGATTAGGATAACCATCTCCATCAGTATCCAATGGATTACTTAGTGCGTCGTTATCCCCATCGATATTAGGATCTTCTGTGGTGTCTAAAATCCCATCATTATCATCATCAAGATCCGCAATATCAGGAATTCCATCTCCATCCGTATCTATGTTACAGATTACAGGTTTTAATCCTAAAATTATTGCACTATTTAAATTTGACGTCGTGTAAAACTTAATTCGATTTGCAAATGCTTGGGATTCCCAAGTAAACCGATCGTGTAAATCTATTGTAGAATTTGTACCATTAACTACATAATAATTATTTCCTGCTTTAACAGATTGTAAACCTGCTGGTAGGATGGTATTGGTAAATTCATATTCAACTTCATCCAAAGCAATTATGCCATCCCTATTTTGACCTGAAACTAATTGAGAATGTTTTGCCACTATCAATACCGGCACGGTACCACTAATCGTAAAAGATGTAGATAAACCATCCTTCACCAGAAATAAACCTGAGCCAAATGTACTTCCTCCCGTCATAGTAATTAATATACTACCTTCTGGAAGGCCCCATTTATAACTTACATCAACATTACTAACGTTTAAACTACCATTCGTAACTCCTTTTGGAACCCCAAGATCAGAAGAAGTTAATTCTTTTAAATCAAGCTCGGAACAGTAAGTATTTGATGGATTTGTTGGTTCAGGCAGTAAAATGGGATTAGAAAACAGTGGACCATTACCACAAATAGGGTTAGTACATAATATAAAAAAAACCAATAAAGAAATAGGTTTAAAACCTGTTTTATGTAAAAGTTTTATAAAAGTAAAATTATCCATACATGTTAGTTTTTATTTAAACTAAGCACCATGGCATGGTAAATAAAGTTTTCCGTAAGAAGTGGGGCTACTTAAAGAATAACTCGCAAGTTAATTTTAAAATACGTAAACTTAAACTGTTTTTCTATTATCGGTCAAATTAAAACCGATAAATACATGGATTAACGGTAAACAGCATTTTTACAAATAATCCTTACAAAACAATTACGTAAATATTCAAAAAATAGATTTTATCAATTCATAAAATATAGTCCTCAAACTTAAATAATTTTATTCTTATACTCAATGTCCTAGATTTTTCGTGATACATCAAGAAAACAAAACACCTTTATTTACCGTATTTTTGCACAAATTTTTAATATGAGTTTTAAGAAAGAGATAGAACGAAGAAGAACGTTCGGAATAATTTCTCACCCTGATGCAGGGAAAACGACCCTAACCGAAAAACTACTTCTTTTTGGTGGCGCTATACAGGAAGCTGGAGCTGTTAAGAACAATAAAATTAAAAAAACGGCCACAAGCGATTTTATGGAAATCGAAAGACAAAGAGGTATCTCGGTTGCCACCTCTGTTCTTGCTTTCATTTATAAAAACAAAAAAATTAATATTCTGGATACCCCGGGGCATAAAGATTTTGCCGAAGATACCTTTAGAACCTTAACCGCGGTGGATAGTGTCATTGTTGTTATTGATGTAGCTAAAGGTGTTGAGGAACAGACCGTAAAATTAGTTGAGGTTTGCCGGATGCGTAAAATACCAATGCTGGTTTTCATTAACAAAATGGACCGTGAAGGACAAGATGCCTTTGATTTATTAGATGAACTCGAACAAAAGTTAGGTCTTTCCGTTACTCCTTTGAGTTTTCCCATAGGAATGGGCTAT
The DNA here is from genome assembly GCA_963842105.1 of uncultured Flavobacteriaceae bacterium. Lineage (GTDB taxonomy): Bacteria > Bacteroidota > Bacteroidia > Flavobacteriales > Flavobacteriaceae > Maribacter. The sequence continues at coordinate 209,127 of CAWJFH010000002.1, forward strand.
GACTTCAAGGGTATTTATAACATCTTTGAAAAAAATATAAATCTGTTCAGTGGCGACAGCAAAAAGAATATTGAAGATACCATTGCATTTGACGACCTAAACAATCCTGAATTAGAAAAAATAATTGGAAGTAAAGCTGCTAAGGATTTAAGGGATAACCTGGAACTTGGTCTGGGGCGTTTATCCAAAATTCGACAAAGAACTTTACCTTAAAGGTGATCAGCAACCTGTATTTTTTGGGTCTGCCCTTAATAATTTTGGAGTTAGGGAATTGTTAGATTGCTTTATTCAAATTGCTCCCCCACCCCGTTCCAAGAACGCAGAAGAACGTTTAGTTCAAGCGAACGAAACGGATATGACCGGTTTTGTTTTTAAAATACACGCCAACATGGATCCTAAGCATAGGGATAGATTGGCCTTCATTAAAATCGTATCTGGAACCTTTGAAAGAAACAAACCTTACTTACACGTTCGGCAGGATAAGAAATTAAAATTTTCTAGTCCCAATGCATTCTTTGCCGAGAAAAAAGAAATTGTAGACATCTCCTATCCTGGAGATATCGTAGGACTTCACGATACTGGTAATTTTAAAATTGGTGATACCCTAACCGAAGGAGAGATTCTTCATTATAAGGGAATTCCAAGCTTCTCTCCAGAACATTTTAGGTATATCAATAATGCTGACCCTATGAAATCTAAACAGTTGAACAAAGGAGTTGATCAGCTAATGGATGAAGGAGTTGCTCAATTATTTACGTTAGAAATGAATGGCAGAAAAGTTATCGGGACTGTTGGCGCATTACAATTTGAAGTGATTCAATACCGATTGGAACATGAATATGGAGCTAAATGTAGCTATGAAAACTTTCCTGTTTACAAAGCGTGTTGGGTAGGTACTGAAAATAGAAAAACGGATGAGTTCAAGGAATTTGAGCGGATAAAACAAAAATTTCTAGCTAAAGACAAGAGAGGACAATTGGTGTTTTTGGCGGATTCACAATTTTCTTTACAAATGACCCAGCAAAAGTATCCGAAGGTTAAATTGCATTTTACTTCAGAATTTGAATAAAAAAAGCCCCAACTTTAAAGTTGGGGCTTTTTTTTAAGCTTCTCCAGTGGGACCAAAATTTATTGGTATGGATGGTTGCTCGTAATCTTTAATTGCACCATGGGCTTTCTCAAAACGCTGTACATTATCATTCAAAGCCTTTAAGAATTTCTTTGCATGTTGAGGGGTTAGAATAATCCTACTCTTCACCTTGGCTTTGGGTGCTCCTGGCATCATACTTATAAAGTCAACCACAAATTCTGAAACCGAGTGATTGATGATTGCTAAATTGGAATAAATTCCCTCTGCCATCTTTTCATCTAACTCAATATTGATCTGTTTTTGATTCGGATTTTTATTTTCACTCATATTTAAAGTAATTAAAAAAATAACCCCCAAATAAATTTGAGGGTTATCTTATTTTAGAATCTTAAGGCCTCTTTTCTGGCCATAATTTCATCATACTCTTCTTTAGATCCAACGATGATGTTTTCATAGTCTCTCATACCAGTACCTGCCGGTATTTTGTGACCTACAATAACATTCTCTTTAAGACCTTCTAACGTATCTATCTTACCACTTACTGCAGCTTCGTTCAATACTTTAGTCGTTTCTTGGAAAGATGCCGCTGAAATGAAGGATTTAGTCTGTAATGAAGCTCTAGTAATACCCTGAAGTATTGGAGTAGCAGTTGCCGCTACAGCATCTCTAGCATCCACCAAATTCTTATCACTTCTCTTCAACAAGGAATTCTCATCCCTAAGTTCACGAGGCGTAACAATCTGACCTGCTTTCAAGTTATCAGAATCACCAGCATCCATAACTACTTTCTTACCGAATATTTCATCATTTTCTTGGATGAAATCATCCTTATGAATCAATTGGTTCTCTAAGAAAATGGTATCTCCTGGATCTTGAATCCTAACTTTACGCATCATCTGTCTTACTACAACTTCAAAATGCTTATCGTTAATTTTCACACCCTGTAAACGGTACACTTCCTGTACTTCGTTAACTAAGTATTGTTGTACTGCTGATGGGCCTTTAATTGCCAAGATATCTTCTGGAGTTATTGAACCATCGGATAAAGGCATACCTGCTCTAACGTAATCATTTTCCTGTACCAAAATTTGATTGGAAAGTTTAACCAAGTATTTCTTAACCTCACCCAATTTGGACTCAATTATAATTTCACGGTTACCTCTTTTGATTTTACCGAAAGAAACAACTCCATCAATTTCAGAAACAACGGCTGGATTAGAAGGATTTCTTGCTTCGAATAATTCCGTTACTCTTGGAAGACCTCCCGTAATATCACCTGATTTCGCAGATTTACGTGGTATTTTTACCAAGATTTTACCTTCTTTAATCTTATCACCATCATCTACCATAATGTGTGATCCAACAGGAAGGTTATAAGAACGTAATGTTTCTCCTTTACCATCTTGAATCAACAACGTTGGTATCAACCTCTTGTTTCTAGATTCAGAAATTACTTTCTCTTGGAAACCAGTTTGCTCATCAATCTCCACCTGATAGGTAATACCTTGCTCAATATTCTCGTAAGCAATTTTTCCAGGGAATTCTGAAACAATAACTCCGTTATATGGATCCCAAGAACAAATTACTTGCCCCTTGGTTACTTTTGCACCATTTTCAATGAACAATTGTGAACCATAAGGAATATTAGAAGTACTTAAGGTAATACCGGTTTTAGCATCTACCACCTTAATTTCAGAAGTTCTGGAAATTACAATTTCCACTTTACTACCGTCAGCAGCTTCACCTTGCACTGTTCTTAAATCCTCGATTTCTGCAATACCACCAAATTTGGCTTCTAATTTATTTTCTTCAGAAATGTTACCTGCAATACCACCCACGTGGAAGGTTCTTAATGTAAGCTGAGTACCTGGCTCCCCAATAGATTGCGCAGCAACAACACCAACAGCCTCACCTCTTTGTACCATTTTATTGGTTGAAAGGTTTCTACCGTAACATTTAGCACAAATACCTTTATCAGCTTCACATGTCAATGCTGATCTTACTTCCACCTTTTCAACTGGAGAGTTTTCAATCTTCTTAACATCACTTTCCATAATTTGTTGACCAGCAGTTAATAATAACTCCTCTGTCATTGGATCGTATACATCATGAAGTGATACTCTTCCCAAAATACGTTCACCTAAACTTTCAACGATTTCTTCGTTCTTTTTAAGTGCCTGTACTTCAACTCCTCTCAGCGTTTCACAATCTTCAGTATTGATAATCACATCTTGAGAAACATCAACCAAACGTCTGGTTAAGTAACCTGCATCTGCAGTTTTCAAAGCCGTATCCGCAAGACCCTTACGTGCACCGTGAGTTGAGATAAAGTATTCCAAAATGGATAATCCTTCCTTAAAGTTAGAAAGAATCGGGTTTTCAATAATCTCTCCACCACCAGCAGTAGATTTTTTAGGCTTAGCCATTAATCCACGCATACCGGTCAACTGACGAATTTGCTCCTTAGAACCCCTTGCACCAGAATCAAGCATCATATACACAGAGTTGAATCCTTGTTGATCCTCACGAATACGCTTCATTGCCAATTCAGTCAACATTGCATTCGTAGAGGTCCAAACATCAATTACCTGATTGTAACGTTCGTTGTTTGTAATTAGACCCATGTTATAATTGGCCATAATACCTTCAACTTGTCCGTTTGCATCGGCAATCATCTCATGCTTCTCCTTAGGAATGATAATATCTCCCAAACTGAAGGATAATCCACCTTTAAAGGCGAACTCATAACCCATCGTTTTAATCTTATCCAAGAAATCAGCAGTAGTAGGTACATCGGTAACACTTAAAATACCACCGATAATATCACGAAGCGACTTTTTATTCAATACATCGTTAATGTATCCAGCTGCTTCAGGAACCTCCATGTTGAACAAAACTCTACCTGTAGTGGTAGGAATAATTTTGTACACCAATTCACCTGCTTCATTAAAGTCTTTTGCCCGTACTTTAATACCAGCATTCAAATCTACTTTTCCTTCGTTAAAGGCAATTTCCACTTCTTCCGAAGAATAGAAGGTGATACCTTCACCCTTAACCTTAACTTCTGGAGTAGACTTTCTTTCTTTGGTCATATAATAAAGACCCAAGACCATATCCTGTGATGGTACCGTAATTGGTGATCCATTCGCAGGGTTCAAAATATTGTGAGAAGCCAACATTAATAATTGCGCTTCTAAAATAGCCTCTGGACCTAACGGTAAGTGAACTGCCATTTGATCCCCATCAAAATCCGCATTAAATGCAGTACATACTAATGGATGCAAACGAATCGCTTTACCTTCAATCAATTTAGGTTGGAAAGCCTGAATACCCAAACGGTGTAATGTAGGGGCCCTGTTCAATAATACAGGATGTCCTTTCAATACATTTTCCAAGATATCCCAAACTACAGGCTCTTTTTTATCTATAATTTTCTTTGCCGATTTTACGGTCTTTACAATACCTCTTTCAATCAGTTTTCTGATTACAAAAGGCTTATAAAGTTCTGCAGCCATATCTTTTGGAAGTCCACATTCGAACAACCTCATTTCTGGACCAACAACAATTACCGAACGTGCTGAATAATCCACACGCTTACCTAATAAGTTTTGACGGAAACGACCTTGTTTTCCTTTCAAGGAATCCGAAAGTGATTTCAATGGTCTATTAGATTCCGTTTTTACAGCTGATGCCTTTCTAGTGTTATCGAACAAGGAATCAACAGCTTCCTGAAGCATACGTTTTTCATTACGTAAAATTACTTCCGGTGCTTTGATCTCAACTAATCTTTTTAGACGGTTGTTTCTAATGATCACCCTTCTATAAAGGTCATTTAAATCTGAAGTCGCAAAACGACCACCATCCAATGGAACTAATGGACGTAATTCTGGTGGAATCACCGGAATTACTTTCATAATCATCCATTCTGGCTCGTTCTCCCTATTCTCCTGAGATTCCCTAAGTGCTTCAACAACTTGAAGACGTTTTAAGGCTTCAGTTTTTCTTTGCTTAGAAGTTTCTGTATTGGCCTTATGTCTTAGTTCAAATGAAAGTTCCTTAAGATTAATCCTTCCTAAAAGATCAATCAAACATTCAGCACCCATTTTGGCGATGAATTTGTTTGGATCAGAATCTTCCAAATATTGATTTTCTTGCGGAATAGATTCTAAAATATTCAAGTATTCTTCCTCAGTCAAGAAATCCATTTTTTGAACTTCTTCACCTTCTGGACCTTTAGCTATACCTGGCTGTATTACGACATAACGTTCGTAATAAATAATCATATCCAATTTCTTGGACGGTAACCCAAGTAGGTAACCAATTTTGTTAGGCAACGAACGGAAATACCAAATATGTGCTACCGGCACCACCAAATTGATGTGACCCACACGATCTCTACGTACTTTCTTTTCAGTAACCTCTACACCACAACGGTCACACACGATACCACGGTAACGAATGCGTTTATATTTACCACATGCACACTCATAATCCTTAACAGGACCAAAAATACGCTCACAAAAAAGACCGTCACGTTCTGGTTTGTGGGTTCTATAGTTTATTGTTTCAGGCTTTAAAACTTCACCTCTGGATTCTGCCAAAATTGATTCTGGCGACGCTAATCCAATTGAAATTTTATCAAACCTTTTTACTGGGTTATTATCTTTTATTCTAGCCATAATAGCGTGCTGATAATGATTTAATTTATTTTACTTAATAGCCTTCAATATTAACTATTGAACTATTCCTCAAGTCTAATATCCAAACCTAATCCCTTAAGTTCGTGCATTAATACGTTGAAAGATTCTGGTAAACCAGGTTCTGGCATGGTCTCTCCTTTTACAATCGCCTCATACGTTTTAGCCCTTCCGATAACATCATCAGACTTAACCGTAAGAATTTCACGTAAAGTAGCTGAAGCTCCATATGCTTCCAATGCCCATACTTCCATCTCTCCAAAACGCTGACCACCAAACTGGGCTTTACCACCCAAAGGTTGTTGTGTAATCAATGAGTATGGTCCTATAGAACGTGCGTGCATCTTATCATCTACCATGTGACCTAATTTCAACATATAGATTACACCTACGGTAGCAGGTTGATCGAAACGTTGTCCAGTGCCACCATCATAAAGATAGGTATGTCCAAATCTTGGAATTCCGGCTTCATCAGTATAGGCATTTATCTCATCAAGGGTTGCACCATCAAAAATTGGTGTTGCATATTTTTTCCCTAATTTAAGACCAGCCCAACCTAGAACAGTTTCATAAATCTGACCAATGTTCATACGAGAAGGTACACCTAATGGATTCAATACGATATCTACAGGAGTTCCATCTTCCAAGAACGGCATATCCTCATGACGAACGATTCTAGATACGATACCTTTATTACCGTGTCTACCCGCCATTTTATCACCTACTTTAAGCTTACGCTTTTTGGCGATATACACCTTGGCTAATTTCATGATTCCTGCCGGTAATTCATCACCTACTGAAATCGTGAACTTATCTCTTCTTAGGTTACCTTGAAGATCATTAAGTTTTATTTTGTAATTGTGAAGTAAGTCCGCTACCAAAGTATTGGTATCATTATCTGTTGTCCAACTACCGCCTACCAAGTGGGCGAAATCATCAACAGAGTTTAACATCTTCATGGTGTACTTTTTACCTTTAGGAAGAACTTCTTCCCCTAAATCGTTCAATACTCCCTGTGATGTTTTACCATTTACTATCGTAAACAACTTCTCAACAAGAACATCTTTTAATTCTTGGAATTTTACTTCGTATTCCAATTCCAATTTAGAAAGCTCTTCTTTATCTTCAGAACGTCTTCTCTTATCTTTTACAGATCGTGAAAATAATTTCTTATCGATAACTACACCTCTTAAAGAAGGTGAAGCTTTTAAAGAGGCATCTTTTACATCACCTGCTTTGTCACCAAAAATCGCACGTAAAAGTTTTTCTTCCGGTGTAGGGTCAGACTCTCCTTTAGGAGTAATTTTACCAATTAGAATATCGCCAGGTTTTACCTCTGCTCCTATTCTAATCATACCGTTTTCATCCAAATCTTTAGTTGCTTCTTCAGAAACGTTTGGAATATCATGAGTAAGCTCTTCAGCTCCCAATTTTGTATCCCTAACTTCCAAAGAATATTCATCCACATGGATAGAAGTGAAAATATCTTCACGAACAACTTTTTCAGAAATTACAATAGCATCCTCAAAGTTATACCCTTTCCAAGGCATAAAGGCAACCGTTAGGTTTCTACCTAAGGCCAATTCTCCTTTTTCAGTTGCATAACCTTCACATAAAACCTGACCTTTTTTAACCCTGTCCCCTTTTTGTACAATCGGCTTCAAGTTAATATTGGTTCCTTGGTTCGTTTTTCTGAACTTCACCAAGAAATAGGTTTTATCATCTTCCTCAAAACTGATCAAACGTTCATCATCAGTTCTGTCATATTTTATAGTAATCTTCTCGGCATCAACATATTCAATAACACCATCACCTTCAGCATTAATCAATACTCTAGAATCTGAAGCTACTTGACGCTCTAAACCTGTACCCACAATTGGGGATTGAGGCTTTAATAATGGCACCGCTTGGCGCATCATGTTGGAGCCCATCAAAGCCCTGTTCGCATCATCATGCTCCAAGAATGGAATCAACGATGCAGAAATAGAAGCGATTTGATTTGGTGCAACGTCTGTATAATGAATTTCAGATGGATCAACAACCGGGAAATCACCTTCTTCCCTAGCAATTACTTTATCCGTATCAATAGTACCATCTTCCTTCATTGGAATGTTTGCCTGAGCAATTTTCATTCCCTCTTCTTCTTCAGCACTTAAATACGTAAAGTTTTTATAATCAACTACAGAATTTTCAACTTTTCTATATGGTGTTTCCAAGAAGCCCATCGGATTTACTTTCGCAAATACCGACAAAGAAGAAATCAAACCAATGTTTGGACCTTCAGGAGTTTCAATAGGACAAAGACGACCATAATGTGTATAGTGAACATCACGTACCTCAAAACCTGCACGCTCTCTAGATAAACCACCTGGCCCTAGTGCCGATAATCTTCTTTTGTGCGTAATCTCTGCCAATGGATTCGTTTGATCCATAAACTGAGACAATTGGTTGGTACCAAAGAAAGAATTAATCACCGAAGACAAGGTCTTAGCGTTAATCAAATCTATTGGTGTAAACACTTCGTTATCACGAACGTTCATACGCTCACGAATAGTACGTGCCATACGAGCCAAACCAACACCAAATTGAGAAGACAATTGTTCCCCTACCGTTCTCACACGACGGTTAGAAAGGTGGTCAATATCATCAATCTCCGCTTTTGAGTTAATTAACTCGATTAAATATTTAATAATGGTAATGATATCCTCCTTAGTCAAGACCTGCTTGTCCATTCCGATATCAAGACCTAACTTTTTGTTCATTCTGTAACGACCAACTTCACCTAAGTTGTAACGTTGATCTGAAAAGAATAATTTATCAATAATACCACGTGCCGTTTCCTCATCGGGCGGCTCAGCATTTCTTAATTGACGATAGATGTGTTCAACAGCTTCCTTTTCAGAGTTTGTTGGATCCTTCTGCAATGTATTGTGAATAATAGCATAGTCAGACTGCGCATTATTCTCTTTATGCAATAGGATGGTTTTTACATCTGCATCAATAATTTCTTGAATATGTTCTTTCTCAAGAATAGTATCCCTATCAAGAACGATTTCATTTCTTTCAATCGAAACCACTTCGCCAGTATCCTCATCAACAAAATCCTCGTGCCAAGTGTTCAAAACTCTTGCCGCCAATTTACGACCTAATACTTTTTTAAGTCCGGCATTAGAAACCTTAACCTCTTCAGATAGGTCAAAAATTTCTAAAATATCCTTATCACGTTCAAAACCAATAGCTCTGAACAAGGTAGTAACCGGTAATTTTTTCTTTCTATCGATATACGCGTACATAACGCCATTGATATCGGTAGCAAATTCTATCCAAGAACCCTTAAAAGGAATTACCCTAGCAGAATATAATTTAGTACCATTTGCATGGAAAGATTGACCAAAGAACACCCCTGGAGATCTATGCAATTGTGATACCACGACCCTTTCTGCTCCGTTAATCACAAAAGTACCGCTGGGAGTCATATAAGGAATCGTACCTAAGTACACATCCTGTACAATCGTCTCAAAATCTTCGTGCTCCGGATCGGTACAATATAATTTCAACCTAGCCTTTAAGGGAACGCTATAAGTAAGACCACGCTCTATACATTCCTGAATGGAATATCTTGGTGGATCTATGAAGTAATCTAAAAATTCCAATACAAACTGATTTCTAGTATCAGTAATTGGAAAATTCTCCATGAAGGTATTATATAAACCTTCATTACCTCTTTCATCTGATTTGGTCTCAAGTTGAAAAAAGTCTTGAAAAGATTTTATCTGAATATCCAAGAAATCCGGATAATCCGGTGTGTTTCTTGCGGAAGCAAAGCTTATTCTTTCAGTCTGATTTGTGAACATCTACGGACAGTGTTTTGATCGTGAGTACTTAGTGGGTAGTATATTTCATTATATACCTAAATCTATAAAAAGGCTTAGGTCTAACCGCAAAAAGCGAGAAGACCTAAACCAAATGTAATATGGTTGTTGCTATTATTTAAGCTCAACTTCTGCTCCAGCTTCTTCCAATGATTTTTTAATTCCTTCTGCTTCGTCTTTAGAAACACCTTCCTTAACAGGTTTTGGTGCGCTATCAACGATATCCTTAGCATCTTTCAATCCTAAACCAGTTAATTCCTTAACCAATTTAACAACTGCTAATTTAGAAGCACCAGCTGCTTTCAATATAACATCGAATTCTGTTTTTTCTTCAACTGCTTCACCAGCATCACCAGCTCCACCACCAGCGGCAACAGCTACAGCTGCAGCTGCAGGCTCAATACCGTATTCTTCTTTTAAAATATCAGCTAACTCATTTACTTCTTTTACCGTAAGGTTAACCAATTGTTCTGCGAAATCTTTTAAATCTGCCATTTTCTATCGTTTAATAAAATTTTAAAATATACTTAGTTTTTAGTGCGTACTTATCTTTCAGATAATGTTTTAAGGATTCCAGCAAGCTTACCGCCACCAGATTTAAGTCCAGAAATAACATTCTTGGCTGGAGATTGTAACAATCCGATAATTTCACCAATCATTTCTTCTTTAGACTTAATGCTAACTAAAGCATCCAAATTTTCATCACCTATGTAAACTGCTTCTTCAATGAAAGCACCCTTTAATAAAGGTTTATTAGATTTTTTTCTAAAGTTCTTTATCAATTTTGCAGGTGCATTGGCCACTTCTGAAAACATTAAAGAGGTATTCCCCTTCAACACTTCTGGAAGTTCACCGAATTCTTTATCCGAAGCTTCCATTGCCTTTGCAAGCAATGTATTTTTAACTACTGCCAATCTGATATTCGCTTTAAAAGCTGCTCTTCTTAAATCTGAAGTGCTTACTGCGTTTAAACCAGAAATATCTGCCAAATAGATTGTTGGACTATTGGCCAACTGCGTAGTCAAATCTTCTATAACCGTTGCTTTTTCTTCTCTTGTCATACTTATAATTTTTAACTAGCAGTTCGTTAAACTGACTTTGGATCTAACTGCACACTAGGGCTCATAGTACTAGACATGAAAATTGATCTCATATAAATACCTTTTGCAGCAGTGGGCTTCATTTTAGTTAAAGTATCCAATAACTCCTTTGCATTTTCCGCTATTTTATCAGCAGAAAAAGAAGCTTTACCGATTGCAGCATGTACAATACCGGTTTTATCTACCTTAAAATCAATTTTACCTGCTTTTACTTCGGCTACAGCTTTCGCCACATCCATAGTTACAGTTCCTGTTTTTGGATTGGGCATTAAACCTCTAGGTCCTAAAACACGACCTAAGGGACCTAATTTACCCATTACGCTTGGCATGGTGATAATTACATCAACATCGGTCCAACCGTTTTTTATCTTTTCCAAATATTCATCAAGACCAACATAATCCGCACCAGCCTCTTGAGCCTCTGCTTCCTTATCTGGTGTTACCAAAGCCAAAACCTTAACATCTTTACCTGTTCCATGGGGTAGAGTTACTACACCACGTACCATTTGATTAGCTTTTCGTGGATCTACACCCAAACGAACCGCCAAATCAACCGATGCATCGAACTTTGCGTTGGTTATCTCTTTTATTAAAGCAGAAGCTTCCGTCAAAGAATATAATTTATCCTTTTCAATTTTGGAATGCGCTTCCTTTTGCTTCTTAGTTAACTTTGCCATTTAATTGCTTTTAAGATGTTAAAAAGGACTCTTACCCGTTACCTTCATACCCATAGAACGTGCAGTACCAGCTATCATACTCATAGCTGAGTCTATCGTAAATGCATTAAGGTCGACCATTTTATCTTCGGCTATAGCCTTGATTTGATCCCAGGTTACACTTCCTAATTTTACTCTGTTAGGTTCGCCAGATCCTTTTTTAATCTTAGCCGCTTCCAATAGCTGAACTGCCGCTGGTGGTGTTTTTACAACAAAGTCGAAAGACTTATCCTTGTAAACGGTGATAACAACAGGTAATACTTTACCTTGTTTATCCTGCGTACGAGCATTGAACTGCTTACAGAATTCCATGATGTTAACACCGGCAGCACCTAAGGCGGGTCCAACCGGTGGCGATGGATTCGCTGCACCTCCCCTAACTTGTAGTTTAACTACTTTACCTATTTCTTTTGCCATTGTTTTAATTTAAATTGAAAGCGTGTTCTTGGAAGCAACAGCACTTTAAAATGTATGTAACAATTATTATTAAACTTTTTCTACTTGCATATAGCTTAGTTCCAATGGAGTTTTTCTTCCGAAAATCTTAACCATTACTTCTAGCTTACGCTTCTCTTCATTAATCTTCTCAACAGTTCCATTGAAACCATTGAAAGGTCCATCAATAACCTTAACCGTTTCACCAAATACGAAAGGTATAGCAACACTATCTGTATTAACAGCTAGCTCATCTACTTTACCTAACATTCTATTTACTTCATTTCTACGTAAAGGAACAGGATCTCCACCTTTGGTTTCACCTAAAAAACCTATTACATTCGTAATGGAACGTATAATGTGAACCATTTCCCCTCCTAGGTTCGCCTTAATCATAATATACCCAGGAAAATAAACTCGTTCCTTATTTATTTTCTTACCGTTCCTGATTTGAACCACCTTTTCAGTGGGAACAAGAACATCTTCTAAATAATCAGAAAACCCATGACGCTCTACTTCGCTTTCAATGTATCCTTTGATTTTATTCTCTTGACCACTGACCGCCCTTACAACGTACCATTTCTTTTCTAATACTTCTGACATAGGGTTATCTTAATTTAAAACGGCGTTGAAATATAATTTAATCACTTTACTAAAAACCGTATCTACACCCCAAGTCGCCAAAGCGAACAGGATAGAAAAAACCGCTACGATTACCATCAAATTAGATGATTCTGCACGAGAGGGAAGTGTGACATTATGCCTTAACTCCTCAATGGATTCCTTTATATATGTGAACATTTCAATTCGGTTTTACGATTTCAACTAATGGGAAAAACACCCAATTCTAATATGGCACGGGAGGAGAGACTCGAACTCCCGACACCTGGTTTTGGAGACCAGTGCTCTACCAACTGAGCTACACCCGTATAAACAAGCCCCGAAAGACCTATTCTATATTTGCATGTAAAGGTGTCCTGCTCAAGCCGGACACCCTTATACACAATACTCTTTTAGATTGAATTAATCTATAATCTTAGTAACCTGACCAGCACCTACAGTTCTACCACCTTCACGGATAGCGAAACGTAGACCTACGCTCAATGCGATTGGCTGAATCAACTCAACAGTAATGGTAAGGTTATCACCAGGCATTACCATTTCAACTCCAGATGGAAGCGCAATGTTTCCAGTAACGTCAGTTGTTCTTACATAGAACTGTGGACGATAGTTGTTATGGAATGGTGTGTGACGACCACCTTCTTCTTTTTTCAAGATATAGACCTCAGCTTCAAATTTAGCATGTGGCTTAACAGAACCTGGCTTACAGATTACCATTCCACGGCTAATTTGAGATTTTTCAATACCTCTCAATAGGATACCTACGTTATCTCCAGCTTCACCTCTATCCAATATTTTACGGAACATCTCAACCCCAGTAATAGTAGAGTTCAATTTCTCAGCACCCATACCGATAATCTCAACAGCATCACCAGTGTTAGCGATACCAGTTTCGATTCTACCAGTTGCAACAGTACCACGACCAGTAATCGTAAATACATCTTCAACAGGCATTAAGAAAGGCTTCTCAACATCTCTTACAGGTAATTCGATCCAGCTATCAACAGCTTCCATCAATTGCATTACCGTATCAACCCATTTTTGCTCACCGTTCAATGCACCTAGAGCAGAACCAGCAATTACAGGACCGTTATCTCCATCATACTCGTAGAAAGAAAGCAATTCTCTTACTTCCATTTCAACAAGCTCGATCAACTCCTCATCATCAACCATATCCACTTTGTTCATGAATACAACCATTCTAGGAATACCAACCTGACGACCTAAAAGGATATGCTCACGTGTTTGTGGCATAGGACCATCAGTAGCAGCAACAACCAAGATAGCACCGTCCATCTGAGCAGCACCAGTAACCATGTTCTTAACGTAATCCGCGTGACCTGGACAGTCAACGTGTGCGTAGTGACGGTTAGCTGTTGAGTACTCAACGTGCGATGTATTAATAGTAATACCTCTTTCTTTTTCTTCAGGAGCGTTATCGATAGAATCGAAACTTCTCATTTCAGAAAGACCAGCGTTAGCCAATACCGTAGTAATAGCTGCAGTCAATGTAGTTTTACCGTGATCCACGTGTCCAATAGTACCTATATTTAAGTGTGGTTTGGAACGATCGAAAGTTGCCTTTGCCATGTTTATTAAATTTTAATCTTAGTTTATATTAGTGTACAATTTATACCTTAATTGAGCCAATGACGAGAATTGAACTCGTGACCTCTTCCTTACCAAGGAAACGCTCTACCCCTGAGCTACACCGGCGTAAAATGTTGAATCTATCTATTTCAAATAGATTCTGCCTTCGCAGGAATGACATTGCTGTCAAAATTATAGAGCGGGAGACCGGGTTCGAACCGGCGACATTCAGCTTGGAAGGCTGACGCTCTACCAACTGAGCTACTCCCGCTTATAAAAATTACAATATTTCAATTTTAAGTTCCCATTTTCTAGTTAAAGTGGGGAGAGCAGGATTCGAACCTGCGAAGACGTAGTCAGCAGATTTACAGTCTGCCCTCGTTGGCCGCTTGAGTATCTCCCCTCTAACCATTATTTTAAGAACTTAGGAGCCGATGGAGGGACTCGAACCCACGACCTGCTGATTACAAATCAGCTGCTCTAGCCAGCTGAGCTACATCGGCAATTTTACCACTTTTCAGTCATAAAAAAGCCCGCTATTTCTAACGGACTGCAAATGTATAGAAATATTTGTTTATTCAAAACAAATTTTAAATAATTTTATCTAGGTATGTAATCTTATTTTCTGCTTTCTTTTAATCAGCTTTCTTTCCAAAGAGCTACAGGCCGAATCCACGGCCTCTTCAAAGGATTTGCATTGCTTTTTAACAATAAATTTATCTTTGGGAATATTCATTTTTATTTCAACAATTTTATTTTCTTTTGAGCTGGTATTCTCCACTTTTAAATAAACATCTGAACTAATCACTTTAGAATAAAAAGTTTCGACCTTATCGAGCCTGTTTTGAAGAAAACTCATCAATTTGGCATCTGCATTAAAATTAACCGATTGTGCATTTACTTTCATATAAAGAAAATTTTTTGATCCAATAGAATATTAGACCTGGTTGAACATCAATTATTTCTTTGCCCTGGGATGGGCCATAGTATGAACTTTTTTAAGTTCGGCTATACTGTTATGAGTATACACTTGAGTAGAAGCCAAACTAGAATGCCCCAACAGTTCCTTTACTGAATTTAAATCCGCGCCTTTGTTTAACAGATGTGTAGCAAAAGTGTGCCTTAAAATATGAGGACTTGTTTTCACCTTAGAAGACACCTCTCTAAAGTACTTATTTATTATTCTATAAACAATAGTATCGTATAATTTATTACCCACTGCCGTTAAGAATAAAAAGTCCTTGTCATTAATAGAATTTAACAATATGCGTTCCTTGATATATAGTTGAATTTTCTCTTTAGTTTCCGGAAGCATTGGTATAATACGCTCCTTATTTCTTTTTCCCAATACTTTTATAGATAAGCCTTCCAAATCAACACTGTTCAACTTAAGATTGATCAGCTCAGCCCTTCGCATTCCGGTCGCATACAGGACATGTATAATGAGCGCATCTCTTTTCCCCTCGAAATCATCTGTATATTCTAAACCAGATAATACTTTTTCCATCTCCATTTCAGAAAATGGAATTTCAATTTTCTTTGATGTTTTCAGAGATTTATGCTTTACTAACGGATTCAAATCTAAATTTCCTGTTTTTTGTAGAAACCGAAAGTATGCTTTTAACGAAGCTATCTTCCTATTGATGGACCTATTTGAAATACCCAACTGAGATAATGAAACAATCCAGCTTCTAATCATACTATAATTGGCTGAATCAATTTCCACAACCTGAAACTCCGCTACACAAAATTCAGAGAATGCCAATATGTCCTTTTCATAGGCCTTGACCGTATGAATAGAATATTTTTTCTCCAATAGTAGGTAATCAACAAATCCTTTCAGCATCATAATTTAAAGATATCAAACTTTTGCATACCTAAAGTTTAGACCAAAAAAAATCCCGCATGTAGCGGGATTAATATTGTGTTCAATATAAAGACTAAATTTCTTCTTGATCTCTTAGACCTTGAATATATTCTGCTTTTTGAATTTGAGCTCTACGCTCAACTGAAGGTTTCGTGAACTGTTGACGCTTACGCAACTGTCTCATTGTACCTGTCTTATCGAACTTACGCTTGAAGCGCTTTAAAGCTCTATCGATGTTTTCTCCTTCTTTTACTGGTATTATTAACATGGGCTACAACCTCCTTTCTTTATGATTAAGGCTGCAAATATAGTAACTATATTCAATTGGGCAACCCGTAATGTGTTTTTTATCCAATTAAAACCTTCTGACTAATCAGTGGCAGGCTTATATTCCTTTTTATCTATCACAATCCTAGCGATAATTTCACGTAATATTTCTGATGTTCCTCCACCTATTGGTCCAAGCCTACTATCCCTGAAATTTCGAGCCATAGGATAATCCTCTATGTAACCGTAACCCCCAAGAAATTGAACACATTCATAAGCCACCTCATCAGCAACTTTTGTGGACTTCAGTTTTGAAATCGTTGCTTCTTTAACCACATATTCACCCCTATCTAAACGGTAGGCGACAGAATAGTTATACTCCTTACACATATCAATGTCACCATGCAAATCAGCGACTCTATGTCTAAGCGCTTGAAATTTATCAATGGATTTACCAAAGGCTTCCCTTTCTGACATATAATTCAATGCATAATCCAAAACATGTTCAGAACGGGCATGCGCATTTATTCCCATAATCAATCGTTCCAAAGCGAAATGTTCCATGATATAGGAAAATCCCATGTTCTCCTCACCCATTAGATTTTGGGCAGGGATTTTCACGTTATCGAAAGCCAACTCTGCAGTATCAGAAGCTCTCCAACCCAATTTATTCAATTTATTGGCCGTTACACCATCACTTTTTCGATCTACCACAAAAATGCTAATCCCTTTATTACCCAACTCGGGATTTGTTTTGGCAGCTACGATCATATAATCCGCATAGACGCCATTAGTAATAAACGTTTTAGAGCCATTTAATAAATAATAATCTCCTTTATTAATAGCTGTGGTTCGCATTGCCGCAACATCACTACCTCCAAATGGTTCAGACACGCAAAGACAACCCACCTTATCACCTTCAATACTAGGGGCTAAATATCTTGACTTAATATCATCATTGGCCTCCTTATTCAAATGTGTCATAGCCAAATAGGCGTGCGCCCAAATAGCCGCTGCGAAACCACCCGAATTTACCTTTTGCAATTCCTCCAATAAAATGACCGTATAAAATAAATCGAGACCCAGACCACCATCCTTTTCAGGAGTTGCCAGACCAAAATAACCCATATCCCCAAATTTCTTCCAAATGAACCTTTCAATGGTTCCGTCGGCTTCCCATTTATCAATGTGGGGAACCACCTCTTTTTGTAAAAAATCTTTCAGACTTTGCCTGAATAGTTGATGTTCTTCAGTGAAGTACATACTTTGCATAGCTTTTTTTTTAGAGCGACAAATATAAAGCAATTCTATCAATACGTTCTGACGGGAATCCTTCAATATTTGATAATTCGTTCAATGAATTGATACGCCCGTTGAGATTCCGATAATTAACGA
Organism: uncultured Flavobacteriaceae bacterium; assembly: GCA_963842105.1. GTDB lineage: Bacteria > Bacteroidota > Bacteroidia > Flavobacteriales > Flavobacteriaceae > Maribacter. The sequence goes on from CAWJFH010000002.1 coordinate 226,777, forward strand.
TACGCTGAGCTACGCCTTTTTGAATATATGTTAATTTGGATAATTCAGCTACTGTGGCCGTATTGACATTTATCTTCACTATTTCTGGCTTATTCACCACAGTGAATTTCTCCAATACCCGGTCAGCCACCTCTTGCTCCAAATAATATACTTCATACAACTGGTCATCCACTAAAAAACCACCCAACCTATCCCGGAATTTTATAATTCTTGCGGATAATTTCTCCCCTATTCCATTGATTTTTTGCAAATCTTCAACCGAAGCTGAATTAATATCTAGTTTTTTCTTCAGTTTCAAATCGGATGTTTTTGAAGAATAAATAGTTGTAGGCTTTCTTTTCTCTGTTTTTCCTTGTGTCCAGTCTGGAAACTTAAAATAGGGGGAGATTTGTTGCAACAACGAATCCGTAATTTTAGTCACTTCCTGAAATTCCTCCTTGGAATTCACATATTTATCTGATGCCCTAAACTCGTGCAGCCTATCGATTTCCTGTACAGACATTCCAAGCGTATATCCCTTAAAATCTGTTATGAAGTTGGGGTTAAATGGATAAATTTTAATGGAATCCTTAACTAGGGATTCCTTTTTCAAGGAGTCAATTTGTAGTTGCCTACTTTCATTAAAGCGCAAAAGATCATTACGCTCACCGGTTTTAGTAGTATAAAAGTAATATGCGATTTGAATAAAAATAAGAATCAACAACAAAAAGAAAATCCCACTCCGTTCCTGTTTATTGAACTTGAAGTGGGATTTGAAATTTGTTGACACTAGATTATACTATTTAGCTTTCTCTTGCTTTTTGAACAATTTGTTCGCTTTCAAATCTTCCAAATACTTACTCAAATCCTGTTTAACTTCTCCAGACATAATATATAATCCGATGATGTTAGGAAAGGACATGGCTAAAATCATCATATCTGAGAAATCAAGCACAGCTCCTAAACTTACCGATGCTCCAATAACCACAAATACCAAGAAGAACATTTTATACACAAATTCCGTCCTTTTGCTCTTTCCAAAAAGATATGTCCAAGCTCTCATTCCATAATAAGACCAAGAAATCATAGTGGAAAATGCAAATAAGAATACCGCCAAAGCCAATACGTAAGGGAACCATGAAATTTGACTACCAAAGGCATCAGAGGTCAATTGCGCCCCTGCCATACCCTCAACCTCGTGCATACCTGTGAAGATAAGTACTAGAGCAGTTAGTGTACATACCACTACGGTATCGATAAAAGGCTCCAACAAGGCTACAAAACCTTCAGATGGTGGGTGATTGGTTTTTGCGGTACTATGCGCTATAGCTGCAGAACCTACTCCTGCTTCATTCGAGAAGGCGGCACGTTGGAATCCAACGACCAGCACCCCAATAATTCCACCTTTCAAAGCTGATGGATTAAATGCACCATCTACTATCGCAGAAAATGCCGGACCAATATTTTGGATATTCATTATAATTACCGCTAATGCAGCTACAATATATACCGATGCCATAATAGGCACTACTTTACCCGTAACATTAGCAATACTATTAATACCACCAATAATAACCACACCTACTAAAGCTGCGGTTACAATACCAAACCAGAAACCATTACCTACTAAAACTGGAAATTGACCAGCCAATTGTTCAAAGGATTGATTTGCTTGAAACATATTTCCACCTCCAAAAGAAGCTCCAACAGCTAGAACGGCAAAAACACCCGCAAGTACTTTACCTATCCCTTTCATGTTTCTTTTTTCAAGACCATATCTTAAATAATTCATCGGTCCACCAAACACCCTTCCATCAGGTAAGATATTTCTATACTTGACACCTAGTGTACATTCGACAAATTTTGAGGACATTCCAAGAAGACCACACACAATCATCCAAAAAGTTGCTCCGGCTCCACCTAACGAAACCGCAACGGCTACACCTGCAATATTCCCAAGTCCCACTGTTCCTGAAACCGCCGTGGCCAATGCCTGAAAATGGGTTACTTGACCTGGAGCATTAGGGTCGTCATACTTACCTTTTGCTAAGTCGATGGAATGCTTGAAGCCTCTAATATTGATGAAGCCCATTCTAATTGTAAAGAAAGTAGCTCCTAATACCAACCAAATTACAATAAAGGGAATCCCTTTTTCTACCGGATCACCATTAGGATGGGTGATGACCATAGGTTCGTCATAGGTTACGGAAGCAAAAAAATGAGCTCCCTGCTCAATGACATGTTCTTGATTATTGGAATTATAAATTACTGCGCCTTCATCGGTAAGATGTTTCAAAGTACCGGTGCCGTTAGAAACTATGGTTTCATCTGCACTTTTTTCATTCGAAATAACAGCAATAGCCTCACCCTTTTTAACTTTTGAGCCTTCTGCTTTTAACCATTGCTTTAAAACGTATTTATTTTCCATATCGGGTGACCAATTTGGAATAGGAATTCTAGTCATATCTGCATAAGCCACAGGATCATAAATTCCTAAAGCAGCAAATGGATCCCAAAAAAGGATAGAACCGAGCGCAGAAACTGCCGGTGTCATTGCTCCGTTAAATACTTCTGTTATCGCCCCAGTTTCTACCGTAAATACTTTAGTTACGGATTCTCCTTTTGCATCTGTAACAATTACGGAATAACTGACCCCTTCAACCAATTTTGCAGCTCTTTTAGAAGATTTGGGCGTATCCTGATCACTCCATTTAAAATCGTAAGGTGGCGTTCCCCCTTCAACCGACAACTCAATAACTCCGTCATTAATCTGTGCGGAGGGGTTATATGTTTTACCGGTTACTGTAAGTTCTTGAGAAAAACATAATGCCGTGGTAAATAAGGCAAGAAGTACATTAAATAGCTTCATTCTTTAGGTTTAGATTAGTCTTAATTTTGGTATAGTTAAGTTTAACTGCCAATATCTTAAAAATAATGATTGCAATCAAATATTAAATCATAAAGGTGCTAATCAATATGGAACATCTGGTTCAGTTTTTTGATTTGCTCTGGCCTACCAAGAACAATGACCTTACTTTTTGGTTGTAATTTTAAATCCGCTTCTGGATTGATAATGTATTGACCATCCGGAGCAATGTAACCTATAATGGTGCAGCCTGTTTTTCTTCTCAGATCTAAATCCCTTAATGAATTACAGTCTAGCTGATCGGAAAAATCCTCTATAGCTACTTCTTCAAGATTGGTCGTATTTTCCCCTTCCATGGAAAGCTTATCCATAAAAGTAATTAAATCTGGCATGACCACTAATGATGCCATATGATCCCCTCCTATTTTATCTGGCATTATCACTTTGTTGGCACCGGCGAAAAATAATTTCTTTTGAGAATTTACCAAGGAAGCTCTACTTATAATAAATAAATCTCCCTTTAACTGTCTAGCCGAAAGGACAACAAATAAATTAGCTGCATCATCGGGAAGAGCCGCTATTAAGTATTGGGCACGTTCAATACCACATTCTAAAAGAATCTCATCATCATTAGCATCACCCTCAACAAACAAAATATCATCACCAAAACGATCTATAATCTCCTTATCCTTTTCAATGACCACAAACGGCTTTTTATAGGCCCTTAATTTTTCAGCTGCCTGCATTCCATTTCTACCAAATCCACAAATAATTACATGATTGTTCAAGCTCTTTATGATATTCTTCATTTTCTTTTTCTTTAATAACTCTACTGAATTTCTACTTAAAATGTATTCGGTAATTACGGAAATAGCAAAACCGAGGATGAATACACTCGTGATGATAAGAACCACTGTAAAGATTTTGCCTTCCGGCCCCATAGGCCTTACCTCTGAAAACCCTACCGTGGTTACGGTAATTATGGTCATATAGAATGCATCTATCCAAGAATAATCAGCAATCAAACGATAACCAAATACTCCAAAAATCAATACCATCAGCATCAACGCCAACGCTAGGTAAATTTTGGACCGAAATAAATTCATCATAATCTATAAATCAAAAACGGAGGTTCTTTTGGTGTAGATTAAATCCTTAATTCGCAACCAAAATGCCAAAAAAAGATACAATGCAAATCCAAAACCCACAGTTACAAACGTGAGGTAAATAAAAGAGGTACGCACTACACGAGCCCGAATCCCGAAACGTTCGGCAATTCTTCCGCAGACCTCAAATCCTCGTTTTTGAAAATAGAGCACTAAATCGTAGAATACGTTCATAGCCTATAAAATTAGCCTTTTAAATTCATTAAGCGAGCACCAATGGCACAATCCAAACATTTATTCTTTTCACAATAGTGTGTGTAGAGCTGAAGAAATGCCTGTGATGTTTTAGCACTCTCTATAGGAACACCTAAACTTTTAAATTTATCGATTATCGTGTTATTCTCATTTCTCAGGGAATCCATTATACCAATTACTCCTTCTGTGTTGTTATTCCCCTTAAATCGTTCGTAACAGAATTTTAAAGGGACAATCGTATTGATCAGTAATAGTTCAACAAAATTCGATGTCAATTTCTTTTGGCTAATTTTTGAAGTTTTGCCAAAGGTGAAATGGTCATTCCAATAAGAACTTGCACTAATAGAAAAGTATTCAGAGATATCCTTTTCGTTGTTTTCAATGACCGATTGAAATAATTGGTTGATTAACCGCATATAGTTGTGCGATTTGGGAAAGTCGTATCGTAGGAAAGTTAGATGGTCTTAGTTTAAAGAACTCTGGTGTTATACCAGGAGTATCTTTCAATTGATATTTACGTTTCAAGTAAGAGTATTCATTTTTTAAATCCAAATAATAAACATCATCTATTTCCTCCCTATTCAATAAACCTGCTTGCCCCATTAAAAGACTTTCTAATTTAAAGGACTCCCCAGATAGTTTTCTAATAATGGAAAAATCAATGGACTTACCTAACTGCAAAAAAGAATCTCCATTAATTTTAGACCCAAAATTCTTTAATAACATCAGGAATAAAACATACTCCCAATCATTATTGGTGAACTTCAACAACTCCTGTATTAGATGTGATTTTTGCTCCAATCTTTCTATAAAAAGTCGGTCTGTCCAATTGTTCAAAACAAAAGTATCCACTTCCCCAATTTCCTTTTCGCAATTGATGAAGCGGTAATTCTTAGCATCAAATAATTGTTGATAGGTATCCAGGGTTTTCTTCGGAATATATTCCTTTAAACATAAGGTTGGAATAATTGAACCATCTGATCTAAAAACATCCACATCATCCTCCCAAACCACATGTAGAATCACATTATTGTAATTTTCGTCATTTTGATGATGATGGGCATACCAATCTGATGATTTAATATGAATTTCCACATTACCCGCCCATAACTGACCGTTAATGTTCAATTGAGCATTGAAAAAATCTGGACCGGAGTGTTTGTTATGCATGCCCGTATGTAACACCAGTAAAGTTTCACCTTGAGTGGTGCTCAGATGGTTTACAGGATATTTTCGATACATCCAAACAAAATGAAGTAAGTCTTCCTTCATTTGTTAAAAATAAAAAACCCGCCGTAAAGCGGGTTCAAATTTCCTTAAGTATTTTGAATTAGGTGGTCTCTCCCTCCCAATTCATAAATCCACCTTGTAAATTGTATGCATGATCAAAGCCTTTACTATTCATTATTGCACAAGCTTGCCCACTCCTATTACCAGATCTACAGTAAACGTAGTAATTTTTGGTCTTATCTAATTTTTCCAATTCATCAATGAATTCTTGACCTTTATATATATCTATATTGATGGAGTTTGGAATGACACCATCCTCTACTTCTTCTTCGGTCCTAACATCTAAAATAACCGCATTGGAATCCTTTTCCAATTGCTCTTCCCAATCCTGTTGTGATAAATCTGCCATAATTCGCTAATTAGTCTGTAAAATTAATTGATTTTTATTTAAACGAATAACTTAAAATATTTTAACAAAAAATTAATGTACGTACTTGAAATGTATTCCAAAATAATTATACATTTGTATATACAAATATTGTACATACATGAATGTTGAAGAAGTGATAAAGACAAAAAATGAAATTCCGTTACACAAACGGACGATTATTCATTTGTCTTTAGTAATGAATAGGATAGATGAAGAAATTGCCGCTAGCTTAAAACCATTTGAACTATCCATTCAACAATTTAATGTATTAAGTATTCTACGCGGTCAAAAAGGTAAACCGGCCAATCTTTCTACCATTAATGAAAGAATGGTATCAAAAATGAGCAATACAACACGATTAGTTGATAAGCTTATTTTAAAAGGATATGTACAACGATCGGTTTGTAAACAGAACCGAAGAAAAGTAGAAATTTTAATTACTGAATCAGGATTATCCATTCTTAATGAAATTGATGGAATACTTTTTGAAACAGAAAAAAATATCCTTCAGGATTTTCAGGAATCTGATTTAATAGAATTAAACAAATTATTAAATAAATTTTAGCAATAGCAAACATGAAAAACGTAGTAGATAAATTAAATTGGCGGTATGCCACTAAAAAATTCGACAGCTCCAAAAAGGTAAGTACAGAAGATTTGAACACTTTATTAGAGGCTGCGAGACTTACCGCCTCTTCTTATGGTCTTCAACCTTACCATATTTTTGCAGTTGAGGATATGCCTACTAGAGAGAAATTGAAAGAAGCTTCTTGGGGGCAATCTCAAATTACAGATGCTTCCCATATTTTGGTGCTGGCCAATAAACCTACATTTGATGGCGAATTGGTAGACACCTATTTGGACAAAGTAGTAGATGTAAGGGGAATGGAAAGAAAAGATTTAGAAGGTTACGAGCAAACGATGAAAAGCTCTTTACTAAATCTTTCTGATGAAAATAAAAGCGCATGGACAGCAAAACAAGCTTATATTATTTTAGGTAATCTATTGACAGTTGCTGCTAGCATGGAAATTGATACTTGCCCAATGGAAGGTTTCGACCATCACCAATATGATGAAATTCTTGGGCTTACTAAAAAGAATTTGACCTCGGCAGTGGTATCTAGCTGTAGGTTATCGTTCTGAAGAAGATGAAACACAGCACTATCCAAAAGTGCGTTATTCAAAAGAAAAATTAATTACACATATATAAATACTAATCACAAACATTTTAAAATTAAAAACATGAAAAAATCAATATTAAGTATCGCATTAGTAGCCGTTTTCGGATTAACAGCAACAGCTTCAACTCCAATTGACAAAGAGAAAAAAGAAGTAAAGGTTAGTGAAAGCACAGTAACTTGGAAAGGTTATAAAGTAACTGGATCTCACGAAGGTCTTATTCAATTGGAATCTGGTCATTTAGAAATGGATGGCAATAAATTAACCGGAGGTGAATTTGTAGTAGATATGTCCACCTTAGTTGCAACAGATTTAGAAGGTGATTCTAAAGGAAAATTAGAAGGACACTTAAAATCAGATGATTTCTTTGGTGTGGAAAAACACCCAACGGCTAAATTGGTATTTACCTCTGTAAAACCAATGAACAAAAATTCCTATACTGTAACTGGTGACCTAACCATTAAGGAAACTACAAAACCAATTACATTCGTAGTTTCTGTATACGAGAACAAAGCTACTGCCACAATGAAAGTAGACAGAGCAGAATATGACGTACGTTATGGTTCTGGTAGTTTTTTCGACGATTTAGGTGACAAAGCGATTTATGACGAATTTGACTTAGTGGTAGATTTAGCCCTATAAATTAGGATGACATTATAAATAACACTGATTATAGAATAGTGTTTGAAAATCCCCTCGAATAATATTCTTGGGGATTTTTAATTTTGAGTCAACTAAAGTTTGTTGGTATTAAATTCCTTTTTATATTTGGCATTCAATGAAGAATTTAACTGTAAATACTTGGTGGTGGAACAACTTGCGAAAAACAACGTGAGCTAAGCATCATTGTAGTAAAACTATATAAAGGCTTGTCATCACGACAAGCCTTCCTTATTTTAAAAAAGTACCAATGGCCTATCAATTGAAGACATATCATAAAAAAATCCTTGCCGATACCATGACCCCGGTAAGTGTTTATCTAAAAATCAGGGACCGTTTTCCAAATAGTATTCTTTTGGAAAGTAGTGACTACCATGCAAATGACAATAGTTTCTCCTATATCTGCTGCAACCCTATTTCATCCATTAAAGTTGAAAATGAAATCATTACCAAGCAATTTCCTGATGGAACACTGGAAGAATCTCCCATTGAAAAGGATACGAAAGTTGTAGAAATTATTGATGACTTCAGCAAAACTTTTAAGGCAGATACCAACGACTTTAAATTCATCAATAACGGACTCTTTGGCTATATGGCCTACGATGCCGTTCGTTATTTTGAGGATGTGGATTTAAAGGTTAAAGGATAATTCTATTCATATACCGGATATCTATTATGCCGTATATCAAAACATCATTGCCATCAATCATTTTAAGAATGAGGCCTACCTTTTTGCCCATTGTTACGAAACGGAAAATAATATTCCAGAACTGGAGCAACTTTTAAACGTTCGTAATTTCTCAACATATAATTTCAAGATTGAAGGAGAAAGACAAGTCTAATCTTGAGGATGAAGAGTACCGCGAACAAGTAGAGATGGCAAAAAAACATTGTCAAAGGGGCGATGTCTTTCAATTGGTTTTAAGCCGACGTTTTTCTCAAGGTTTTAAAGGTGATGAATTCAATGTATACAGAGCTTTACGATCTGTAAATCCTTCCCCTTATTTATTCTATTTCGATTACGGGGATTTTAAAATTTTTGGAAGCTCCCCAGAGGCTCAGCTTATCGTAAGTGATGGAAAAGCAGAAATACACCCTATCGCAGGAACGTTCAAAAGAACCGGTAACGATGAACAGGATGCAGAATTGGCCAAAAAATTAAAGGCAGACGACAAGGAAAATAGCGAGCATGTAATGTTGGTAGATTTGGCCCGTAACGATTTGAGCAGAAACGGCAATGTAGTACAAGTCGAAAATTACAGGGAAGTGCAATTTTTCTCACACGTCATTCACTTGGTCTCCAAGGTAACGGGCATGAAAAAAAGTGATATTCCTACGATGAAGGTGGTAGCCGACACATTCCCGGCCGGAACACTAAGTGGCGCTCCAAAACACATGGCCATGCAATTGATTGAAAAATACGAGAAAACGAGTCGGGGTTATTACGGTGGTGCTATCGGGTTTATGGATTTCAATGGCAACTTTAACCACGCCATTATGATCAGGACCTTTTTGAGTAAGAACCATCAATTACACTACCAAGCAGGAGCAGGATTAGTGGCTGCATCGAATCCAGAAAATGAATTACAGGAAACCTACAATAAATTGGGCGCATTGACCAAGGCATTGGAAATAGCGGAGGACATTTAAATGAAGAAAATATTAGTCATAGACAATTACGATAGTTTCACCTACAACCTTGTTCACTATTTGGAAGAACTAGGTTGCGAGGTCATCGTTAAACGCAACGACCAGCTCACCTTGGAAGAAGTAGATGCTTTTGAAAAAATCGTACTCTCTCCAGGACCAGGAATTCCTGATGAAGCGGGGTTACTGAAACAAATCATCGCTAAGTATGCACCTACCAAAAGTATTTTCGGGGTTTGCCTAGGCCAACAAGCGATTGCTGAAGTTTTTGGTGGTTCTTTAATTAATTTGGACCAAGTGTATCACGGTATCGCCACGAAAATTAGTGTGATCAAAGATGATATTCTTTTCGAAGGAATTCCAAAGGAAATTGAAGTAGGCCGATATCACTCTTGGGTGGTCGACCCCGTTTTACCAGATGTTTTAGAAACCACTTCAGTGGATGAAAACGGACAAGTAATGTCCCTACGCCACAAAACTTATGATGTTTGCGCGGTACAGTTTCATCCTGAATCGGTTTTAACACCACACGGTAAAAAAATGTTGGAAAATTGGTTAAAGCGCTGATGCGCAGTATTTAGTAATGAGTACAAAGTAATGAGCAATTACAAAATGTACTTTATACTAATAACTTAATACTATAAAATATGAAAGAGACTTTAAATAAACTTATCAATCACGAAATTCTTCCCAAAGAAGATGCTAAGAAAATCTTGGTGAATATTGCCAAAGGAGATTATAATACGAGTCAGATAGCCGCTTTCCTAACGGTATATATGATGCGAAGTATTACCATAGAAGAACTGGAAGGTTTTAGGGATGCCTTGTTAGACTTATGCTTGGCAGTGGATTTATCAGCTTATAATCCTATCGATTTATGTGGTACTGGTGGTGATGGTAAGGATACCTTCAATATATCCACCTTGGCCTCTTTTGTTACCGCTGGTGCTGGTGTAAAAGTGACTAAACACGGTAATTACGGAGTTTCGTCTAAATGCGGCAGTAGTAACGTCATGGAATTTTTAGGCATTAAATTTAGTAGTGATGCCGGTTTCCTTGAAAAATGTATCGATGAAGCGGGAATCTGTGTTCTTCATGCACCCTTGTTTCACCCTGCCATGAAAAATGTGGCGCCAATCCGTAGGGATTTGGCCGTTAAAACATTCTTCAATATGTTGGGACCGATGGTAAATCCCGCATTCCCTAAGAACCAGATGGTAGGCGTTTTCAACTTGGAATTGGCCAGAATGTATGGCTACCTTTACCAAAAGACAGATAAAAATTTTACGGTTTTACATGCGCTAGATGGCTATGATGAAATTTCTTTGACCGGAAATACAAAGACCATATCCAACAAAACCGAGAGTATGTTGAAACCGGCCGATTTTGGTGTAAAACAAATAACACAAGCCGAAATTGTTGGCGGTGATTCCATTGACGAATCTGCCCAAATATTCCTGAATGTTTTACAAGGAAGAGGCACCGAAGCACAGAATAATGTGGTCTGTGCCAATGCCGGTATCGCCATTGCGACAGTGGAAGACTTAAGTCCGATTGAAGGATTTGAAAAGGCAAAGGAATCGCTCTTAAGTGGTCACGGGCTAAAAGCGTTGAAAAAAATACAAGAACTAAGTCGTTGATAGTTTAAAGTTGATGGCTGTTAGAATAAACCTTTACCATCAACGAACAACTTACAAGTAAGATATGGATATACTTTCTAAAATAGTAGCAGACAAAAGGAAAGAAGTTGATTTGAAGAAGTCACTTATCCCCACGTCACAATATGAGGCATCGGTTTTGTTTGGTAGAAAAACAAAATCATTGGCAGATGCATTAAAAAAAAGTGATACAGGCATTATTGCAGAATTCAAGCGTAGGTCTCCCTCAAAAGCAACCATAAATCAAAATGCCAATGTTGGTCAAGTGGCCAAAGGGTATGAAAATGCGGGAGTTTGTGGTATGAGTGTATTAACGGATATTAAATATTTTGGTGGTTCAATGGAAGATTTGATTCTGGCAAGAGCTTCAGTACAAATGCCGTTACTGCGAAAGGAATTTATCATCAGTGAATATCAGATTATTGAAGCAAAAGCTTACGGAGCTGATGTGATTCTTTTGATAGCCGCTATTTTATCCAAAGATGAAATTAAAAAACTATCTGAATTGGCTAAAAGTTTAGGATTGGATGTGCTTTTGGAAGTGCATAATGAAGAAGAGCTTCAAAAATCCATCATGCCGAGTTTGGATATGTTGGGCGTAAATAATAGAAACCTTAAAACATTTGAGGTAAGTCTAGAAACCAGCAAATCACTTTCCAAATTGATTCCCAATGATTTTGTAAAAGTTTCGGAAAGTGGAATTAGCTCAATCGAGGCGATAACCGAATTGAAAGAATATGGTTACCAAGGTTTTTTAATTGGTGAAAACTTTATGAAGACCGATAACCCTGGGGAAAGCGCCACTAACTTTATCCAAAATTTAAAATAATTAAAATGAAGTTAAAGGTCTGCGGAATGAAACTGAATACTTCTGAAGTTGCCACGTTAGATCCGGACTATCTTGGTTTTATCTTTTGGGAAAAGTCGGCACGTTTTTTTGACGGCGAAATTCCTGCACTTCCGCATCCCATTAGTAAAATTGGAGTTTTTGTAGATGCCGAGCTCGATTTCATTTTAGAAACGGTAAAAAAACATAACCTTCAAGGTGTGCAACTTCATGGGAGTGAAAGTCCCGAGTTTTGCTCACAAGTTGCATCGGCATTAAAAAAAGTAAATCATAAGTCGGATATCATCAAGGTATTTTCGATTAAGGATGATTTTAATTTTAAGATGCTAAAACCGTATGAAGAGGTATGCGATTATTACCTTTTCGACACCAAAGGTAAATTACCCGGTGGCAATGGCTATACCTTTGATTGGTCGGTTCTAAAAGCATATCCATCGACTAAACCTTACTTTTTAAGTGGAGGAATTGGTTTGGAAAATCTAGAAAAGATTAAAGAATTTATAGAATTACCAGAATCTAAATACTGCCATGCCATTGATGTAAACAGTAAATTTGAACTGGAACCAGGATTAAAAAAAATTGAAGAATTACAAGAGTTTAAAAAAGAGTTAAGCACAAACTAAAAAGTACTTAGCTGATATTCAACTTGGATTTATAAAAAAGAAGCGCTATGAATTACAATGCCGATGAAAAAGGATATTATGGGGAGTTTGGCGGTGCCTTTATTCCTGAGATGTTGTACCCCAATGTGGAGGAACTCCGCCGTAATTATTTAGAAATCATGTATGAGGAATCTTTCCAAAAAGAATTCCATCAGCTACTAAAGGATTATGTGGGTAGGCCCTCGCCACTATATTTCGCAAAACGACTTTCTGAAAAGCACGGTTGTAAAATCTATCTGAAACGAGAGGATTTGAACCATACCGGAGCACATAAAATCAATAATACCGTAGGGCAAATACTCATGGCCCAAAAACTAGGTAAACACCGTATTATAGCTGAAACCGGTGCTGGTCAGCATGGGGTAGCAACTGCTACGGTTTGCGCCCTAATGGGGATGGAATGTATCGTTTACATGGGGGAGATAGACATTGCACGGCAAGCGCCCAATGTTGCCCGTATGAAAATGTTAGGTGCTGAAGTGAGACCGGCATTATCCGGAAGTAGGACTTTAAAGGACGCCACTAATGAAGCGATTCGTGACTGGATCAATAATCCGGTGGACACCCATTATATCATTGGTTCTGCCATTGGTCCCCACCCCTACCCTGATATGGTCACCCGTTTCCAAGCCATAATTTCTGAAGAAATAAAATGGCAATTAAAAGAAAAAGAAGGACGTGAGAATCCAGATTATGTAGTAGCCTGTATTGGTGGTGGCAGTAATGCAGCTGGCACCTATTACCACTTTTTACATGAACCAGAAGTGGGAATCATAGCGGTAGAAGCTGCAGGAAAGGGAATTGATTCCGGGGAAAGTGCGGCAACTTCAGCCTTGGGAAAAGTAGGAATCATTCATGGTTGCAAAACCATGTTGATGCAAACGTTGGACGGTCAAATTACAGAACCCTATTCTATTTCTGCGGGATTGGATTATCCTGGTGTTGGACCCATGCATTCGCATTTATACAAATCTGGAAGAGCGGAATTTTATTCGGCAACCGATGACGAAGCCATGGCCGCCGGACTTGAACTTTCGCAATTGGAAGGGATTATACCGGCTATTGAAACTGGGCATGCCTTTGCCATTTTCGACCATAAAAAATTTAAAAAAGACGATGTAGTGGTCATTAGCCTTTCAGGGCGAGGTGATAAAGATTTGAGCACGTATATTGATTATTTCAAGCTAGCATAACACATGGAAAATAGAATAAAAAGTAAGTTACAGGAAGACAAAAAACTTCTTTCTATATATTTCACCGCAGGATATCCGTCCATTGATGATACCGTTAAAATCATTCAAGATTTGGAAAAAAGTGGCGTGGATATGATTGAAATTGGCTTACCTTTTAGCGACCCATTGGCGGATGGCCCTACCATTCAAGAAAGTTCAACGGCTGCCCTAAAAAACGGAATGACCACCGAAAAGCTCTTTGATCAATTAAAGGATATTCGTAAATCTGTTTCCATTCCCTTAATTGTAATGGGCTACTTTAATCCGATGTTGCAATATGGTGTGGAAGATTTCTGTAAAAAATGCAACGAAATAGGAATTGATGGAATCATCATGCCAGATTTACCACTGGATGTCTACCAAGAGGATTACCAAGAAACCTTCCAGAAATATGGATTAATCAATGTATTCTTAATAACCCCTCAAACTACTGATGAACGTATTCAACAAATAGATGCAGCATCAGATGGTTTCATATATATGGTGAGTTCTGCAAGCGTGACCGGTTCTAAATCTGGATTTGGAAATGAACAGGAAAACTATTTCGAAAGGATTTCGAATATGAACTTAAAGAATCCGCAGATTGTAGGTTTTGGCATCAAAGACTCAGAAACCTTTCAACAGGCGACTAAGAGTGCAAAGGGAGCTATAATTGGTTCTGCTTTTATAAAAGATTTGACCACAAATGGTGTGAATGGCATTTCAAATTTTATCAAAAAATATTAGATAAGGCTCTTTAAAGTGTTTTAGTGACCAATACAGTGGCCAGCACCCCTCCATCCTCGATAGTAAGAGATAATGATCCATTGTTTTTTTCCAACATTTGACGACATACCAAAAGCCCATTTCCAGATCCAATTTCATTGGCTGTACCGTTCGTACTTTTTAAAGGTTTGGTCGTCCTTATTGAATTCTTCGATATTTTTCAATTCAGTATTTTCCGATTTATTAAAAATACTTAGGCTAAAATTAGTATCACGGTCGTCAAAAATAATAGTGATCGTGTTATTATGAGGGAGAAAACTTAACTGCATTACTAAGTAGATTTCGGGTCATGGATTCAATTACATTTTTAGAATAAAAAATTTCGGAATCCTTCATTATGCGCTTTTGTACTTTAGTGTTCTTCTGATGTATTTGTTTTTCCAACTGTTTTTCGACGGAACCAACAAGTTCGTTTACATTCATCATCGAAAATTCCTTCAGAGATCTCATCACTCTGCATGGCCCATTTCAGTAAATTCTCTAACATCGAATACGGCATTATCCACTGATGTATTTAGAAAACCCATAATCTCCTCACGATCTTCCTCCGTTTTGCTATGTTTAACAATTTCAAGCAAAGAAGACATTTGATGTATTGGACTTCTCAAGATCATGAGCTATGATTCTAATAATATCTTTTCTAAAATTGGTCAAGTTCTAATAACTGTGCATTTTGTCTTAGTAATGGTTTCTGTATGCGTCTTCATTTTTCTGCGCAAAAGAAATACTCGTTTAAATATTACGTAACAGATAATACATTTTGCTGTAACAATAGAAACAAAGAACAGATAAGTTTCTATTTGAAATTCTTGAATATAAAAAAGACAAAGTGTTGAGAAAATTAAGTTGTAGGCACCCTAAGATTAAGTCATGATAGGGTCTAACACCTATGGTGAGAATAAGACCGAACAACATGACCAAAAATTGTATTTCCAGAAAATATGAATAAAATCTAAAATCTTCAGAATTAAAAATAAGTAGTAATACGACTGTGTAGCACGTTAAAATAAAATAAGAAATAATCACTAAAGCGGTTGTGAGCTTAATCACCTTCATATAATATAAAAACGCCATTATTATGGTAACTCCTAAATATACAAAATCACGATATACCACAATACCCCAACCAAATGCGCTATGACTCATGAAAATGTTCATGATTATCCCCACTAAAATTGCACCAAAAAGCAAACTAGATAAGTATCTAATTTTCTTAAAAGTAAAATAAACCTTATCTACCTGAAGTTCAGAAGTATTCATGGTTAAAGTTATTGTCCATTTATAACGCAAAAGAAGTATTATTCTTACAATTTTAATTAATTATTTTCATATTAATGAATGCTTAAAAGTATAAAATCTGAAAAATCTTAACCATTGAACATTTAATAAGCATATCTTATTTAAAGTCATAGTTGAAAATTTATAGCATTATCAAAACTCCATTCGTATCATTCCTCTTCAAATATGAGTACTTTTAACATTGATTATATAATTATCCATCTCCATGAAAAAAATGCTTTGTTTCTTGGCTTTTTTCAGCCTTATTATTAGTAGCGCTCAAGATTCTATTCAGCTAAAATCAAAGGTTGCAGGAGCCATTCAAGAACTTCGGGAATTTGTCGCTTTACCCAATGATGCTTTAAATCCTGATGATATAGACACAAATCTTTACTGGCTTAGAAAGAAGTTTACGGATAGAGGTTTTAATACTTCCATATTGGATACGGAGGGCCTACCCTTATTTTTTGCAGCACTCCCTATGGACGATGCTAAACCAACCCTTCTCTTCTATATGCATTTAGATGGCCAATCTGTAGATGCCTCCAAATGGGATCAACCTAATCCATACGATGTAGTTTTAAAATCTGAAAACGAAACCGGATGGGAAACCCATTCCTTTGACGAGCTCAATTTAGATATCAATTATGACTGGAGACTTTTTGGAAGATCGACCTCAGATGATAAAGGACCCATTGTAATGTTCTTAAATGCAATCGATGCCCTAACCGCTAACAAAATAGACATTCCTTTTAATATAAAGGTCATATTGGATAGTGAAGAGGAAAGAAGTAGTGCCCCTCTTCCAAAGGCAGTACGCACTTATAAAGACTTATTGAAAGCAGACTATTTAATTATAAATGATGGACCTGTTCATGTTTCGGGTAAACCTACCATTGTTTATGGATGCAGAGGAATAACCACTCTTACATTAACCACTTACGGACCTATAAAACCTCAACATAGTGGCCATTATGGCAACTACGCCCCTAACCCTGGATTTCAATTGGCTCGAGTATTAACCTCAATGAAAGATGAAGAAGGTAGGGTTTTGATAGATGGATATTATGATGGAATAGCTTTGGATGAAAATACACTAGAGGTTCTAAAAAGTGTTCCAGACGATGCCAACACCATCAACACCAATTTATCCATAGCAACCCCAGACAAAGTTGGAAGCTTTTACCAAGAATCATTACAATACCCTTCTTTAAACATTAGAGGATTAGGTTCTGCTTGGATTGGTGATGAAGCTAGAACTATTGTGCCGGCTACTGCAACTGCAGAACTAGATTTACGATTGGTTCCAGAATCAGACGGTGATAGACTTAAAGATTTAGTAAAGCAGCATATCAAAAATCAAGGGTTTTATGTGATTGACAAAGTACCTACAAAAGAAGAACGTATGGCTCATGACCGAATTATTACCGTTACCGAAGGATCTGTTACGGATGCCTTTAGAACAGATTTAGATAATCCTTTTGGAAATTATTTAGTGAAAACACTAGAAAATAAATTTGGTGAAAAACCAGTACAAATACGAATCATGGGTGGTACCGTACCTATCGCCGCATTTATAAACGAACTTAAAATACCAGCATTTTTAGTCCCTATGGTAAACCCTGATAATAACCAACATAGTCCCAATGAGAATTTAAGGATTGGACAGATTGCTTATGGGATTGAAGTATTCTATGAAATTCTAAGCACGAATTTTTCCGAATAAAATTAACGTTCCATAACAAAGCTTTATAAGCCTCTTAACTTAGTTTTTGAATGATATTCTTTATTTTAAAGTAACACTAAAAACAAAAATTATGGGAATTATAAAAGATAACAAAAAGTTTAAAAGAAAAACAGAACAAGAAAATCCAACAAACCCCACTGGAAATACGGATGTGGATACCAATAAATTTGATATTGATGAAAAAACCATCAAAAATCAACAAAATAAAAAATAACTAGAATTTATAGAAAAAGCCCGGTCTGATTCTCAGACCGGGCTTTTTTATTTTGAAGAATTACCTAGGCAGAATTTCTACTGGCATTGATATTCCCATATAAGGAACGTGTCACAATTTTCTCATATTCTTCTTTAAACTCCGTTCCTGCTCCAATTTTCTGCAAAGCATATTGTTGAATAACCAAAAGTGGCAATACGATGTTTTCACGAATTTTAATAGATTCCCTAGAAATTGCCTCTTTCTCCATCAGAATTTTCATACCAGACATTTTTAACAACATCGATTTTGAAAGTTCATATTCAGCATGCAATATTTCCCAGAAGGCACCATATTCTTTATTCTCCTTCATATAACTGGTCAATTCAAAATAACATTTGGAAAGACTCATCATACTGTTCATCATCAACGCCTGGAAAAAAGGTACTTCCTCGTATAATCTTTTTGCCTCCTCAAACCTACCATCATCTTCTAATGTTTTTAATGCAGTACCTATTCCATAATACCCAGGAACATTTTGCTTTAATTGACTCCAAGACCCCACAAAGGAGATAGCTCGTAAATCTGATAATTCCAACTTCGCCTTATTACCACGCTTACCAGGTCTACTTCCAATATTCGCTTTGGTATAGTACTTTAACGTGCTCATATTTTCTAAATATGGCATAAACTTATCGTGATGCTTTAAGTCATCATACTTTTTGAAACTCATTTCAGAAAGTTCCTCTATCAGTTCCCTATCTGCTTCAGAAATCGTGATTTCCTTATCGAGGATTACGTTTGAAAGTCCCGCAGTTAATAGTTGCTCACTATTATAGATAAACTGCTCCTTGGTACCATAAGTACTAGTAATGGTTTGGCCTTGAATCGTCAATTGAATTTCATTATTGGCCACTTTATTGGTCTGTGCAGCATAAAAACGATGTGTTTTTCCACCACCCCTAGCTGGTGGGCCTCCCCTACCATCAAAGAAAATAGCAGCTATGCCGTTATCATCACAAACTTCTGATAGTGTTTCCTTTGTTTTAAGTATAGACCAGTTCGCCTTTAGATAACCTCCATCCTTGGTTCCATCAGAAAAACCTAACATGATGGTTTGCTTTTTCTTTCTGTTCTCCAAATGCGCCTGATACTCCGGTAAAGCGAACAATTGTTTCATGGTGGCCTCTGAATTATCCATACCATTCATAGTTTCAAATAATGGCACTATGTCAAATGTGATTTCCTTACCGTTCCATCCGCACCATCTAAACAAGGCATATACAAAAAGGATGGAAAAAATATCTTCGGAATTACTGATGATATATCGGTTACAACCCTCTTCACCATTTTTCTCCTGAATGGTCTTTAATTGCGATACATTCTTAATGGTATCCTTAACAATATCCTCTGAAAAATCCTCAGCAGATAAGTTTAAATTTTTATGCAAGAGAATGTCTATTAATTCATCATCTGTAAGTTCATCAAGGTCTTCCTTTATCAATCCTTCTTTCTTCAATACCTCGACCATAACCTTGGTGTGCATACTGTGATCTTGCCTTATATCTATAGTAGCAAAGTGTACCTTGAAAATTTTCACCTTATCAATGAATTTATCAAGATCAGAAAGATAAAGACCTTGGTATTTTTGGATAAGGAGTTCCCGAATTTCTTCCAACGGAACAATCAAATCTTCATAGCCCACATCCTTACTACTGTCGAACATTGCAGTGTACAGATTGGTCCGTAATTTTTGTAAAGGATCTTGAACCGCTTTAAATGTCAATTTATGCAAAAGACCTTTCAATTCATTGTAATAACATTTCATCAATGTTAGACGTAATTCATTCATTACGTCTTTGGTAATATCAGCGGTAACAAACGGGTTACCATCACGATCCCCACCTGGCCAAAATCCCAACTTCACAATATCATGATTATCAAATTTCTTACTACCTACACTACCTTTAATATAAGCGTACATATCTCCTATGGCATCGTAATACACATGACGAAGGGTGTAAATAATATTCTTCGCCTCATCTAAAGGCGTTGGTTTTTTTGCGTTTATTAAAGAGGTTAGTCCTAATTGTTGCAGACCCACATCAATTTCATCTATTTTATCCTCAAGAATCAGTGTTCTTAAATTCGTAATAATATCGAGAACCGCGGGAGTATAGAATTGCGTAGGGTGTGCCGTCAATACAATACGTGCACTAAAGTTACTCAGCTTATCCCAAATAGAATCCCATGAGTTATTTTTCTCAACCAATTGAAAATAATCCTTTAGGGACAAGGAACTGGAATGCTTATGTAATTTTGGAAATGCCGCATCTTCAACACTATCATAAAGCACTACTTGCCGCTCTACGTATTGAACAATCCGGAACATAAAATCTATTTGCTCCTGTTCTGAACTGGTCTCTACAAAATTTTCGAAAAAGTGTTCCAATATTTCCTTTGGGTTAAGACCGTTGCTTAAGCCCTTTTCCGCTTGATCCAATAATAAAGGAATCAACATTCCTACATTCTCTATATTCTCATACGGAAGGTTTAGGAACAAACTATTGTAAACATTAAATTTATTTTGAACCGATTTCTTAAACTCGGCTAATCTTTCTTGTTGCTGCATATTATAAAATCATTATGCCAGATTATGTGGCTAGGTCATTTAATTTCGATTATAAATATCGATAATCCTAGAGAATCTAAAGAATCATTTTTACCTAAATATCATAATTGCAGCCGTATGCCACAAAAAAAACGAGATTGACAACAAAAATTACCAAATACCTCAATTACAGGATACTTTTATAATGTAATCAAGTAATAAAATTCATTTTCATATAGTGTTCTCATGAAAGAGTCCTGTTTTTAAAAACAGGACTCTTTTTAATTGGTGGCCACTTTAATTAGTATCGACCTGAAATATTTAGAACTAAAAAAATTCTCGGTATTGTAGCACTCTAAAATCTATAGTATTAAATTCTGGGTTTTCATCTTTCATTCTTTTATAACTAGCTAAGCTACCTACTGCTCTATTCGCTGCCCCAGACGGTGCAGTTAACGAAACCGTCTTTATAATTTTAAGTGTAGTAGGATGCTGAAATTGATGAATTCTTGGCACCTCATCTGAAATTACTTTTAACGAGGTTCCTTTTTCTTTCAGTAATCTTCTAAAAAAATACTCAGGCCCATTTTTACTATTTCCTCCTGTAAATAGTAAGGTTTCTACCGATTCGTATTTTTCCAAATACAGTAGCACATTTCTTAGGATGATATTTTCCATCCCCAAATCTGAGGCATCTACTTTCGAGCGCTCCGCAGATGCTACAATATCACAAATACCGATATCCCTTGATTTTAAAAAAGATTTTCGTTGGTGAATAGCGATATCTGTTGTTTCAAAGTGAAGCTCTAAATTAAAAATCCTATCCAAGATGAGCCACAATTGGCCATCTCTACTTCCATAACAAAAATCGACATCACCCACCTTCAAATCTCCAGTCGTAAAACGTGGTGGTGGCAAGGTACCTACAATTAGTTTCTTTACACCTTCAAACAAAAAAGGGTCATACGGATGCGTGTGTACAAACATGTATTGGCAAAAGGTTTAAGGTTTGGAGTTAAGGTTAACCATTAAATACCCCTAAATTACTAACTTTAAACGATTGTAAATTTGAAGCGATATGGGAAAAGGAGATAAAAAGTCTAAAAAAGGAAAAATAAGTAATAACTCTTACGGAGCTAGAAGGCCTAGAAAAATTAAAAAAAGACCTACCGTTGAAGAAAAAATAAAAGTGACCAAGAAAAAATAGCCCTACTCGTCTATTCTGAAATTGAGCTGTAATTCATTGGTCTCGTTGAAAAATAACTCATACGTGTAAAACCCTATAGGTAAAGAATCTACTGGAATTTCTGAAGGAAAATAATTAAGGCTCATAGAATCTGTGACCACCGTTAAAGCGGCGGCCTGGTAAGCTTCTTCAAACTCCAGATATTCTGAAAAATCGCCTGCTGCAATATTTTCATAAATTGTATCCTTTTGATTTATTCTAACCTCAGTAAAAAACTGCTCGGTGCTGTTTTGAATACGAATATTTACCAGGTTTACATTATCATCCCTATCCGTACAGGAAATTAAAATTCCTAAAGCCAAAACTACAATCAATAAGACCCTTTTCATATGCGCTACACTTATATTGGTATACTACCTTTAGTAACGTGAAAGAGGAAATAATATTTTATCTAATGAATACGGGTTCGTTTTCCTTTAACGTATGCTCTTGGCTAAATTCATAATCATCTAGATTAAATCCTTTGATATCATCCAAACTCTTTGCTTCTGTGTCCAAAATGTACCTCACCATAGCGCCTCTAGCCTTTTTAGCGTAAAAACTTATGATTTTCAATTTATCATTTTTCCAATCTTTGAAAACGGGAGTTATAATTTTGGCGTTAATCTCCTTTGGCTGTAAAACACTATAGTATTCGTTGCTTGCCAAATTGACAAAAAGCTCATCGTCTTCCAATTCGTTATTCAAAGAATCGGTAAGTCTTGTACCCCAATAATCGTAAAGATTCTTTTTCCTTCCCACCTTTAAAGAAGTTCCCATTTCAAGACGATAGGGTTGCATTAAATCCAATGGCTTTAAAATACCGTACTGCCCTGATAATATTCTAAGTGTATTTTGAAGTCTTTCAATTTTATCTTCGGATAAGGTATAGGCATCTAGACCTTGGTAAACGTCACCGCTAAATGCATAAATGGCAGGCCTGGCATTTTTTGGGGTAAACGGAGTTTCAAATTTCTGATTTCTATCCCAATTCAACTGCGCCAAATTATCTGAAATGGACATAAGTTCTGACAAGTCCTTTGGCTTTTTCTTGGCCAAAATTTTGTTCAATTTTTCGGCATCATTTATAAATTGGGGTGTTGTGTAAGACTCAGTTGGTAATTTGGAATCATAATCCAACGACTTAGCAGGGGAAATAACAATTTTCATAACGTATTTTAAAATAAGCCTAAAAATAAAAAGGATTTTAGGGAAGTCCTACACTCAGTAAAAAAGAGTTGTAATAGTCTTATCAAAGAAACCTATTCTAATTCTAAACTATTCTTGCTATAATGACGCCACTTTTCAATGGCACTGACCATGTCTTCTGGTATCTCTGAATCAAAACTCATTTTCTCTCCAGTCACCGGATGAACAAAGCCTAAGGTTTTGGCGTGTAAAGCCTGTCTTGGCAACAGCTTAAAGGTATTATCAACAAACTGTTTGTATTTCGTGAAAGTAGTGCCCTTTAAAATTCGGTCACCACCATATCGTTCGTCATTGAACAGGGTGTGCCCTATATGCTTCATATGTACACGGATTTGATGGGTCCTACCAGTTTCCAATTTACAGGAGACCAACGTAACATACCCCAGACGTTCCAAAACTTTGTAATGGGTTACCGCCTCTTTGCCTTCCTCTCCTTCCGGAAAAACATGCATTTGCAATCTGTTCTTTGGATTTCGCCCCACATGACCTTCTACAGTACCTTCTTCTTCTTCCACATTACCCCAAACCAAAGCGATATATTCACGGTCAGAAGTCTTATCAAAAAATTGTTTTGCCAAATGGGTCATCGCTGCCTCGGTCTTGGCAACGACCAATAAACCTGAAGTATCCTTATCGATACGATGCACCAGTCCTGGTCTTTCATTACTGTTGACCGGAAGATTATCAGTGTGATGTATAAGGGCATTAATCAAGGTTCCTGAATAGTTACCATGACCCGGATGCACTACCATTCCAGCTGGTTTATTGACAATCAAAAGAACATCATCCTCGTATACAATGTCCAAAGGAATATCTTCTGGAATCAATAAAAATTCGTGAGGGGGATGCTCGAACATCACTTTTACCTCATCACCGGCTTTGACTTTGTAATTGGACTTCACCACCTCATCGTTCACCCAAACATGACCGTCTTTGGCAGATTGTTGAATTTTGTTTCGAGTAGCGTTTTCAATAAAATTCATCAAGAATTTATCTACCCGCAAAGGAACTTGCCCTTTAGAAGCTAAAAATCTGTGGTGTTCAAATAGTTCTCCGTCCTCGTTTTCCTCCTGCTCCACTGTAGCCATATCTTATTCTGAATCTGAATCTGCTTTGATGATTGCTCTGTCTGTAATGGTACCATTACCACAGACCAATTCAATTTTGGAGGTTTTTGGAAGCTTATCCCCTGGCTTTATATACTTTCCTTTATGTTTAATCTGGTAGACCATGTCCTTACCCAATTCATCTATATAGGTAACCCTTTGCACATCTAAACCTACAGCTCTCAACATTGATGTAGCATTTCTTTTGGTGACCTGTATGATTTTTGGGACCGTTACCTTTTTATATCCTGACGGATTAACCGTAAAATATATCTTTCTATTGGTCTTAACTTTTGCTCCTGCATAGGGATTTTGATCAATAATTGAAAATCTTGGATAATCTGGGTTAAAATTAGCGGAGTCCAACACTTCATATCGTAATCCGGCCTCCTCTATTTCCTTTCTCATATCCATGACAGAAAGTTTTGAAAAATCAGGAACTTCAACAAATTCACCGTGATTGGTAGTGCTATTCAACCAAGTGAGTGTACCAAAAACGACCAGTATCAAAACCACTAAAGCAAGGCCTAACTGAATTAGAAAAATCTTACTCGTTAAAAATTTAAAAAAATTCTTCATACCCTTTATTTGACCCCACAAATATAGTAAATGCCGTGGTAGTATTATCCGTATATACCAAGGATGCTTTTTTATCTTCTTTGATTCACTTATAAGTACACTATCACTTTTATAATTTATCCGAATATATCATCTTTGTGTACATACTCGTAATCTTAGGGCAATGAAGAAAAATATAGCGATTATCATGGGTGGTTATTCTAGCGAATATAAAATCTCACTCAAAAGTGGGAATGTGGTATTCAAGTATTTGGACAATGAAAAATACAGTCTTTATCGCATTCATATTTTTAAGGAGAAATGGGTCTTTGTAGATGAAAGCGAAAATGAATTTCCAGTAGACCGAAATGACTTCTCCATTATTTCTAAGGATGAAAAAATTAAATTCGACTGTGTTTTTAATGCCATACATGGTTCGCCCGGAGAAGACGGACTGATGCAAGCTTATTTTCAATTGTTGGGTATTCCCCAAACTTCCTGTAATTTTTATCAAGCGGCACTTACCTTTAATAAAAGAGATTTATTAAGTGTCCTCAAACCTTACGGAATTAAATGCGCTCCCTCCTACTATTTAAATAAAGGGGACGTTATTAACAAAGACGCAATTATCGAGAAGGTACAATTACCTTGTTTTGTAAAAGCCAATAAATCTGGCAGCAGCTACGGCATTACTAAAGTGTATAAGAAAGAAGAATTAAAGAATGCCATTGCCACAGCCTATAAAGAAGATGATGAAATCATTATAGAAGGGTTTTTGGAAGGAACCGAAGTTTCAGTAGGTGTGCTTAAAATAAAAGGTAAGACCGAAGTTTTTCCAATAACGGAAATTGTAAGTGAAAATGATTTCTTTGATTACGAAGCAAAATACGAGGGTAAATCTCAAGAAATAACTCCCGCACGTATAAGCGCAATTCAGCAAGAAAATGTAACCGAAGTAGCCAAAAAAATATATGATCTACTCAAAATGACCGGTTACTCTAGAAGTGAATTTATTTTTATTGGTGACGAACCTTATTTATTGGAAATGAATACCACACCAGGTCTTACCACTGAAAGTATTTTACCGAAACAGGCAAAAGCGGCAGGATTGGAACTTTCTGAATTATTCGAAAGTGCTATTACGGAAGCATTATCTTAAAAACAATATCTTTAAAAAAATTTACTGCTTTATGAGACGTGCAATTTTTCCTGGATCATTCGACCCATTAACATTAGGCCATCATGACATTATCTTG
Source organism: uncultured Flavobacteriaceae bacterium (assembly GCA_963842105.1). Taxonomy (GTDB): domain Bacteria; phylum Bacteroidota; class Bacteroidia; order Flavobacteriales; family Flavobacteriaceae; genus Maribacter. Next base: position 252,476 of record CAWJFH010000002.1, read on the forward strand.
CGTGGTATTACGTTATTTGACGAACTGATAATCGCCATAGGAAAAAATGCCGATAAAAAATACATGTTCAGTTTAGAGCAACGTATGAACTTTATTGAAGAAGCTTTTAAGGAGTTCTCCTCTATTAAGGTAATGACGTACTCTGGCCTTACCGTGGATTTTTGTAGGAAAGTGGATGCGGACTACATTTTAAGAGGTTTACGAAATCCTGCAGATTTTGAATTTGAGAAAGCAATCGCCCACACCAATAGAAAATTATCTGAAATCGAAACTGTGTTTTTATTGACCTCTTCAGGGAAATCTTATATCAGCTCCTCCATTGTAAGAGATGTTATACGCAATGGTGGAGACTACACAGGACTAGTACCTTCTTCTGTAAGAAAATAAAGTTTCTTAGCTTTTTTTACCACATATATTGACTTATCAACAACGTTTTTTTTATAAATCACAACAATTCTTTCAATTAAAAAGGAATATTCAAATATTTTTGTAAGAAATTTCTTTTTTTGTTGTTATAGTTAAAAAACCAAACAATTGAAAAGATTGGATTTTAAAATCATTCCAGTCAACAACATGTAGATAAGTATGCAATAGCTTGAACACCTTTGGAATGAAAAATTACAAATTATACCAAAGAAAACTAGATTAACTATGTTGGAAGAGAACAATATTATGCTGTTAAGCAAATTAGGAGTAAGAAGAACGAAAGCTACTTATAACAGTTGACAAAAAATTATTTTGGACCTATAATACATTTCATAGTTGAAAATATAGAAAGGGGTATAGGTCTTTATATAACAAAAAACCAAATTGAGGCTATGAATGGAAAATTAACAGAATAAGGTGGGTCAAGGTTCCATATTCAAAATCCACTTTAATAGGAAATAAGTCATGGCGCAAGGAGCTTTTTTTGTTTTACAACGTTTTAATTGATTTTGACAACATTTTTTCAAACATTCATCAATCTTGAATTATTTTGGTAAGAAATAACCTACTCATGATGAAATCCCCCGTTACACATGATGATTCGTTTATGATCAAACAGTTACCTACCCCAACTGTTTTTATCAATAAACAATTTACTATAGTACACTCTTCAGATAAACTGAAGTCCATAATGATGCCTGATGGAGGTGAGCTTTCTGGTATGAGCCTTTTTAAAATTTTTCCAGAAGTTAGTGCCAAATGGAAAAAAGTTCTCCAAGATTGTGTCAATGGCATCAATAAACCTTTGGGTATTCAAAAATCCATTATTGACAACAAAGCTGAATGTTGGTTTGAATGGCTAAGCTCCACTTGGTATGATGAAAATGAAAATATAAAAGGTGCCATTATCCAACTTAACGATATCACAGATTCACTTGAGAAAGAACTGGAACTCAATAAAAAAAATATTCTACTAAAGCAGCAGTCAGAATTTTCTGTAATTGGTAGATGGGAATATGATTTACAAAAAAATAATCTTAACTGGTGCTTGAATACAAAGGCAATCCATGAAGTTCCTCCACAATATGTTCCTAATGTTGAAACGGCATTATTCTTTTACAAAGAAGGACATAACCGTAACGCAATTTCCATGGCTCTTTTTGAGGCAACTGACAAGGGAAAACCTTGGAACATTAAATCTCAGATAATCACACAAAAAGGTAATGTTAAGTGGATACAAACTTCTGGAAAACCACTATATAACCGAGGTCAATTAGTAGGTTTAATTGGTACATTCCAAGATATAACTAATCAAGTTGAAGCTGTTAACAAATCTATTAATAACGAAAAACTATTAAGGACCTTAATCGATAATTTACCCGTAAACGTTTATATTAAGGATACCGAGTCCAGAAAAATTTTAGCCAATAAGGCCGAATATGAATATCTAGGATACAAAGCAGAAGAAGAGGTATTAGGAAAAACAGATTACGAACTTTACCCCAGTGAATCTGCAAAGAGATCTAGAGAAGAAGACCTAAAAGTCATGAGTTCTTTGAAACCTATTATTGGTAAGGAAACTTTAAATACCACCAAAGAAGGTAAACAAACCTCATTTTTAAGTTCTAAAATCCCTCTTTTAGACCATAATGGCGTTGCTTATGGTTTGGTGGGTATCAGTTTAGATATAACAAATCTTAAACAGAAGGAAAATGAACTGCGAAACCTTATTAACATTGCATCTTCACAGAATAAAAAGCTGTTGAATTTTGCTCATATCGTTTCGCACAACCTCCGATCTCATTCCGCTAATTTTTCAATGCTATTAGAATTTTTGAAAACCGAAGCCGACCCAGAAGAAAAGAAACGTATTCTTTCTATGTTGACGGATGCTTCTGATAATCTTTTAGAAACTTTAGATAATCTTAATGATGTCCTAGCCATCAACACCAATAACAATTTAGAAAAAACGGAAATAAAATTAAGGGATAAGGTTATTCAAGTTCAACAAAATCTATCCGGTTTTCTGCTAAACAACCAAACCCGTATACAAAATACCATTCCTGAAAATTTGATTATTAAATCAGTTCCCTCCTATTTAGAAAGTATTTTAATTAATTTAATTACGAATGCCGTTAAATACAAGGATGAATCACGGCCACCTTTCATCTCAATAACTGCTGAAAAGATCGGTAAATACACTATCTTATCTGTGAAGGACAATGGCTTAGGTATTGATTTGGACAAACATGGTAAAAAGCTGTTCGGCATGTACAAAACATTCCATAATCATAAAGACGCAAAGGGCATTGGCCTCTATATCGCCAAAAATCAAATTGAAGCCATGAAAGGTAAAATAGAGGTAAATAGTACTATAGGTAAGGGTACAGAATTTAAAATATTCTTTAATGAACAAGATTAATAGTATAGCTATTATAGATGATGATCCAATCACCACTTTTGGGCTCAAAAAATTATTAAGTTTTACATCGGAAGAAAGTATTTCTATTGAGGATTATATAAATGGCAAAATAGCTATTGATAACTTTACTGAAAAGGTAAATAAGAACCAACTTTTACCGGAAGTGATTTTCTTAGATATTAACATGCCCATTATGGATGGATGGGAATTTCTTAAAGCATTTTTAAGGCTTCCTATCACCCAGAAAATACGGGTAAATATTGTCACTTCCTCCATAGACCCTTATGATATAAACCAATTTACATTCTATAGCCAAAACACACAACACACCATTACCTTTAATCAAAAACCAATTACAAGGGCAAAAATGGAATCAATTACCAAGGTCGCTTAGTACCTTGCCTGTTTATGATTATTTTTGACGGATAATATCCAGCGAATAAAAAGCTATTACTATTTTCCGGTCATGAAAAATTCATTCTTCTTCCTAATTTCCTTCATTATCATCATCAACTTATCCTGTGAAAATACAGTTGAAAATCCTGAGTCTGATTTCCCTACTCCTTATGAGTTATCTAATAAGACAGAAACGGCAACTTATGAGGAAACTATAGATTTCTATAAAAAATTGGCCAAGAAATTTCCCAGTATTAATATTCAAACCATTGGAACAACGGATAGTGGGAAGCCTTTGCATGTGGTTACCTTCAATGAAGAAGGAAATTTCAATTTTCAAAAACTAGGAGAAAATAAAACCATCATTCTCATAAACAATGGTATTCACCCAGGCGAAAGTGATGGTATAGACGCTACGATGCTCTTGTACCGCGATCTCGCAAGCCATAAAATTAAGACACCACAGAACGTTGTAATCTCCACCATCCCAATTTATAATATTGGTGGGTCCTTAAACCGTAATAATAGTTCAAGGGCCAATCAAAACGGACCAAAATCATATGGTTTTAGGGGAAATGCCAAAAATTATGATTTGAACCGTGATTTTATTAAAGCAGATTCCAAAAATGCACGAACATTCGCTGAAATATACCACCTCATCAATCCGGATGTATTTATTGACAATCATGTAAGTAATGGTGCCGATTACCAATACACACTTACCCATTTATTCACCCAGCATAATAAAATAGGTGGAGAAATGGGGCCGTATATCCATAATCAACTGATGCCCCAACTTACAGACTCCTTACAGGTGGATGATTGGGAAATCACTCCTTATGTGAATGTGTTCAATAGACCGCCAGAAACCGGCTTCTCCCAATTCATGGACTTTCCAAGATATTCTACCGGATACACTACGTTATGGAATACACTGGGCATGATGGTTGAGACGCATATGTTAAAACCATATGACAAAAGGGTGGCAGGAACCTACGCGCTAATGAACAAAATGATTAGAATAGTGGATAATGATGCGCAACAAATAAGGACGATGCGAGATACTAGTTTTGATAAATTATATAGCCAAAAATATTATCCAATTGCTTGGCAAGTCGATACAACACAGTCATCCAGCTTAAATTTTAAAGGGTTTAAAGCAGACACCATTATTAGTGAAATAACTGGATTTGATAGATTAAAATACGATAGGCAAAAACCAATAGAGAATAAAGTCAAATATCAAGACTTTTTCAAAGCAACAGATTCTGTTGAAATACCCAAGGCATATATCGTTAAAAAAGCATGGACCAATGTTATTGATAGACTAAGCCGAAAATCATATCAAATTTGAAACGGTTAAAAGTGATACGGTCTTAAGAGTACAATCTTATAGCATTGCAAATTACCAAACCGTGAATTCACCTTACGAAGGTCATTATTTACATTCAAAAACCCAGGTAGATTCTAAGCTAGGAAATCTGAGCCTTGAAGCTGGCGACATCATTATATTAACGGAACAACCGGGCATACGGTATCTTTTAGAAACCTTAGAACCGGCTGCCCCAGATTCGTTTTTCAATTGGAATTTTTTCGATACGATTTTACAGCAAAAAGAAGGTTTTTCGCCTTATGTATTTGAGGATACCGCACTTGAAATGTTACAGAATGATTCTGTTTTAAGGAAAGAATTTGAATCTAAAAAAGAATTAGAAGTTGATTTCAACCAAAATTGGTACGCACAATTAGATTGGCTTTTTAAAAGAAGTCCTCATTATGAAAAAGCACACTTACAATATCCCGTTTATAGAATATTGAAAGAACCAAATGAATTAATTGATTAATCACCCTCAAAAAGAATTTTGATATTGGTATAAGAGTTCTGTAAGGCCTTTTGTATTTTTTTAGGTCCTTTCCATTTCACTTTCACGATACCTTCCTTTTTTTCTGGCTTTAATTTACCATCATAGCTTGTTTTCATAGCATACCAATGCACCTGCTTTAAAGTATAGATACCGTTATTTTTAAATATATGGTAGGTGGTACGTAAAAAGTTTTCAATTTTAAGACCCTTAACTCCAGTCTCTTCCATTACTTCACGAATGGCACAATCCTCTATGGATTCGCCCTTATCAAGCTTTCCTTTGGGCAAATCCCATTTATCATTTCTATAGATAAAAAGAACCCTTCCTTCATCATTGGTAACCACACCTCCAGCTGCCACAACCAATGGAATTTCCTGCGTAAACTTTTTTAATATCTCCTCATTATTAGGATGATAAATAAAGGCCTCCGTTAGCTTTTTCTTTTTCAAAGACTTAATGGCCTCTTGTATAGAATCTTGATTGAGCAAAAAATACTCCCCGTTCTCCGTTTCTGAGAGCTTATTTGTTAAAATCAAAGGCAATTCATTAACAAAAACTTTATACATTTGCGGTATGGTTTTAGACAAAAACACGGCTAAAAAAACAGCCGAGCTTCTGCTGCAAATTAATGCAATAAAATTGAAACCGGAAAATCCTTTTACATGGGCCTCCGGTTGGAAATCTCCAATATATTGTGACAATAGAATTCTATTGTCCTATCCTGTCATTAGGAACTATATTAAGCACGAAATGGCCAAACAAGTAGAACAACTCTATGGTAAGCCAGATTGTATCGTAGGAGTAGCCACTGGTGCTATAGGTATCGGCGCTTTGGTTGCGGACACCTTGAATCTTCCTTTTGTATATGTTCGACCAGAACCAAAATCCCATGGTAGACAGAATCAAATCGAAGGTCATTTAGAAAGCAATCAAACCGTAGTGGTCATAGAAGATTTGATCAGTACTGGAAAAAGTAGCTTAAACGCAGTCGATGCCCTAAGGGGTATTAATGCTAACGTCAAAGGAATGCTGGCTATTTTTACTTACGGATTTGAAACAGCCAAAACAAACTTTGAGGAAAAAAAAGTGGAACTACATACGTTAAGTAGTTATGACTTTTTAATCGAACAAGCTTCGGATACAGGTTATGTAAAAGAAGAGCAATTGAATACATTAAAAGAATGGAGGACAGACCCTTCAAAATGGAGAGCACAATAATATGTTTATAGAAACACCAAAAGCAACAGTATCAAAAAATACAGAGGACATTTATAATTTCCTTAACGATTTATCAAATTTTGAGCAACTTATGCCTGAAACGATTCAAAAGTTTGAGGTAATCAATGAAAATAGATTTCTTTTTGCGCTTAAGGGAATGCCCGAAATAGTTTTGGAAAAGAAAGACCAACAACCTTTCGAAAAATTAGTTTTAGGTGCTGCAAGTGAAAAACTTCCGTTTACCCTTACTGCTGATATTAGTGAAATAAATGCTGAATCAAGCCAAGTTGTGTTAAGTTTTTCTGGTGAATTCAATGCTATGATGGGCATGATGATTAAAACCCCTATTACCAATTTCATCAATACCTTATCGGATAATTTGAGTAAGATTTAATAGTTTAATTTTATTTCTTTTAAGCCAAATACTTTTTGTCCATCTTTTTCGGTTTCAACTTTAAGAAGGCCTTCCGGGGTTATTCCTGTAATATATCCGTAGAATGAATTATTATTAGTATCCAAAAATTGGGATTTTTCTCCCTTTCTAAAAAGATGTTCATAATATTCTTTGAATAGTTCGTCTTTATGTGTTGAATCTAGTGAGTTTAATCGATACTCAAGTTTATCCAATAGTTGAGTTAGTAGTGATTCCAGGTCAAAATCATTTCCTACTATTTTCGACATTGAGGACGCATGCGCTACTCCATTAAAATATTTCTGATTCACATTTAATCCAATACCAATAACCGATCGTGATACTTTGACACCTATAACAGTATTCTCTATCAGAATACCTCCTATTTTTAAATCACATGACAGAATGTCGTTAGGCCATTTTATTTTGACCTTAGGTATACCTAAGTCATTCAATACCTCAATAATAGCTAATGGAACAACTATACTTATTAAGAAAGAATCCGAAAGATTTAATTGAATATTCTTCTTTAAAATACTGAACGTTAGGTTTTTACCTCCTTCAGAATCCCAAGTTGAATCTCTTTGACCCCTACCTTGGGTTTGATTTTTTGCAGTTACAACGGTAAAATCAACAAGATTCATTTCACCCATCAATTCCTTTAAATAGGTATTTGTAGATGGCGTGGCACTAAGTTTGATTAACTGCATTTACGTTTAAAAGGGCTAATCTATAATGTATTGTTAAAAACTAGACCTAAAAGAACAAAAAAATAATAACTTTGTAAAAACTAAAATTTTTGAATGCAGAAAAGGAAAGCTAGCGCAGATGAGTTAATTGCATTAATTTTACAGGGAGTCGAAGAAGTAAAAGGACAAAACATAAATCTATTAGATTTAAGGGATATCGAGAATACCGTTTGTGACTACTTCATTGTTTGTAACGGTACTTCCAATACGCATGTAAATGCAATCGTAGGTTCTATCCAAAAAATAGTAAGTAAAGAGATTAAGGACAAGCCTTGGCACATAGAAGGCGAGGATAATGCCGAATGGGTATTGATGGACTATGTAAATGTAGTAGTCCACGTTTTCCAAAAGCAAATCCGTGAATTCTATGACATTGAAGGCCTATGGGGAGACGCAAAGTTTACGACCATAGAAAGTAGCATTAATCAATAAAAAATTAAAATGGCAAAAGAAAATAATTCAACCCCTAAAAAACCAAAATTTAGTTCTTGGTGGATTTATGGTTTGGTAGCAGTATTACTTATTGGTTTTCAGTTTTTTAATAGCGATGACCTTGCTAGTACTAAAAAAACCACAACTTCAGAATTACAGGAGTATTTAAGAAATGGCGATGTTAAAAAGATAATGATCATCACCAATACGAATCAGGCACGTGTTTTTCTCACTGATGAAGCTATTTCAAAAGAAGTACATAAGGATGTGAATGAAAAATCCTTTTTACCAACATCTGGTAATGTACCTCAGTATACTTTGGATTATGGTGATCTTCAAATATTCCAAAATGAGATTACTGAAATTAAAAAAGAGAATAACCTTGATACTATCATTGAATTCGGTAAAGAATCTACCGCTATTCTTGATTTCCTTTTATCCCTATTACCTTTTATTTTAATAATAGGTATTTGGATCTACTTGATGCGAAGAATGTCCGGCGGCGGCGGCGGCGGCGCAGGAGGGCAGATTTTCAACATTGGTAAATCAAAAGCAAAGTTGTTCGATGAAAAAACGGATACTAGAACGTCCTTTAAAGACGTAGCAGGATTAGAAGGTGCAAAAGAAGAAGTTGAAGAGATTGTGGAGTTCTTAAGAAATCCAGATAAATATACTTCCTTAGGAGGGAAGATTCCTAAAGGAGCCTTACTAGTTGGCCCTCCAGGTACAGGAAAAACACTTTTAGCAAAGGCAGTAGCTGGCGAGGCTAAAGTTCCCTTTTTCTCGCTTTCAGGTTCTGACTTCGTGGAAATGTTTGTTGGTGTTGGTGCTTCTAGAGTACGCGACCTTTTCAAACAAGCAAAAGATAAATCACCTGCTATTATATTTATCGATGAGATAGATGCGATTGGTAGAGCAAGAGGTAAAAATAATTTCACTGGTTCTAATGACGAGCGTGAAAACACTTTGAACCAGTTGTTGACAGAAATGGATGGTTTTGGAACCAATACAAACGTCATTGTATTGGCCGCAACTAACCGAGCCGATGTTTTGGATAAGGCCTTAATGCGTGCCGGTCGTTTTGATAGGCAAATTTATGTTGACCTACCGGACATAAGGGAACGAAAGGAAATTTTTGAAGTTCACCTTAGACCTATAAAAACTGCTGAAACCCTTGATTTGGATTTCTTGGCAAGACAAACTCCAGGTTTCTCTGGTGCAGATATTGCAAACGTATGTAACGAAGCTGCTTTGATTGCTGCTCGTAAAGAGAAAAAAGCGGTTACCAAACAAGATTTCTTAGATGCTGTCGATAGAATCGTTGGTGGTTTAGAAAAGAAAAATAAAATCATTACTCCTGGTGAAAAAGAAACCATTGCGTATCATGAAGCAGGTCATGCTACGACCAGTTGGATGTTAGAGCACGCTGCTCCTTTGGTAAAAGTAACCATTGTTCCTAGAGGTCAATCCTTAGGCGCTGCATGGTATTTACCAGAAGAAAGGTTAATAGTTAGGCCAGAGCAGATGTTAGATGAAATGTGTGCTACCATGGGTGGTAGAGCAGCAGAAAAGGTAATTTTCAACAAAATCTCTACGGGTGCTCTTAGTGACTTGGAAAAAGTGACCAAACAGGCACGTGCTATGGTGACCATTTACGGACTTAATGAGGAAATCGGAAATATAACCTATTATGATTCTTCAGGGCAAGACTCATATGGTTTCTCAAAACCGTATAGTGAAGATACTGCTAGAAAAATTGATGCGGAGATTTCTAAAATAATTGAGGAACAATATCAAAGAGCCATTCAAGTATTGACAGATAATAAGGACAAACTAATTACATTGGCTGAAAGATTATTAGAGAAAGAAGTTATCTTTAAAGAAGATTTAGAAAAAATATTCGGGAAAAGAAATTTTGAAAAAGATATCTTGGCCATGGAAAATGAAGCTAAACTAAAAGAAATAGAAGATAATTCAACTGAAGAGGAAGAGATAACGGAAAAAAATTAATATTTTCCACTTGCTTTAATGAATCATATTTCAAATTTATAAATGGGGCTTTTAGATATTTTATTTGGCGGCGGTAAGAAAAGTGTTTCTAAAGAGACAGCGGAAACCCGTGGTGACCATATGCCAGATTTAAATATTCCAGTAGATGAGAAGTTTACGATACATTTTAAGCAGAATGGCGGTAAATTCATTTACTGTATATCGCAAAACGAAATATCTAAAGCTATTTCCAATATCATAGATGAAAATAATTGGCAAAATGAGCCATTTTTCATTGTTAATGAGCGATTGGCCGAAAAATTTAAGAACGAACCAATTACTTTTACGGAGAACAGAAAAGAGAGCGAAGTTTTCTTTACGACATGCGAGCACTTAATAGCTCAGAATGGAAGTATTCTGGTCTGCTCTAATCAACTCAAAGAAAAGAAAGTAAATGAACTACCAAGCAACGTGGTTGTTTTCGCAACCACAAGTCAGTTGGTAGAATCTATTGGTGAAGGTCTAAAAACTATTAAGAAAAAATACGGCCAAAAAATTCCGGCCAATATTACAACGCTAAAACACTTTAAAGCTACCAAGGAAAACTCTGATGATTTTCTAACCTATGGTAGTAGTACTAAAAATCTTTATCTTTTACTTCTGGAAGATTTATAGTATGAAGGAAATTTTACGAAGGTCGCTAACTGGGGCTGTCTACATAATACTTTTATTATCGGCAGTATTCCTTAGTTCTGATGCTTTTGATTTTTTATTTATGGCTTTTGGTTTGGCCTGCCTTTATGAATATAAAAAACTCGTAAATCTAAAAGGATATCATATTTTTGCAGCTTATCTTGGTATATGGTGGGCCTACATATATTTAGTGAAAGACCAAGAATTGATTAACATCCTAATGTTCGTGACTATTTTCGTGGATATATTATTGTTAATTAATCTATTTTCAAAAAAAGAAATAAAGTTCAATACATTTAAAAAATTTATGGTTGGCCTCTTTTATATAGGTGGTGGCTGTATATTCCTTACGATGATACCCTACAAGAATGACGCCTTTGCCAAGCTTTTGATTATGGGTATATTCATCCTGATATGGGTTAATGATTCCTTTGCCTACTTGGTCGGCAAAAGTATTGGCAGAACAAAACTATTTCCATCCGTATCCCCTAAAAAAACTATTGAAGGAACACTAGGAGGTTTTATCTTTGCCATAGGAGCTGCTTACATCATTGCCACCCAAGAAGAATTAATCAGTCCTGTACAATGGATGATTTTAGCCACAGTAATTGTAATTGCCGGAAGTTTGGGAGATTTAATAGAATCTAAGTTGAAAAGAGCTGCTGGGGTAAAAGATAGTGGTGCCATTTTACCAGGACATGGTGGTATGCTTGATCGTTTAGACAGTCTTGTTTTCGCCGCACCGTTCGCATATTTAACGTTAAATATTTTTAGTTATGTTTCATAGAGAGGGACAAAAAATAATATTGTTTTCTTTTTTATTGGTCGGTATGACGGTCATTCTAGCCCATTACTTCATTGATATTGCCTGGCTAAAGCTATCCATTCAATTATTAAGTTTAATTGTTATGATAGCAATTTTACAGTTCTTTAGAAATCCTAAACGAATTGCCGCCAAGAATTTTAATGAGATTTTGTCACCAGTTGATGGCAAAGTTGTCGTTATTGAAGAAGTTATGGAAAATGAGTTCTTCAAAGATAAAAGAAAACAGGTGTCCATATTTATGTCCCCAACCAATGTGCATGTAACCCGGTATCCTGCCAGTGGATTGATAACCTATTCCAAATATCATCCTGGCAAATACTTGGTAGCTTGGCATCCTAAATCAAGTGAGGAAAATGAACGTACTACCATTGTCATCAAAACTCCAAAATTCGGACAAATATTATATAGACAGATTGCAGGTGCAATGGCTAGAAGAATTGTCAACTACGCTGAGAAAGGCGAAAGTGTACAGCAAGGCGAAGATGCAGGTTTTATAAAGTTTGGTTCAAGGGTAGACTTATTCTTACCTTTAGACTGCGAGATTAATGTAAAATTGAATCAAAAGGTAAAAGGAGCAAATACCTGTATCGCTACTTTTGTAGATCCCAATGAAAAAGAAGAAATTACATATTAATTTCGAAAAGACTGTTGCATTCGTAAATAGTTACACGGAACCCATTCCTGCAGACGTACTCTTAAAACTATATGCATACTATAAAATTGCTAACAGGAATTTTGACAATCCCGGAAGCAAAACTCCCTTAATAAATGCCTTTAAGGCAAATGCCCTATTTCAAGCAAAGAACATGAGCGAAGACCAGGCCATGAAGTCTTACATTGCTTTAGTATCTAAAGAATTAAGGTGATACTCATTCTTTTTCTCGAAAAATGAATCCTTTACCATGAACATTCTCTATACCTAGGTTTTTATCCTTTTCTATATATTTCCTGAGTTTTGTAATAAATACCTTTAGACTCTTTCTATTAAAAAAATCATTCCTACCCCATAGTTTAATTAGTATTTCCTTGTGGGTACAAAGGATATTTTTGTGCAACACTAAGTAATTTAATAATTCACTTTCTTTAGTTGTTAATCGCGTTACCTCTCCATTAAAGGAAAGCTCCTGATTCTTTGAATTCAATTTGTATTGACCAATGTTGAATGCATTATCCGGCAGCGTTTCAATTTCTTTCTCGGTTTTAATTATTGACAATAAATTCACGATTCTCACCACCAATTCTTCTTCATCAATTGGTTTTTTCAAATAATCTACTGCACCCAGATAGAACCCTCTAAGGACGTCCACTTTTAACGATCTTGCCGTAAGAAATAAAAATGGTAAATCTGGATTGCTATTTTTAATATTTTCAGCGATTGTAAAACCATCCATTTCAGGCAGCGTAACATCTAAAATGGCCAAATCAAATTTTATATTTTCAATCGCTTTTAAAGCATCTGGGCCGTTTGTAAACCAACTCACTTGAAAATTCTTCATTTTCAAATATTCAGATAATAAATATCCCAAATCTGAGCTATCTTCTACTAATAGTATACTATGCCTAAAATCAGTCATTTTTAATAGGGATTATTATGGATACATTAGATCCTTTTCCTTTCTCGCTTTCCACAGAAACATTTCCCATATGCTTCTCTATTACCTTTTTGACATAGCTTAAACCAAGACCATAACCACTTATTGGTTGGGAGTTGTCATCACCATTAACTCTGTAGTATTTGACAAATATTCGCTCCATATCTTCTTCTGATATTCCAACTCCATTATCCGTTATATCAATGATTAGCCTATTTTGAGATACGACTGCCTTCAATTGAATAACTGGGTTTTTCGAATACTTTTTAGCGTTATCCAATATATTGTTAATAGCATTTTCCAAATGGAAAATCGCTGCTTCAATCATAAAATCTTTCTCCTCCAATTCAAAATTAAAAGTAACGTTTTCAATAGCAACTAACGTTTTAAATTCATTACAAAGCCCCAATAAATAAGGTCGAAAGTTTACTTTTTCAAGTTTTAGTAAATTCTTGCCAGACTCTAGGTTTCCTAATTCCAAAACCTTATCAATATGAAGTGTAAGTTTCTTTACTTGTTGTCTAATCATATTCAAAATTGGCTTTTGTTCGGTTAATGCTGAATCCTCTAATATCTTAGTTGCTAAACCAATGGAGAATACAGGGGTTTTTAACTCGTGGGTCAGATTATTGATGAATTCATTGGTAGTAGTAATAACGTTTTGCTGCCAATAAAAAGTTCGCAAAACCCATAAAACCGCTATGAAAATTCCGATTAAAAAAAGTAAACTAGGCAAGGTTAGTCCATTAAGTTTTGCTAAAAAATAACGGTTCAAATTTTTAAACTGTAATTCTAAAACCAATCGATTCTCTAGAATTTCAGGTAGATACCCAATTAGTTCAATTGGATAGGATTCAAACTCATCATCTGCTTCAAATACTTTGGGAGATGCTAAATAATAGGCAGAATCTTTAGAAACTAATCTATACGAAAAATCTGTTTCTATACCATTGGTCACCAGTTTTTCAGTAATAAAGTCATTTAAAAAGTGCCTTGATGCACCTTGAACACTATCTACGCTTGTTGTAAAAAAAGAATTATCCTCTTTTAGGGCCATCGCTATTAAGTAGGTCAATTGATTTTTAGTCTTTAAATCATTAACCACCTCATCACTCACTTTTCCCAGATTAGCATTGAACTGAACTTTGGCCAAATTCAAACCTATCCTCAAATATTGGTACTGGACAAACGCCAATCCACATATGGATATAATGAATAATGCGATATAGATATTTCTTTTCTTCAAAGTCTTACCTAAAGAAACTCAATTCCATTGAATTATTAATCAAACTTAATCTTTCATTAATACCATTAACTTTTCATTAATCTTTATTAGGGAACAGTTAATTATATACCAATAGCGATGGATGTATTTTAGCATCAGTTAAGTAATTAATCTTCAGTTAAGTTAGGGTTTTTAATCAATTCCTTATAATGGTCAACTCTTGTTGAGTGGAGTTGGCCATTTATTCTAAAACAACCATATGAAAAATAGATTTCCAATAATTACCATAATTGCCATGCTAACTACGGCATTGAATATTCAGGCTCAAGGTTGTGTGGCCATACGGCATTTTTCATCTTGCGTTGGAAACAGCCTTGAAAATAACCTTTTGGACAAAGGAGATGTTCAAATTGGCATGAACTATAGATATTTCAAATCTTTTAGGCATTTTAGAGGTACTGAAGAAGAACCGGACCGTATTACGAACAATACGGAAGTCATTAATTATTCGCATGCAACCGATTTTTTTGCCACCATAGGAATCAACAAAAGAACGTATGCCAGTATTACAATACCTACGGTCTTCAATTCTCGTTCCTCCTTGTACGAACACGGGCGAGAAGAAAGAAATACAACCTTTTCTAGAGGATTAGGTGATATCCGAATTGGTTTAGGATTTTGGCTGTTAAATCCTGAAGAAAATTTAAATGGAAACATTGCTTTAGGTTTGGGTCTAAAATTACCGACCGGTAATTACAATGCATCTGATATATTTTATAATGTTGGCCCTAATGGAGAACCCCAAACCAGACCGGTAGATCAGTCGATTCAACCAGGAGATGGTGGATTAGGACTTACATTTGATTTCCAGATATATCAAAAAATCACTACTGGCCTTTTTGGTTATGCTAGTGGCTTTTATTTGCTGAATCCTAGAGAGACCAATGGAATTCGAACCTTTAGAGAAACACTAAGTCCGGTTCTTGAAAATGAGGCCATCATGTCAGTACCTGACCAATACTCAATTAGAACAGGATTAAGTTATAGTATTTCCCCACTTATTTCCAGTTCACTGGGAGCACGGTTTGATTGTATTCCGGTTAAGGATTTCATTGGTGGTAATGAAGGGTTTAGAAGACCTGGCAATGTTTTATCCATAGATCCAGGTATTGCCCTAAATAAAAATAAGCTCTCTTTCAATCTTAATGTTCCTTTCGCAATCCGTAGAGATCGACCCCAAAGTATAACAGATATACAAACTGAGGAACTTACAGGCACCCCAAGAAATGGTGACGCTGCCTTTGCCGATTATGTAATAAATTTTGGAGTATCGTACCGCATATCCTCCAACAAGGTCAAAATAGCACCTGAATTATTAGAGGAATTCAAGAAACAAGAATAACCTTCAATTCGCCATAACCATGGATAACATCAATAAACTTAAAAACAGAATTCTACGCACTTCCATCGGTATGATATACTTCGTGTTTGGGATTTTGAAGTTTTTTCCCGCTTTAAGTCCTGCCGAAGAATTAGCAAAAAATACGATACATGTACTAACCTTCGGTATTTTACCCTCGAATTTAGCACTAACACTATTAGCACTTATAGAAACAGGTATCGGTATACTTCTATTAACGAACTGGCAAAAAAGGGCTACCCTAAATATTGCTATTGCCCACATCATCTTAACTTTTAGCCCTTTCTTTATATTTCCTAAACTAATATTTGGAAATGGGGAATTCGGACTGACCCTAGTTGGTCAATACATTTTTAAAAATTTAATTATACTAAGTGCACTAGTGAATCTTAAAATAGATCTTCTCCCTACATCCAAACTTACCTTGAAGAAACAACTTTTGGAAAAATTTATTGATATAGGTCATTTAAATCGGCATCGCAAAGAGAACAAAAAAGTTCCGTCACCTGCTTACAAACATCATTAAAAAAGCGCTCTCCTTTCTCGGCAGTAGCATGAGCTGGATTACCAATACCCGTATCCTCACTTACTTTGGACCACTGCCTTTCTGCCCAGACCCAACCTTCATTAAACGCTTTTATTTTAAATTTCTTTTCTTCTCCACTACCCCATTTATCTTTGGACAAGACTAATTCTGGATGTAAATGCAACATCAAGCTCGTTTCCATTTCATCTGCATGGTCTCCTTTCTCCATAAAGTAATTGGACTTGTCTAACATTGGAGGGAAAAAACAAAAACTGATGAACATTTTTGGGAACAACAATCCCAGTTCCCTAACCAAGGGTTTAAAATTATTTCCACCATGACCATTAAATAGTAGAAGCTTATAAATTCCTTGTCTATTTAAAACAGTAACCAAATCCTTTAGAATTGCCAATTGAGTAGATGGGTTCAAGTTCATATCCAAATAAATATCGCTTTGTCCCGTATTTACGCCAAAAGGAATTGTAGGTAATACAATAACCTTCTTCCCCAATTCCCAAGCCTTTTTTGCTGCTTGGGCCACCATGGCCTCAGCTTGATAATTATCGGTTCCATAAGGTAAATGATAATTATGGGCTTCAGTAGCTCCCCATGGTAAGACTGCTAATTCAAACTTTTCATTCTGTAAATGTTCCCAATTGGTTTCCGCTAAAATATAAGGTCGTATCATTGGTTTTAAATTTAAAAAGGGCCTATCATAATATGAGCCCTAAAAGTGCCTGGATCCATTAGCCATGGCATTCCTTTTGCATGGGGCTTTGAAGGTAAACCTGTAGACTCTGTTGTTGCAAAAGGAGTATAAATGACATATCTAAATTGTCCATTTTTCAACTCACCTGTTTCCGGAGAATAGTCTTCTTCCGTCCCAGAATAAATATAGGTCATACTTGGCTCTTTGGGCATTTCTATAATGCCCTTAGCCACTTCATTGCCTCTGATTTCTCGCTTTTGTTTTGAATCTTTCCCTTCTGCAGTCAACTCCCTACCCCTTTTCATAAATGGCTCCAATTTTTTAGAATAACAGGAAACATTTATTCCATCTTTATTAGGGTCATCTGCTAGACAAACAAGGTTATTCGTACCCTCTCGAAGCACTATCATATTTCCATCAGCATCGTAACCATAAACCATAGCATTTTCTTTATCCTCATCCGGAGCAGGCAGCGTGGCTGTTATGATTTGAGATGCTTCACTAGGTACTACTATATTGGTTTTCTGTGCGGTTAACACCAATCCTGATAGGATCAAAACAATGGATACAATTGGTTTCATTTTGAATTAATTTTCTTAAAGTTAGGAAATATAAGCCCGACATAATGATAGAAGTTCTAAAATTTTGAAAGTAAAAAAGCCCTTGAAAAATTTCAAGGGCTTTTTTTATTCTTCGGAAATTATAAATGAAATTTATAATACTTTTTTACCTGATATAATATTGTAAAGAATAACAATAACTGCTATCACCAATAAAATATGAACTAAACTACCAGTTGCTAAACCAGGAACAACTCCTAGCATTCCTAGTAACCAAATTACTATACAAATTACTGCAACTAACCATAATAGACTTCTCATAATGTGTTTTTTAGATTGTTTATATGGTAAAAGTAGATGAAATAGCCAATAAAGCTTAACTCAAACCAACCAATTAATAACTCTATTTAAGAAGTATATTTTAAAAAAATATACTGTACTTCAATTGGTTAGGTCAAATTTTCTTTGAAAAAATCCATGGTACGCTTCCATGCCAGTTCAGCTGCGGGTTCATCATAACGTGGGGTTGACGTATTATGAAATCCATGATTTACATCTGGATAGAAGTAGGCCACATGTTTTTTGTCAAACTTCTTCAACGCTTCTTCATATGCAGGCCAACCTGCATTTACCCGTTCATCTAACCCAGCATATTGCAACATCAATGGTGCATTGATATTTTCAATACCCTCTGTAGGTTGACCACCATAAAACGGAACCGCTGCCGATAAATCCGAAACGCGTACGGCCATCATATTCGATATCCATCCACCAAAACAAAATCCTACAACCCCAATTTTTCCATTACAATCTTCATGTGATTTCAAATATTCAAATGCAGCTATAAAATCCTCAAGCATTTCATCTCGGTCACGTTGACGTTGCATCTCCCTACCTTCATCATCATTTCCTGGGTAGCCTCCTAACGGACTTAAAGCATCTGGAGCTATGGTGATAAAACCATCCAGAGCTGCCCTTCTTGCTGTATCCTCTACATATGGATTCAATCCTCTGTTTTCATGTACCACAACGATTCCTGGAAGTTTTCCTTGTACATCCTTTGGTGAAGATAACAATGCCTTGATCTCTCCTCCGCCTTTTGGGGAATCATACGTAATGAATCCGGATTCTAAATCTGGATTATTCTTGTCCACCAATAGGGTATCCTGATAATTTGGCATTAAAAAACTCATTAAAGAGGCTACGGTTATTCCGCCCACAGCGTACATCGAAAGTTTCTGTACAAAATCTCTTCGCTGTATCCTGTTATGGGCATACGCATCGTATAGGTCAAAAACTTCTTGTTTGATATCTTCCTTTTTCAGCACTTTCATAATAATTTTTTTTAGTTCCTTCTTAAAGATACAAAACCTGGAGAACCTAATTTTTAAAATAAAAAGAGTCTTGACCCTAAAAGATTAGGACCAAGACTCTTTTCAGTACTATTATAAAATATTGAGCGCTAAACGTTTAGTTTAAACTCGCTAAACTTTTTTCCAAAGTTTCGATTTTCGCTTCTGCATCAGCCTCCTTTTTACGCTCTAAAGCAATCACATTTTCAGGAGCATTACTTACAAAGCGTTCATTGGATAATTTTTTCTGTACCGATATTAAAAACCCTTTGGTGTATTTCAGTTCTTCCTTGATTTTTACGATTTCAGCTTCAATATCAATGGCACCGTCCATAGGTACAAAATATTCATTGCTTTTCACCCTAAAAGTCAGGGCCCCTTCCAAAGGAGCCTCAATATAAGAGATGCTTGAAACATTGGTCAGTTTAGAAATAATCACATCCCAATCGCTGCTTATTCCTTCCGTATTTAATACGGAAAGCTCCAATGCTTCTTTCATGGGTATATTTTTTTCCTTTCTGATGGTCCTAATACCTGCAATGACCTCAGCGGCGAAATCAAATTGGGCAATTCGATTTTCATCTATACCGCCAACAGTTGGCCATTTTGCAATCACCAAAGCTTCATTTGTATTTCTTTCTGCAATATGTTGCCATACCTCTTCCGTCAAGAAAGGCATAAACGGATGCAATAGTTTCAAGTTTTGCTCAAACAACTGAATGACCTTATCGAAAGAAGTTCTATCAATAGGTTGTTGATAGGCCGGTTTTATAATTTCCAATAACCAAGAACTATAATCATCCCAGACCAATTTATAAATGGACATTAACGCATCCGATATACGGAACTTGCTAAAATGGTCCTCGATTTCCAACAAGGTTTTATTCAATTTGGACTCATACCATTCTAAGCCCAATTTTGAAGCTTCGGGCTGCGGAATATCTGCTATTTCCCAACCTTTTAAAAGTCTAAATCCGTTCCAAATCTTATTGGCAAAGTTCTTTCCTTGCTGACATAAGTCCTCATCGAACATTAAATCATTACCTGCAGCAGAACTTAACAATAAGCCAACACGTACCCCATCTGCCCCGTAATCTTCTATTAATTTTAAGGCATCGGGAGAGTTACCTAAAGACTTGGACATTTTTCTTCGCTGTTTGTCACGAACCAAGCCTGTGAAATATACATTCTCAAAAGGCCTTTCGTCCCTAAACTCATATCCGGCAACAATCATTCGTGCCACCCAAAAGAATAGAATATCTGGGCCGGTCACCAAATCGTTGGTTGGGTAGTAATAATTCACCTCTTCATTTTCTGGATCTAAAATTCCCCCGAAAACGCTTATTGGCCATAACCAAGAGGAAAACCAGGTATCCAATACATCTGCATCTTGCCTTAGGTCCTCAATTTTTAAATTGGTATCACTTGATTTTGATTTGGCAAGTTCCAATGCCTCTTCAATGTTGGCGGCCACCACAAAATCATCCTGACCATCTCCATAATAGAATGCGGGAATTTGTTGGCCCCACCATAATTGTCTGGAGATATTCCAATCACGAACGTTTTCCATCCAATGACGATAGGTATTCTCAAACTTTTTGGGATATAATTTTACATCATCACTATTGATAACGGCATCTAAGGCAGGCTTGGCCAAATCTTCCATTTTCAAAAACCATTGATCGGAAAGCTTGGGTTCAATCACCGCCTTTGTTCTTTCCGAAGTCCCTACTTTGTTAATATGAGTTTCGGTTTTCACCAAAAATCCTTTTTCTTCTAACTCTTTGGAAATTTCCTTTCTAACCACAAAACGGTCTTTGCCCTCATAGTGAAGTCCAAAACTGTTAAGGGTGGCATTATCATTAAAAATATCTATGGTCTCCAGATTATGTTTCTCACCTAAAGCCTTGTCATTAATGTCATGTGCAGGTGTGACCTTTAAACATCCTGTACCAAATTCAATATCCACATATTCATCTTCTATAATAGGAATCACTCTGTTACAGATAGGAACTATTGCCTTTTTACCTTTCAAATGAGCAAATCGCTCATCATCAGGATTTATACAAATAGCGGTATCACCAAGTATCGTTTCTGGTCTCGTAGTTGCAATGGTCACTTTTTCATCAGAACCTTCAATTTGGTAGGCTAAATAGTATAATAAACCTTGTTTTTCCTCATAAACAACTTCCTCATCAGATAATGTGGTCAAGGCTTCTGGATCCCAATTGACCATTCGGTATCCACGATAAATCAATCCTTTATTATAAAGATCTACAAACACTTTTATAACGCTGTCATAGCGTTCCTTATCCATGGTGAATGCCGTACGGTCCCAATCACAGGAACAACCCAGTTTTTTCAGTTGCTCTAAAATGATTCCCCCATATTGGTGGGTCCAATCCCAAGCATGCTCCAAAAACTCATCTCTAGTTAAATCGTTCTTCTGAATGCCTTGTTCCTTTAGCTTTGCCACAACCTTTGCCTCAGTGGCGATGGAAGCATGGTCCGTACCAGGCACCCAACATGCATTTTTGCCCAAGAGACGTGCCCTACGTATCAAAACATCCTGTATCGTATTGTTCAACATGTGACCCATATGCAAGATACCTGTCACGTTTGGTGGCGGTATGACAATACTGTAGGGTTCCCTTTCATCTGGTTCAGAATGAAAATAACCATTTTTCATCCAGTAATCATACCACTGGGTTTCGGTTTCTTGAGGATTATATTTTGAAGGAATTTCCATTTTTGGAACAGTTTTTGAATAATAATAAAATTGGGTTTTAAAAAGAAAGCCGAATTGACATTCTAACGGTCATTTCAGCTAATTTTACCCTTTGATTAATACGAAACAAAAATAAGTAACGTTAGAGTATAACAAAAGAATTTTGAGGTTGAACTGAAAAGAATTAATTTTAGCCTCTCTTAAAATTAAAAATGATGAAAAAAATAGTACTTGTATTATTTGTTGGATTGATGGGATTAAGTTTAACCGCTCAAGATGCATCAGCCAAAATAGAGTTTAAATCAGAGACCGTAGATTACGGTGAAATCGCAAAAGGATCGGACGGAATTCGAGTATTTGAATTTACGAATACCGGCACTTCTCCTTTAATTATCAGTAAAGTAAGTTCAAGTTGTGGTTGTACCATTCCTAAAAAACCGGAAGACCCAATCATGCCTGGAAAAACTGGAGAAATTCAAGTGAAGTATGATACCAATCGTGTAGGTCCTATCCGTAAGGCCATAACCGTAATTTCAAATGCAGATACCCCTACCAAAGTATTAAAGATTAAAGGTGAGGTACAAGCTACCGGTACAAAATAAGAAAATCATAAAATTGAGAAAAAGCCCAACGTAATTGTTGGGCTTTTTTTATTTTTCAAAAAGTGGTTTTAATTCAAAGCTGAACAATAAGTCACTGTTATATCGCTCCACCAAAATTTTTACTTTTTTATCCTTCTTATCATTTAACATGTGCATAATTTCCTGAAGTTTATATCGATGGATGCGTTTGCCGTTTACCGCTAAGATGATATCGCCTTCCTTAAGTCCCGCAGCATAGGCCGGACTCCCTTGCCTAATAGCAGAAACGACAATCTCTGGCACTAAACTCAATCGTGTTGCGCCCTGTAAAAGAATCTGTACATCCCCATAAGACTTTTCATTACTGTACACGACCCCATTGGCATCAGCGATACGCTCAGATACATAACGAACCCCAGCATGCTGTAAATCTATTCCACTGATATTGTACTGGAACATTTTATCGAAATTGGAATTCTTCTTTAAAATGATTTTCTGGTTGGTATAATCAAATACCATATTAAACCGTTTTAAAACCTCACCACCCAAACTTCCATTTCTACCGCCAAAATCAGCAATGGTATTAAAAGTTTCCATATTTGGGAAGGCTGCTTTGGCATCACTTAATACAAAATCGGCAATTTTAATCTTATCTATCTTGGTACGCTTACCATAAATATCACCAGCAAGACCTTTGCCCAAAAAATCCTCATAATATGTATCGGGTACGTTTATGAAGGCATCCTCGAATAACCAAACGGCATCACTACTACCTGTGTCCATTAACATTTTAACAGGTAATTCTACAGTATCCTGTATCGTTACTTTGGCATCGATATAGGCTTTTTTACCAATGACCGCAATATCCAATACTCTTGATTTTTTTGAAGAGGTATAGACATAGTCTTCCGGATTGTAAAATTTAATCGTTTTTCTAGAGTAATTAATAGCTACAACATGATCCTTGAAAAGATCATAGCCAATAATTCCGTGAACGGGAATCCCTAAACTGGGAGAAAAATTAATCCCTGCATCCATCACAACATAAATACTTTGCGATGTATTCACCATATCCCCTAATTTGATGATGTTCCCACTAGATTTTAAGGCTTCCAATGGCTCTCCCTCACCCAGTCCATTGATAGTTATTTCTGAAACATGATTTAGCTGAACGGAATCTTGATCGGCCAGGTTGAATAAAATAGGGGTGCCAACGCCAGAGTCCAAGACAAAGGAAAGTTCAGTTCCATTGACTTCAATTGGAATAATCATCAGATTGTTGATCAACTCAAATTTGATTTTCTGGAATTTCTTCCCTTTTTGAAAATGATAGCTTTGGGCGCAAATAGCACCTCCAGCGGCCATGAAAAAAAGGATAAAGACTAAGAACGACTTCCGTAACATCATATGTATGAATCGATTAACCCCAATAAGTTACGCTTTTTTTTGATTCAAATCTGAAATTTAACGTAGTTGGTGGTCCAGAAATAAAATGGTATTAAATTGGAAGAACCATAATCATTTATCACTTTTGTGAAAAAATAAAAAGTTATGCCTTCCATCTCTAAAAAAGGGCTTGCCATGCCCCAATCCCCAATTAGAAAATTAGTTCCGTTTGCTGAAAAAGCAAAAAAAGATGGCGTTAAAGTAATTCACCTTAACATTGGCCAACCCGATATAAAAACACCTCAACAGGCCTTGGACGCCGTCAAAAATAACGACTTAAATGTTTTGGAATATAGCCGTACCGAAGGCTCTGAAGAGTTTAGGGTTAAAATTGCGGCATACTATCAAAAGAAAGGCATACCCGTGACCGCATCAGAAATTATAGTCACGACTGGCGGATCTGAAGCACTATCTTTTGCCATGAGCACAATCGCAGACGCCGATGACGAAATTATTATTCCAGAACCTTTTTACGCCAATTATAATGGTTTTGCAACCGCTGCCGGAGTAAATGTTGTTCCTGTAGTCTCTAAAATAGAGGATAATTTTGCGCTTCCCCCTATTGAGGATTTCGAAAAATTAATCACGCCACGAACAAAGGCTATTTTAATTTGTAACCCTGGAAATCCGACCGGATATCTGTATAGCAAAGCCGAAATTCAAAAATTGACCAAAATGGTCAAAAAGCATAATTTGTTCTTGATTGCCGATGAAGTCTATCGCGAATTCACCTATGATGACAGGGAACATGTTTCCATTTTAAGCGAACCTGGTCTTGAAGACCATGCGATTATCATTGATTCTGTATCTAAAAGATATAGTATGTGCGGAGCTAGGATTGGATTTTTAGTATGCAAAAATAAAGAGGTCATCGCTACAGCTTTAAAATTCGCTCAAGCCCGACTCTCCCCTCCTACCTATGCCCAAATTGCTAGTGAAGCCGCATTGGATACTCCAGAAAGTTATTTTGAGGAAGTCAATACCGAATATGTTGCTCGCAGAAATTTATTGATTTCTGAGTTGGAAAAAATAGATAATATAAAAATTGCCAGACCACAAGGGGCATTCTATTGCATTGCCGAGCTACCCATTGAAGATGCTGATCATTTTGCACAATGGTTATTAGAAGATTTTAGAGTGAATAATGAAACGGTTATGGTTGCACCTGCTGCAGGATTTTACGCCACCGAAGGATTGGGTACCAATCAAATCCGTATTGCTTACGTGTTAGATCAAGAAAGTCTTAAAAGAGCGGTGCACATTTTAGGGGAAGCGCTTAAAACGTATACTGGTAAATGACCATTCAAGAAGATTTTTCCTTAAAAAAATACAACACCTTTGGTATTGATGCCAAGGCCAAACATTTTGTGGAAATCAATTCCATAGAAGAATTAAAGGAAATTCTTAGGAATAAAAATTATCCGAAAAAACTGTTTTTAGGCGGCGGTAGTAATATGCTCCTAACGGATGATGTACATGCGTTAGTGATTCACCTTAATTTAAAAGGGAAAGAAGTTATTTCTGAGACCGACAAAGACATAACCATTAAAGTGATGGCCGGTGAGAACTGGCATGAACTGGTTCTTTGGACTTTAGAAAATGGATATGGAGGATTAGAAAATATGTCCCTAATCCCCGGAAATACGGGTACAGCACCTATACAGAATATTGGCGCCTACGGGGTGGAATTAAAGGATACTTTTACGTCCTGTGAAGCTATAAGAATAGAAGATCAGGAATTGGTCACTTTCTCCAAAGAAGAATGTCAATTTGGGTATCGAGAGTCCTATTTTAAAAATGAAGGGAAGAATCAATTCGTTATTGTTTCCGTAACATTTCAACTCTCAAAAGTTGACCATCAATTAAATACACATTACGGAGCCATTGAAGAAGAATTGGAGAAAAACGGAATTACAAAACCTACCATTAAAGATATTTCAAATGCAGTCATCTCCATTCGTAAAAGTAAGTTACCGGACCCTAAAGAATTAGGGAACAGTGGTAGTTTTTTTAAAAACCCTATCGTTTCTAAGGCTGTTTTTGACAGCTTCTCCAAGCAATATCCAAATGCCCCATTTTATAAATTATCGGAAACCTCCTATAAAATTCCGGCGGGTTGGTTAATTGAACAATGCGGATTTAAAGGAAAACGATATGGCGATGCCGGGGTACATAAAAATCAGGCTTTGGTTCTGGTTAATTACGGTAACGCCACAGGAAAGGATATTTTAGACCTTGCCCATAAAATCATTCATCAAGTTCAGGAAACTTTCCAGATTACCATCAGTCCAGAAGTTAATTTAATAAAATAACCCCTGTAAAACTATTACAGGGGTTATTACCAAACCAAACTAACCAAAAACTAAGTGGTAGTTACCAGCTATCCACTTAAAAGATTTATATTTTTAGATAACGCTTCTTTAACAATCAATTTTATAATTTAGCGTTTATCCATATACGTTAACAAAAGCGGATTTGGATTTCCATTTTAAAAAAAATCATATTCATCGATTGAATTATGAGCACTTTATTAGAAAAGCATATTGTTGAATTGCTACAGGAGCGGAATGAAAAAGCAATATCGCTTCTTTATGACAATTACGCGGATACACTATTAGGTGTTGCCAATAAAGTGGTAAGAGACCCAGAATTGGCCCAAGACGTGGTTCAAGAATCATTTGTGAAAATTTGGAAGAAGGCCGATTCCTATGACCCCAAAAAAGCTAAACTTTTTACTTGGCTTTTTAGGATAGTTCGCAATACGGCAATCGATAAATTAAGAAGTGTAAACACAAAAAGCGATAAAGAAATCCAAATAGACGTTTCAAACGTATATACATTGGGTGTTGATAGCATCAGGCCAGAGTTGATGGACGTTAGGGAACATTTAGACAAAATTGAGGATAAGTATCAAATTGTTCTAGAAGCCCTTTTCTTTCACGGAATGACCCAACAAGAAGCAAGTGATGAGTTGGATATTCCGTTAGGAACGATAAAGTCAAGGCTGAAAATAGGTTTACGTGAATTAGGAAAAATCTATGGGCCCGCTATGATTACACTTTTAATAAATTGTGTGCTATGAAAGACAAAATAAAAATTTTCTTAGAATCAGATTTGTTGGAAAACTACCTGTTAGGTAACACTTCTGAATTAGAAACTTTACAAGTGGAGAGATACATTGCCATGTATCCAGAAGTAAGGGAATCCTATAATGAACTTCAAGATAACTTAGAAGCATTTGCCAAGTTACATGCTGTAAAAGCTCCTGAAGGTTTAAAAGATAAAATACATGCTCGTATAAAGGCAGAACGTAAGGGTAGAAAAAGGTTCTTCAATTATGCTATTGCTGCAAGTATAACCGCTATAATGTTCGCAGGTATCTCTTATATGTTCTGGAATCAAAATCAGAACTTGCAAGAGGAAAATAGTGTGGTGAGCAACAAAATAAGGTTGTTGGAAGAAAATATGAAGGAACAATTAGAGGACGTTCGTAATCAATTCATTGTTCTTAACAATCCACAAACGAAAAAGTACACGGTAAAGGGCAATCAAAAAGCCAAAGATTTAAAAGCGGTTGCTTATATAAATCCTGTTAAAAAACTATCCTATATCAATGTAAGTAAGCTTCCTCACATTCCAGAAAGTCAATGTTTTCAAATGTGGGCAGAAGTTAATGGCGAAATGATCAACCTGGGTATTTTAGAAGAGGCCGGCGACCAACAAAAATTAGTGGCACTTCCTTATGCAGATAATGCCGTTGGATATATTACCATTGAACCTAAAGGAGGTAATGAACTACCATCAACCGATAATATTGTGGCTAATATCGCTTATTAACCATTTTAGATAAAGTATTCATAAAGCCCCTATTTTGGGGCTTTATTTTTTATCTTTGTACAAAATAAGTTTATGAAACTAGTTTTATTGACTATAGGTTTATTAGCATTGGCATTTGCTGGAATTGCTATTAAAATCTGGTCTAAAAAAGACGGAAAATTCGCAGGTACCTGCGCCAGTCAAAGTCCTTTTCTTAATCAAGATGGCCAAGCTTGTGGCATGTGTGGCAAGATGCCAGACGAGCAAGATTGCAAAAAGGAAATGATTGCTGAATAAGTAGATTCGGTATAATCCGGACTAATACTTCCTAACAACACTATTTGAGTACAGTAGAAAACTTAGAAGACACTATAAGCAAGGCAAAGAAAGGGAATCAAATCGCTTTTAGCCGCCTATTGGATACGTTTTGGAATGATGTCTATGGTTTTCAACTAAAACGTACTGAAAATGAAAATGATGCAGAAGACATTAGCATACAGACATTTTCAAAAGCTTTTGATAAAATTGATACGTTCAACGAGCAGTACACTTTCAAAACTTGGCTGATTACCATTTCAAAAAATATTCATATCGACCTAGTTCGAAAACGAAAAAAAAATCTGCTGGACTCTCGCAGTAATGTAGATTCCATTTCAACGGTGCTAGATGCTGCGCCCTCAAGGGAAGACCAATTAATACAGGAGCAAAATTTAGCGGACTTACTACGGGATATTAAAAAATTAAAACCCCATTATCAAGAAGTCATCAATCTAAGGTATTTCAATGAGCTAAGCTATGCCGATATAGCCGTAAAATTGAATGAACCCATGAGCAATGTTAAGGTCAAGCTTTTAAGAGCTAAAAAGTTACTTTCTGAAATTATAAAAAACAGAAAGTAGAAGATTTTTTGTACCCGATACTTAAAGTTAACAGTCACTTAAACCCAACCCCAACTAACTTAATAAACACTATTTTAGTTCGTATATTTGTATAAAAATTTAGCATGTCTACAGTTCTAACAGAAAACGTTGCACCTCCTAAAGGAAAACCAAAATGGCTAAGGGTTAAATTGCCAACTGGTAAAAAGTACACCCAATTAAGAAGCCTGGTCGATAAGTATGATCTTCATACAATTTGTACTAGTGGTAGCTGCCCAAATATGGGAGAGTGCTGGGGAGAAGGTACGGCTACATTCATGATTTTAGGGAATGTGTGCACTAGATCTTGTGGCTTTTGCGGTGTAAAGACCGGTAGACCAGAAAATGTAGATTGGGCAGAACCTGAAAAAGTAGCACGCTCGATTAAAATAATGGGGATAAAACATGCGGTGATAACTTCAGTTGACCGTGATGACCTTAAAGATATGGGATCCATTATATGGGCAGAAACGGTGAAGGCCATTAGACGAATGAACCCCAACACCACCTTAGAAACATTAATCCCAGATTTTCAAGGTATTGAGAGGCATTTGGATCGAATTGTAGAGGTGTCGCCAGAAGTAGTTTCACATAACATGGAAACTGTAAAAAGATTGACCCGAGAAGTGCGCATCCAAGCCAAATATGAGCGTAGCCTTGAGGCATTGAACTACTTAAAAAAGCAAGGCATCAACAGGACAAAATCTGGAATTATGTTGGGTCTTGGGGAGCAGGAAGATGAGGTCATTACGACTTTGGCGGACTTAAGAAATGCAGAAGTAGATGTGGTTACTATTGGTCAATACTTACAACCCTCTAAAAAGCATTTACCGGTGAAGGAATTTATAACGCCGGAACAATTCAAGAAATACGAAGAAATTGGGCTTAAAATGGGATTTAGACATGTAGAAAGTGGTGCCTTAGTTAGGTCATCTTACAAAGCTCATAAGCATATCCTATAAGCGAACTCTTAATATCTCTTTTAAATTAAGCTTCAGCAGACGCATACCTAACATTTCTTTTAAAACAACGAATGCAAAACGTAAACATTGGTATTAACGGTTTTGGGAGGATAGGTAGGACCTTGTTCAGATTGCTCTTAAATCAAAAAGGAATTAATGTTGTTGCCATTAATGATTTAGCAGATGCCAGAACATTATCCCACTTATTAAAATACGACAGTATACACGGTAGTTTAAATGATGATATAAGTTATAATGATGCTGGAATTTTAATCAACGGAAAATCCATCGCCTTATCAAATGAAACGCATCCGTCCAAAATTAATTGGTCTAAGCATAAAGTAGATGTAGTAGTAGAATGTACCGGCAAATTCAAGGACAAGGAAACTTTGAAATTTCATTTGAAAAATGGTGCGAAAAAGGTCATTTTATCAGTTCCGCCAGAAGAAGATGATATCAAAATGATTGTCATGGGCATCAATGAAAATACGTTATTGAATTCTGATGAAATTGTTTCCAATGCATCTTGTACTACTAACAATGCTGCCCCTATGATTAAAATAGTGAAGGATTTGTGTGGTATAGAACAAGCATACATAACTACCATTCACTCGTATACCACCGATCAAAGTTTACATGACCAACCCCATAGAGACCTTAGGCGTGCCCGTGCAGCATCGCAATCGATAGTTCCCACAACCACCGGAGCTGCAAAAGCGTTAACCAGTATATTTCCAGATCTCGCGAATGTTATTGGAGGCTGCGGCATACGAGTACCGGTACCCAACGGATCCTTAACGGATATTACCTTAAACGTAAAACGTGAAACATCCATTTCTGAAATAAATGCAGCATTTGAAAAAGCTTCAAAAAACGAGCTAAAGAATATTTTGTATTATACAAGCGACCCTATAGTTTCCATTGATATAAACAATAGTTATTACTCTTGTACGTTTGACTCTTTAATGACTTCTGTTATTGGGAAAATGGTCAAAATTATCGGTTGGTACGATAATGAAACCGGCTATAGCAGTAGAATCATTGATTTGATTAACTTTATGAACCAAAAAAACTTTATTTGAAGGTTTCAGGCCTATATAAAGCCCTACGTTTTTTAGTTATTACGATGTTCATTTGGATATCGTCAGGCAGTTTATTAGCCCAAGATTCCGTTCCCCAAAGTAAAATCCAACCTTATTTTGATCAAGCTAGAAAATATAGAAATCAAGATAAAATAGACCTTGCTTTAGAAACCTTAAACAATGCTTCAAAAGAAGCGGAGAAAAATGAGGATATAAAGTCACTGATCGACAGTTTACATGAATTGGCGCTCCTCTATTTGCAAGTCGATAAGATAGACGATTCCGAATTTTATTGGGGACGTGCAAGTGTGCTTTTAAAGGATATTGCCTATCCGTATGGGGATGCCATGCACAAATATATTGACGCCATATTATTATATCGTAATGATAAAAATTTCCAATCCTTATTCATGCTGAATGAAGCTAAACAGCTAAATAACGACAGAAATTTTTACAATAATATTATCCTGACCGAAGCTAAAGTTTACATCAATCTCGAAAAATATGAGAGTGCCACAAAAAACTTGAATTCTCTTATAGTAAACACGGATGTTTATGAAAAGGATTATTTATCTACCCAGGCGTATTTGAGATTGGCGGAATTAAACCTTAAAAAGAAAAACTTTACCGAAGCTGTCAAAAATGCAGAAAGTGCATTAAGCTTGGCCCAGAGCAATGGCTTTTTAGAGAATGAAAAAGAAGCCAATCAATTTTTGATAAAAGCCTATAATGAATTAGGGCAGTACGAAAAAGTAGCTTCAAATTATGAAAATTTACTAACCCTTAGAGATTCCATTTTCAACATTGAAAAGTCTAAAATGGAAGCTAGGACCGCAGACAAGATAAGAGATGAGCAGAAAACGGATATGATTTCATCTCAACAAATTAAGATAGAGGAATTGACCGAATCTCAAAATAGGTCAGAACTTACCGCTATTTTAACCTCTGCCTTTTTAATCATTATTTCCCTGCTGGCGGTAACGCTATACCGTAACAACCAAATAAAATTAAAAACAAACGACTTACTACAGACCAAAAATAAGGAGCTACAGATAGCCCGAGATGGTGCCGTGCAAGCTATGGAAGCAAAAACGAACTTTCTTTCTACGGTAAGTCATGAGCTTAGGACACCTTTATACGCAGTTACCGGACTTACACATCTTTTGCTGGAAGAAAACCCACAAGATCACCAAAAAGAACACTTGAAGTCCCTCAAATTTTCCGGGGATTATCTATTGAATTTCATCAATGATATACTACACATCAATAAAATAGATGCTAACAAGTTAGAACCCCTAAACATGGAGTTCAACCTTAAGAAGATAATGAAGGAGGTCATCAATTCCCTGACCCAAAGTGCAAAGGGGAATAATACCAAATTATCATTGGAGTATGATCCAGATATACCTGGTCATCTTTTAAGCGATCCCCTAAAACTTTCACAAATATTCATGAACCTTATTGGTAATTCCATCAAATTCACCAAAGGAGGTGAAGTAAGGGTAATTACCAAACTTCTTAAGAAAAAAGATGAAAATGTGACCATTCACTTTGAGGTAAGGGATAACGGTATTGGTATTTCAAAAGAAAAGCAACAAAGTATTTTCGAAGGGTTTGAACAGGGTTCCATCCAAATCAATAGAGAATATGGCGGTACTGGCCTTGGTCTGACTATAGTGAAAAGCTTATTAGGTCTTTTTGGAAGTGAAATACATCTGGAAAGCACCTTAGGAGAAGGCAGTTCTTTTTCCTTTGAAATTGATATGAAAAGTATCGATGATCTTCCTGATGATATTACTTTTGAGATTACGCCTCGGGAATATGAATTTAAAGGATTACACCTTCTAATCGTAGAGGATAATAAGATAAACCAAGTCATCACGACGAAAATGTTATCCAAAAAGGAAATCACTAGTGATATCGCTAACAATGGCACAGAGGCCATCCAATTGGCCCAGAGTAATCATTATGATGCAATTTTAATGGATATTCACATGCCTGGTATCAGTGGTGAAGAGGCCACTATTGAAATACGTAAATTCAATCAAGAAATCCCAATAATTGCCTTAACAGCCATTTCTTTAGATGATAGTTTGGAGAGTTTTTATGCTGCTGGCTGTAATGATGTAGTGACCAAACCGTTCAAACCTGATGTATTCTATCAAAAAATAGGAGAGAATATTTTCGATAAGAAAATCAAGAATTCTTTGACATAAACTCTTGTAATTCTGAACTTAAGGTTTCTTGACCATTTCCTAAAAACCGATGTGAAACCTCGATATAGTAAAGTTCCTGTAATTCATTTTTAAGTCTTACATAATCCTTCTCCGTCGTCAACACAAAATCCTTTTGTTTTAGCAGTTCCAATTCTTTTTTGGAGAAAAAATGATGGTCGTTGAATTTTAAATGTTCAAATGAAAGTCCCTCTTTTTTTAAATAATCCACCAAAGGGGCAGGATTCGCAATACCTGTCACTAAAGTCACTCTCCTATCTTTTAAACTATTAATACTAAGTGGAGTCTTACCACCCATTAAATTTGGTTCATAAGATAAAAAGCTAAAGAGTACTTTCTGTTTTTCCGTAGGATGAAGTCGGTCAATCACCTCTGATTGCAATGATTCATTCGAGTCTTCAGGGCATTTCGTTACGATAATTACCTGAGCTCTCTTAGCCGCCGTCCTGCTATCTCTAAGGTTTCCGGTTGGCAAGTACCAGTCATTACTATAAAGCTGGTCATACGCCGTTAAGAGGATGGAAAAACCGGGTTTCACTTTTCTGTGTTGATAGGCATCGTCCAATAAAATAAGTTCTGGTTGTACGCCCTTTTCCAATAGCATTATTCCATTTTGCCTATTGGCCTCTACAGCAACATCAATAGCAGGGAATTTTGATTTCAACTGATAGGGTTCATCTCCCAATTCCTGAACCGTAGTTCTAGCATTGGCCAATATAAATCCTTCAGATTTTCGTTTGTATCCCCTACTTAAAACTGCAATTTTATAATCTTCATTTAAAAGACGGACCAATAATTCTATCATTGGGGTTTTTCCCGTGCCCCCAACACTCAAATTACCCACACATATAGTTGGCGTTTTGAAAGATTTTGAGGAAAATAGGCCTAAATCATATAATTTATTACGAAAGAAAACGACCATGGCATACACCAAGGAAATAGGAAAAAGAAGTTTTCGTAGTACTTGCATTAGAACGAAATTATAATAATTTATCTTTGAATACCTTATAAACCTTGAAAATGACCGTAAAAGAAGTAACTGATATCCTTGAAGAATTTGCTCCGTTAGCCTATGCAGAAGATTTTGATAATGTTGGGTCTTTTAATAGGAAATCATAAAACAGAGGTCACTGGGATTCTGGTCACCTTAGATACACTGGAGAATGTTGTTGATGAAGCAATTGAAACCAACTGTAACCTTATCGTAAGTTTTCATCCTATTATTTTTGCTGGCTTAAAAAAAATTACCGGGAAAAATTACGTGGAACGCGTAGTTCTCAAAGCCATAAAAAATAATATCGCCATTTACGCTATACACACGGCATTGGACAATACACCTTTTGGAGTAAATGGTAAAATAGGGGATGTCTTGGGGCTTACAAATCCTAAAATTTTAATACCACAAAAAAACACCCTTAGAAAATTAACTACTTATGTTCCGGTTGCAAATCAAGAAAGCTTAAAAGGAGCCTTGTTTCTTGCCGGTGCTGGTGACATTGGTAATTATTCGCATTGTAGTTTCAGCATGGAAGGGAAAGGCACCTTTAAAGCGAATGAAAAGGCAAATCCTACGGTAGGTGAAATTGGAAAAATACATACCGAAAATGAAGTAATGGTTTCATGTGTTTTTGACAAGGGAAAGGAATACCTCATCACCAAAGCCCTAAAAGAAAATCATCCATATGAAGAGGTAGCCTATGAAATAATAACACTTAACAATATCAATCCATATATAGGAATGGGTTTATTTGGTGAATTGGAAGAAGGCATGTCAGAAAGGTCATTTTTGGAAATGCTGAAAATTAAAATGAAAACCCCCGTAGTAAGGCACACAAAACTACTAGGCAAACCCATACAGAAAGTAGCAGTTTTAGGCGGTAGTGGTGCCTTTGCCATAGGTGCCGCAAAAGCTGCTGGAGCAGATGTTTTTATAACTGCCGATGTTAAATACCATCAGTTTTATGAAGCTGAAAATCAAATTGTAATAGCTGATATTGGACACTTTGAAACTGAGCAGTTTACAAAAAACCTTTTAGTTGATTATCTTACGAAAAAAATTCCTAATTTTGCAGTCCGTTTATCGGAAAGTATAACAAATCCCATCAAGTATTTTTAATATGGCAAAAAAAGAAGAGACCACTGTAGAAGCAAAATTAAGAGCATTATATGATTTGCAATTAATTGATTCTAGGGTTGATGAAATAAGGAATGTTCGTGGTGAACTACCTTTGGAAGTAGAAGATTTGGAAGATGACGTCCTTGGCCTAAAAACGAGAATGGACAAATTAAAGTCTGATCTAGAAAACATAAATTTTGAAATTGGTGCTAAGAAAAATCTTATTGAAGAGGCTAAAGCACTAATCAAAAAATACGGTGAACAACAAAAAAATGTTCGTAACAGTAGAGAGTTCAACTCTATCAGTAAAGAATTGGAATTTCAAGAATTAGAAATTCAATTGGCTGAGAAAAACATTAAAGAATTCAAAGCTCAAATTGACCAGAAAAAAGAAGTTATTTCTGAAACTAAAGAACGTTTAGGAGAAAGAGAAGCACACTTAAAGCACAAAAAAAGTGAATTGAATGCTATTCTTGCCGAAACGGAGAAAGAGGAAAAAGCTTTATTGGAAGAATCCATTAAATATCAGGATAAGATAGAGGATCGTTTGGTAAAAGCTTATGCTAGAATCCGTAACAACGTTAAGAACGGTTTAGCGGTAGTTCCAATTGAAAGAGGAGCTTCTGGAGGTTCTTTCTTCACCATTCCACCACAAGTACAAGTAGAAATTGCTTCACGCAAAAAAATCATTACTGATGAGCACAGTGGAAGAATTTTAGTTGATCCAGCTTTGGCTGATGAGGAGCAAGAAAAAATGCAAAAAATGTTCGCCAAATTGTAGAACAAAAGGAATTATAATATAAAAAGCCATCTTTTAAAGATGGCTTTTTTTGTTTATATTCATGATTATGAATTTTTTAAAAATAATCCTAGTACTTCTCATGGTCCAATCCTCCTTTTCACAAACAAAAAGTTTATCGGACTATACCTGGAAAAACCGAATCATAATTCTATCAGATAGCGATACCGATTTTGAAGAATGCAAAAACTGCTTTAAAAACGATAACAACCTTTCAGAAGGAACTAAAGAACAGAGATATAATTCTATTTCTGTATAGTAACGGAAAATTATATAATGAGAACATTCAATTAACCGAAATAAAAACTTCCAAAAAGATTCCTCATAATTTTGAAGGATATTTTTTGATTGGTAAAGATGGAGGTATTAAGTCGAAAGAGCCCTACCCCATTCAACCTGAAGCCATTTTCAATTTAATTGACGGTATGCCAATGCGTAAAGCTGAAATGAAATCAAACCACTGATCACTTGACCAATTCCAGCATCAACTCTTCTACCCCATCACTATCCCATTGATTCTCTATATCTGGGTACTGCATGACTTTTCGCATGATTTCCTCTTGTGCATCTCCTGCCGCTAAAGCTTCTGCATACGGTCGTTCAGAAAAGGTTACTCGGCTATAGGCAGGAATCCATTTATCTGGATGTTTACTTGAAAAATGCTTTTCTATCTTCTTTTGGAGCAGAAACTTAGGATCGGCCGTTTTACTGCTCATTTCCATAAAATTACGGTAACTCAATTCTGCAATGGCATCCGCATTGGGTTTGCGTCTTTCTTGATAGGTTTCAAATATGGTTTGCCAATCGTCCCCAAACTCTTTCATGGTTTGATCAAGAACAAAAATATCCTCAAAGCCAGCATTCATTCCCTGACCGTAGAAAGGCACTACGGCATGCGCGGAATCACCAACAAGAGCCACCTTATCCCAATACGTCCAAGGGTAACATTTCATGGTAACCATCGCACTGGTGGGGTTCTTGAAAAAATCATCGGTTAAATTCTCTATGTCATTTTTGACATTAGGAAAATAGGTACTGAAAAAATGGATGGCATCCTGTTTTGTTTTTATACTTTCAAAAGAAACTTCACCTTCAAACGGCATAAAAAGAGTACACGTAAAACTACCGTCCAAGTTAGGCATGGCAATGAACATAAACTTCCCCCTTGGCCATATATGTGAAAGGAATGCTTATCCAATTTGTGAGAGCCATCCGCATTCGCAGGAATGGTCAATTCCTTATAGCCCACATCAATAAAATCTTGTGAATAATCAAATCGACTACGTCGTTGCATTTTATGGCGAACCCTAGAAAAAGCCCCATCACAACCAAAAACCAAGTCAAAAGGATATTCTGTCCATTCTCCTTTCTCGGTTTCTCCTGTATACACCTTTGCTTCCGGCAGATTAATATCCCATACCTTTTCTTCAAACCGAAAATCTACCCCATTCTTTTCGGCCAAATCTATCATTCGCTTATTGAGCAAACCTCGGGAAATAGACCAAATCGCTTCGCCATCCTTACCGTATTTTTGATGATATTCAGGCTGACCTACTACATGCATGGCACGCTTATCTAGTGGTATTGCTATTTTTTTTATCTCTTCCTCTATACCTACGGCCCTTAAGGCATTCCAACCACGATTACTCATGGCAAGATTTATAGAACGACCGGAGAATTCGATATTACGAATATCAGGTCTTCTGTCAAATACTGTTATCTGATGTCCGTGTCGCTTTAAATAAATTGCAAGTAATGAACCTACGAGTCCGGAGCCTATAATGGCTATGTTTTTTTTGCTTTGGGTCATGTTTTAGGCCTTTCGCCAAAATTTTTTGAATGTTAAAAGTAGGAAATTATGGCCTATTCCCACTACTCACCAATGAAACTAACTGAATGTTTTAGTAAACCCTTAACTAGTATTGTTTAGGTTATTTGTATTTTTAATCAACAAAATGAAAGTATTGAAACATTTCAACAAAACAGAATTACATAATTTACCAAGCCGATATCGGGCACACCTTATTAACAGCTGTACAGGTTATAAATCTGCCAATCTTTTAGGAACAAAGTCGAATACCGGAGTGACCAATCTGGCTATTTTCAATTCCATTGTTCATATAGGAAGTAATCCGCCTATGTTAGGTTTCATTCTTCGTCCGTTAACGGTTCCTAGGGATACATATACCAATTTTAAGGAAGCTGGATATTTTACGGTAAACCAGGTTCACCAAGACATTATTAAAGAGGCACACCATACATCGGCCAGCTATGCAGGGGAAATATCTGAATTTTCAAAAACAAACCTTACGGAGTCTTATTTAGATGATTTTACCGCACCGTATGTAGAACAAAGTCAAATTAAAATAGGTTGTAGTTATGTAAACGAATATGAAATAAAAGAGAATGGTTGCCTTTTGATTATTGGCGCTATTGAACATATTTATTTACCTGAAGATTTATTACATGAAGATGGATGGGTACAATTAGATAAAGCCGATACCATTGCCGCGATTGGCCTGGACGGCTATGCCCTCCCTAAATTAATTGACCGATTCGGCTATGCCAAACCAGATGAGGATACCAAATCGATTTTATAATGGCGCATAAGAAAGTAAATCTTGCCTGAAAAAATATGTGCTACTTGCGGCAAACCTTTTTCTTGGCGTAAAAAATGGGAGAAAAATTGGGAGGAAGTCAAATACTGCGGGGAGAAATGCAGAAGAAATAGGGTTGTTGGTTAGTGGTTAGTGGTAAGTGGTTAGTGGTTAGTGGTTAGTGGTTAGTGAAAATAAAATCTTAAAATATAAAACTTTGAAAAACTTAGTTTGGTTTCGAAACGACCTTAGGGTACAGGATAATCATTCCCTATTAAAAGCCATGGAGGGTGAAAAGGTAATCGGTTTTTATTGCTTTGATTCCTATTATTTTGATACTGATGAGTTCGGGTTTAAAAGAACTGAAAAATACCGGGCCAAATTTTTAATTGAAACAATATCTCAACTAAAAGATGAACTAGAAAAAATCAACATTCCACTTTTCGTTTATTCTGGTAAGTCAGACCACTTTTTGCCAGGTTTGATAAAGGAGCATGAAATAAGCACGGTATTTCTACAAAAAGAATGGACTAGAGATGAAAACCAGATATTGAATTCTGTA
This sequence comes from uncultured Flavobacteriaceae bacterium, assembly GCA_963842105.1. GTDB lineage: Bacteria > Bacteroidota > Bacteroidia > Flavobacteriales > Flavobacteriaceae > Maribacter. The sequence continues at coordinate 291,128 of CAWJFH010000002.1, forward strand.
AAAAAGAAGGTCGAACCATCTATTTCATTTGTAGAAACCTATGACCAATTCCTTTTTCATCCAGATGATATCCCCTACCCTAATTTCTCTGAAATACCTCAGGTATTCACCAATTTCAGAAAAAAATGTGAGAAACAAGTTCAGGTTAGGCCCCTTAAACTAATTGAAGATAAACTTCCTGAAAACAATCTGGTTTCCAATCCTACCCAAATACCAACATTGACCAATTTGGGTCTTGAAGAATTTGAAACGGATGCTCGAAGCGCTTTCCCTTTCAAGGGTGGTGAGCGCGAAGCCTTAAACCGCATAGAACATTATTTCTGGGAAAGTAAAAAATTAGCCTATTATAAAAAGACAAGAAATGGTCTAGTTGGCCTTGATTATAGCTCCAAATTATCTGCTTGGCTGGCCAATGGAAGTATTTCACCCCGAACCATTTATTGGGAAGTTAAACGTTTTGAAAAAGAGATCAAGAAAAACCAAGATACTTACTGGCTAATTTTTGAGTTGATTTGGCGTGATTATTTTAAATATGTTTCGCTGAAACATGGAGAAAAATTATTTTATTTAGGTGGTATTCTGGACAAGGAATATGATTGGAAAACATCTAAAATTGCTAAAACCGAGTGGATTAACGGCACTACTAAAGAACCTTTTGTTAACGCGAATATGAAGGAATTGGCACAAACCGGCTGGATGAGCAATAGAGGACGCCAAAACGTGGCCAGCTTTTGGGCTAAGGAACTGAAACAGGATTGGCGCATAGGAGCTGCCTATTTTGAAAGTGTATTATTGGATTATGATGTACATAGCAATTGGGGCAATTGGATGTACAATAGCGGTGTGGGAAATGACCCTAGGGACCGTAAATTCAATATTAAAAGTCAGGCAGAACGTTATGACGGTAATGGTAAATTTCAAAATCTTTGGCTACAGGACACCTTATTTTAAGTAAGCAAAAATCCTGACTGGACCTTTAAAAAACAATAGAATGAAAATAGTACGTTTTATACTAGGAGATCAATTAAACCAGAAACATTCATGGTTTAGCAATGTAGATGACAATGTAACGTATGTAATGGCAGAAATGCGCCAAGAGACCGATTATGTAAAGCATCACATTCAAAAAGTAGTGGCATTTTTTACCGCTATGCGTAGTTTCAAAGAGGAACTATCGGAAAAAGGGCATCGGTTTAAATATCTGAAAATTGGCGATACAGAAAATCCACAAGACCTTAAAAAAATTATTTCCAAGTATATTTCAGAAACCAAAGCTGAAAAATTTGAATACCAATTACCTGACGAATATCGACTAGATCAACAATTAAAGTCCATCTGCAAAGACTTAAGTGTTGAAACCGAAGCTTTTGATACGGAGCATTTCTATACAACACGGAATGAACTAAAAAATTTTTACAAGGGAAACAAGCAAATGGTGATGGAAAGTTTCTACCGTATGATGCGCAAGAAACACGACATTATGGTCAATAATGACCAACCGGAAGGTGGTAAATGGAATTTTGACCAAAGTAACCGTAAAAAATGGAAAGGAGACCCTGAAATTCCGCATGAGCGTGGCTTTAGAAAAGACGTTACGAATATAGTATCGGAAATTAAAAAAGCAGATGTAGAAACATTTGGTAATATCGAACCTGAATCTTTTAATTGGCCAGTTACACGAGAAGATTGCCTATCCGTTCTCCGTTATTTCTGCAAAGAACTATTGGTGCATTTTGGTGATTATCAGGATACCATGCATACGCAGGAGCTTTACTTCTTTCACTCCCGCTTGTCCTTTGCCATGAATTCGAAAATACTTTCTCCAAAAGAAGTTATAGACAAAGTGTTGGACCACTACTACGAACATAAAAAGGAAATAGATATTTCACAAGTAGAAGGTTTTGTGCGTCAAATTTTAGGATGGCGGGAGTATATGCGTGGTATTTATTGGAAGGAAATGCCCAATTATGCACAATTGAATTCTTTAGAGAACAAAAATAAATTACCTGATTTCTTCTGGACAGGAGAGACTAAAATGAACTGTCT
>CAWJFH010000003.1:0-41756 GCA_963842105.1 uncultured Flavobacteriaceae bacterium
TGTTTTACAACAAAAACGAGTAGGTTCACCACAATTTGTTGTCAGAACTTAATCATCATGATATATTTATAATGTAATTAAACATTACCCCAAGTTTTAAAATAACATTAAACCGAACAAAATGCTTTACGACACCTACGGCGAAGAGTACTTGGTATTCCTTCAAGAATTAAATGAGATTTTAAGTATAAATGAGTTAGCAGAATTGGATTACATGTAATCCTTACCAATTAAAATTAATCCCAAAAACCTACAACCTATGTCACATCACAATCAAGAAAACACATCGTATCAAAACTTTATTCAAGATTTGAATACTATTTTGGTCAATTTCAATATCAATAAATTAGGCTATTCTTAAAGTATATAGACCAACCAAAAACAAAGAGCGCCCGTTAAAACGGGCGCTCTTTGTTTTTATACGATAATTATAGTCTAACCTAAATAGGTCTTCAATAATTTACTTCTAGAGGCATGACGTAATTTACGAATGGCCTTTTCTCTAATTTGTCGAACACGCTCTCTGGTAAGATCAAATGTTTGTCCAATTTCGGCTAAGGTCATCGATTGCTGATCTCCTATTCCGTAATACAACTTTACCACATCTGCTTCGCGAGGTGATAAGGTATCTAAAGCCCTATTGATTTCGGTATTCAACGATTGTTGTAATAGTTGATTGTCCGGTCTTGGGATTCCCCAGAACGCAATACGTCATAAAGATTAGAATCTTCTCCTTCACGCAATGGCGCATCCATGGATACGTGTCTTCCGGAGTTCTTTAAGGATTGTTTTACCTCTGTTACGGTCATTTCCAATTCCTTGGCAATTTCCTCTGGAGAAGGTGGTCGCTCATTGGCCTGTTCTAAATACGAAAAGGTCTTTTTGATTTTATTGATGGACCCAATTTTATTCAAAGGCAATCGAACCACACGAGATTGTTCTGCTAAGGCCTGTAAAATGGATTGTCTTATCCACCACACCGCATAAGAGATAAATTTAAAACCTCTAGTTTCATCAAATCTTTTCGCCGCTTTTACAAGTCCTAGATTACCTTCATTAATTAAATCTGGTAATTTTAATCCTTGATTTTGATATTGTTTAGCTACCGATACTACGAACCTTAAATTCGCTACGGTCAATTGTTCCAATGCCACTTGACTACCAGCTCTAATTTTTTGTGCTAGTTCTACTTCCTCATTTGCAGTAATCAAATCTATTTTACTGATATCTTGCAAGTACTTGTCCAATGATTTTGATTCTCTATTGGTAACCTGCTTGATGATCTTTAGTTGCCTCATATGTATATACGGATTTTAGAAGTTGTACAAGTTTACATGATAACACTTTTTCCTGTCTTTTCCAAAGAAACCCGCTTATACTTGTACAGGATTTATGAGTTTTCATCTATACTTGGGTATTTAGGAGATTATCAGCTTAAGGCGTATTTTTGAGATTATAGTAGCACGTATCATGAGCAAAAGGGCCTTAAAAACATATCTCACCCAACTTCCCAAAAAAGCATTGGAGGAGCAATTGCTGGAGCTATACGATAAATTCCCTGATGTAAAAACTTACTACGATTTTGCCTTTAATCCCAAGGAGGATAAATTGGTGCAGGATGCTAAGGCTAAAATCTCCAACGAATATTTTCCGTTAAAACGAAGAAGACCCAAGGCACGAAGATCTGTCGCTCAAAAATTCATCAAACATTTTATCAAATTGGGTGTAGACCCAGTATTGATTGCCGATGTCATGTGTTTTAACTTGGAAATAGCGCAGACCTTTTCGATGGAGAAAAACGTACCCGATGCTTTCTTTAAAAGTATGGGAAACTCCTTTGCAGAGCTTACACAATTCGTTAGTTTACACGGAATATTACCCGAATTTAAGGACCGAATCCTCAAAATATACACCGAAACCCAAAATCAAAATTGGCTTTATGAAGATGAATTTTCTAGGGCCTTGGATATAATCGATTAGCGTATGGCAATAGTAATCATAAGACAGGACGAAAAAATAGACCTTTGGAAAAACGCATTATTGGAAGCGGATTCCAGTTTAAAGGTCTACAGTTATTTGGAGAAACATCCCAAAGAGGAGGTTACCATGGCCATTATATGGAAACATCCTGTGGGATCATTGGCAGAATATCCCAATTTGAAATGCATAGCGTCTGCCGGTGCAGGGGTAGATTATATTTTTGAAGATGTGACCAGGCCTAAATCCATTCCTATTACCAGACTGGTTGACCCCTATTTGGCCAGTGATATGTCTGAACATGTCTTGGCGGTTATCCTGGCCCACCTTAAAAACTTCAACTATTACAAATTACAGCAAGTCGATAGTCTTTGGAAACCCAAGGATTACCTACGTATCAAGGATGTTACGGTGGGTATTATGGGATTAGGGGAACTGGGCGCCTTAACGGCAAAAGATTTGGCAAACGTTGGTTTTAAAGTGCAAGGGTGGAGTAGAAGTAAAAAAAATATTGATCAGGTAAAAACATTTTCTGGGGCAGAGGAGCAATCACAGTTCCTTGAAACTACTGACATTTTAGTCTGTCTTTTACCATTAACCCCAGAAACCAAAGGAGTCCTGAATAAGCAATTGATGGAGCAATTACCTAAAAATGCCTATGTCATTAATGTGGCTAGGGGCGGACATCTAGTCGATGGGGATTTGATTATGTTGCTGGATAGCGGACATCTATCCGGTGCTTGTTTAGATGTCTATCATACAGAACCCTTACCACAAGCACATCCGTTTTGGAACCACCCTAAAATTTTTATGACGCCACATTATGCAAGTGTATCCGATACCAATTCCGTTATTCCCCAATTGTTGGAAAACTATAGAAGATTGGGTGCCGATGAAGAATTATTGAATCAGGTTGACATGGAAAAAGGATATTAATCCATCCCACATAAAATTTATATTTCGTTTACCCATAAAAATCACATAATTTTGTAAGGTTTTCGCATCATTAACCTATTTAACGCCTACAACCCTTTTGAAATCACAAAAAGAGACTGCTGAAAAGACCTTATACGACTATCAAAAGGAAGATCTAAACACGATATTCAAGTATTTAGACGAGAATAAGGATAATTCCAACTTACTCTATCAACTGCCCACCGGTGGTGGTAAAACCGTGGTTTTCTCTGAAATCGCCAAACGCTACATTGAACGAACCAAGAAAAAGGTAGTCGTACTTACCCACCGTATCGAATTGAGCCAACAAACCTCGCGAATGTTGAATGGTTTTGGAGTAAAGAACAAAATCATCAACAGTGAAGTAAAGGAATTACAGGACCAAGATGAGTTCATGTGCTTTGTGGCCATGGTGGAAACCTTGAACAATAGACTGCAGGAAGAGAAGGTTGAAATCAATAATATTGGTTTGGTCATCATTGATGAAGCCCACTATAATTCTTTTCGTAAGCTGTTCAAGTTCTTTGAAAATTCAATCATTTTAGGGGTGACCGCAACTCCTTTGAGCTCGAACATCAAGCTCCCCATGAAGGATAACTATAATAAGTTGATCATTGGGGAATCCATTCAATCCTTGATTGACCAAAAGTTCCTGGCCAATGCGAATATGTTCAATTATGATGTAAGTCTACAAAGTCTAAAATTGGGGATAAGTGGTGATTACACTGTAAAATCTTCAGATGAGCTTTATGGGAACCACAGCATGTTAGGCAAGTTGATGTCCGCCTACGTAGAAATTGCAAAGGGTACCAAGACCTTAATTTTCAATAATGGTATCAATACCTCCAGGTACGTTTACGAGACCTTTAAAAAGGCCGGATATAACATCCGTCATTTAGATAATAAGAACAATGCCACGGAACGGAAGGAGATTTTGAAATGGTTTAAGGAAACCCCTGATGCCATATTAACTTCCGTAAGTATCTTAACGACCGGTTTTGATGAACCTACGGTAGAAACCATTATCCTAAATCGTGCGACCCGTTCCTTGACCCTTTATTTTCAAATGATCGGTCGTGGATCACGGTATTTACCGCACAAGGAAGAGTTCAATGTCATCGATATGGGGAACAATATTGCCCGTTTTGGTATGTGGAATGCGGGTATCGATTGGCAAGAAATTTTCCACTTTCCCGATTTTTTCCTGGAAAACATCAAGAATGACGAGGATATAGAACGGGAATTCGTTTATGAAATGCCTCCTGAATTACGAGCGGAATTCTCCAAATCCACAGAAATTGATTTTGACATTAAGGCCGAATACAAAAAGAGCTTTGCGAACGGTGAAAAATCAAAATTGGTGTTGGAGAAAAGTATTGAACAGCACGCCAAAATCTGTGTAGAAAATGCGGAAGATGTTTTTGATGCCCGTATCCTGGCTAAAAAATTAAAAGAAGAAATCAAATACCGGGTGCGTCAATATTCCTACTGTATCATGAACAACACCAAGAACTACAAGGAGTGGTTGGAAGAGGACTATGAACGAAAACTACGATCCAAAATTTCCAAAAAGTTCGCTGCTAAAATGTGAGTGTTAGCTATTGGCCATTAGCTATTTGCTCTTGGCTGTTACATTTGGGAAATCTCATTTTACATTTTACATTTCGCATTTCGTTCATTTTGATTCTACACTTATAGTTTTTCACTTTTCACTTTTCACTTTTAATTTTTCACTTTTCGTTTTTCACGAACCACTAACCACTGACTTAGCCTGAGCTTGACTTTGCTCTTTTTGAACTGAAAACTGCTACTGACAACTGCCTACTAATTCCATATTCCATTCGGTTCCGATAAATTCTCGCCATTAGCTGTTTGCCATTGGCTGTTAGCATTTGGGAAATCTCATTTCGCATTTCGTATTTCGTATTTTTGATTCTTCACTTATAGTTTTTCACTTTTCACTTTTCACTTTTCACTTTTAATTTTTCACTTTTCACTTTTCGTGTTCCACGAACCACTAACCACTGACTTAGCCTAAGTATGACTTTGCTTTTTTTGAACTGAAAACTGTTACTGACAACTGCCTACTAATTCCATATTCCATTCGGTTCCGATAAATTCTCGCCATTAGCTGTTTGCCATTGGCTGTTAGCATTTGGGAAATCTCATTTCACATTTCGTATTTCGTATTTTGATTCTTCACTTATAGTTTTTCACTTTTCACTTTTCACTTTTCATTTTTCACTTTTCACGCACACCACTAACCACTGACTTAGCCTAAGTTGACTTTGCTTTTTTTGAACTGAAAACTGTTACTGACAACTGCCTACTAATTCCATATTCCATTCGTTTCCGATAAATTCTCGCCATTAGCTGTTTGCCCTTGGCTGTTAGCATTTTAAAAATCTCATTTCGTATTTCACATTTCGTATTTCGTTTTTGGCATTTCGTTTTTCGTATTTTGATTCTACACGTATAGTTTTTCACTTTTCACTTTTCACTCTTCACTTTTAATTTTTCGTTTTCCACTAACCACTAACCACTAACTCACTAACTACTATTTTCTAATTCCCTAACCAGTTCACCCTATTATTATCAGATTGGGAAAAATGAACTCATCGTTACCAATATTCAAGGTAGATGCTTAATTTAAGGGTTCAAAACCCCAATGATTCTCCCACGTATGAAAAACAGACTGCTTTCGTTCATTTTCATTTTAACCATAATCGTTTATGGCATTGCCGGTTATCACTTTCTAACCGGGTGGCATCCTATCGTCATGATGTTCATTGCAATCATCATCGGGTTGGTGTTGAACGCAATACTTTATGGGCTTTTTACTTTCATTGGTAAGCGTTCTAAAAAAATATCCTTATCCGCCGTAACAGCTATATTGAGTGGAATAGCAGTGGCGGTGGCTATCAAGTTATTCGGGTTTGGATGGCCAGATGTTTTCTTTTACGGGGTCATTACGTTATCCATACTATTTTGCATCAGTCTGTTCTGGTTTTTAAACAAGAAATCTATCTTTTCTGGGCTTTTTCTAGGAATTACGTTTGTTGGGATGCTTTATATCCTGTTTAAGTTGATAAATCCAGGAGAAGACCCCTATGAAAAGGAAATTCCATCCGCCTTTGCCGATAATGATTTAATTTCCTCGGAAGAGCACGCTATGGATAATCCGGCGGCAGATGGCACGTTTGCCGTTACTACATTTACGTACGGCAGTGGTACCGATGTTAACCGTGAAGAATTTGCAGATAGCATAAGATTTAAAACCGAAAGCGTCAATGCTAAACTCTTATTGCCAGAATGGAAAGGCAAAAAGAAAAAATGGCGCGAGCAGTATTGGGAATTCGGCGTAGAGAACTTTCCGTTAAATGGCAGGGTGTATATGCCAGAGGGTGATGGCCCGTTTCCATTAACGCTCATTGTACATGGTAATCATAGTATGATCGATTATTCTGATGATGGCTATGGGTACTTGGGCAACATGCTGGCGAGTAGGGGAATCATTGCCGTATCCGTGGATGAGAATTTTATTAACGGACATTGGTCCGGTGACTTTATGGGTAAGGAAATGCCTGCCCGGGCCTGGTTGCTATTAAAACATTTGGAACTTTGGCGCAATTGGAATTCGGAAACCGGACATGAACTTTCCAATAAAGTGGATCTAGAGAACATCATGTTAGTGGGCCACTCCAGAGGAGGAGAAGCGGTCTCTATCGCGGCGGCCTACAATAAGCTTCCGTATTTTCCAGACGATGCGAATGTAAAATTCGACTTCAATTTCAACATTAAAGGGGTCATCGCTTTAGCCCCTACGGATTATCGGTACGACCGTAAAATCAAATTAAAAAACATAAACTTCTTAAGCCTGCAAGGATCCTATGATTCTGATGAAGTTAGTTTTTGGGGCATGCGTCCTTATCGAAGGTTAGAATTTACTGATTCCATTCCCCGTTTTAAAGCGGGTGTTTATATTCATCATGCCAACCATGGTATGTTCAATTCCACTTGGGGAAATTCAGATTTTGGCGCACCGGCCAAATGGTTATTGAATCTTAAACCCTTATTGGAAGAGGAACAACAGCAGGCGGCTGCCAAAGTATTTGTGAGTGCCTTTGCAGAAGCCGTCCTTAAAGACAACAGGAAATACCTTCCCATATTCAAAAACATATCCGTAGCCAAGCAATGGTTACCCATCGAGCAGTATCTTACCCATTTTGAACCTTCGGCAACTACTATAATCGCCAATTTTGAGGAGGATTTAGATGTGACTACGGCTAAGGATAGTACAGTGCTTTCCGCACAACATATGGTGCTATGGAAGGAAGAACCGCTCCAGACCCGAGATAAAAAAAGTCAGGATAATACCGCCTTGGTGCTAGGTTGGGATGCTGAAAAAAATATAGGCCTCCTACCTAGTTACGAGCTGAATCTATCCCAAATTGATAAAAAAGTATTTGATACCACAGCAACCTTACAACTATCCATCGCTGCAGGTAATCATGAGTGGTTAAAAAGTAATGAGGATAAGGACGATAACGAAGAAAAGAATAAGCGGGAAGTACCCCAATTGGATTTTACCTTACAATTGACAGATGAATCGGGTAAAACTGCTGCTTAAAGGTGAGCGCCGTCAAATCCATCGCAAAACCCTTAAAAAGTCAGTTCACCAAATTTAAATTTTTGGAGGAAGATATGGTAGGTGCCGATTGGGAAGTACAATTACAAACCTTCCATTTTCCATTAGCACAATTTCAAGCTCAAAATCCGGAGTTTCAACTAGACCAAATCCAGAAAATAGAATTCTTGTTCGACCAGAATCCGTATGGAGTAGTGGTGATCGATGATATTTCGGTGACTAAATAGTTGATATTAAAGTGAAAAGATAAAAACGAAAAGTGAAAAAAAAGTTCAAAATACAAAATACGAAATTAGGATATACTGAACATACTAACAACCAACAACCAAAGGCTAAAGGCTAACAGCCAACAAGCAACAACCAATCTTTAACCCTTAAAAAGAAAGCCATCAACGCACCACCAACAACCAAAAAGCATCTACTTGTCATCGCCCTTTTCTGGCCAGAACCGGAATCCACGGCGGCTGGGGTCCGTATGTTGCAATTATTAGGGGTTTTTCAAAAGCAAGGTTATTTAATTACGGTAGCCTCGGCGGCCTCTCGTTCGGAGTTTTCGTTGGACTTAACTGCATTGGGCATCGAAATGCGGGACATCAAAATGAACGACAGTTCTTTTGATGATTTTATAAAAGAGTTGGAACCCAATGTGGTAGTGTTCGATCGGTTTTTGTCCGAAGAACAATTCGGTTGGCGGGTAGCGGAGCAGGTTCCCAATGCCCTTCGCATTCTAGATACGGAAGATTTACATTCCCTGCGTCACGTACGTGAGCAGTGTTTTAAAAAAGGCATTGAGTTCACTACGGATATCTGGTTGCAGGATGATAAGACCAAACGTGAAATTGCCAGTATCTATCGCTGTGATCTATCCTTGATAATCTCTAGTTTTGAACTAGAATTACTTACGGAAGTACTTAAAATAGACAAAAGTCTACTTTTGTTACTGCCTTTTATGATAGATGAAATACAAGAAAATATACAGTGGCCCACTTATGACCAGCGGACCGATTTCCTGTTTATTGGTGGAGGAAAACATGCCCCTAACGTAGATGCCATCCTTCATTTGAAAAACAACATTTGGCCACTCATACGTCAGCAATTACCGAATGCAAAGCTTAACGTTTACGGAGCGTATTTACCACAACAGGTATTGGAAATGCATAACACAAAAGAGGGATTTTGGGTACAGGGCAGGGCAGAAGATGTTCAAATCGTTATGCAACAGGCACGCGTTTGCTTGGTTCCATTGCGTTTTGGCGCCGGTATTAAAGGAAAACTCTTGGAAGCCATGCGAAATGGCACGCCTAGTGTAACCACCAGCATTGGGGCCGAGGGCATGCAGGGAATTTTAGACTGGAATGGTTTTATAGAAAACTCCCCGGCCGATTTTGCCAATGCCGCCGTTCGATTATATACGGATGCAACTACCTGGCAAACTGCACAGGAACAAGGAAAAACCTTGGTCAATACCTTGTTTTCAAAAAACAGTTTGGAAACCCTTTTGGTTTCAAAATTGGATGACCTTCAAATGAACCTCTCTAATCATCGAAAACAGAATTTTATTGGAGCTTTACTACAACACCAAACTCTAAGCGCAACCAAGTACATGGGGAAATGGATTGAGGAGAAGAATAAGGCGAGTTTAGGGTGAGTTTCGTTATCGTTGATATGTAGGGTTAGTTACATGTTTATGCAATTAACTTTTTAAAAAATAGAAGTAACCTGAGGAAAAACCTAAGGAATTTAAAATTGAGCGAGAACTAGGCAGTAATTTTATGAGTTTAAAACTGTTGCGGTTTCTGAATTTTGTTTCATTTAAATGAATTCCGATATTCTAAAGGCGACACATCCGTTTTGCTCTTAAATAATCGATTGAACGATTGCGGATGTTCAAAACCAAGCTGAAAGGCAATTTCGCCAATCGACTTTGAAGTTGTCGTTAAATATTCTTTAGCCTTTTCAATGAGTTTAGAATGAATATGCTGTTGCGTGTTTTGTCCTGTTACGGTTCTTAACATATCGCTCAAATAATTAGCGGAAACGTTCATTTCATCGGCGAAACTTTTAACTGTTGGTAATTTGGAATCTGAATTTTCTTCAAAGTATTTCGATAGCTTACTTTCAAAATTGACGAGCAAATCAGTACTTGCCATTTTTCTTGTGATAAATTGCCTATTGTAAAAACGGTTGCAGTAATTGAGTAATAACTCAAGATTTGAAACTATCACATCTTGACTGTATAAATCAATGGTTGAATTGTATTCGTTTTGAATATTTTGCACCAAATTTTCTATGGTCTGTTCTTCTTTGTCTGAGAGGTGCAAAGCCTCGTTTACGCCATAAGAAAAGAAACCATATTGTTTTATGGCCTTTGATAATGAATAATTTGCAATCAAGTCTGGATGGAACAATAACGACCAGCCCTCTTTATTTCTTTCACCTTTTTCGTCAATTATCAACACTTGGTTTGGAGAAAGAAATGACATGGTGCCTTCGTCAAAATCGTAATAACTTTTACCATATTTTAGTTGACCTTGAAAACTTCTTTTGATGGTTATATTATAAAAGTTAAGGACCATTTTTTGATTACCTAAATATAATTGTTCCCTTTCTTGGGAATGGTCAATCAAAGTAATCAAAGGATTTGTAGGTTTTGGCAATCCTAAAATCCGATGTAATTCGGTTATTGAATTAATAATTTTCGGCCTGTAAGTATGTTCCATGTGCATTAGTTATGATAAAAAATCTTGTCCGCTACTTCTGTCCGCAGTCATTACATCGACAACATTTTTTGGATACTCAATCGGTAAGGCACTTACGGCTTCCAATACTTGTAATTCTTCATTAGTAAATTCAATAGCAATAGCTTTGAGGTTGTCCTGAAGTTGTGTCATTTTTGTTGCTCCGATAATGATACTTGTAACCACTGGTTGGTGCAATAACCAGGCTAAAGCCAATTGAGCGACTGAACATCCTTTTTGCTCTGCCATTGGAAAAAGAACGTCTAAAACATCAAATGCTCTTTCTTTATGGAACGGCTCAAAAGGGAAATCGTTCAAACGTCCTTTTTCGTTAGTTCCGTCTCTTTTGTATTTTCCGGTCAAAAGTCCGCCACTTAATGGGCTCCAAACTAGTAGTCCAACTTTTTGGTCTTGTAATAAGGGGGTCATTTCACGTTCCAAATCTCTGTTATCGAGTGAATAATTCGCTTGCAAAGAAGCAAATTTTTCTAAATTGTTACAGGTGGAATGTCCCAGTGCTTTCATTAGATACCAAGCCATAAAATTACTAGCACCAATGTAACGTACTTTTCCGCTGCGCACTAAATCGTCTAAGGCCCTCAACGTTTCTTCGATAGGTGTTAATGGGTCCGAAGTGTGCAATTGGTAAAGGTCGATGTAGTCTGTATTCAATCTTTTTAGACTTTCATCTACTTGCTGAATAATATGTTTTCGTGACAAACCCCTATCATTTTCACCTTTTCCCATACTACCTCGAACTTTTGTTGCCAAAACGAAATCATCTCTTTTAATGGAAAGGTTTTTTATTGCTTTGCCAATCATTAATTCTGAAAGTCCTTCTGAATAAATGTTTGCAGTATCGATAAAATTTACTCCTGCATCAATAACCGTTTTTATCTGTTCTTCAACCTCTGCTTGGCCTAAATCTCCCATATGGTTGAAAAATCCTTTTCCGCCATAATTCATAGTTCCCAAACCTACTGTTGAGACTTTTAATCCAGTATTCCCTAAAACTTTATAGTTCATTTTTAATCGTTTTTATTTGTGAACAAAGTTCACGAAATATCAAAAACTAAATGTAACTAAATACATTCGTGTTGTAGCCGGAATGAAGATTTTCACCTATAGTATGCTATCCCGCAAGCACTTTTTTTTAATTACATCAAATGAAGTGATATATGAAGTTTAAATTCCATATTCCGGATGCTGACGTAATGCATTTTGTTGTAAAATACAATCGAGTAAAGCCCTAAAACAGTTCTAAAAAGTTATTATTAAAAATAGATGTTGTTTGTATATCAAGAAATCACTTCGCACAATTGGAGTTATAATAATCGGCCACTTCAAATGTTCGTTTAAGTTCCCCTTCTTGTATTTTGGTTAACAAGGCTGGGGCAATCACTGAAATAGCGGGCTAAATTCTTCTTTTTTAATCCGAATATCCCTTGAGTAGCCCGTACGTAATAATTGTCTTTGGCTCTTTTAAACAAGGGGAAGGAATCGCCATAGCTACTATCATCCATAAACTCCTTACCATACACGCTTAATGGGCCTTCTGAATACACGATTAAAAATACTTTTTCCCCAAAACGAGGGTCGGCACTATAGGTCGAGCGCAAGAATTCACTTTCTTCATGATACCAGAGCGATTTGAAATTGTGCGCTCCATTGTTGTAACCCAAAATATCTCGGGCCGTGTATTTTTTCCTTCTTTGTCCCTTCTGTTTGAATTTGATTTTTTGAAAGATTTCCCCAGAGAAATTATTTCGGTCCTTAATTTTCCCGTAGAGGGTGTCCTTATTTTCTAAAATAACATAACCGGGTACATAGTTGCCCTGTGCATATAACCCTTGTACCAGTAGTAAAAGGAACACGATAAGCAGTTGAATATGGGTATTGGTAAATGCTTTTTTTAAAGGAGATGGAGTCATGATGGTTGGTTTTCTGTAGAAATAGGAATCAAGAAATATACCATTGACTATTTTCTGCTAAAGTTTTCGTTGAACTGCTACAAACATCTTTAGGAACAAAGTAATTCTATACTGCAAAATTCAATTTGATACCATTTGTGATTGCTATCTTTAGTGGTAGATTTTACAGAACAACATCAACCATGAAAAAATTTTTAAAGATAACGGGCATTATTGTTCTCCTATTAGGATTGCTAGTCTTAGGGGGATGGATGTATTTAAAATCCAAGTTATTCGATTTTGAGGGTGATTATACCGAGACTACCAAAATTGAATCCATGACCGTTAGTGGATATACCTTTCTAGACCGGAATGCAAACGGAAAACTTGATGTATATGAAGATTCAAGAAAGCCTACCAAAGACCGTGTAGCGGATTTACTATCTCAAATGACCCTAGATGAAAAAATTCATGTGCTCAAGGGTGCGGGAATTGGTTCTGCTGTGGGTTTGGGGGATTCGGAAACTGGTATTCCCGGTGCAGCTGGGGTTATTGTACCCACCCCACGTTTGGGCATCCCCACTATTTATTTATCAGACGGGCCAGCAGGGCTACGGATTGAACCTACACGAGAAGGAGATACCGAAACCTATTATGCAACGGCTTTTCCCATTGCTACGCTTTTGGCATCAACATGGAATACAGATTTAGTAGAAGCAGTGGGTAATGCCATGGGCGAGGAAGCTTTGGCTTACGGCGTAGATGTAATTTTGGGGCCTGGTGCCAATATACAACGACACCCTTTTAATGGCCGTAATTTCGAATATTTCTCTGAAGACCCTTTACTCACCGGTGCTATGGGCGCGGCCATTGTCAACGGAATTGAACGTAACGGTGTGGGAACATCGGTAAAACATTTTGTGGCCAATAACCAGGAAACCAATAGAAATAACAATAATGTCATCGTTTCTGAGCGAGCGCTGCGGGAAATCTATTTAAAGGGTTTTGAGATTATTGTAAAAAAATCACAACCCTGGAGCATCATGACTTCGTATAACAAAGTTAACGGCATCTATACTTCTGAGGATAAACGCTTACTTACGGATATTTTACGGGACGATTGGGGATTTGAGGGTCTGGTCATGACGGATTGGTTTGGAGGCTATGACACCCCGGCCCAAATACGCGCAGGAAATGACCTGATAGAACCCGGCACCAAATTTCAATGGGACGCCTTAAAGGAAGCCCACGAAGAGGGAGCGTTGACCAATGAACAGATTGATACCGCTGTAGGCCGAATACTAAAGCTGGTGTTGGAATCCCGCAAGATGGAGAATTATCAATTTTATAATAACCCAGATTTAGAGGCGCATGCCACGATTACAAAAGAATCTGCCGCGGAAGGTATGGTGCTTTTGAAAAACGAAAATACGCTTCCGGTAAAACAAGGGGCTAAAGTAGCTTTGATCGGCGTGAATTCCTATGAATTTATTGCCGGAGGCACCGGTTCTGGAGACGTAAACGAAGCCTATACCGTATCGTTGGAAGAAGGACTTCAAAATCAGGATTTTATTGTTAGTCCGCAAGCTGCCGCGCTTTTTCAATCCCATAAAAATGCCAATGCCGATAGTTTTGTGAAACCAGAAGGGATGGATGCGATGTTCACCCCTTACAATCCGCCACAAATCAAGTATACCGAAGAAGAAATGAACACCTTGGCCACTAGCGCTGATGTTGCTATTGTGACCATAGGCAGAAATAGTGGGGAAGGG
Organism: uncultured Flavobacteriaceae bacterium; assembly: GCA_963842105.1. Classification (GTDB taxonomy): domain Bacteria; phylum Bacteroidota; class Bacteroidia; order Flavobacteriales; family Flavobacteriaceae; genus Maribacter. Next base: position 14,000 of record CAWJFH010000003.1, read on the forward strand.
GGAGACCGGGTTGAAAAAAATGATTTTCTGTTAACCGATGAAGAACAGAAGATGCTTCAGCAAACCGTGGACGCATTTCATGACAATGGAAAAAAAGTGATTGTGGTGTTGAATATTGGAGGGGTCATAGAAACGAACTCTTGGAAACAGTTGCCCGATGCCATTCTTCTTGCTTGGCAAGGTGGACAGGAGGGTGGAAACTCCGTTGCCTCTATTTTAAGTGGTACGGTAAACCCCAGCGGTAGACTACCCATGACTTTTCCGGTCAATGTAAGTGACCATGCCAGTCATCAAAACTTTCCCTTGGATGGAAGCTCCTTAGGTGCATTTGATTTTTTCCAGAGTGGAAAAGAGGTGCCAGAGGCGGAACAACAACGCAATGTGGACAATACCTACTATGAAGAAGGAATTTATGTGGGCTACCGGCATTTTGATAAAAATACTATTCCCGTTTCCTATCCCTTTGGTCATGGTCTGTCCTATACTCAATTTGACTTTGAGGGATTGGATTTAACCGTTGAAAATGATACCATTTTGATTGCTACAGCTATAAAGAATGTTGGAACTACCATTGGAAAAGAGGTGGTGCAAGTATATGTTTCCAAACCGAATACCGCCATTGATCGGCCGGTTCAAGAGTTGAAGGCATTTGCGAAAACCCAAAACTTGGAACCCGAACAAACGGAAGATATTTTGATAAAAATTCCTATCGCCGACTTACGCTATTGGGATGAAAAGAAAGGCGCTTGGGCATTTGAAAAAGGTCCTTATGAGGTACGATTGGGGTCTTCTTCGCGTAAAATCCTTGCAAAGGATGAAGTGGAACTTTAAAGACTACTTTTTATTTGGTTTTCCCTTTTTTATAGGTACGTCCATACCAAAGTAAAGTACCCGTCACTGGAAGCGAAGCCACCAAAAGACTTACCGTAAAAGCTAAAATTTTACCCAGTAATCCACCAATAGCACCGATATGGATATCATAGTTCATCCGAAGTATTTTGTCTGATATGGTTGCATCGGCATATTTACCATAAATGGTGTTTCCATCCAGTTCTTGTAAGGTGTTCTGATCAAAATAGAGAAAATCGGCATTATAGAATAATCCATCGGTATTCGTGACTTCCACATAAATGGCATCGGTATCGGAAAAGGGATAATGTACTTCAAAACTATCCGATGAGGCGTATTCGTTTTTGACTTTTGAAAACACCTTATCAATGGGTGGGGTAGTAGTCTCTATTGTAGGTATGGGACTTTGATTCTTTGGAATAGAAAATGTAACATTCTTATCTCCTCCCACCGTAGCATATACGGCATTTTGAAACCATTCATAGGACATGACCAAACCGGTGATGGATAGGATTAGGGCAAGCGCAGCCACATAGAAACCAATAACAGCATGTAGGTCAAAATTCTTACGTTTCCAGCGTGTCGTGGCTTTCCAATCAAATTTCATACGCTGTTTTAGGTGCTTCCGTTTTTTTGGAAGCCATAAGAAGAAGCCACTAATGATAATGAGAACAAAAAGTAGAATGGAAACGCCTACCACTTGTTCCCCAATTTCTAAGGGTAACCACAAGCGTATATGCCCTTTAAGCACAAAGGCAAAAAATCCAGATAGGTGATCCTTGACGTGGAGGACTTCACCCGAATAAGGATTTAAAAAAACGCTCTGATAAAACTCAGGTTCCAACTCATAAAAAACAACCTCAATGGCTTGGTCAGGTTGACCGTATAAGGTGCCATGCACATGTTTATCGGGGAAAATTTCTTTGGCTAAATCTCTGGCGGTGGAGGGCGCTAGCACAGGTGCATCTAGTATCGTTACCGTCTCGTAATCCGAATAGAAACTTTCAATTTCAGATTTAAAGGCCCAACAGCAGCCGGTTAGGGCTACTATGAAAACAACGATACCCGTTGCTAAACCTACTATTTTATGAAGTTGAAATATGAATTTCTTAGTTGTCATGTTGATGTACATAAAAACCGGGTAACGGATTAATCCGTTACCCGGTTATCAATATTATTTAAAACGAATAGGAAACATTGGCCAACAAAGCCCTTGGGGTTTGTGGGTTAATGGTAGACCACCCTTTGTAATACTCTTTATTAAAAGCATTGTTCAATTTTAGTCCAATCCTATACTTATCCGCCTGATAAAATACAGATGCATTCGCTACGGTATAACTGGGAATGATGAAATTTCCAGTAGTCGTATAGTTTTTCACAAAACGTTCACTTGCCCCGTTAAACCCGAATCCAAGTCCAAAACCTTGTAGTTTTCCTTCTTGAAATTCATAATTTGCCCATAGATTATAGAGGTCTTTGGGACCCGCTTCCAATGGTCTTTTGTTCAAAATAAGGGGGTCATCTGTTTTGGTGGTGGTACTTTCATTATGACTGTACCCCGCTCGAATATTCAAGCCTTTGATGGGGTTGGTATTAATTTCCACCTCTATACCGCTGCTTTCCACTTCTCCGGATTGAATAAAATTAAATGGCGTAGTTGGGTCTTGTATCACCCGGTCTTTAACCTGAATATCATAATAACTAATGGTGGTGTTCAATCGGTTATTGAAGAAATTGGTTTTTACCCCAAATTCCAATTGATTGGCTTGCTCTGGGGTAAACGTTTCCAAGCGTTGTGGTCCGTCCTCAGGATTACCTACCAATTGGGGAGCCACATTATTGAATCCGTTTTGATAATTCCCAAAAAGAGAAAGCTTGTCCTTTATGGGTTGATATAGCAATCCGAATTTTGGAGAAAATGTATTTTGTTGGTAATCGTCAGCTTCATTGGTGACATCGCCCTCATTGTCAAAACGGTCTAAACGCACCCCCACCATAGCCGATAGGTTATCGGTAAGGTTCAATACATCCGATACATATAAACTGTAAATATGGTATTTGGATTTATTGTTACCCACACCTTGTGAGGCCAGTACCGCATCAACACCCGACGTGGACAACGGATACAAATCGGTCTCCACTTCTGCCGTAAACGGATTATCGCCATTGGAACCGCCTTCTGGAGTAATATTCCCATAAAAAGCATAACCGGTACTATTATCCGTAGAAGTAGCGTTAAAATAATCTATACCGATGACCATTCGGTTTCGTAACGATGCGATTTTGAAATCCCCGATAAAATTCTGTTGGATATCTGTGGTTTGGGTCGTTGCGTTTTGTTTACTGATGAATCTAGTAAAGGTATCATCGCCCAAAATTCCATATTCGAATAGGTAAGAATAATAACCGGTAGTTGAAGTGGCACTTTTGGATAGTAAGGATTGCGATTGCCAAGTATCCGAAAGTTTATAATCCATTTCGACCCGGTAATTCTGATTTGGATTTTTCAGGGTAAGGTCATTGCTGGTAAAGGATAGTTTAGGATTGTAATTGAGCTCCTCAAGATTTTTTGCCTCTGTTGGGGCGGTCCTGTTCAAGAACAAAAAAGTGGGGTTGGTTTGTTCTGCTTGAGTAATTTCACCGTAGAAAGAAAAGGAAAGTTTATTATTTACCTTATAGGAGAGGGAAGGGGCTACGAAAAAGGATTTCCGGAATCCCGCATCCTGGAAACTTTGTTCTGTGGAATACGCCGAATTGATTCTAAAATAAATCTTTTCTGAATCGTCTAAAGGCGTATTAAAATCTCCAATAATCTGATTTAGCCCATAAGTACCTGTGGTGAACGAAAGTTGTCCGCCTGTGCCTGCATAGGGTTTTTTAGTAACGACATTGATTAATCCACCATAAGAACTTACGGCATTGCCGAACAATGTAGCAGAGGGACCTTTTAGCACCTCTATACGCTCAATATTAGCCGGATTTATGGTTCCGTTCGTTAAACCAGGTAATCCATTTACTAATTTTGGCTGAACCGAAAAACCACGAAGGGTATAGTAGCCGGCCCCATCACCACCACGCCCAGTAGAGGCCCAAAGTTTATCTACCCCGGTTGCATTTTTTAGGGCATCATCAAAGTTGGTGACAATTTGTGATTTTAAAAGTTCTGTAGTAATAGTGCTGTATACCTGGGTATTCTCAATATCCTTAAGCGGTAATTTGGCCACGTAGGCGGTCTGTTTTCTCGAGAATTTATTGATACGTTCTCCTTCAACGGTTACTTCACTTAAAATCTCATTACCCTCATAAAGGATAATAGTGTTAAGGTCAATAGATTGATTGTTGTTAATAGAGAATTCAATTTCTCGGGTTTTAAATCCAATATAGGAAAGGGATATAACATAGTCCCCATTTTGAAGACCGTCCAATTCGAAAGAACCATCTTCATTGGTTTGCGTTCCTTTTGTTGTATTATTTAGGGATATATTGACACCCATTAGAGGTGCTTTTTGATTATCGGTTAGGGTTCCTGATACTTGCGCATTTTGTCCGTATGAAAAACTTTGGTACGCTAAGAATAGTAAAAGCGCGGCTATTGTTTTGGTCATTGTATTAATTTAGACTTATTATAAATAAATTATTTTTGCGCAAATGTATTTACCTCTTTCGAAGTGTGCAAATTATTTATATTAAATCTAAATAAAAATATATAGGAGGCTGAAAGTCAATGTTTACAATGATTACAAAAACAATTTAAACGTAAGGAACCCTCAGAATAGTGAAGTAATCAATACAAAATTGTGGATAAGCAAGCCCTTTGGCGAATCCTTAAAGCATCATTCCACCAGCAGCTTCAATACGTTGTCCATTAATCCATTTGGCATCATCGGTACATAAAAAAGCAACGATACCGCCAATATCATCAGGTTCACCAACACGTCCCAATGCGGTATTACTAGAGATGATGGCACGTTTTTTATCATTGTCCTTATTTTCTCCACCACCAAAATCGGTTGCGACGGCACCAGGAGCGACAACGTTCGCCCTAATTTTACGGTCACCCAATTCCTTGGCTAAATATTTGGTAAAGACTTCAACCGCACCTTTCATACTACCATAGGCTGATGAACCGGGCAGCGAGAAACGGGCCAGACCCGACGAAATATTGATGATTCCACCACCATCATACAATAGGGGAACCGCCTTTTGAGTCAAGAAATACACTCCCTTTAAATGAATATTTAGCATTTCATCAAAGTCGGTCTCAGTGGTCTGTAAAAAAGGTTTGTAAATTCCCGTACCGGCATTGTTGATCAAGTAATCAAAATGAGCTTCGGTATAGGTTTCCGATAAATAATCGGATACATGCTTAAAAAAGTCATTAAATACGCCAATATCGGTGGTATCCAATTGAAAGGCTTTTGCTTTCTGACCTTTGTTTTCGATTTCAGCCACTACGTTTTCGGCAGCCTCTTTATTGCTGTGATAGGTGATGATGACATCGATTCCTTTATCGGCTAATCTAAGCGCCATATTTTTACCTAATCCACGGCTTCCACCTGTTATCAGGGCTATTTTATTATTTTTCATGAGTATATCTTTTAACATTAATCTAGTCTCGCATAGAAATTAGCCTAAGCGATGCTTTCTAGTTCAAAGTTCCTGATAATTTTTACAAATATGCTTGTTAAGCAACTCCTTTAACGAAGGTTTAGTAATCTGTTATTCCGCTTGGGGGTCACGTCTAAATATATTAATCAGATGGAATAAAAGGATGCAGAAGACGACCCAAATGAAGCCGGCAATGAAACCACCAGCAATATCAGATGGAAAGTGTACCCCAAGATAGATGCGACTGATTCCAATACTTAGGATTAGAAGAATCAATAAACCCATTATGAAAAACTTCAGCACTTTGTGCATTTTAAATTGGGAGATAAGATACACGAGAAAACCATAAAAAGCTATGGCACTCATGGCATGACCACTGGGGTAGCTCAATGTTTCAACCGAGACCAAATGTTCAATACCTGGTCTGGCACGATCAATGAATCGTTTGAGCATCATATTCGAAACAGAGGCCAGCACCAGAACTAACGTTGTTTGCACCACGTATTTCCAACTTTTAAATACAAATAAGGATAAAATACAAAATATAAACACTACAATGAGATAGCCATAAAAGTCACCCACATTGGTAACAAACCTAAAATAGCTGGTAAGCGCCGGAGTTCTATACGAAATCACATAATTCGTTATCGCCGTATCATATTCCGCCATGTAATCCTGCTTGATATTTTCTGTTAGTTCAACGAACAGGTTTATCCCTCCAACAACGATTATAAAAGCAATCAGTATGGTAATGAAATAGGGAAGCCGCTTATTATATTGGTGGAATTTTTCAGCCAAAAATTCACGTAAGGCCCTAATAAAATTGTAAAGTGATTGTTTCATGATTATTTAGTGCATACTGCCCAAACCTAGCAATTTATTAACTATTTGGAAAATGCTATAGGGATTTTTAATGACTGTATATCTATTCAAAATAATCGAATGTTTTTACCATTTCGTATTTGGGACTTCTAGAGATAAAGTCCCTAAAAAAGGCAGTATGGCTGGCTCCCATCAATATAAATACACGGTCTTCTTTTGGTTAATTTAATTCGGTTCATGTTGGAGTACATCCGTAAATTTCGTCTATAGTATTCCGTTGCTTGATCCGCTCCCTCGAAACCTTCATCAGTACCCGCATGGGTCAACATATCTGCATTTATTTCGATTAAAAAATCTAGATAAACATCAGTGTTATTCATCAGTAATTTATCGATGACATTCAATGAATCCTGATTTTCATCAATTTCTGGATAATACGTATAAGGATTGTTAAAGAAAGATTGGTACATCATAGAATCTATTGTATTCTCGATTTCATTACCAATATTATAGTTATAATCTAGGCGATGGTCTATGCCGTAGATACGTTTGGTATCGCTTAACCTACCTACTTCAAAAGCCAATAATTCTAGCTCTGTTGGCGCTTCGTACACCGTATTGGGGTCTTTTAAATAAGTATTGTAGTTGCCTTGTAGAATAGAATCGTTTTGAGGCAAACGTTCCACTAAAATTACGGTAGGTTTAAATCTAGCTAATTGAGCCGCTACAGACTTTACCATTTTCTGATTTTCTACATCATGCTCATTGAATTTGGTCGTATTGGCGTCTGGCGTAAAACCCATATGAAAACTTCCAAAATTCAGTACTTTAATCTTTTCCAAAGGATCCGATGCTTGCACTTCCGCTGCTACCGGTGAGATTTCTTCTACCTTTTGTTCCTGTTTACAGGAGGCCAAAAATAATAGAATGTAAAAAGCACTATAAAAATGGTTCAGCTTCATTTAATTGAAATTTTTGATTAAGGTTATTTTTTTAAAAAAGGGGATTCTAACTTTAAGCTAATGTAAGCCGATTTTAAAAATTCAATCGTTTACCGATCACTAATTTCCAAGTTTCTATATTTCCTATAATACCTCTCTACTTATATTCCTGCACTTAATTTTTGTGGCTTTAAAAGCTATAAAGACTAAAATCCGTTATTTTGCAAGGATAAAAAGAAAACTATGAAATCACCTGACTGGAAGACTGCCCTGGAATTTGAAGATATCACCTATAAAAAATGTGACGGTGTAGCCCGTATCGCGTTTAATCGACCTGATGTACGCAATGCATTTCGACCGAATACCACTAGTGAACTGATCAAGGCTTTTTATGATGCGCAAGAAGATACTTCTATTGGTGTGGTATTACTATCTGCAGAAGGTCCGTCCAGTAAAGATGGTATCTGGTCATTTTGTAGTGGGGGTGATCAAAAGGCTAGGGGACATAAAGGGTATGTGGGCACTGATGGACAACATCGTTTGAATATTTTGGAGGTACAACGAATGATTCGCTTTATGCCGAAAGTCGTCATTGCCGTGGTACCCGGATGGGCTGTTGGTGGCGGACATAGTTTGCATGTGGTATGCGATATGACCTTGGCCAGTAAGGAACATGCTATCTTCAAACAAACCGATGCCGATGTCACCAGTTTTGACGGCGGATACGGTTCCGCCTACCTTGCTAAAATGGTGGGACAGAAAAAGGCTCGGGAAATTTTCTTTTTAGGACGTAATTACTCCGCCCAAGATGCTTTTGATATGGGGATGGTGAATGCTGTAATTCCGCACGAAGAGTTGGAGGATACCGCTTTTGAATGGGCGCAGGAGGTCTTGCAAAAGTCGCCTACATCTATAAAAATGCTAAAATTCGCCATGAACTTAACTGATGACGGTATGGTGGGTCAGCAGGTATTTGCCGGCGAAGCTACCCGTTTAGCCTATATGACCGAGGAAGCGAAAGAAGGTAGAAATGCCTTTTTAGAAAAACGTAAACCGGATTTTGGGAAGGATAATTGGTTACCTTGATTTGGTTGTTGGTTAAAGAGTAAAAAAGTCAATGAGTCAATGAGTTAAATTGATTAACTCGTTAATTCATTTTTTCCTTTAGTCTGCTTTAGAAGCTGAATGTCACCCTGAGGGCAATCGAAGGGAAAGTAATAGAGCATTTTAATTTTATCAAAAGTGCTGAAGAATTACTAAAAGAATTAGATAAAAACGATTCATTTTTTTTCTTTCTAACCTCTAACCTCTAACCTCTAACCTCTAACCTCTAACCTCTAACCTCTAACATCTAATCTTTAACCTCTAACATCTAACCTTTAACCTCTAACCTCTAAAACCAAACTACCCTAACTAAAAAGAGTCCGATCAGATGACCAGACTCTTTTACGAGAACACTATATGAAAATGAAAATTTTTAATTCGTTATTAAGAACACTGTAAATATATAATGAGGTTAGCGTTCTTTGAAACTATTGTTGCGAGGCAAGGGATTTTTGTTGTGAAAGTGCTTTTAGCTGTGGTATGGTCCTAAAAAGGTCGAAATTCAGGGTATTTTAATTTATGGATTGTAGTATTTCACCTAGCAGCGTATTGAATTGCTCATCGGTTTGTTCTTCCAATCCGGTTCTTACCACCACCAGTTCTTTTGACGGAATGATAAATACCCGTTGTCCTTGGAATCCGTTTGCGGAATAAACATCGTGTGGAATATCCTTATATCTACCTCCCGCATTCAACCAAAAGTGTGCACCATATTTTCCATCGGAATGTGCTGTAGGTTTGGTAATGTAATCTACCCAAGCCTCTGAAAATAGGCGTTCGCCGTTCCAAACGCCTTTGTTTAAATACAATAACCCGAATTTTGCCCAATCCCTAGTGGTGGCCCAAGCATAGGACGATCCCACATAATTACCCATTAAATCGGTTTCCAGCAACATCGAATGCATCCCGATTTTATCGATAAGTTCTGCATACGGAAAATCCAAATATTCTTGATGGGTCTTGAATTGTTCCCGTAAAATACCGGATAGCAAATTACTGGTGCCAGATGAATAATTCCATATTTCCGCAGGAGCGGCAACAACTTTATTGTTTTTCTGGGCTATGGTCATATCGGCTTCCAAAAACAACATCTTGGTAACATCAGATATTTTGAAATAATTCTCGTCCCATGACAAACCACTTTGCATGCGTAATAAATTATTTAGAGTGATTTTTTCTTTCTCCTTTTCCATTTCGAACTCCCCTGCAAAAGGCGTATCCTGAACAGAAATCTGTCCTTTATATTCCAATATCCCATACAGCGTAGCTAGTACACTCTTCGTCATGGACCATCCTAAAATGGGCGTTTTTTCATCAAAACCACGAATGTATTTTTCTCCAATCAATTGATTTTTATGAAGAACCACTAGGGTACGGGTTTTCTGTTCTGGATCTGCAAATGCGTTAGTCATGGCCGCCTCCAATTTTGCATAGTCTACATTTTCTAGCAGCGTGTCCTTTAAACCATTATTTCCATACGGAAAAGGAAGTGTATCCTTTTTTTGAATTCTGTTGGGAACAATGTCAAAAGCGTGGCGGTCATATTCTTTATTGGTAAGTACCGCGCCAAGTCCTTCTTTGTACACCGCTTTTCGCTCCATGAGTCCGAAAACAGTGGCAGAAGCACTCTTGTCGGTTGTTGAAACTTTGGTATCCGCCAAATCAATCAAGGGCATGTCGTGATCATATACATTGACATCAGAGGCATCTCGATTTGCAATAAACACATTGGAAGCCATGTTTTTAGAAGCATATCCGGATATTAAATTCAGTTTTGGATAATTGAAATATCCTGCTAAAACTATCCCCACCAATACAATTCCTAAAATCCACTTTAACTTTTTCATGCGCTAATTTTACATTTGTCGTAAATTTATCAAAAGCAAACGTATGTCCAACATCGGATTAATTATTGAGGAACGTAGCAGGGATATTGGTGACTTTATGGTAGGGCGATTGATTCCTTTCCGTAAGAAGCGAATGATTGGTCCCTTTATTTTTATAGACCATATGGGTCCCACTGAATTAGGTCCGGATTCTTATATGGACGTGGATCAACATCCGCATATTGGCCTTTCTACGCTGACCTTTATGTTGGAAGGCGAATTGATGCATGAAGATAGTTTAGGAACCAAACAGTTGATCAAACCAGGTTCCGTCAACTGGATGGTTGCCGGTAAGGGTGTTTCCCATACAGAACGTACGCCAACAGCCTTGCGAAATGGAAAATCGTTTACGGCACATGGCTATCAAATATGGGTAGCATTACCCAAAGATAAAGAAGATGTAATGCCAGAATTCCATCATATTTCTGCTTCTGATTTACCAAAATGGAAAGATGGTAGCGCCCAATTTACTTTGGTGGCAGGGGATGGGTACGGCAAAAAATCACCAGTACCGGTGTATTCTGAACTTTTTATGATTGAAATTAAAACCACGGATAATTACGTACTGGACATTCAAGGTCAACTGAAAGGTGAAATTGGCATCTGTATTGTAGAAGGTAGTGTTACGGCTTGCGATGAATTGATTGAAAAAGGAAATATTTTAGTTTCTAAAGTAACCGATGCTTGCAAAACTAGCATTGCCGCCAATAGTCATATTTTACTATTCGGAGGAATTCCCTTTGAGGAAGAACGTCATATTTATTGGAATTTTGTTTCTCATGACAAAGCCAAAATCGAAAAAGCTAAAAAGGATTGGGCGGATAAAACTTTCCCCATGATGCCAGATGACGATACCTATGTGCCATTGCCTGGCTTATAGTTTGTCCCATGTTTTATCTGGGGTCAGCCTAAAACTTCCTAAATGTTCAAAGTTACATTCGTTAGGTTGAATTAAGGACAAGAACGTACTCTCATCTTTAGCTCGGTACAAATGATAGGTTTTACCTACTATGGGTTCAAAATTGAATTTTGCTCCATAAACGAGGTCGTTGTATTCAAAATCGGTCATCATTTTTTTATACTCCGCCTGTAATGCTTCGTATTTGGCCTTAAACTGATTGTTGGCGCTTACGATATTCGTGTTTTTCCAAGAGGTAACATCTGGTGGGGTAATTTTTGGAGCGGAAACACCGGTTGCATAGGGCATTAATTTACCATCATACTGCTGGGTCTTTTCATTGAATACGACGGAATCTGGTTTTTTATCTTCTTTCATAGCATTGCAAATTTAAGCAAAAGGCTAGATATTATTTTTGTTTGATGCTCATGGTATTCCTAACTTGACCCTCTTAATCCTTCATTATTTTTCAATTGCCCAATTCATGATTTATAAATTAATTTCTCTTATCGTTTGCCTCTCGTTGATCAGCTCCTGTACACGTGAAAAACGACCAAAAGAAGTTGTGCTGTATGAAACCTACTGTGCAAGTTGTCATCTAGCACCTGCTATTGAAAGTTTGCCAAAAAACATTTGGGAAGAAAGTGTTTTACCAGCTATGGGCGCACGAATGGGCATTAATACACCTGGCTACCATCCGTATAGAAACTTGTCGTTTCCTGAGCAAATGGCTATTATGAAAACTGGAGTCTATCCAGATCGACCCATGATAGACCCAAAAGATTGGGAAACCCTTAAAAACTATATTCTGTTCATGGCTCCAGATAGTTTGCCAACACCAGAAAATAAAATCGCCAGCATCCCTTTGCAACAATTTGAGATTAATTCTATCGCCTTAGATAGTGTTTATGGTAGTCTCGTTACATTTTTAAAAATTAGATAATCAAAACGGTACTATTTTAACCGGAACACAAAATGGGGAATTGAACGCCTATGATTTAAAAACCCAAGAAAGTTCTCTTTTAGGCTATTTTGATAGGGGAATAACAGATGCCCGTATACTTGGGGATACGATTAACGTTACCAGCATGGGCAAGCTAAATCCCTCTCAAACACCTGTTGGAAGCTCGATGAGAAGAGTAGGTGAGGCCACTGCCCGTTTGGCGGATTCTTTACATCGACCGGTAAACACGGTATATATAGACTTGGATAAGAACGGAACCGAGGAAATCATCATTTCAGAATTTGGGGATTTAACAGGTCAACTATCACTCCTCGAGCTAGATGATTTCGGGTTTTATAAAAAAAGCAATTTGTTGAATTTACCAGGTACGGTAAGAACTATTCCAAAAGATATGGATGGGGATGGTAAGCTGGATTTGGTGGTTATGGCGGCTCAAGGTGATGAATCTGTTTATATTCTGTATCAGGAAAAAGATTTAAAATTCCGAATGGAGAAAGTGTTACGTTTTAGTCCGGTTTACGGATCTAGCTGGTTTGAATTGGTAGATTATAATGGCGATGGTCACGATGATATCATTACCGTAAATGGGGATAATGCCGATAAATCATTCGTAAACAAACCCTATCATGGTATGCGTATCCATATTAACGATGGTAAAAACCATTTTGAGGAAAAGTTCTTTTACCCCTTAAACGGGGCCACACGTGTTGTCGCCAACGATTTTGATAAAGATGGGGATATGGATATCGCGTTATTGGCAACGTTTCCGGATTATGACAGGCACCCCGACTTCAATTTCGTTTACTTGGAAAACAAGAACAGTTCCGCTTTTCAATTCGAACAACAAAACCTGACGGACACCTCCATGGGCAGATGGTTTTTAATGGATTCAGCAGATATTGACGGTGACGGCGACGAGGATTTGGTATTAAGTTCATTAACCTATTTCTTTACGCCCATACCAAAGGAAATCTCAGAGGAGTGGGGCAAAAGTTATACGGACCTTTTAATTTTGGAAAATAAACTATATTAGTGTCCATGCGGACACTGGTATACATGGGGATTCTTTTTTTAGGATTATCTGGTTGTGCCGATGATTCCATGGAAGACAAATACGATTGGGTTCCCCTTAAAGTGACCGCTACCGCCTATAATTCGGTTCCTTATCAGACGTCCTATGAGCATCCGGCCATAACCGCCTGGGGCGATTCCATTAAACCTGGTCAAAAATGGATAGCGGTTTCCAGGGATTTATTACGAAAAGGACTCTCCTATAATACCTTGGTGAAGGTAGATACTTTTGAAGGTTATTATTTGGTGAAGGATAAGATGCATATTAGATGGAAAAACCGAATCGATATTTATATGGGTGAAGATATAGAAGCTGCCAAAAAGTGGGGTAGACGTAAAATAATGATCAAATACGCTGTCGCAAAGGATAGTGTTCATAACGATGATTTATGAAATTAAAAGTACTAGGATGTCTTTTTATAGCTTGCGCCTTTTCTTGTGCCACCAACAAAGTTATTGTTGACAAACCCATCACCTTTAATCAGGAACGAAAGGATTTGACCTTGGATTATCTGGAAAATCGGTATGGCTTGGAGCAAGATACTCCAGAAATAGTTCCAAAAATGATTGTGCTTCATTGGACGGTAATTCCCACCTTAGAAAAATCTTTTGAAGCTTTTGATAATCCTGCGTTACCCAATTGGCGACCGGATATTGAATCTGTAAGCGGACTAAACGTTTCCTCACAATTTATGGTAGACCGTGATGGAACCATTTACCAATTGTTACCGGAGACGACTATGGCGCGACACGTAATCGGTCTAAACCATTGTGCTATAGGTGTTGAAAATATTGGAGGTACTGAAGATTTACCCTTGACCAAAGAACAGCTGAAGGCCAATGTCTGGCTGGTACGTTATTTAAAGGAAAAATATGATATCGATTATCTCATCGGTCATTACGAGTATACGCTATTTGAGAATCACCCGCTTTGGTTAGAAAAAGACGACGGTTATCGCACTAAAAAAACCGACCCTGGAACGGACTTTATGAAAAAAGTTCGTGAAAAAGTAAAGGATTTAAATTTTAAGGAAGTTCCTGAAGGTTAGTTGTTAGTTGTTAGTTGTTAGTTGTTAGTTGTTAAAAAAGTAAAAATTTTTAGATATAAAATTCATGAAATATAGAATACTATTCCTATTCAGTTTGATTAGCCTTTTGGTTTCTGCACAATCGGTAGATATGACCACAGCACTATATGATTCCTATGATAACTATAAAGAGGAATCCATAGGAAAAAGACGTATCAAACGTGATGACATTCAGCCGTTGATTGATAAGTTGGTAGTCAATCCAAAATTTTCTGTCCGTAAGGTGGGTGAATCCATTGGTGGAAAAGAGTTAAGTCTTATAAGTTTAGGAACTGGAGAGACCAGTGTTTTTCTCTGGTCTCAAATGCATGGGGATGAACCAACGGCTACGCAAGCCATATTTGATATATTGAATTTCTTTGATAGTGCCGATTTTGAATCGGAAAAAGAGGAAATATTAAAAAACCTGACCATTCATTTTTTACCCATGTTGAATCCAGATGGGGCGGAACTATTTCAGCGTAGAAATCTATTGGGTGTAGATATTAATCAGGGATGCACTTCGTCTTCAGTCTCCAGAATCCAAAACCCTAAAACGGGTCAGGGATAGTTTGGAGGCCGATTTCGGATTTAACCTGCACGACCAAAGCACCTATTACAATGCCAACCGAACCGAGAAACCTGCGACCATCTCCTATTTGGCACCAGCATATAATTATGAAAAGGACATCAATGAAACCCGTGGAAACGCCATGAAAATCATTGTCTTCATGAATGATATCCTTCAAAAATACGCTCCTGGTCAAGTCGGGCGCTATAATGATGATTTTGAACCACGTGCTTTTGGCGACAATATTCAAAAGTGGGGAACTAGCACTATTTTAATCGAATCTGGTGGATATCCGGAGGATACGGAAAAACAAGAAATACGCAAACTGAATTATGTATCTATCTTATCGGCCATCTATACCATCGCCAAAGAGAATTATAAAGAGATCGCTATTTCTGAATATGAAAAAATACCTGAAAACGACCGCAAACTCTTCGATTTAAAGATTGTTGGGGCTAATTATGAGTTAAAGGGAAAGAAGTACGTCATCGATTTGGGTATTCATCAACTGGAAGTGGATTATCCAAATCATAATTCCTTTTGGTATAGTAGCAGAATTATTGATCAAGGTGATCTTTCTACTTATTACGGTTATGATACCGTAGACGCTTCAGCATATACCCTTCAGCAAGCTAAGGTGTATGATAAAACCTTAAATACAATCGAGGAAGTAAAGGCTTTGGATTTTAAAACACTATTGAAAAATGGTTATGGGTACGTGCGGATGTCAAAAATACCTGCAAACCTGATGAATTCCCCATTCCCAGTACATTTGATCGGACCAAATTATAAAATCCCTAAATTGGAATTACAGCCCGGAATCAATCCCACCTTCTTTCTGTCCAAAGATGGAAAAGCTAGGTATGCCGTTATCAACGGATTTTTGGTAGATACTGAAAATTCTAAAATCGAAGTCCCTAACGGAATGATTTTCAAATAGGATTTTAAACAAAAAAAGGGAAGCCAATGGCTTCCCTACACTACAGACAATTAAACTTCCTTATAGACTTTCTTCAGCATCTAACAATGCAAAGAATTTATCTAAATTGGGAAGAATAATAATTTTAGTTCTTCTGTTCATCGCCATGTTTTCTTTGGTATCGTTTTCAACCAAAGGTAAATAGCTACTTCTTCCTGATGCGATTAACTGAGATGGATCAACATCATATTCCTTCTGTAATTTACGTACAATGGAAGTGGCACGTTTTACACTCAAATCCCAGTTATCAGTTACCATTGGGGTATTGATAGTTCTTGAATCTGTATGACCTTCTACCATAACTTCCATACTTGGCTCAGACTTGATTACTTCCGCTAATTTCTTAAGGATGTTATCTGCTTTAGTACTTACATTATAACTAGCGGTGTTGAATAACAATTCATCAGAAATATTAATCATTACTACCGTTTTATCGATACTAACATCTACATCTTCTCCTTCATCAGAGATAGATTGCTTCAATTTATAGGAAACTGCCAAATTCATAGAATCCTGTAAAGTACTGGCATTCGCTAATTTTGCGGGATCTACATTTTTAAGTGTATTACGCATTTTTGCTTTTGTATTGTTGCTCATTACAGCAACATCATCCACAGTTGTGAATTGACTATCGTTCATTTCCTTTAAGGAATTGATTTTTGAATTGTACTCTTCTACACGGGCCTCAATTTTGGCCATCTTGGTTTCCAATTCTTCTTTTTCTACTTGTGTTTTTGTCAGTCTGGTCTGAGTATCGGATAGATTTCCTTCTAATGCTACATATTTCTTTTTAGAAACACATGAGGTTAAAAGTGCTACGGATACTAAAGTGAATACTAATCTTTTCATTCTATTTCGTTTAAATTTATATTAGTGTTAACTCCTGTATATACGGGCATAATCGACAAACGGATGTTTTGTTCGATAAACGACAAACAAAAAATTTAACATTTCGAGTTTTAACAAAATGATTTTCAGAGAGTTGAAGGGTAAAATAAAAAACAAAAAAAAGAGGCGATAAACGCCCCTTTTTAATATTATCATTGTGGAATATTATTCACATCCACCGGTAAATCCGTTAGCACTGAACTTAGTCTGTACAGCACCATTTCTTGAACCATTAGTTACTTCAATGGCCAGGTTGTTCTCACCACTTCCGTCCCTTTTTGGACTACAGTACTCAAAAAGATAAAAGCTATTGGCACGTTCAGAAACCTTTTCAGAGATTTCATTGAACGTATCTTCCAATTCGTCCTTGTTTTGGGCGAATACACTAGACGTTTTTCCGATGGCCGATAATACATCGGTATCAATTTCACCTCCAAGACCAATACTAAAGAAAGAGATGTTGGAATTGGCATCGTTCACTTTCTTTAAAGCGGCATCTTCCGTAAAACGGGAAGCCTGATCAGTACCATCGGTGAAAATAACTACAGAGGCAGCTCCAATTTTTCCACCGGAAGTAGATTGTTTCACCAACTCAGAAGCAATATCGGTAGATTTGATTACTGCTCCATATAAATCGGTTGAAGGATCATTACTGATATCATTGGTAATACCGTCAACAGCAGCTGCAAGTTCCGTTCTTGAAGATGTAAGTTCATTTAAAAGGTGTAACTCATTCTCACCATCGAACCAATAGATAGCCATTTTTACAGATTCCGTAGGAGTAGCTGGCATCACCGCAGTAATAAAACTAGCGGAAGCTGATTTCAACTCATCTAGACTGCTGCTTAATACACTATTACTTAAATCGAGTACCAATAATGTATTGTTCGAGAAGATTTGTGAATTCGGTGAAATTCTTGCGGAAGACTCCGTTGACGAAATGGTATTGAAACAATCATCGTTACGTCCTTGCTCATAAATAGTAAACTGGTCGGCTGTCAAGCCTGGAACTGGATTACCGTTAACATCAGATACTCTAAAGAAAATAGAAACTTTACCGGGTAACGTCGTGAATTGCTCTTGAATGGAAAGGACCAATTCGCCTTCATCCAATCCTAGACAATCATCGACCTCCTGACCCTTTCCTAATCCGTCGCCAAGATTTAGGTCTAGGCTTACATCATCATCAGAATTTCCACAAGAAATAAAAAGGGTTAAGGAAAAAATTAGACCAAAAGTCTTTAATATTGATTTCATATTCATCGTTTATACGTTCAACTAGCAGAACGGGCAAAGTTTATATAAATTATGGGGAATACAGAAATAATTGTTAAAGATTGTTAAAGCAATTTTCACATGGTTTTCACTTCTTTCAAAAACCTTATATTTCAAGTGAGTACAGAGGTTTTAAATAGATGGTTTTATGAATATTAATAAGGGTAAGCTTAAGAGTGTATGACACATGAGTTCAAAAAAATAATCCAAGAATATATCATTGCAAAAGGAGAAGGGCTTACCTGCATTTTAGCGACAGTGGTGGCTTTGGATGGGTCATCGTACAGAAGACCGGGTGTACGTATGCTGATTAAGAGTAATCATGAAATGGTAGGTGCGGTAAGTGGTGGTTGTGTGGAAAAAGAAGTGCTTTTTCAAGCACAGAGTGTTTTTGAAACGGAAATAGCCAAAGTAATGACGTATGATGGTCGATATCGGTTAGGCTGTGAAGGTATCCTTTACATTTTGTTAGAACCTTTTGCTCCTTCTGATGATATGATTCTTGAATTTGGAAAAACCATTGCAGAGCGAAAACCATTTGAACTGACAAGTGCTTATACTCAAGAAGTAGGTTCAACTGAACATTTTGGCACCTTTATTTCTTTATCGAACAATCGCTTTCCTCTTCATAATAAGACACAAGAACAAACCCAAGCACTTCAATTTACACAACAGATGCAGCCCTGTAAACGACTATTGATAATTGGTGGTGAGCATGATGCGGTACAATTATCCCATTTTGCGTTGAGTATGGGGTGGGAGGTAACCGTTGCGGTGACACCTAAAGAGGATAAGTTAAAGGAAGATTTCCCAGGAATTGATTTGCTTTTGAACTATGAACCGGAAGACCTACCTGTCCAAGATATCGATAGTGATACCGCTATTGTACTGATGACCCACAGTTATGCCAAGGACCTTAAATATCTTTTGGCTTTACAGCACAGCAAACCGATGTATTTGGGTCTACTAGGACCTTCTAAGCGTAGGGAAAAATTATTGGATGCCTTATTGGAACAGAATTTAGATATTCCCTTTGAATTTGTGGAAGGTATCCATGGGCCGGCCGGACTTAATATTGGCGCAGAGACACCACAGGAAATAGCGATTTCGATTTTATCCGAAATTCTGACAGTAATTCGAAAAACCGACCCCATCTTGCTGAAGGACAAAGAAAAAAGTATTCATCATTGAGTATAAAAAAACAGATAGCCCTATTGATTATGGCCGCTGGTGAAGGCCAACGCATGGAAGGCATTAAGCAATTGCTCCCTTGGAAGGATTCTAACTTTTTACTGGAAACGGTTAAAACTGGAAAACATAGTAATGCAGATACGGTTTATATTGTTTTGGGTGCTTATGCTGAAACGATAAAAAACGAATGTGACTTTGATACCATTCCAGAACTTGAAGTTATAGTTAATCCAGATTGGGCTGATGGATTAGGTAATAGTATCGCATTTGGTGTACAACAATTGATGAATAAAGCTATAGTTCCAGATGCGGTTCTTATTTGTTTGGCCGATCAACCTTTGGTCACCACAGCTTATTTGAATGAATTAATTGCCACCTATCAAACCACTAGTAAAACAATAATAGCAACCCAGTATAAGAACAAACCTGGGGTACCCGCACTGTTTGACAAATCGGTTTTTGAACAGTTATCACAGCTAACTGGCGACGAAGGTGCAAAACACATTTTAAGACAAAATTCAAAAGATAGGATTACTTTAGAGGGTGAAGAAAGAATTAGGGACATAGATACCAAACAGGAATATGAAAAATTACGACAAGATTATAAAGACCAGAGACCTAAGAAAATTTTTTAAAGTATTTGGGGTACTATCTTTTTTATTGGGCTTTAACCAAAGCATAACAGCACAAGAAATGGGTTTTGAAGAATACAATCCCACGTCAACTTTAGTCGTTCCTGGAAAGGAAATCACCAAAGCGAAATTCCCATTTATAGACGTCCATAGTCATCAAAGGGACATGTCCGTCGATGCCTTAAAAGGTTTAGTTAAAGACATGGATTATATGAACGAAGCCGTAATGGTGAATCTTAGTGGAGGTTCTGGTGCATCGCTCAGAGAAAAAATTGTGAATATCAATAAAAGTTATCCCAATAGATTTGTGGTCTTTGCCAACGTTGATTTTGATGGGGCTACCGATTTGGAGTGGGGAAAGAAAGCGGCTGCACAGTTGGAAACGGATATAAATAATGGGGCTAAGGGCTTAAAAGTATTTAAAAGTCTAGGATTACGAAATAAGGATTCAGATGGTAATCGTATCGCCATTGATGACCCTAGATTGGACCCTATCTGGGCGAAATGTGGCGAAATGGGCGTTCCGGTCTTAATTCACGCTGCAGACCCAAAGTCGTTTTGGGACGATATGGATAGTGTTAACGAACGGTGGTTGGAGTTAAAAACGCATCCAAGAAGAAAACGTACCGCTATAGACCCTGCACCATGGGAGCAAATTATTCAAGAACAACACAACGTATTCAAAAAAAATCCTAATACAAAATTTATAAACGCTCATATGGGCTGGCATGCCAATAACCTTGGTAAATTAGGCGAACTATTAGACGATATGCCGAATATGTATGTAGGTATATCGGCGGTAATTGCCGAGTTGGGTAGACAGCCACAAAATGCCAGGGCGTTTTTTGAAAAATATCAGGATAGGGTGCTTTTTGGAAAAGATAGTTGGAAGCCGGAAGAATTTCCAACCTATTTCAGGGTATTGGAAAGTAATGACGAATACTTCCCCTATTACAAAAAGTATCACGCGTTTTGGGCTATGTACGGACTTAATTTACCGGACGAGGTACTGAAAAAACTGTATTATAAGAATGCAATGCAACTGATACCAGGATTGGATACTTCGCTTTTTCAAAAGTAATCACTGATCTTTAGATGCAGTACTTTCTTCTTTTTTAGAAGTGGCTTCTATGTCTTGAAAAATTCCACAGGATAATTGCTGTTTCGCGAGACCAGAGGTATTTTTTCGTTTGGTAAGTGCCTCTATTTCATTATTTAAATACTGCATAATTCGGTATTTTTTTAAGTCAAACGTGGATTAGTTGCTCTTGTTGTCCATTTTGGGAGGTATTTACAGGAAATTAAAAAAAATAAGCTTTTTGTGTGATAAATCCATTCGTATATCTACTTATGGATAAACGATACTGCCCAACATGGCCAACCAAGCAACATTTACCAAATTAATACAGGAACATCAAGCCTTATTGCTGAAGGTAACTTCCATTTATACGGATACCAAACAAGATCAAGAGGACCTGTTTCAAGAGGTCGTCTATCAACTTTGGAAGTATTTTGACACCTTCCGGAACGAATCCAAAATTACTACTTGGATGTATCGGGTGGCCATGAATACCGCAATTACCCATTTAAAAAAAGACAAAAAACGTCCAGATTCCGTACCCGTAGCAGATGCCATCTTAAAACAAACGGAACAGAAAGATACCGTTTATGAAGAACGACTGCGATGGTTATATCAACAATTACATCAACTCAATACCCTGGACAGGGGTCTGATATTTCTTCTATTGGAAGGTAAAAGTTATCAGGAAATTTCAAAAATAACAGGGCTTAATCCTAGCAATGTGGCTACTCGAATATCCAGAATAAAGTCAAAATTAAAAACGAACGTTACTAAATCATAAACGCATGGAACTAGAGGAATTACAAGCGGCATGGACGCAAATGAGCACGGACTTGGAACATCAAAAGAAAATAACCGATGAAATTATTATCGATATGACTAAAGAGAAATATAAGAACAAGTTTAAAACTTTGATTACCTATGAATCTTTTGGAGTTCTAATTTGCATTGCCTATGCTTTTTTTCTGCTATACAATTTTAGCAAACTCGATACTTGGTATCTCGTCACATGTGGAATTTTAGTGCTTTTCTTCTCATTGATACTCCCATTTCTTGGAATGAAATTTCTATTTGAAATTAAAAATATCGATATACTAAAAGGGGATTACCAACAGAACATATTGAAGTACACCAAAACAAAGAATAATCTTTTACGATTACAACAATTTGCAATCATAGCAGGCTTTGTAATGTTTTTTCTAATAATTGCCATCAATTCTAAAATTGTATCTGATATAGATATTTTTCAGTCTGAATTGACTACAGGAAAATGGATAGGTATTCTTGGTGGACTTACCTTTATGGTGTTCTTCTGCAGATGGGGCTATAGAAGCTACCAGAAAGTAACCGCATCGGCAGCATCTATTTTAAAAGAATTGGAATAATTAAATGCTACTCCGTTAGCTTCTTTTGAATATAATTTAAGATCAACATCCAATTCATTTTCAATAGGAGGGAAGCCGTGGGTACATTATCATCTGCAATGGCGGAGATGATGGATTCGTGTTGATTGTCAGATTTGTTATAAAACGTATCATCATCCGTAAAAGCCCGTTCATAAAAGAAAATGCGGGTTTTTAGTTCATTGAGAATCTGTAAGGCCAATTGATTAGGATATCCTTTCGTCAATAAGCGGTGAAACTCCAAATCGGCCTGGATTCTTGAAATGGCATCAGGGGCATTTTCAAATACCTCCTGTTGTTGTTTCATCAGTTCAATATCAGCTTCGGTAAATTCAGAATTTTCAATGGCCATCACCTCTAAGTTGGCCACGAGTCCATAAAGATCTTCGGCCTCTTCCACATCCAATTCCGCAATCACAAAACCTCTGTTGGGTATCGCTTTTATAATGTGGGATTGTTCCAACTGACTTAAAGCTTCTCGTATGGGCGTCACGCTTACATTCATTTCCCTCGATACTGCGGCCAGATTAATGGTCTTGCCTAAGGTTAGGTTACCAGTAATCATTTCCTTCAATAAATAATCCCTCACTTGATCTCGAATGTTGATAGCTCTACCCATAATTGCGAATATACAACAATCGTATACGATTTTAAACGGTTTAGTATCTTAAAAATTATATGTCAATTCAAATATTACACTGCAATCTTATAAATTTTTGTGGAGTTCATCGAATGATGTAGTAATCGAATACTAACCAAGCGTCGATCACGTTGTGCTTTATTCAATTACACCCTAAATCTATACCTATGCTTAAAAGAATAACCTACGTTTTAACCTTATCCCTCCTTATTGCCAGTTGTAGTAAGGATAAGGAAATGTCTGAAGAAGTGACTTTTACTTCTACTGAATTGAACAGTATTTTTAATACCGATGATATTGCCGGTGTGGCCGATGATGTATTATCTGAATTATTCGTTAGTGGACCCATGACCGGTAAAACCAATGAACAGGTTAAATGCTATTTAGCGGAATATACCAATACGGGATATAACGTAACCTTCGATAATTGCACCTTAAATGGAAAAGAAAATATCAATGGAACCGTATCCGTAACCTATAATTTAGAAATGGAAGCCAGTTCATTTACGGCTACCTATGTTGATTTTTACGTTGGTGATATTACTATTAATGGCACCCGAACTATAGCTGTTACTAATAATAGTGCTGACAATTCATTTTTTTTTGCCGCCACCAGTGATATGACCATTGTCATGCCCAATGGGGAAGAAATTTCTGAAAATGGAACTAAAATATTTGCCTTCAGTATTGGTGAAGATTTACAAACTTCCACTTTTGGATTATCTGGTAATTGGACATTAAAGGTGGATGGAAACACTTATAAAGTCGCGATAACCGAACCTTTGTCAGGTAGTGCAGAATGTTCGTTTTTTACAAAAGGAAGCATGAGTATTGAAAAGAATGGATTGTTAGTCCTGCTAGACTTAGGTGATGGTAGTTGTGATAATAACGCGACCATAACTTATCCAGACGGCACTAAAGAAAATATTAATGTAAAAGGCTAAAAGAACCTTTTTATTGCTGACTAAAGGCCCTTCTGATTTGAAGGGCTTTTTTTATGCGTTTAAAATTTAAAAAGCTTAAAATCCACTAACAAAATATAGATTAAAGGTGTAGGTTTTAGTCTTTAAAAAATAGGCAATTAAAAGTAGTTAACAACTTGTTTGTCAACTATTATAAAATACCGATTACAAAAGCTATATTTGCAAAAGTTTTAAGGGATGCCAAAGAAACTTGATTGACCCTGAAATATGGAGTTTTGAAGAATGCTACTTCAATTTACTTTTCAATTTACAAAGTCACTACCTAGCTCCACTTCCTTTTAAGCACGAACTGAATTATTATTTTAAAATTTCAAATGGCAAAATCGCAACAAACATTTAACAAAACAGAAAAAGAAAAAAAACGCCGTAAAAAGCGCGAAGAAAAACAAAAGAAGAAAAACGCTCGTAAAGCTTCTGTAAAAGAAAACGGAACAAGCGGAATACCACTTGCTTATGTGGACCACAATGGAAACTTGGTAGATACTCCGCCAGATCCATCAATGAAAGTTGAAATTGAAGCAGAAGATATCGTTTTAGGAATTCCTAAAAAAGTAGCAGGTGAGGAAGAAGAGTTTGATCCTGTACGTAAAGGAAAGGTTTCTTTCTTTGATACTTCAAAAGGCTTTGGTTTCATTATCGACCAAGAGAACAATGAAAAATATTTTGTTCACGTAAGTGGCCTAATAGACGAAATTGCCGAGAATGACAAAGTTTCCTATGAATTAGAAAAGGGAATGAAAGGCATGAACGCCGTTAGGGTCAAAAAAATCTAAGGGAAATCTTTTAAAATTAATGGCGAAATTACAGCGCAGTACCGTTCTGATTATTTTGTCATTTTTCGCCATTTATTTTATTTGGGGTTCAACTTATTTATGGAATAAAATTGCGGTTACCGAATTACCTGCCTTTATGTTGGCCAGTATTCGGTTTCTTTCTGCAGGCAGTATTATTTTTATCATCTCCAAAATAATGGGATTTTCTTTGAAAATCTCCAAAAAGCAACTTACTAATACGATAATCGCAGGATTTCTATTTCTCACTTTTGGGAATGGGGTTATGGTATGGGCATTAAAATTTGTGGATAGCGGATTTGCAGCTTTGGAAGTATCTGCCCAACCTTTGGTCGTGCTATTAATGATGCGCATTTTTCAAGGTCGGAAAATACAACCCATGTCTTTAGTGGGGGTTGTTTTAGGGGTTACCGGTATTTTCTTACTAGTCGGTCAAAAACAAATTGTAGCACAAGATGGTGCAGCTTTAGGTATGGCTCTGATTTTCGTATGTATGCTTAGTTGGTCCTACGGGAGTCTTTTTGTTGGTAAAGCAGATTTACCATCTAATTTCTTTGTGAATACAGGTTATCAAATGATTACAGCAGGCATATCTTTATTTATGGTCAGTCATCTTTTTGGTGAAGAATGGACATCCCCAGTTAGGTGGAGTGTTCCTGTGGTTTGGTCAATGGTCCTATTGATTTTATTGGGAAGCATAGTAACATTTACCGCTTTCAACTACTTACTTCGCATTGTTTCCCCTGAAAAAGTGGCAACATCTTCCTATATGAATCCCATAGTGGCGATGATGTTGGGGGCTTACTTTTTAAATGAAGAAATAACCATGCAATCTGCGATTGCATCCGCAATATTGTTGACAGGGGTTTTCTTTATTAATACCAAAAAACAATTAACCATATTTTCCCGTTTTACGTTTCGGAAAGTTTCTAAAACCGGATAATTTCATCACTCAATTCCAAAACTGTCCCTGGTTGCATATCTGCTAGTAGGATAGTTCCAATTCTCACGCGGACCAATCGCACCGTTGGGAATCCTACTGCCGCCGTCATTTTTCGGATCTGTCTAAACTTGCCTTCTGTAATAGTTATGCTTATCCACGAGGTTGGGCGATGTCTACCAATTCTTAAAAGCGAATGTGCATCGGGTAAAATTGGTTCTTCGGTTAAAATCGCTGCAGTACATGGTTTGGTCAGATAGTCTTTGCCGAGGATTCCGATGGTAATTCCAGTTTCAAGTTGCGCTATTGCATCCAAAGTGATGATGCCATCGAGTTGGGCTAAATATTCCTTTTCAATTCCAGCACTGTTGATGGTATCACTTAGTTTTCCATCCGTAGTCATGAGTAATAATCCTTCTGAATTCTCATCTAATCTTCCAATGGGCATTATCCCATCAGGAAAGTTATAAAGTTCACTCAAAAACCGCTTTTTACGTCTCTGCCGTTGTACCCCAGAATCCATTTGACTTAACATTCTGGCAGGTTTATAAACTTTATAATGTAACTGCTCCATTTTTAAGGATAATAAGGGGACTATGTATAACCACTGGTCGCAAAAGATAGCCTTTTTAACGCCTCGATTAGCTATCTACTCCAGAGATTCTTACCTTTGCACGTTCCAGAAAAGATTTTATGCAAGAGACCGTTTTTGAGCTACAGGACAAAAAGACTGATAAAGAACTATATAGCTACCAGCAAGGTGCAATTCAGCAAATTTTTGACAAGTTTGATTCAGAACGCGATGATTATCGGCTTCTATACCAATTACCTACGGGTGGTGGTAAAACCGTAATTTTTTCCGAAATCGTTAGGCAATACCTAAAAAACCACAATAAAAAGGTATTGGTAATGACCCACCGTGTGGAGTTGTGTCGACAAACCTCCAATATGCTTACCAGTTTTGGGGTAGTTAATAAGGTGGTGAACAGCAAGGCCAATCTAGATGATCAAGAATTGTATAGCTGTTATGTGGCTATGGTGGAGACCTTGAACAATCGTCTGAACGATGATCAATTGGATATCTCTGATGTTGGTTTGGTGATCATCGATGAGGCTCACTACAATTCCTTTACCAAACTCTTTAAATTTTTTGAAAATTCATTCCTTCTTGGCGTTACGGCTACTCCTTTAAGTTCTAACAAGGACTTGCCCATGAACAAGAACTATGATGAATTGATTCCTGGGGAATCTATAGAAAATCTTATCGAGAACGATTTCTTGGCGAGGGCACAGGTATTTCAATATGATATGGGCCTTACGTCTCTTGAGGTAGGATCTAATGGGGATTATACAGTTAAATCATCTTCAGATCTGTATACGAGCCCGGCCATGTTGAACAAACTTTTGGAAGCCTATCTAAAGCATTCAAAAGGAAAAAAGACCTTGATTTTTAATAACGGAATTGAAACCTCCGTGCAAGTATACCATACGTTTCAAGCGGCAGGTCTTCCAATTATGCATTTGGATAATACAGCCACCAAGAAACAGCGTAAGCTAATCTTAAAATGGTTTAAAGAAACGCCAGATGCCATTTTGACTTCGGTAAGTATTTTGACCACTGGTTTTGATGAACCTACCATTGATACCATTATTCTTAACCGTGCCACGAAATCACTTACCCTTTATTATCAAATGATCGGTAGGGGATCAAGGGTCTTGAACAATAAATCCAAATTTACCGTTATTGATTTAGGGAACAATATGTACCGTTTTGGACCTTGGGGAGCGGATTTGGATTGGGTCACTATCTTCAAGTCGCCGAACTATTATATGGATCGTATTCGTGATGATGAGGATATTGAAAGTGACTTTAAACTTGATCTTTCCGATGAGGTTAAAGAGGAATTTAAAAATTCTGAAGAAACCTTTTTTGACATCAAAGAAACCTATGAGACCGCGACTTTTGCCGGGGAATCCTCTAAAGTTGTCCTGGAGCGCTCCATCGCCCAACATGCCTATATCTGTATAGAAAATAGTGAAGATGTCTACGATGCCTTGGCACTGGCTAAGTTGCTAAAAGAGGATATCGACAACCGTATTCATGTGTATGGTAAATGTATCAGTAAAAGTACCTACAACTTTTTAAGCTGGTTAAAAGACGATTACCAAAAGA
>CAWJFH010000004.1:0-124860 GCA_963842105.1 uncultured Flavobacteriaceae bacterium
TTTGCCGTTTATGGTGATTTGATTGGTTACCTGAAATTGATTCTGACACCAAAAATCTTGATTTAGAAATTCGATATACGCCTTATCACCATTGTCTTTAATTAATACATATTTATCGCGAAGTGTTTTGGCCTTATCAAAGATGTTACCCTTACTCAGATGAATAAGGATTCTATCGAACTCGCTATCGGTAAACGTAGTTTTATTATGTTTTTCTAACTGCGCCTTGAGATTTCTTAATAAATCGGTCTCCGTTTTTAACACAACCGATTTGTGGCCTAACGCAATAAGCTGACCAACTAAATTATTCTCTAATACTTGTTCCGGTTGTGTGGTCATTTCTTTACTATTTCCAGAGTGGTTCATTTTGCCACTCAGGTTTCATTCCCAAAGCATTAGGGTCAACGTTTGTATATTTATCAAATAGCAATCCAATGTCCCGAGTAAAAGTATTATTCGGACGGACTATATTCAGCAAATATTTGAGCAGGCACAAGTGAATATACAACATGTGAAATTCATGTTGTTTGGGGATATTTACGGAATCTACTATCCAGTTCATCGGCGGTTTCGGCAATAACTTTACCGTTGCCGGTAAGTTTCTGTTCCATAACCTAGAGTGGTGCGCACAATAATTTCTTATTTGGGCAATAGCTTGCAACCAACTGGGCAAATAGGTATGGTTTACTGCGCCAAACTCCCTTGCGATGATATCTTTCGACCTGACGGTATTTTTCAGATTGCCGTATGACTTAGATAATGCCCCAAAACTTGTTTGCTCTAACGCTTTCCAAGATGGAGGAAAACGGCCATCCCCTTTGTATTTTTTATGATGGTGTCTTATGGTGGGATCTTTGCTTCTCGATATTTCTTCTTCAAGATTCGATAAGGTTTTTACCAATGCTTTACTGTCTTGGAAAACGGTAAAGTCTTGAAACCAATACGGATTCAATTCGTGAGAGAGATGATAGATGAGCTTGGTTCTTAAACTGACCTCGATTTTCGCAATTACGTCAAAAAGTAATAAACGCAACTCCCTATCAAATTCGTACAATGCGATAACATCTTTGAAACGACTGTTGGGTTTAAAAACATGCTCCTCTTTTCTGTTCTTGCATGCTATGCCAATACTCGCCTAGCCGATAATAACTGATGTGCGATAACCAATGCGCTGCGTTATCTTCTGGGTTTATCAGTAGCCCTCGCTCTTTGAGCAACGCTATTTGCTGTTCTACGGTAGTGGCATTCTTCTTATACATATCTTACACAAAAAAACCTGCTAAGTGTGCATTATGCAACGGCAGAGCAGGTATAATACCGTATGGTACAAAAGCAAAAGACGCACCCTGGGACGCTGTTCTAATGGGTAGCGCGGTGCGTACTATTAGAACAAAAGTACGAATTTTATTGCGCACACGCAACATTTTGCCCCGTTTGTCTTGATTTTAGTCTTTTGAATCATATGAATAGTTATTGATACAAGCCTTTTTTAAACATCATTATTTTACCCCAACCACTTTCTTTGGGTAAAGCCCTCAGTTCTTTTATCAGCTGGTCAATATCTTCAGTTTTCATGGTTTAGTTACGTCTTAGTTACATGTAAAAGTACCCGATTTTAGGGGTTTGTCCGCTTTTTATAGTCGTTTAGTTACATGTGCGTTAAATGGTATTTTGCCGTCATACAAATAGCTGTTGCAACAACCCTTTTTTAAAGGCCATTGTTTTTTCAATTTGAATATCTACATGAGTAATTTTATCATCTATTGCTGATAGGAAATTGGCGATTTTGGTCTGTTCCTTTGGTGTAGGATATCCAATTCGTATTTGTGAATACTCAGAAATCCAAAATCTTTTATGTTCATCGCCTTTAGGATAGTTTATCATTTGCATGGCTTCGTAAACATATTTAAGATTTACTTTATCTGAGGCCGTTTTTAAAATTTTCATTGCTGAGGATTTAACCTTGAAATTAAAATCAACAAATTTGTTGGCCATAGTAAAATCATCGAAAATTATAACTGGAGTTTCTCTAAATATTCCTTCTCTTTCATTCGTAAAGCCCAAATAAAAACTCTTGCCAGCTGTTAATACTGGTGTTTCATAACTATTATCATATTCAGTAGATTTAACTATGTATTTCGTTGGCTGTCTATATTTCAATAACTCCCCTAGCTTCTTCATTTCCCAATTTGCATATTCCTTTTCCATCATCATCTCTAAATCTTATCTCCTGACTAAAAATCCGCTGCATCACGCCTTTCTTATAAAGCTCCAAATGGGACTTCTTTTTAGTTCATTTGGGTTGTTTTTTGATCTACTGCGGTGAGGAAGGAGGCTATTTTTTGTTGTTCTGGAAAGGAGGGAATATTTAATTTGATTTTGGCTAATCTGCTTTTAGCCAAACCTAAAACCTTTGTACCTTGAGCTATTTTCATAATCTGCTCGCGAACGCCCCAAGATTGTAACATAAAGCCTGCAAATCCGGCAGCCATATTATGCTTATTAGGACGAGCTAAAAAGGTGTGCAGCCCCGCTAAAACTTTTTCATGATCCAGATTAACAATTTCTATAGTCTTCCCAACATCCTTGTAATCTTCGGACGCATCAGCAATGAGTAGATCACCTTCTTGACAGTAATTTTCAGACGGAATGTTGGAAATTATAATATCATCGTTTACAAATGGTACTATCTCTTTAGAAATATCAAAAAGGGTATCGAATTTGGTATGGATATCTCCATAGTGGATATTTTTTACTTGGCCGCTCTCATAATTGAGTTTATCCCTTGATAAAGAATTTGTTGAATAGAATGAATAGATTTCATCATATTTCTTCGGAATCCAGCCATTCTCAAATTCTGAAAACCTAAGTTTCGGCATTATTTCCTTTCCCATCATTAAAAAGGCGTTTCAATATTTAACTGCTTACAGAAATCGGCTATCGCAACATCGGTTTCAGACATCTGGGCATCCAAAGCTTGGATTTCTTTTGCCACAGCGGCAATATCAATGGGGTCTTCCGCTTCAAAAGTGTCCACATAACGTGGTATGTTTAGGTTGTAATCGTTATCGGCTATTTCCTTTAAGGTCGCCTATAACTATACTTTTCAATGACCTCTCGGTTGGCATAGGTGTCCACAATATTGTCGATATGTGCAGGCAACAGTTTATTGTCCTTGCCCTGTTTTTCAAATTCATTGCTGGCATCTATAAACAATACATCCTCTTTTTCTTCCCTACATTTTTTAATGACGAGAATACAGGTGGGAATACTCGTGCCAAAAAAGATATTGGCTGGTAATCCAATAACGGCATCAATATAATTCCTGTCTTCTATCAAGTATCTGCGTATATGCCCCTCAGCGGCCCCCCTAAACAATACGCCATGGGGCAGCACCGTGGCCATGATACCGTTTTCATCCAGATGATGTATCATATGTTGAACAAATGCAAAGTCCGCTTTGCTCAGGAGCAAGTTTCCCGTATTGGCTAAAGCGGTCATCCGTACTAAAAATAATCTTTGCACTCCACTTAGCCGAAAACGGGGGATTGGCTACAATGGCCTCGGCACTTAGCTCCATGTCCATATGCTGTGAGCTTCCAAAGTATCTTCCTGTTTAATGTTGAACTTGGAATAGTGCACATCGTGAAGAATCATATTCATACGCGCCAAGTTGTAGGTAGTACGGTTCAATTCTTGACCGTAAAAATTACCTACATCATCCACTTCTCTAGCAACACGCAACAGCAGAAGAACCACTACCACAGGTAGGATCGTAAACCGATTTTATACGCTTTTTCCTAGTGGTTACAATACGGGCCAAAATGGTAGAAACCTCTTGAGGGGTATAAATTCCCCAGCCTTTTTGCCCGCTCTTGAAGCGAATTCCCCGATAAGGTATTCATAAGCATCCCCCAGTACATCACTTTCCGTATCTTCCAGATGAAAGTCGATTTCATCCAACTTGGCGAGAATCTTCGCGATGACCTCGTTCTTGGCTTTTAACGAGTTTCCCAGTTTGGAAGAGGTCAGGTCTAAATCTTCAAAAAGACTTATAAAGTCATCTTCTGATTCCGTTCCCAGGGTACTCTGTTCGATATTTATCAGAATACGCTCCAAATCCTCTATAATAAAATACTGAGTGGCTTCGTCGTTATCGTTAGTTTCTACATTGGTCAGGTTACTCCCTTTTTTTTGCAATGGACGTGAACAATTCCGAAGGCTTAAGAAAATAGCCCAACTCCTTGATACATGCTTTTTGAACTGCTTCAAGGTATTTTTTCCCTTCTTCTGTTCCCTCGTTCGTACAAAATCAAAAGGGTCATTTTCCAAAATTCGGTCTGCATAAATATGTAATTTTTCAGATAGGTATTTGAAGAAGATGAAGCCTAAGATGTAGTTTCTGTAATCGTCTGCATCCATTTTACCTCTTAAGAGGTTGGCAATCGCCCACAGTTGCTTTTGAAGTTGCTTTTTTTGGTCTTCTGACATTTGTATTCCTTAAAGATTTGAAATTAGTTGGTGTTTGATTAGTTCATATGCTTGGCTTTGGTCATATTCAATACCGGGTCTTAGCAATGCATAAATATCACCTTCAAAATCAGGGTTTTCCATTTTTTCATCCATATTTAATAAAAACTGTGTTTGTGTAGGCGATTGCCCTAAGGAAAAATCCATGTATTTGCGGTAGGTCTCCACTAATTTCTGGGAGTTTACATCCAATTGTGTCAAGGCTTGAAATAAATCGAACAAATCCCTTCCTTTCCTTCGTTGGTATAATGCCCGGAGTTTTGTGGCGAGCAACTCCTTACAATAGAAAATGAATTCATGCGGCAACTCCCAGAAAACCATCCATTTTCCATGGTATGTTCCAACTCGGTATAGCCCATAACCGTGAAATGCTCTCTTGTGTTAATTTCAATCTTCAACCTCATATTGACTACTGGAGGAATCTCGGATTCGAAACGGTAGGTAACAGTATTCATATTAATATTTTGCTTTATACTTCTTTTGGTCCCCAAAAAATCAAGTTGTTTTCCAATTGCTTGTAAGATGGGTTTTATAGGGCCCTCTTTGATTTGAACCAAATCAATATCTTCAGAATAACGTGCTTGCGGTTTCAAATAGATTTTATGCAAAGCTGTGCCACCCTTAAAGGCTACATGCTCCTTTAAGAATGGATTTGAGAACAATGCAATCAATGCTCGTTCTATAACCAAATCCTGTTCCACTTGGGCATCGGTGGGCCAAGGTGCATTTGATTTCCATTCCGTAATATATCTCCTTGGTATCATGGGAACTCTATTTCAGCATTTATAAAAAGATTCCATTCATCGATTTTAAATCCATTTTTACTTTTATGGGATAATGACAAAGGGGCGGCATTGGTCTTGTTTGCCGCCAATACGTTTAATAAAACATCTGCCAATTTTGTTTCCCCCAGCTGCTGCAATAAATAGCCCAATCGTTGTATTGTCGGGAGGGACGATTCCTTGGCAATTGCCGTAAGTTTTGACGATTTTATATTCTCAGTTAGTTCTTCCAAAACTGGGACTACTCTATTTAGACCGCCAATTTGTTTGTGATAATGTACAATATCTATGGCCGTCAATTCAGGGGATGATACTAGCACATAGCCTGCATCCGTTTTCTTTTTCACCAACCAATCATTGTTCCAGGAACTTTTGGTAAAAAAACTCAAATATTGATTCTTAGTTTTTATATCCCGTAAAGCCGGTTTTTGAATTATGATTTGCGATTGCATGGGCTGTTGATGTCCCGCCCCGTGAAGTGCTGCAGCCGAATATAGACCCAGATAATATTCCCTTTTTAGAAATTTCATCATATCGTCCAGATAATACGTAGTAGGCAATATTCCTTGATGGGAATACTGGGGAGGTACAATCACATAAAATTCTTTACGTACCTGGGCAAGCTTGTTCTCTTTTTTTAATCGGTGCAGTTTTTGGGCAATCGCCTTTTCGTTTGGGCCAAAGCGCTCCCTAAGCTCTTGAAGGCTAATAGCGTACCTGCCCTGAGCTTGTATTTCATATAAATAATCCGAAATATCGTGACCTATCACCAGAAATCTATTTGCGTAAATTTATGATAAATGTAGTTTATTGCAAACATATATATGAATATTTACAGGATACTATAATTTTCAATTAAATAAGACCCCAAATCTTACCCCAACTTTTGCGCATGGATCCTGTCGGGTTTTTGTAGCGTTCCGGTAGATAAGCGTAAATCAAAAACCCGATAGACAGCAACCTACTTGTTGGATTTCAGTAGCCCATATCCTCACCTGTGCCCCTAGCCTTATCGATACCCCTCCCAAGTGCCTTGATCGTCTGGCCGCCATTTGCACTTTATTGGTCGGTATACTGGGAGCCTTTACACCCATCGTCTTAAGCAGTTTAAAGGCCATGTCCTTTTCCTTGGTGGGCAGTCCCATCACCTTGGCAAAGAACTTCCCCGGTTCCTGCGCATGGGCCTTTCGTCCGGCATAGGATTCCACATAGTTCCGGTTGAAACCCGTTGTCCTGTCAAAGGTCTTTTCCGCTGCTTGGTAAAAGCTGTCCCGATCAAATCCTCTTTTGACCGTCTTTCGTAAGTTCCACTTCGGATGCCTTATGCTTGGCCATCGGGGAAAGCGTATAGGTGTTCGTTGCGTCCCTTCTGCTTACTATGAATATGGATATGGGTCTGCGGCCCCTCTTTCTTCATCCCGGAGGCCACCAATTGCCCGTTCTGTTTGTGGGGAGCCAATCTTGTTTGCTCAGCAATACTCTTTTCAAGCTCCTTTACGTTCCCGATGGATTCGCCCCGTTCCACTTTCCGTATCTCGTTCCTGAGCCTTGCAATTTCGCCACGGTATGGTGCGTTTTCTTGAACCTGCTTGTCAAACCCCCGATAGCTGCGCTCATGTTCTATCTTGGCATAATATTTCAGGTTCTCGACCTTCACCTCTTGGTTGCGATGGAAGCTCTTGGCATAGTCCTCCATGAGCTTCCTTGTGTATTCCCTTAGCTGTTGGGAATCATTCCCGATGGCCTTCAGTTCCCTTTTATTGGGACTGACCACTATGGAATAGAATCTCGGATCCTTCTGCCTTAATTTGGCGGTATTGGCATCTATTTCCTTAATGACCTTTTCAGGGCTTACGCTGTCATTTTCCTGGTCAAAGAACTCCTCCCTTAGTTCGGGCAACCTATCTTGGTTCTCCTTTTCCAGATAGTCCACATAGTTGCCCACACTGGAGTTGTCGGTGCTGCCCGTTTTCTGTGCCGAGATGGTAAGGTACATGGCCGTTATTTTAATTGGTACTTTAGACTTTGAAACTCTCCGATGCCCATATTGATTTTCAGATACGGCTTTCCCATTATCGGCTCCACTTTTTCGACCGTTTCTAGGATTTCATGGCAACGCTTTTTATAGTTCTCATATTCATGCAGTATCCTATCATGTTCAACTTTGGAAACGGTATTTCTTGGCTCCAAAAAATCCATTCCCTCTTCCTTTAACTGAATAGGTTCTGTTTTCAGGTTTCTTCCTATCCTTACATAGGCCTCATAAAGAATCAGTACCATTTCATAGGTGGGCCGGATACTGGTCCTTTCCATGTTCTTGATAATGGCAATGATCCTATCGAACTTTTTCATCATCCTCACTTCGAGTTTTTTGAAACTGTCAAGGATGACCTTTATTCCCGCTCCAAAAGGGTCAAGGTCGTTCTCCTTGAAGTAGCCTACCATCCCGTCCAGCAGCTCGCTATGGGACTTGTCGAACCTTTTGGAATAGTTGCGAAAGCGTACTGCCGTTTCCTTCTTTATGGTGATATTGGAATAACCCCTGGTTCCTTTCCTTGTCCTGTGATTTATTGATTGCTTTTCCATAGTTAAATGTTGTTTTATCTCAAATTGGGTCAATATTTCCCCTAACTATTTCCATTGTTAATAGGGCTTCCCAAAGGTTTTAACGTAGATTTCAAAAAAGTTTACTGTAGCCCCTTTTTTTGTACAGTAATCCGAAACCTGTTCAACCAATTGATTTTCAAGTATTTGAAAATCCGAAAACCAATGTGATGTCGCTTTAGCGCATCACCCTCTTGCTATTCCTTTTCTTCGTTTTACTTCGATCAGGAATACCTTGTTCCGATTTTAAGGAAATAGCTAAATTCCGAAGCGAATCCCCTATTCCCTTTCACTATCATTTCCTTCTGCTCGGTCCGTCCAATTTTAATAGGTTGAACATTTTAATGAACCGGTCGGCCAGTTGCTTGCCATACCGTTGTTCAATTTGACTTAGGTTCAAATTCGTAGTGATATGCGTCTTGGTACCCAGACTTTCAAAATTGCGATAACGGTTCAGTAGAATACGCACGAACACTTCTTCCTTCCCATATTGATATATATTGTTTCCTTCCATTTCAGCTCCCAGGTCATCGAACAGAAATACGCCCTTCGAATAATATTGTATCACTTCCTCTTTGTTCTTTTCCAGATTGAACTTGGCCACCACTTCTTGGGTCGAGATAGTAGGGAACCATAATTCAGGCACCTGATAGTGTTTGGCCATATTTTGGATGATTTGAAAACTTGAGGTCTTCCCGGTACCGTACGGACCAAATACCAATAGCCCTTTTCCCAAGGAAATGTTTTCCAAAACTTCAAAGGCCATGTCCCGGTTCCAATATTTACAGAAGTGTTGCAAGAAACTTTTGTTCGAACCATCCACCTCAAAGTCCAGATTAGTATTGGCATAAAAATCCTGTGCCATTTTGAAAAAGACTTTTTTAAAAATATCAGGTTCGCAAAGCGGACCCTTTATTTCTTTTTCTTTTTTCAACAGCCCTGATAGTTCCTTTTTCATGCTTTCTATTCTAAAATTGGACTTCTATTTTCAATATTTACTTTTAAAGAAGTAATTGAATTTTTAGGTTGTTTTGTAATTGGTTTATTATGGTGGTCATTATTGTCAATCCTGTTACGATAAGACTTTCCATGCTGCCTAGACAGAACTGTCAACTCTGAATCGACCGCTTTAAAACTAAATTGGAGCATACTTCTTAGGTATCGCTTTCTTCCGTCAAAAGACACTTCCTCAATCCATCCCAACGCCTTTAGTTCCGATATGTACCGGGAAACCTGTCTTTCAGAGATTTTTAAAAATGAGGAAATGTATTTGTTGGACATATAACACTCCTTGCCGTGCTCCGTAAAGCTGTGAATCTCTAGAAATAGGATTTTAGCATACCAATTAACCTCGGTATTCAAATAAATCAGTTTGGGAATCCAAATACCCTGAAAGTTTCTATCTGTAGCTTTCATAATGATTCTTATGGATTACCCCTAAAATGTTTTTTTAAATGAGTATGTATTTTTTCACCGAGTTCCTCTTCGGCATAGGAAGGGTTTTGAAGTAGCCATTCCTCTATTTTTTCCCTTTCAAAAAAAAGGGAGCCATTGGTTGGCTTTGAAAATGGAATCAACCGTGCCGAGGTAAGCTTATAGATCTTGGAAAGGCTCCAACCGGTATACATTTGTAAGTTCGCAACGTTAAACACCTTTTTTTTGACCAGAGCAGCTTCATCAAGATGGTCGATTTTTTCAAGGAGTAATTTTACAAGGGAAGAATTTTGTTTGTCCATAATACTTTCAAATTAAGTTTTCACATTTTTTCCATGATTAGCTAATGGAAATATTTGAAAGTAATTTGGGTCTGATTACCCATGAAATCAAGTAAAGGACAGGCTTCCACTGTTTTTCTTTACTTTCCTTTTCATTTTATGATTTGCCCGAATGGACAAAATGGTTTTCGATATCAATTTTCAGGTCCATACGTCGTTTTGGATTACAGTTTTTCCAACCCGAATGTGCCTTTTGAAGTTGTTTCACTGACCAATCATTGTCCTTCGATTTAAAATTTTTGGTGATATACTTGCAAAGAAGTAAAAGATTTTCCCCATAGTACCCTTCCAAGTTCTCTTCGGAGACATGATTCAGAAATTCAAACAAAAGTCTAAAGTTGGAAAGTTTTCTATCCGTAACCGGTAACCAGATTATTTTTTTGGTCCGTTTCTCACCCATTAAAAATTTTTTGAAATCGTTTTCGCTAGTTCTTAGGTAATCTTGAAAAATTCTTGAGTTATTATAGTTTATGCTATTGACGAAATCCACAAAACGAAAGGGCAACTGTTTCTCTGTGGGAATGAGATTTTCTCGACGTGGTTGAATAGGATATGGATTCTTATAGTTTAATAGCTGAGCTACAAAAGCCTTTAAGAACATCAAATAAAACAAAGTCGTAATTATGGCACCAATTACTCCCACATAAAAGAAGAATACTATTTCAGATTGAAATAATGGAACAAATAGGGTAAAAATAATAAGGGCCAAAGTAAATGTTATGAAAACAAACAGCACCCATCTCGGAATTTCCATAGAACGCAATAGCAATCCTTTCCGATAAACATCGAAAACTGCTTTGTCGATTCGTCGGAAAAGCAAAAGAATTGTATTTTTAGTAGAAGATTTCATAACCGCATGAAAGCCGATTATGAAGATAAGAAGATATATGCAAAAAATATTTGTTTCACCCTTGTTTCACCCCTGCCAAAAAAGAAAGGCTCCGCATTTCTGCGAAGCCTTTGCTGCTGGAAGCTCCCCCTCTTGGGCTCGAACCAAGGACCCTCTGATTAACAGTCAGATGCTCTAACCAACTGAGCTAAGGAGGAAAATACCCGTTTTAGTTTCCTAAAGCGGGTGCAAATATAGTAGTTTTTTGAAACTCGCCAAATAAATAAATATAGTTTTTCTATTTAAACAACCATTTGTACAAATCGTTACCATTGGCGAACAGCAATAAGGCTATTAAAATAAAGAAACCGGTAATCTGGGCGTACTCTAAAAACTTATCGCTCGGCTTTCTACCGGTCACCATTTCATAAAGTAAAAACATGACGTGACCACCATCTAAAGCAGGAATTGGCAATATGTTCATAAATGCCAGAATAATGGAAATAAATGCGGTCGTACCCCAAAATTGAGGCCAGTTCCAAGTATCAGGAAACATACCACCAATAGCGGCAAATCCACCTACTTCTTTATAAGCACCTGTATCTGGATTGAAAATCTTTTTCATTCCCTTAATATAGTCCGTAAGGGTTTTTACACCTTTATCCCAACCTGCAGGAATGGATTCTACAAAAGAATAGTCCAGTTGCTTCATTTCAAAGTAGCCCTGCTTCGCATAGTCATCAACGGTGTCCAAGCCCACGATAACTCCAAATTTTGCATCATCACTGATTTTGGCCTTCAGTGGAACCATAGTGCCATCACGATTTACGATAACATTTACCGTCTTTCCTTTGTTGGCCTCCAGAACAGGAACCACTTGATCTTGATAGCTTACCTTTTCACCGGCGACCTCAACCACTGCATCCCCAACTTTAAATCCTGCTGAAGCATTGGGAGAGTCTTCAGGAATTTGACGAATAACAAACGGATTCCTAAAGCTGATAAACCTTGCATTTTCTTTATTGGCGGAAATCGTTTCTATAAAATCGACAGGAACTTCTTTTTCAATAGTATTCCCATCCCGTTCAATCTTGTATTTTTCACCATACACCAATTCATAAGGTATAGTAGTCAAGTTCTCTACTTTCTCTCCGTCAATGGATATAAATTTATCCCCTGTCTGAATTCCTAAGGCATTTCCCAGTACATCATCCGTTACCCAAATACCATCCTTAAGGCTATCATTTGCAATGTATTGTTCTCCGTACGTAAAAACGAGACCAATGAAAATCACTACTGCCAGAATAAAATTGACGGTAACGCCACCTAACATAATAATCAATCGCTGCCAAGCCGGCTTACTTCGAAACTCCCATTCCTTAGGTTCTTGAGCCATGGCCTCTTTGTCCATACTCTCATCGATCATACCGGATATCTTTACATACCCACCTAAAGGCAACCAACCAATACCATATTCGGTTTCCCCTATTTTCTTTTTGAAAAGTGAAAATTTGACATCAAAAAACAGGTAGAATTTCTCTACTCTAGTCTTAAAAAGTTTCGCTGGAATAAAGTGGCCCAACTCATGTAGAACGATGAGTAAGGAAAGGCTTAAAAAAAATTGAATGGTCTTTATAATGATGGGGCTCATGCTCGCTCTTAAAATTAAAATCGCACAAAAGTACATTTTTAGCACCGCTTAAAAAAAGAATCCCATTACCCTTGGCCATTTTTATGAATATTTTGGCAGCTTGTTTAGCCTATTTGTTTGAAAGCTACACCCGCCTTGGTTACCTTTGTAAAAAAATCATGCGGTCATTTTTCGCAAAATTCAAGTTTTTCGGTATTGTCCTGCTCCTACTTTCTTCGGTCATCATTTACCTTTTTTACAATGCCCTACAGCCTAAGAAATTATTACCTGTTTACTCGCCTGCCATGGTAAATGCGGAACTGGTTCCCGAAGAAATTCAACACATTCGAAAATACCATACTATTGCAGATTTCTCCTTGACCAATCAAAATGGGGAAATCATCACCCAAGAAGATTATAAGGGTAAAATTTATATTGCCGATTTCTTTTTTACCACGTGCCCAACCATTTGCCCTATTATGACCAAAAACATGGCCGATTTGCAAAAAGAATTGAAAGATGATGATGTCCTATTGCTTTCCCACAGTGTAACGCCGGAGATTGACTCCGTCGCCCAACTAAAAAAATACGCGTTGGAAAAAGGGGTAGACGATTCAAAATGGAACTTGGTTACCGGTGATAAGAAGCAGATTTATGAGCTTGCCCGAAAATCCTATTTGGCAGTAAAAACGGATGGGGACGGCGGACCTTTTGATATGATCCATACCGAAAATTTTATCCTAGTGGACAAAGAAAAAAGGATACGAGGTTTTTATGACGGTACTAAAAAAGAAGATATGGAACAGCTTCTAAAAGATTTACAAATATTAAAATCCAGTTATGAAGAGTAATCCTGTTTTTGGCAACTAAAGAAAGGCAATTACACTTTGCTTTTTAAGAGCTTATTATTCCCCAATTAAATAATTTCCGTTACTTTTGCCTTACTTATAATGAATCTAAATAAAGATTGGAAACTACCGTAGCAGATTTAAAACGAGGACAAAAGGGTATTATTAAGGAATTCACTGAAAATGCCTTGCCTATAAAACTATTAGAATTAGGTTGTCTTCCCGGCAATATGGTGGAACTAGTTCAGATTGCTCCCTTAAAAGACCCCATCTATATTAATGTAAATGGTTCGCATATCGCCATACGAAGAGAAATGGCCAAGAATATTGCGTTGGTCATTATCGAAGATGAAGTAGCACTATGAGCAAACAAATCAACGTAGCCCTTATTGGGAACCCTAACACAGGTAAAACTTCCGTTTTTAACCAATTGACCGGATTAAACCAAAAGGTGGGTAATTATCCAGGGATAACCGTTGAAAAGAAGGAAGGCATCTGCAAACTACCTAGAGGAGTAAAAGCTCATATTCTTGACTTGCCAGGAACGTATAGTTTAAACACCACCTCATTGGATGAAAGTGTAGCGGTAGAGCTTTTATTGAATAAAAACGATAAGGACCACCCAGATGTCGCACTCGTAATTTCTGATGTTGAAAACCTAAAACGAAACCTCCTTCTCTTTACCCAGATTAAAGATTTAAAGATCCCGACCATTTTGGTCATTAATATGGCCGATAGGATGTCGCGCAAAGGAATATCCATAGACATCAAATTATTAGAAGAAAAACTACATACTAAAATAGCGCTAGTCAGTACCCGTAAAGGTACCGGCATTGATAAGCTAAAGGAAATTATTGCAGACTATAAAAACCTTTCCAAAGCACAGAACGTTGATGCCACGGTGATTGATCCTGAATATTTTGACCGCCTTAAACAAACGTTTCCTAAAGAGGATATATATAAGCTCTGGCTGGTCATTACGCAAGATGTAAATTTCATGCCTATTGAAAAGAAGCTTTTCAAAGACGCATCTTCTTTTGCTACAAAGTCCAAATCTGAGTTAAAACGGTTACAACAAAAAGAAACGATTTTAAGATATCAGTTCATTAACGGTATCCTCAAAGAATCCTATAAAGTGGATATTAATGCCGCAAAGGGTTTCAGGGCGACACTCGATAAAGTTCTTAACCCATAAGGTCTTTGGTTACCTCATCTTCTTTTTGATTTTACTGACCATATTCCAGGCCATTTACGAATGGAGTGAATATCCAATGGAACTTATTGATGGTTTTTTTGCGTCGGCGACCGAGTGGGTCAAAAATGTGATGCCTCCCGGGGTCTTTACCAACCTGATTGCAGAAGGTGTCTTGGCCGGTATTGGAGGTATCGTAATTTTCATACCTCAAATCGCATTCTTGTTCCTTTTTATATCACTATTGGAAGAAACCGGCTATATGAGTAGGGTGGTCTTTCTGATGGACCGGATTATGCGTCCCTTCGGATTAAGTGGTAAAAGTGTGGTTCCGCTTATTTCTGGTACGGCATGTGCCATACCCGCCGTTATGGCTACCAGGACCATTGAGAATTGGAAAGAACGGCTAATTACCATACTCGTGGTTCCCTTTACCACCTGTTCCGCCAGATTACCCGTTTACCTAATTATTATCGCATTGGTCATTCCTGAAGGAAGTTTCTTAGGACTCAGCTTTAAAGCATTGACCCTTATGCTATTGTACTTATTAGGTTTTGTGGCCGCTATCGTATCCGCAGTTATACTTAATAAGATTTTAAATATTAAAAGCAGGTCCTTTTTTGTTGTGGAGATGCCCAATTATAAATTACCCCTATTAAAAAATGTAGGCTATACGGTATTAGAGAAAACCAAAAGTTTTGTTTTTGGTGCTGGTAAAATCATTTTGGCCATATCTGTAATTCTTTGGTTTTTAGGTTCGAATGGCTATTCGGATGAATTTAAAAATGCCGAGGAAATCGTTACCCAAAAAATTCAGAATGAGGGATTCAGCACCTATAGCGATGTCTACATAAAAAATAAACTAGCGGAAATGGAGGCGCAATCCGAGATGGTTGCTACCGAAGAAACCTTGGTCCAAAACAACAAGGAATTGGAAGAACGTGCTATGAACCAAGAAATAGCAAGTTATAAATTAGAACATTCCTATATGGGGTATATGGGCAAAGCCATTGAACCTATCGTTAGACCATTGGGTTACGACTGGAAAATTGGTATCGCCGTTTTGACCTCTTTTGCGGCAAGGGAAGTGTTTGTTGGAACACTAGCAACTATTTATAGCGTTGGTAACGATGAGGAAGAGACCATTAAGTACAGAATGTCCGCCGAAGTGAATCCCATCACCAACAAACCCTTATTTAATTTAGCCTCTGGCATATCGCTTCTTTTATTCTATGCTTTTGCCATGCAATGTGTAAGTACACTGGCCGTAGTAAAAAGGGAAACAAATTCTTGGAAATGGCCTTTAGGACAATTGGTATTTATGAGTCTATTTGCTTATATTGTTGCATTGGCCGCTTATCAATTCTTAAAATAATTTGAAATGATACAACAACTTTTAGTATACATTACCTTAGCCATTTCAGTAGGCTATATTGCCTATAAATACTTAGTGCCCAAATCCATTTGGGGTTCTAAAAAAAATGAAGACACGAAAGCCTGCGGGCAAAATGATTGTGGCTGCCATTAAAAGTTACATACTCTTCAAAATCATACTTTTTCTCTTCATCGAAGATGCTATTTAGTTAAATAAGCATTAAAAACCTCCCAACAAATTCAAAAATTGTAACGTTCATCCATTTGGTTCGTTTAGTTTGTACCCATCAAACAACGCCATGAAACCAATCGGACTTTTAACTATCATCTTTATTCTATTTTTATCGAATAGCACTATGCTACTTTCGCAAAATCTTAGCGCAAGGGTTTTGGACAGTATAAGTAAACAACCCATCCCCTACGCTACGGTATATCTAAATGGCAAAGGAATGATAACCAATGAGGAGGGTAAATTCAACTTTCTTTTGGA
The DNA here is from genome assembly GCA_963842105.1 of uncultured Flavobacteriaceae bacterium. Taxonomy (GTDB): domain Bacteria; phylum Bacteroidota; class Bacteroidia; order Flavobacteriales; family Flavobacteriaceae; genus Maribacter. The sequence goes on from CAWJFH010000004.1 coordinate 16,055, forward strand.
TGAATCCGTAACCCCTTCAGATTCTCTTTTCATCTCCTGCATCGGTTATGAAACTACGGGGAGACCACTAAATCAATATACATCTGCAAACATTCTTTTAAACCCGAAAGCTATAGAGCTGCGAGAGGTCATTGTATCCAATAAAAATTATACGGCCGATGAAATTATGGAGCTAGTGGAGGACCATCTGGAAAAGAATTATGCGAACACCTATACCAAGAAAAGATTATTCTTCAGGAATTCGTCCTTCAATCGTATGGTCAAGACCGATTACACTATTAAAAAATCGACCATTAAAGCTTTCAACCAAGAGTTCTTGGACAGTATTATTAGTACCGTTCCAAAATCCAATAGTTACTATACAGAGATTTTGGGCGATTTGTACGGCAACTACGAGGAAGACCAACAAAAGCTTGACCTTATCAAAGCTTCAGAGCTTTATGATAAAAGCAAAGAACTGGATTTTGAAAAATTGGAAGAAAAATTCAATGATATCCTTAAAAAAAATGTGCGGACAGATTCTTATTTTAAAATAAAATCGGGGTTAATAGGCACCAAAATAGATGCCGATGAACTTTTTGAAACCGATGTAGATTCCACAGATGTGGCAGCGGTAAATAAGGAATTAGAAAATCAAAAGAAAAGAGAAGAAGACCGAAAGAAAAATTTTGCCAACTACCGAAAGGAACGTTTAGCAGAGATTTTAATGAAACTCCCGATAAATGAAGATACTGACCTTGATTTCTTACAGAAAACAAGAAAATACAATTACACGCTAAAAGAATTCACATATTTGGGAAGTGAAGCCGTTTACGTAATCCAATTTGCATCAAAGGGCTCAGCGGATTATTCTGGAACACTATACATTAACTCCGATGACTTTGCGGTTCTCCAAATAGATTTTGAGAACATCAAACCTGTTAAAAAATTCAACCTATTAGGCATATCTGCCAATGCCTATCTTTCCAAAGGAAAAATTATCTTCTTTAAAAATGATTCAGGACAATACAGTCTTCGATATCTTGAATCTGAAAAAGGTACCCGAATAGGCATCAAAAGACCCTTAAAGATTATTGAGAAGAATAAAGTGGTCAAGGGTAGAAATAAGCAAAATGAACTCTCTGGTAAAATTGACTTTGTCTTTACGGATATTGAAAAGAATGAAGTTATTGTTTTCGATTCTGAAGAAATAAATTCGGCCACATTTCAGTCCTTTACCGAAAACAATTCGGTTTTGCCCACGTACATGCCCCAATACGACCCAGAATTCTGGAAGGGCAATACTATCATAGAACCTAACGCCGCCATACGAGAATTTACATCAGAAAAAGCAGAATAATACGAGGATTTTTCAAATAAGGTTTTGAATAAAAAAGTAGAAAAGAAGTCCCCATCCAGATACCAAAAATAGTCCGCCAAGCGGAGTTATGGGTCCTAAAAATTTCAGCTTTTTTCCCTTTGCGGCACTCAGACATAAGCCATAAATACTAAAAGAAAATAGAAAGGTTCCTATGAGGAAACAGTACACCATATTTTTTTCAAGAGGCGTATCTAGATTTAGATTGAAGCTTAACATCAGTAAAACCAAAGCATGATAAATTTGATACTTTACCCCAGTTTCAAAACTGGCCAATTGTTCCTGAGTAAATGTTTTTTTAAGTACATGTGCGCCAAACGCACCAAAGACAACCGCCAACAAACCAAATAATGCACCTACTAATTGCGCTACTAGAACCATAATTGAACTTTAATTCTAAGATACGTATTCAAAGGAAAGCTTACTGCACCTAACTAGAAAAGTTCCGCTATATTCTTTAAAATGACTTGGCCGGAAGGTATCCTTGATAATCTCTGGGTATCCCCCTCAAACACTTAGGCCTCATCATAAAAAAACTGTTCTTTTATAATTTTACCTTCCTTTACTTGATAAACCGCTATTTCTGACATGGTAGACCTTTGTCCCGATGGTTTGTGCGTTGTATCCATTTCAAAACGAAGTGAAAACCAGTTTTTTGCCACCACGGGATCTGATACCGTAGTACTATGCACTTCAAAATTTTCTTTCCACCACTCCCCTTTCTTCTGAATACCTTCAAAACCTTCGACCCGGGCGCCCTCAGCACTTCCATCATTTTCGATACTCACAATATCAGGACTATAAAGATGTTGATACGGTTTTTCAAAATCCCCATTCTTGCACCAGTTTACGAGCTTTTCTGCAATCTCTTTCGTTTCCACATTTTTTGTTTTTAGGTTATTAGCCATCTAAAATACAAAAATTATGAGTGCTTAATTTCTGATTAATAGCGTTTTATAACCTAGGGTAGTTTTAATTTTAACTTCCCATATGACAGCTAAGACCGTATTAGGATTTATAAAAGAGAGAAAGATTGGTTTTAGCATTCACGCTCCAAACTGGTTTACATTGACCAACCTTACCTATTTTTATAGGTATCGAATTTATTATAACCGTCCATCAAGTTTAAGGGAATTATGGACGGAATAGTCTGCATCAATATTTGGTATCCAAGGAGCAAATGGTGTTATTTTGATCACCACCAATTACTCTTACTGAAATATCAATCCATTTCAATAGTAATCTCCATATTATTATTAAGGTCAAAGGAGCAGTCGTCAAATTTTGGGGGGCCAAACATTTTCATTTTAGATTTGGAAAATGCAACTTTTTCCTTTGGAATACCCAGCATATTGGTATCTAAATTTTTATTGCCGTTGGTATCATGAAAAATGGCCACAGCATAATTCCCTTTGGGTAGATTTTTAACCTCTATACTGTTGACACCTTTTGTCGCCTTTTGGGAACCTGATTTGTACACTTCCTCATAGGTTAAAAAGGAACTTTCTGTATTATAGATGGCAAAACATACATTACCCTCATCTGTCTTTAAACTATCTATCGTCAACCTAAGGTCATGTTGCCCAAAAATAGTAGTGGTGTTCAATAAAAGAAAGAGAATCAAAGAAGTGTATATTGCTTTCATTTAAATGCTGTTCAGGTTTCAACTATTTTCAATAATAGTGCCAAGTAAAACTAATCAGTAAAGTTTTAAAGTAAAAATTCAATTTTCAATTTTAACGGATGCTATTTTTTTCTGTAGACTCTCCATCAGCTCTATAGAAGCAACGGAATCATTGACATTTACATACAAATTGAAAGAGTCTTTATAAACCAGTTTAATTTTTTGCTGATTGATATTATCCACAAAAACATAAACTTTCTTGTCGGTCAACGAGTCCTTAAACTCCCTGAATATTCCTTTTTCTTTTTCAAGCGCCGAAAAGCCGTTCAAACGCTCCATCGGCGGTATTTTATCGACAAAATAGATGCTGTCCATTTCGTTATAAGGAATAGAAATCCTATAAAATCCGGACATTAAATCAAGACTGTTCGTGTCTTTATCGACCCAATTCTTATAGTGTAGAATTAAAACTGAAAAGCAGATTACTATAGTTACCACCAATAGAACATTCCAAAACCAATGTACCTTCTTAAAAACCATCTGTTTAATTAAATGAGAACACTTTATACTTTAAAAAATTAGATTACCTTGACTATTCTGGATAACTATGGAAACATCAAAAAATTATGCAGTAAAGCCAAAAATTAATTTGAGGACTAGGTAGGTAGATTAAAGGATAAACGCCGTTATTTAAACTTATAGATAAACCCAAGGCGAAAAACATTGGCATAAAAATTATCAATGGTATATATCTCAAAACTACCATTTAGCTTGGTATAATCAGAAATATTATAGGAAACACTACCGTTATATCTTTGAAAACTGGACTGGTCGTTTTCAAAGAAGTAGGTAAAACTAAAATTTAATCTCAATTTGGATTATTCATCTCCTAACTTCAAATGCACTCCGGCCCCAACTAACAATCTTTCTTTAGCCATCCAATAGGGATAGCCTTTACCTATTTTGAAACACTTTTCTGGTTTTAGATCTAAAATGGCCTATGAACAACTTAAAAAATCAATTTAAATTGAAGACGTACTTAAAATTGCATTAAGCCGATAAATTGATACAACACGCTGAAAGCAAAGTTATTAACCGAGTCCAACATCTAAGGTCATCATAATGATAAAGCCACCAATGAACCCCATTGTCGCGATATCTGTGTATTTGTCCTGCTGCGTCTCCGGTATTACCTCCTCAACCACCACGAAAATCATAGCACCTGCGGCAAAGGACAAAGCATAGGGTAAAATGGGTTGAAAGGTTAAGACTGCCCAAGCTCCAAGAACGGCTGCAATAGGCTCAACCAAAGCCGATGCCTGCCCAAACATAAAACTTTTATACCGGCTAAGACCTTGTCTACGTAACGGCATGGCTACTGCAAAACCTTCGGGAAAATTCTGAAGCCCAATTCCCAAAGCAAGTGCTACCGCACCACCAATGGATGCACCTTCAAAACCTGCAGCAACGCCCCCGAACAATACACCTACTGCTAAACCTTCGGGAATATTGTGCAAGGTTATGGCTAAAGTTAATAGCGTAGTCCTATGCCAAGGCGTCTTTACACCTTCGGCCTCACTTTCCTTAAAATTAATATGTAGATGAGGTAATATTTTATCCAGTGCGAAAATAAAAGCAGCACCCATTAAAAATCCAACGGCAGCCGGAATAACCTTTACAAAACCTTCACCGGGGCTCATTTCAATACCAGGGGCCAATAAGCTCCAAAAACTTGCGGCAACCATTACTCCGCCAGTAAAACCCAGCATACCATCTAAAACTGCCCTATTCATCGCTTTAAAGAAGAAAACCAAGGAAGCACCCAGAGCTGTGAGGCCCCACGTAAAAAGAGTTGCATAAAAAGCCGCCAAAACGGGGTCTATAGACTCAAAATAGTTAATAATCGATTCCATAATATTATATTTCTTGTTCCTACATTTTTAATTATCTCCTATTTCCAAATACAGGTTTGCAGCGATTTGTTCTGAAATCCGGATTTTACCCGAGCTTGAATTCAACGTGACTGATCCATCAAATTCCTCCCTATCCAAAATGGTAAAGGTATCCCCCAAAGCTATTTTATTCTTATCCAAAAATTTTAAGAACGCTGCTGATGAATCATTTACACCTACACAAACACCACGACTAGAAACGGGAAGTTCGCTGATCAGTTTTTTGACCGACTTTTTAAAAGTTCCCTCCTTGGTTGGAATTGGATCACCATGCGGATCCACTTTTGGGTATCCGAGGTAGGAATCCAACTTGTCGATCAATGCCTCACTTTTGATATGTTCCAATTGTTCCGCCACCTCATGCACTTCATCCCAAGAAAATTTTAAGGTATTCACTAAAAAAACTTCCCAGAGGCGGTGTTTCCTAATAATAGCTAACGCAACTTTACGCCCGTCATCCGTTAATGAAACCCCCTTATATTTCTTATAGTTAACTAAGGATTTATCAGATAACTTTTTAATCATATCCGTCACAGAAGATGGTTTGGTATGCATCTGCTCCGCAATGGCATTCGTAGAAACCGAAGTCTTGTCGGTTTCGCTTAAATGGTAAATTGTCTTTATGTAATCTTCTTCAGATAAGGTCATCTCAAAATTATATGAATGCAAAAATACATTTTTATATGTAAAAACAATTTTTTAGTTTTGTCTAAATATTATTTTAGATGTTTAGAATATATTTTTTAGTCATTACTTATTTGGTTGGGGGCATACTCTATGCTCAAGACATCACCATTTCTGGAACCACCACTTCCAATGGTGAACCTTTGGCATTCGTTAATATTTATCTAAAGAACACCCAAATTGGCACTTCTTCTAATGAATCCGGATTATATAGTCTTAAAAGTGTCTCCTCTGGAAAGTATACCCTTATTGCCTCTACCCTAGGCTACAAGACGTTTAGTACCGTACTGAATATTCAAGAGGGGAAGGATCTATTAGTAGATATCAAACTTGAACCTAATATAGAATCCTTGGATGAAATGGTGATTACCGGAACCTTGAAACCTGTAAGCCGACTAGAAAGTCCTGTTCCCGTAGAAGTGTATAAACCCACGTTTTTTAAGAAAAATCCAACGGCTAGTATTTTTGAAGCCCTACAGAACGTAAACGGGGTACGTCCTCAAATAAATTGTAACGTTTGTAATACCGGGGATATACACATTAATGGTCTTGAAGGACCTTATACTCTGGTCCTCATAGACGGTATGCCCATTGTAAGTGGCTTAGGAACAGTCTATGGTTTGTCTGGGATTCCAAATTCGCTCATAGAACAAATTGAAATTGTAAAAGGCCCCGCATCTACCTTATATGGCAGTGAAGCTGTGGGCGGACTCATCAATATCATCACCAAAAACAACCTTACCGCGCCTGAATTCTTTGCAGATAGTTTTGTTACGGACTGGGGAGAATACAATTTGGATATTGGGACAAAAGTGAATATGGGTAAAAAAACGAACATGCTCTTGGGAATCAACTATTTCAAATATGATAACCCCATAGATAACAATGGTGATAATTTTACAGATTTAACCTTACAGGATCGGATTTCCATTTTCCAGAAATGGAATTTTCAAAGAAAAGATGCCCGAATATTTTCTCTAGCCGGACGTTATTTTTATGAAGACCGATGGGGAGGAGAGCTACAGTGGACTCCAGAATTTAGGGGAGGTGACGAAATCTATGGGGAAAGTATTTATACCCGTAGATGGGAAGTACTTGGAAAATATCAGCTTCCTGTTGCCGAAAAACTCATGCTGTCCTTTTCCTATAATGATCACAGTCAAAATTCGGTCTATGGTGATGTTCCCTATCTAGCAGATCAGCGCATAGGATTTGGTCAACTCACCTGGGATAAATCCCTTGGAAAACATAGTATGTTAGTAGGTACCGCAATCCGTTATAATTATTACGATGACAATACACCCGCTACGGCTAGCTTAACCGGTAACAATCCAGATGAAGTGATTATCCCTAGCATTTTTGTACAGGATGAATTCGAATTTTCCGATAAAAATTCCTTGTTATTGGGAGCACGTTATGATTATGATAAACGACATGGTTCTATATTTACCCCAAGGGCGGCCTATCGTTACAAATTCACGGATAATGATATTTTAAGGTTGAATGCCGGAACAGGTTTTAGGGTGGTCAATCTTTTTACGGAAGAACACGCTGCATTAACGGGTGCGCGTGATGTGATTATTGCAGAGGAATTGAAGCCCGAACGATCATTTAACATCAATTTAAATTACCTGAAAAAAGTATACAGCGATAATGGTACGTTTATAGGATTGGATGCTTCTTTATTTTATACCAATTTTCAGAATGTTATTATTCCGGATTATGATACCGACCCCAATCAGATAATCTATGACAACTTGGACGGAAAATCTATTTCGCAGGGAGTAAGTGCCAATCTGGATGTTGCTTTTTCAAACGGACTCAAGATTATTATAGGCGGTACCTACCAAGATGTGAGTAACACCGAACAAGGCATTAGGAGAAGACAGATATTGACCGAAAGTTTTTCTGGCACTTGGAGTTTTAGCTATACCATTAGACCCTGGGACCTCACCATCGATTATACTGGCAACCTATACGGACCGATGCGCTTACCTACTTTAGGAGAAAATGACCCTAGAAAAGAATTTTCGCCCACTTGGAGCATTCAGAACATACAGTTCAACTATACCGGATTAAAGGACATTGAAATTTATGCAGGCGTCAAAAATCTACTGGATTGGACGCCGAACAGGGGAAATCCCTTTATAATCGCCAGAGCAAATGACCCATTTGATAAAGAAGTTACTTTTGACAATAATGGAAATGCAGTAGCCACGGCAAACAACCCTTTTGGACTAACCTTTGACCCCTCTTATGTTTATGGCCCAAATCAGGGTATCCGATCTTTTGTTGGTCTTCGCTACACCTTAAACTAGGCTTAAAAAAGACCGTAGGGATTTCGTATTTTTGAATCCGTTGAAAAGACTATTTAGCTGCATCTTGATAAATTCATGAACAATTACGATTATATAATTATTGGTGCTGGCGCATCTGGCCTTTTACTAGCGGATGCTATTGGAAAGGATAATTACTTTTCGGATAAAAAAGTTTTACTTCTTGATAAAGATGCAAAATCTGTTAACGACCGTACTTGGTGTTTTTGGGAAAAAGGTAAGGGTCAATTCGAATCCATTTTAAATAGAACTTGGAATACCATCCACTTTGAAGGGAAGCACATTTCAAAAAAAACGGAAATCGATCCGTATCATTATAAAATGATTAGGGGCATCGATTTTTATAATCACTATTTAAATCGGATTAAAAGCTACCCTAACATTGAATTTAAACAAGAAGAAGTTCTTGACATATTAGAAACTTCCGCATCAGTTACCGTAAAAACCGCTAGGGAAACCTATACGGGCAACTACATATTCAACAGTATTTTTGATTATAAAATGGCTACCCAACAGACCAAATATCCTGTTCTTCAACAGCATTTTATTGGTTGGACCATTAAAACCGAACAACCAGCATTCGAACCGAATCAAGTCACCTACATGGATTTTTCAGTTCCTCAAAAAGGGAATACCAGATTCATGTATGTTCTACCGTTTAGCGAGACTACTGCGTTAATCGAATATACCTTATTCTCTAAAGACCTGTTGAGAAAAGAAGAATATGAGCAGGAGATTAGAAGTTATATATCATCAAAGTTTAATGTTGAATCCTACGAAATATTGGAAACAGAAAAAGGAAGTATTCCAATGACCTGCTATGATTTTAGAGAACATCATACGGATAGGGTACGATATATTGGAACTGCCGGAGGCTGGGCAAAACCTAGTACCGGATACACATTGATGAGCACTTCTAAAAAAATCCCCAAATTAATTTCACTTTTAAAACAGGGAGAACCCCTTAAAAAGTTGAAATTGAAGAACAAATTTTGGTATTATGACCTATTGTTCTTAGATGTGCTTTATACCGATAATGAGAAAGGTCATCAAATATTTGAAGATTTATTTAAAGCCAGAAGTCCGCAAATGGTATTTAAATTTCTAGATGAGGAAACGAACATCTGGGAAGACTTCACCTATATCAATTCCTGCCCCAAAGCCCCTTTTTTAAAAGCCTTTTTTAGACGACTTTTTTAAACTTTCCTATTCATCAAGTTTTCACCAAATTGCTTGAGAATAGCTTTCTTCTCTTGTGAAATATCAAGTTTATGCAATATTTCAAATGCCTTTTGCGTGTAATCAGCTATTGCATTTTGGGTGGCTTCATCTGCCTTAGTTTTCCTGAAAATGGCCCTTACAGCATTAACCTTTGTCTCCGTTTCTTTGGGTTGTATCGAATATAAATGTTCCAATTCCCTTTTAACTTCTTCAGATGGAACATTTATGGCTTTGAGATAGAGATAGGTTTTTTTGTTTTCGATAATATCCCCACCCACCTGTTTTCCAAACGTTTTTGGATCTCCGAAAACATCCAGATAATCATCCTGTAATTGAAAGGCAATCCCAAGATTAAGTCCAAATGCGTAGATATCCTCTTGATCTTCATCACTGGCTCCGGCAACTATAGCCCCCATCTTAAGAGCAGCAGCCACCAATACGGCGGTTTTGTACTCAATCATTTTTAAATACTCCGGTAACATGACATCATCTCGGGTTTCAAAATCAACATCGTATTGTTGGCCTTCGCAAACTTCTAATGCCGTTTTACTGAAAAGCATCGCCAATTGCCTAAAAACAGAAGGCTCATAACTTTCAAAAAGTTGATATGCCATAATAAGCATAGCATCGCCCGAAAGAATTCCGGTATTGATGTCCCACTTTTCATGAACGGTAGTTTTTCCCCTGCGAACAGGAGCATCATCCATAATATCGTCATGGACTAGAGAAAAATTATGGAATACCTCGATGGCCAAAGCAGCATCCAACGCTTTTTTATAATCCGTATCAAAAATTTCAGTCGTCATTAAAACCAAAACTGGCCTTAGGCGCTTTCCTCCTAAACCTAAGATGTAAGTTATAGGCTCGTAAAGATTACGTGGTTCTTTGGTAAGCTTTTTTGAGTCCAGATAATTTATAAACTCGTTTCTGTATTCTGAGATGGATAGCATTTCTAGCTAGTTTTTTTTCAAAAATACGTTCATTTTCGGACAAGTTTCCAAAAACTGTTAAGAAGTTAAGATGTTGAAAAAGGTTATCTAATACGCTATAAAACTATTTAATATTAAGTAATTGTAAAACTTTGGAAACTTTTATAGTTTTTAAAGTTTCCTATTGTATATTTGCACCCGATATGAAAGATAAGATTAGGGATAAGGCAACGGAGCTTTTCTTGGAACACGGTTTCAAAAGTGTTACGATGGATGATATTGCCAATGAAATTGGCATGTCGAAAAAAACAATCTACACAGAATATCAGAACAAAACGAAACTGATAGAGGATTGTGTCATGAACAAATTCTGCTCTGTAAGCGATGGTATAGATAAAATCACTGCATTGGGTAAGAATCCAATAGAAGAATTATATGAAATAAAAAAATATGTCCTATCCCATTTAAACGGAGAAAAGTCCTCACCACAATTTCAACTATCCAAATACTATCCTCAAATCTTTGATAATGTCAAAGCCTTACATTTTTCTAAAATGCACGGTTGCATCCTATCCAATGTTCAAAGAGGTGTTCATCAAGAAATCTACAGAGAGAACTTGAATGTAGAATTTGTTGCTAGAATTTATTTTTCCGGCTTAAATAGTATAAAAGACCAACATCTTTTCCCTTTACCCATGTTTCCAGTTTCTAAGTTAATGGATACCTATCTAGAATACCATCTAAGGGGAATCGTAACGCCAAAGGGGCGTCAAATTTTAAATGAAATCATCAATTCAAACCACGAATAAATGAGAAATTATTTTACAATTGTATCTCTAATTCTGACGGTCTTTCTGGGCCATTCCCAAGAACAAACCTACAGTTTCACTTTAGAGGAGGCAATCAATTTTGCCCAAGAGAATAATTACAGTGCCATCAATGCCGACCGGGATATTTTAGATGCACAAAAACAAAAATGGGAAACCATCGCTGCTGGATTACCTCAAATAACAGGCGCCATAAGCTATCAAAATCAGTTAAAACAGCCCGTATCCCTTTTACCTGCAGAGCTGGCCGGTGGAGAACCCGGAACTTTTATTCCGGTTATTTTCTCCCAACCTCAAACCGCGACTGCTACGGCTACATTACGTCAACAAATATTTGATGGCTCGTACATTGTGGGTGTTCAAGCTACTAAAGCATTTTTGAGCTATAGTGCGAACAACAAAGAAAAAACAGCCTTGGACGTTCGTAAATCTGTAGTAGAATCCTATGGAAATGTGCTATTGGCCCGAGAAAGTGTAGCTATACTTGAAAAGAACAAAACTACCCTTGAAAAAAACCTATATGAAACTACCAAGCTTTTTGAAAATGGTTTAGGCGATGAAGAAAGTGTTGACCAACTTCAAATTACCTTATCGTCCATTGAAAACCAGCTTAAAAATGCAGTACGGTTACAGGAAATAACCTCTACAAATGCTGAATGTAGTAATGGGACTTGACCTTGATGCTCCTACCCAATTACAAGAAAATCTAGAAGATTTGACTCTGTCTAATATCCAACTTGGAATTTTAAATTCCGATTTCAACATTAACGATAACGTGGATTATAAGTTGGCCGAAAATTTAAACCAACAACGGTATTATGAATGGAAATTGGCCAGAAGTCGGGCACTGCCTACCTTAAACGCTTTTGTCAATTATGGAAGTACAGCCTTCTCCAACGACTTTGACTTTTTAAGTGGTGATCAGACTTGGTTCGATTCTTCCATATTAGGGGTCGACCTCAGCATTCCCATCTTTAGTTCCTTGAAACGAAGTGCAAGTACCCAACGTGCGAAAATTGCCCTGGAAAAAGCGAAAACTCAACTAACCGAAGCAGAACAACAAATCAGGTTGCAACTAGAAAATGCAAAGAATAACTATACCCTTGCCATCGCCAATTATGAGACTGCCAAAGCAAAATCTAGCGCTATCTGAGCGAATCGAACGAAAAAACCAAATAAAATATCAAGAAGGTCTAGCTACAAGTTTTGAGCTGAGACAAGCACAAACCCAATTATATACCACCCAACAGGAATACCTACAATCTATGGTTGAAGTGGTTAATAAAAAGACCGACTTGGAAATTATCCTAAATACAAAAGCTTAAATAATCAATCCGTAAACATATCATTATGAAACAAATAATAGTTCTATTCATAGTAACCATCAGCCTATTTTCATGTGGTGGTGGCGACCAATCCGTTAGCGGAGTCATTGCACAAGGGAATCTTGAGGCCATTAGAGCAAAGAAAAATGAAATTTCAGCTCAGCAAAAGGTTATTGAAACACAGATTCAATCCTTGGATTCTGCCATAGCCCTTTTAGGAAATGAAGAGAAGTTTCCATTGGTCAACACCATTACCGCCAAACATGAGGTTTTTGATCATTACCTAGAATTACAGGGCGATGTAAGTACAAAACAAAATGTATTGATCTACCCAGAAATGGCAGGTACCTTACAGAGGGTTTATGTAAAAGAAGGTGACCGAGTTGCTAAAGGTCAACTATTGGCGAGTATTGATGACGGGGGTATGTCCAGCCAATTGAGCCAGTTAAAAACACAAGCTGCTTTGGCCAAAACTACATTTGAGCGTCAAGAACGTTTATGGAACCAAAACATAGGATCTGAAATTCAATACCTACAGGCCAAGACCAATTACGAGTCTTCTGAAAATATGGTTGCACAAGCACAAAGCCAATTGGGTAAATCTAACATTAGAGCTCCTTTTGCCGGTATCATTGATAACGTCATCAAAGATCAAGGAACCGTAGTTGCCCCGGGCCCAGGTTCTGAAGTATTCCGTTTAGTGAATTTGTCCGATATGTACATTAAGGTGGAAGTGCCAGAAACGTATTTAGGAGCTGTTAGCAAAGGGAAAGAAGCGATGGTGTATTTTCCCGTATTAGGCGATACCATTATGAGTAAAATTAGAGAAACAGGAAATTTCATCAATCCATCAAACCGATCTTTTGAAGTAGAAATTCCTGTCCCAAATAAAGACGGTAAGATAAAGCCAAATCTATCGGCCAAAGTAAGCCTAAATGATTATACCAGTGAAAATGCAGTATTAATTCCTACCAGTATCATTTCTGAAAATGCCGAAGGGGAGCAATATGTATTCGTAGCTGATGAGCCAAATGCGGATAACGAAGCCGTGGTGAAAAGAACCATTATTACCACCGGGAAAACCCAAGGGGCCAAAATTGAAGTGCTAACCGGTTTAGAGGACGGAAACCATGTCATCAAAGAGGGTGCAAGAAGCGTGAAGGATGGCCAAAAAGTAAAAATTAAAAACTAAAAATCGATGAGCAAAGTACAAAAAAACGCTGATAAGGAATTCAGTCTATCGTCTTGGGCCATTGATAACCCATCGGTGATCTATGTGATGATCGCCATATTCCTTTGGCTAGGTTTTTCCGCCTATATGGCGATGCCTAGAGAGGATTTTCCGGAAATTGTAGAGACCAAGATTTATATTAGTACACCTTACCCTGGGAATACCGCCGAGGATATAGAAAAGCTAATCACCGATCCGTTAGAAGACCGACTTAAAAATATTAGTAACGTTGTTGAGATTACGTCTACTTCACAAGAGGACTATGCGATTTTAACGGTAGAGTTCGATGAAGAAATTACCGTTGAGCAAGCAAAGCAAAAGGTAAAGGACGAAGTAGATAGTGAAAAGGCCAGTGAAGATTGGCCAACCTTCAATGGTGCTAAAGTGGAGCCCAATGTTTTTGATCTTAATTTTTCTGAAGAAGTACCCATCATGAACATCAACTTTACGGGCGACTATCCTGTAGAGAAATTAAAAGAGTTCGCGGAATATTTACAAGATGAGGTCGAAGACCTTCCAGAAATCAAAAAAGCGGATATCCGTGGAGCACAGGATAAAGAGGTAGAAGTAGCCGTGGATATCTACAAAATGATGGCTGCAAAAATCAGCTTTCAAGATGTATTGAACGCCATTAATAACGGCAACATGACCATGTCTGCCGGAAATTTAAAAACCAGTGGACAACGACGTACCATTCGTATCCTTGGTGAGGTTGAAGATCCAAAACAGCTAGAAAACTTTGTGGTAAAATCAGACAATGGCGCTGTTTATCTAAAGGATATTGCAGAAGTGAAATTCGAAGCAAAGGATAAAACTACTTATGCCCGTGAATTTGGGGATAATGTGGTTATGCTTGATGTTAAGAAGAGGGCCGGTAGAAATGCTATTTCAGCCGCTGATAAAATCAAGGAAATTGTAAAGAACGAGAAGGCCAACTATTTCCCGCCAGATTTAAATATTTCCATCGCCAATGATTCCTCTACCCGTACCCTAAATCAGGTAGATGATTTGGTGAACAATATCATTTTTGGAATCATCCTGGTAGTAACGGTTCTAATGTTCTTTTTAGGATTTAGAAATGCGCTGTTCGTTGGGTTTGCCATACCCATGTCCATGTTCATGTCCTTCGTTATACTTTCTTGGCTAGGATATACTTTGAATACCATGATTCTTTTTGGAATGATTATGGGGCTTGGAATGCTCGTGGATAACGGGATTGTTGTGGTTGAAAACGTATACCGACTCATGGATGAAGGGATGCCTCGTATAGAGGCTGCTAAAAAGGGAATTGGAGAAATTGCGTTTCCTATTATCATCTCTACGGCAACAACAGTAGCGGCATTCGTTCCTTTAGGATTATGGCCAGGTATTTTCGGTCAGTTTATGATCTACTTCCCCATTACACTCTCAGTCGTTTTAGGCTCATCACTGTTTGTGGCCATCTTCATGAACTCCATGTTGGTTTCCCAATTTATGAGTACCGATGAAAAAGAACTCACTTTAAAACAGTTGATTCGATTAACCCTAATATTAGGTACTATAGGAATACTGATTTTACTTTTTGGAGGCGTAATGCGTGGTTTGGGTACTGTATTGATTTTAACCGCAATCATGTTCTGGGCCTATAAATATGTCATTAAAGGTAGCGCTCAAAACTTCCAAAAAAAGACCATGTCTCGATTTGAGAATTGGTACGAACGTCGCCTGAAACATGCATTGCGTGGTAGTAATGTCTATTGGTATTTTGGGATTACTTTTCTTTTATTGATAGGTGTTTTCATGTTGTTTGGTATGTCCGTTGGCAGTGGTCGTACCAAAATTGAATTCTTTCCAGATAATAAGCCGAATGAAATTTATGTGTATGTAGAATATCCCGAAGGTACATCCATAGAAAAGACCAATGAGATTACTAAGGAAGTTGAAAACCAGGTATACGCATTAATGGATGATCCCAAGTACAAAAAGAACGGGGAGAATTTTATGATGGCCTCAGCGGTTTCCGTAGTAGGGGAAGGCGCTGGAAATCCTTTGACTGATGGTGGTTCTGCCGCAGAAATGCCACATAAAGGCAAAGTAACCGTCAATTTTAGCGAGTATAAATATAGAGAAGGAATTAATACCGAAGACATTCGAGGCCGCGTTCAAAATGCCCTTGAAGGAATATATCCCGGAGTTGCCATTTCGGTTGAAAAAGATGCCAATGGTCCGCCGGCAGGCTACCCCATCAATATAGAGCTAGAGGGTAAGGATTATGATGAATTGATAAATACCGCCGAGGATATTAGAAACTTCATCAATACCAAGAACATTGCAGGTATTGAAGAGTTGAAAATTGATGTGAACAAGGGTAAACCTTCCATGCAAGTTGTGGTAGACCGTGAGAAAGCTGGAGAATTGGGTGTGGCCGTAGGTCAAGTGGGCAATCAATTAAGACGTTCCGTTTTTGGAGAAAAAGCGGGTATCTATAAGGAGGATGGTGAGGACTATGATATCAACATCAGGTTCAATGAAGATTTGCGCTATAATAAAAGTGCGCTGTTCAATCAAAATATCATTTTTAGAGATCCGGCATCAGGTCAAATCAAAGAAATTCCTATTTCTGCGGTAGCATCTGAAAAAAATACATCCGGATTTAGTGCTATTAAGCATAGGGATGGTAAACGAGTGGTAACTATTTATTCTGGATTGAAACCCGGTTTTACCGATGCCGGTGCCATTGTTGGAGAAATTCAGCAAGAAATGGAAAACTTTAAAGGTTTACCAGAAACCGTGAAAATTGATTATACAGGTCAGTTAGAGGAGCAGATGAAACAACAAATGTTCTTGATCGGCGCTTTTTTCTCCGGCCTAGGTCTAATTATGCTTATTCTAATTTTCCAATTTGGTGGTATTTCAAAACCATTAATTATTATGATTGCCATTTTCCTAAGTTTCATTGGTGTCTTTGGAGGATTGATGCTCACAGGATGGTCCTTTGTGATTATGATGACCATGATGGGTATCATCTCTTTGGCAGGTATTGTGGTGAACAATGGTGTGGTCCTACTCGATTATACCCAAATTCTGGTAGATCGTAAAAAAGTGAAATTAGGCATGGATGATAGTGATCTTTTAACCATGGACGATGCCACAGATGCCATGATTGTTGGTGGAAAAGCTAGGCTTAGACCTGTTATACTTACGGCAATTACAACCGTACTTGGGCTTATACCTTTAGCTATAGGGTTAAACATCGATTTCTTTTCCCTATTCTCAGAATTCAATCCAAAAATTTATATTGGTGGGGATAATGTTATATTCTGGGGGCCTTTAGCTTGGACGGTCATCTTTGGTTTAATCGTGGCTACGTTCCTGACCCTAATTATTGTACCGGTATTGTTCAACATCGTCTACCGTATTAAAATTAAGTTTAGAGGTACGGGAGATTCTATCAAAAGAAAATCAAGAACAAATAGGAAGTGCAGCTTAAGTGAAGCTACTATTGAAAATAAAAAAGCCCGTATCTTTCGATACGGGCTTTTTTATTTTTTTAATTGTTCCTAGTTTGTAACAACGGACTCTTTAGCTTTTGTGTTAGTTACACTGGCAATTTTATTGTTATCAAAGTTTACTTCTTTTTTAACATCATCTTCCCAAAATAACCAAGTACCGGTCTTAACGCCGTTATCATAGTTACCTACAGCTATTTTCTCGCCTTCCTCATTGAACATTTTCCATTCACCGTCCAACTTTTGATCTACAAAGTAACCTTGTTGTGAAACCTCTCCATTTGCATGAAAATAAGTGGCTTTCACCTTATTTCCTTCTTTTTCAAATGTTGGCTTTCCATTTTGGGCATAAGTTCCAAAAGATAACGCTAGCACGGCAATAATCAGTAATTTTTTCATGGTATATATATTTTTAATTGATGTATCCTTAACTTTAACGTTACAAATATAAGTTTATTTTCCAATTAATCAATGTTTAGATAACTTTTAGTTTACATTAACTTAACATTGGAAGGTTATATGATTGATTAACAATTTTTTACAATGTTAACTTTAACATACTTTCTCCTCAAAGAAGAAATTCAAAACCTCATTTTAAATAGATCTTTAATGAACTAGACTTCTTAAATTTGTGCCTTATTTAAAGCGTTAGCTATGTATAGAAGCCATTCCTGCGGGGAGTTAAGAGAGACACATATTGGTAAAACGGTAACATTATCCGGTTGGGTAGCTAAAACCAGGGACAAAGGTTTTGTTGTTTGGGTAGATTTACGTGACCGATATGGTATTACACAATTGGTTTTTGACGCAGATAGAACTTCACCCGAGCTTCTGGAACAATCTCGGAATTTAGGTCGGGAGTTTGTTATCCAGGTAAAAGGAGAGGTCATTGAGCGCGCTTCAAAAAACGACAATATCCCAACGGGTCAAATAGAAGTACTGGTCGACGAATTAACTATTTTAAACGAATCTAAAACGCCACCTTTCACCATAGAGAATGAAACTGATGGCGGTGAAGATCTTCGTATGAAATACCGCTATTTGGATATACGCCGAAATCCAGTTAAGAATAATCTTATTTTTAGAAGTAAGGTAGCCATGGAAGTTCGCAAATTTTTATCCGATGAAGGATTTATAGAAGTTGAAACTCCGTATTTGATTAAATCCACGCCCGAAGGTGCTCGAGACTTTGTAGTACCTAGCCGTATGAACGAAGGTCAATTTTATGCCCTACCTCAATCACCGCAGACTTTTAAGCAGCTCTTGATGGTGGGTGGTATGGATAAATATTTTCAAATCGTAAAATGTTTTCGAGATGAAGACCTTAGAGCGGATAGGCAGCCCGAATTCACACAAATAGATTGTGAAATGGCCTTTGTAGAGCAAGAGGATATTTTAGCTGTTTTTGAAGGCTTGACCAAACATCTTTTAAAGGAAATCAAAGGGGTTGACGTAGAAAAGTTTCCAAGAATGACCTATGATGATGCCATGGCCAAATATGGAAACGATAAGCCGGACATTCGCTTTGGAATGGAATTTGGCGAATTGAACGAAGTGGCACAGCATAAGGAATTTGGTGTTTTCAATTCCGCCGAACTCGTAGTTGGTATTGCCAGTTCCAGGAGCCAATTCTTACACCAGAAAAGAAATCGATCAACTAATCGATTGGGTAAAACGACCTCAAGTTGGTGCACTAGGAATGGTCTATTGCAGATATAATGAAGATGGTAGTTTTAAATCTTCAGTAGATAAATTTTATGATCATGAGGATTTGGCAAAATGGGCAGAAGTAACCGGAGCTCATCCTGGAGACCTTATTTGTGTACTCTCTGGAGACGCCCATAAAGTAAGGGCTCAGCTTAGTGCTTTACGTATGGAAATGGCAACGCGCCTAGGTCTACGGAAAGCTACTGAATTTGCTCCATTATGGGTAGTCGATTTTCCATTATTGGAATTGGATGAAGAAACTGGGCACTACCATGCCATGCACCACCCGTTCACCTCTCCTAAACCAGGACAATTAGAATTACTGGATACGGACCCAAGTGCGGTGCGGGCCAATGCTTATGATTTGGTATTGAACGGTAATGAAATTGGCGGAGGTTCCATTCGTATCCATGATAAGGAAACCCAATCTACCATGTTCAGGCATTTAGGTTTTACGCCGGAAGAGGCAAAAGCCCAATTTGGATTTTTGATGGATGCTTTTCAATACGGAGCTCCACCACATGGAGGCATCGCCTTTGGATTGGACAGACTGGTTGCCATTTTAGGCGGACAAGAAACCATTCGTGATTTTATCGCCTTCCCTAAAAACAATAGCGGCCGTGATGTGATGATCGATGCCCCTGCTCCTATAGATGAAGCGCAATTGAAAGAACTTAGTTTGAAGTTGGATCTTTAAAATTTAAATCCCGCTTTACGGCGGGATTTTTTTATACTTTTAATTAAGTATCATAAAATGCCCAATCAAAAAAACACGCTCTTAAAACGTATTTTTAAATGGAGATATAAGCATATTTCCAATAAGACTTTTGTCCATATTTTAAGTGTGGTGGTGGGGTTATTGGCTGGATTGGCATCGGTTACCCTAAAAAATATCACCTATTTCATTGAAGCTTTACTGGAGAACGGCATCATTATTTCCAGCAACCAATTGTATTTTGTTTTACCCATAGTAGGGCTTACCCTCGTTTTCCTCTATGTAAAATATGTGCATAGAGAACGCTTAAAACATGCCGTTTCCTCCATTCTGTTTTCACTTTCCAAAAACAAAGGACGCATCCCGGTAAAACAAATGTACACCCAATTGATCATAGCTCCCTTAACCGTTGGCTTTGGTGGTTCTGTAGGTTTATTAGGTCCGGCAGTAGCTACGGGGGCGGCCATCAGCTCCAACTTAGGGAAGTTATTTCATATTGATTCCAAAACGAGATCACTTTTAATTGCATGTGCTTCTGCAGGGGCAATTTCTTCCATTTTTCAATCCCCTATTGCCGCTATCATCTTCGCAGTTGAAGTATTCAGTTTAGACCTTACCATGATTTCCATGCTGCCTTTACTGTTGGCATCGATAAGCGGGGTACTTACCTCCTATTTTTTTATGGGCAATGAGGTACTGTTCAACTTTAGCATCGCTCAACCCTTTGCCATCAAGGATACATTTTTCTACGTACTCTTGGGAGTTGGAACTGCCATTGCTTCCATTTACTTTACCAAAATGTATTTTGGTATTATGAACCTTTTCAAACCGTTGAAAAGTCCCAAATACCGACTTTTAGTTGGCGGACTTGCCATAGGAATTATGTTGTATACCATTCCCCCACTCTACGGGGAAGGTTTTACGTTCATCAATCACCTCTTAATCGGTGATCATATAAGTGCGTTGGGCAAAACCCCTTTTGATGCCTACATAGGGAACATATGGGTCGTTATCGCTTTACTTTTCGGAATTACCATATTTCAAGGCAGTTGCGATGACCACTACCTTAGCAGCCGGTGGTGCTGGAGGTATATTCATTCCTACCATGGTGATGGGGAGTGCCTTAGGAAATGTGGCAGCAAAAGTGATTAATAATTCCGGACTTGGTTTTTCGGTATCTGAAAGTAATTTTACCTTAATTGGTATGGCAGGTCTTATTGCTGGGGTACAACATGCACCGTTAACCGCAATATTCCTTATTGCGGAAATAACCGGAGGTTATGCGCTTTTTGTTCCTTTAATGATTACGGCTTCCATTTCTTATTTACTCACTAAAAATGCGGTAGATTATACCATATACACGAGAGAATTGGCCGAAAGTGGTGACCTACTGACCCATAATAAAGATCAAGCCGTATTGACTTTGATGGATTTAGATTCTGTCATTGAAACCAATTTTAAAACTGTACAGCCCGAAATGACCCTTGGGGAGATGTTACACGAATCGGTATCCAAATCCACCAGAAATATTTATCCTGTTGTAGATACCGAAGAAAAATTCTTGGGCATTATATTGCTCGACGATATAAGAGAGTTTATGTTCGATACCAAACTGTATTCGACTACCAGGGTGGAAACTTTTATGCACAAGGCCCCAGAACATATCTATTACGGCAAAGACAGTATGCAAATCGTCATGAAAAAGTTTCAAGATAGTGGGGCATGGAACTTACCTGTGGTTAACGAAGGAAAATATATGGGTTTTGTCTCCAAATCAAAATTATTGACCGCTTACCGCCGTGAACTTATTAAATTTACCAAGTAAAAATTAAAAGTCGCCTACCCATGAAATACTTGATTATCGCCATTGTTCTGATTTCCGCTGGATTGATTATTTATGGATTCAATCTGGATGAAACACAGACCGATACTGCCAACAAATGTATCGGTTCAGGTACGCTAGGTTTATTCCTTATTGCGATGCCCCTTTTCCTGATAAAAGAAAGCAAAGGAAAGAAGTTCAAGGACTATATGCTGAACGATGAGAATGTACGCAAAATGCAAGGTAGGCCTCCTAAAAATACTGATAATCAAGACACTCCATCAAAATAAGTCATTCCTAATTTATAGTCGAAAGCAAAAAATACTTAACTTAGAGTCATAACAATAAATCAATTTATAATGACTGGCACGGTTAAATTTTACAACGAATCCAAGGGGTATGGATTTATTACAAACGACAAGACTGGTAAAGACATCTTTGTTCACGCTACCTCTTTACACGGTTTGGAATTAAGGGACGGTGATAAGGTTTCCTATGAAGAAGAGAATGGAAAAAAAGGAATAGTCGCAGGGCAAATTCAGCTTTTATAGCTACAGAACCTATGTAACTGCAAAACCACGCTTAGGACGTGGTTTTTTTATGAAACATTACAATTACCTTCTTTTTTTATTGAAAAATTCTTGTAGTAAGATTGCGGATTCTTGTTCTAAAACTCCACCAATTATTTTAGTTTTTGGATGTAGTGTCGTTCCCATTGCCCCACAGCCTCGTTGAGGGTCTTCTGCCCCATAGATAATCTTACTTATTTGGCTCCAATACAAAGCACCCCCACACATTTGACAAGGCTCCAACGTAACGTAAAGGGTGCAATCCTTTAGATACTTTCCTCCTAAAAAATTAGCGGCAGCAGTTATGGCCTGCATTTCTGCATGAGCCGTAACATCATTTAGTTTTTCTGTCAAATTGTGTGCCCTGGCGATAATCCGATTTTGAACAACAATTACAGCACCTACAGGAACTTCTCCTGCGTCATAGGCATACTGCGCTTCTTGCAGCGCCATTTTCATAAAATAATTGTCATCGTAAGGATTGATCATAAATTCAAAAATACAATAGTTTCATTTTTAAAAAAGTATTTTTGCCCTCAATGATGGTAAGCGTTTGAAAGCATTTCTAGAACATATAGATTCACCAAGGGACCTCAAAAAATTATCTGCAGAGGAACTACCTGTTTTGGCCAAGGAACTGAGGGAATTCATCATTGATATCGTCTCCGTTAAAGAAGGACATTTAGGAGCAAGTCTTGGTGTGGTAGAATTGACCATTGCACTACACTATGTGTTCGACACACCAAACGATAAATTAATTTGGGACGTTGGCCACCAGGCTTATGGTCATAAAATACTGACCGGTAGAAAATCTATTTTTGATACGAACAGGCAGCTTGGAGGTATAAGTGGCTTTCCAAAAATGGAGGAAAGCGAGTACGATACCTTTGGCACAGGTCATAGTTCTACTTCCATTTCAGCGCTTTTAGGAATGGCTCTTTCCGCTCAATTACAACATCAGAATCAGAAGACAACATATTGCTGTTATTGGGGATGCTTCCATTGCTAGTGGTATGGCATTTGAAGGACTGAACCATGCCGGGGTCACCAATGCGAATATCCTGGTCATTCTAAATGACAACGCCATGGGCATAGATCCAAGCGTAGGTGCCTTGAAAAAATACTTGACCAATGTCAAAATCGGCACTGCAAAAGAGGAAAATATTTTTGAATGCCTAAACTTTAATTATACTGGCCCTATTGACGGTCATAATCTACCTGAATTACTAAAAGAGCTTCATCGGTTAAAACATATTGAAGGGCCTAAACTACTTCACGTCATTACAACAAAAGGGAAAGGTCTTCAAAAGGCAGAAGAAAATCAGGTCACCTATCACGCTCCTGGACGATTCGATAAAATCACCGGAGAACTTCAGAAAAAATCGGCAATACAAGAACCACCAAAATTTCAAGATGTGTTTGGAAAGACTTTGGTGGAATTAGCTTTAATCAATAAAAGAATAGTAGGTATTACGCCCGCCATGCCCACAGGCAGTTCTTTAAAATTTATGATGGAGACGATACCTGACCGCGCGTTTGATGTGGGTATCGCGGAACAACATGCCGTGACCATGGCCGCTGGTATGGCTGCGGACGGACTCATTCCTTTTTGCAATATTTATTCCACCTTTTTGCAACGCGCATACGATCAACTAATCCATGATGTTGTGTTGCAAAATTTACCAGTCATATTTTGTCTGGACCGCGCAGGTCTGGTTGGCGAAGATGGACCAACCCATCACGGGGTATTTGATTTGGCGTATTTAAGATGCCTGCCAAATCTGATTATTTTCTCCCCTATTAATGAAATTGAACTTCGGAATATCATGTATACCGCTCAATTGGGACTAGACCACCCCATTGCGATACGGTATCCTAGAGGAAGAGGAAATCTATTGGATTGGCAAAAGCCGATGCAAAAAATGGAAATTGGGAAAGCTGAGGAATTAAAATCTGGAACGGATATTGCAATTTTAACAACAGGACCCATTGGAAATTCAGTTTCCGCCATGATTGCCGAACTTAAAAACGAATCTAAAATAGCCCATTATAATTTTCCATTTATAAAACCATTGGATGCCGAACTTTTAAAAATGATACTTAACAAATATCACCAAATCATCACCTTAGAAGATGGGGTGATAAGTGGTGGCTTTGGAAGTGGCGTATTAGAATTTGCCAACAGTATTGGAATCTATAAAAATATTAAGATATTTGGGGTGCCCGATGAGTTTATAACCCACGGTAGTACAACAGAACTTTATAAAATTGCAGAAATGGATATGCTTTCAGTTAAAAAATATATAGAACAATTTCTATGATGAATTTATCTCAAAGACTACCTAAGTTTATCATCCCTATTTTCTTGCTATTCTCTTTATGGACCTTTGGGCAAGATTCTATTCCACCGCCTATTGTTCCAGACAGTATCGTAATTGATAGCATTGCTATTGATACCATTGTAATACGTAGAACTGTCGACAAAATAAATGGACTTCGAAAAAATGTAAATCTAAAAATACCAAATATTACATTTAATAAGACCAAACCTCTACAAGAGGGCTTCAAAAGATTTAGGGTGCCCTCTTTTTGGGAAAAAGAGAACAGTTTTGGACTGAATGTTAGTGAAGTCGCCTTTGTGAACTGGAACGCAGGGGGTGACAATGCCGTTAGCGGTTTGGGGTTTCTAAAACTTGCCCGTAAATATAAATTCGGTAATTTTCAATGGGACAACAACTCAGAACTCCGTTATGGATTAAATGCTCAAGCCGGTAGAAAGTTGCGAAAAACAGAGGATGTGATACGTTTGAGTTCCAACCTTGGTTTTAAAAAAGATACCATTAGCAACTGGTTTTACTCGGTTCAATTAAACTTCAACACCCAATTTTCAAACGGTTATAAATACCCAGATAGAGATACCCCTATTTCTAGATTTATGGCTCCGGGTTACTTGCTTTTTGGTGCGGGTACCTCGTTTATCTCCAAAAACCAAAATTTTAACCTGTATATGTCCCCTTTAACCCAAAAATCAACGTTTGTTCTAGATCAACGCTTAGCCGATAATGGTGCGTTTGGGGTAAAGAAAGCTGTATTGGATGATAATGGAAACGTGATTACCCCAGGAGAAAATCATATGATGGAACTTGGTATTTTAATTACCAATAATTTAAATTATACGATTGCAACCAACATCAACTTAAAAAGTAGACTCAATTTATATACAGATTATTTAAATGATTTTGGAAACGTGGATGTAGATTGGGAAGTAAACCTGGTTATGAAAGTAAATAAATTCATATCTACTACTTTGAGCACGCAGTTAATCTATGATGATGATATTCTTTTTGATACCGTATCGAATGACAATGGAACCATAGTGGATCCAGGAATACCCAAAATACAGTTCAAACAAGTACTTGGCATAGGCGTACTGTACAATTTTTAAAGTTGTTTCCCTTTTATCTTATTGTGGATATGTACCGCTGCACTGTCAGATAAGCTTGCAACATAACAACACGTATTCAAAAGTACGTCATACACAGAGCCATCGGTTTTCCTGTAAAACCCGGGTAAAGTGCGCAGCATAAGTTTATGGTAATTAGAAGCGTTATCTTCTCTTTTAGCCATTAATGCATTGATGTACACATCTAAAATATCAGAAATAATAGTGTAACCCGCTATCTCCTTTTCTATAACTTCCTGGGATTGGTATACTTTCTGAACGCTAAGATTAATGATATCATCAATTTGGGCTTTGTACCTGCTTTTATCCATCAGTGCGACTTCAAATGTACCCCTCAAAATAGCATCCTCGTTCTCGATGAAAATGGAAACGGCATCTTGAATCAACGTATTAATGGCCAATGCCCGAAGATAGCTTAACCTATCCTCCATAAACTCTAACGAATTATACTTTTTAGTATTTATGGTATCCTTCACTAATTTAATGAGATACTCCAAAGCATAATCCTCTGAAATAAGGCCAAGGTTAATACCGTCTTCAAAATCGATTATGGTATAACAAATATCATCGGCAGCTTCCACTAGAAATGTCAATGGATGTCTTCCATAAGAAATAGTACCATTATTCGCCCTTTCTACCAATCCTAAGTCCTTAGCAACATCCTCAAACGTGTTTTTATCGGACTGAAAAAATCCGAACTTTTTATCACAAATATGTTTTGACGGTTTTTTAGGAAGTGATTCCTTAGGATACTTCATAAAGGCCCCCAAAGTACCATAACTCAAGCGTAAGCCACCGGTAACGCCAGCCCTATGCTGCGTTAATAATCGGAAGCCATTGGCGTTACCTTCAAAATCAACAATATCTTGATATTCTACTGCTGAAATCTCTTCTTTATACTTTAGACCATTACCCGTCTTGAAATACTCGCCTATTGCTTTCTCACCGCTGTGTCCAAAAGGGGGGTTACCAATATCGTGAGCTAAGGACGCAGCCGCCACTATCGCACCAAAATCATTAAATCCATACCCATGAATTTCTTTTAAATAAGGATGCTTTTCAATGATTTTTTTACCTGCTAGTCTTCCCAAGCTTCTCCCTACTACAGAAACTTCTAAACTATGGGTAAGTCTGGTATGCACAAAATCGGTTTTAGAAAGCGGAATTACTTGGGTTTTATCTTGTAAACTTCGAAATGCAGATGAAAAAATAATACGGTCATAATCCACATCAAAACCTAGCCGGGTTTCATCCTGTTCATTTCTCAAGCGTTTGTTCTTGTCTCCCTGTCTTCGTAAAGAAAGTAATTCTTCCCAGTTCATGGCATCGTTTTTATAGGCTCGCAAGATACATTTTTTGATATTTTAAAAACGATTGCGTGTGCAGAATACGGAATAAAACCTACCCTTTCTTAACCATTAGAACATGTATTTTTAATCCACAGCTAACATTAACTTTACGTTGTGGCGGTTTATTTGCATAAAATAATTCGTCAGAATGAAAAGCATATTTTACTTTTTAGTTTTTATAACTTTTTCTTTATCCTATGCACAGGAAACTGGGACTATTAAAGGAAAAATTTTAGACGGTGAACTTTTTAACGAGCCTTTACTTATGGCATCCGTTACTTTAAAAAATACCGAACTGAACACAAATACCAATTTCAATGGAAATTTTGAAATTGAAAATATTCAACCAGGACAGTATAATCTTTTAGTTCAGTTCTTGGGCTATGAAGAGTTGGAATTACCTGTTACCGTTGTGGCCGGAGAGCAATTAGATGTTTTTGAAACTTTACATGCTAAAACTTTAGCTATCCCATCAATTACAGCGATGTCGAGCTTAAAAGAAGCTACGTTTGAAGCTGAAGCAAAATCCGCTCAGAGACGCTAGTTTCCATCTTACCATCTCATTTATCAATAAATAGGTGAACACAAAGCAAATTCAGGCTTGTCCTTTTAAACTCCTGTATTTTTAAATCGTCGTTTCCTAAAAGAATTTAGTATTTTGGGCAAAATTTGGTCCTTGATGACGAGCAGTGTTCAGAAAGCTTTTTAACCCTACTTTTACTTCATAACCTTATTTTAACCTTGGTGATAATATATAATGTCATTTTTGTTTTCTTTAAAACTTATTAATGGGCGAAAATATCTATTTATTCATGATTATTGCGTTGGCCGTATTGGCCGTTACAGACCTAGTAGTAGGGGTTAGTAATGACGCGGTCAATTTTTTAAATTCAGCAATAGGGTCCAAAGCTATTTCCTTTAAAACAATTATGATTGTGGCGAGTGTAGGAATTGCTTTCGGTGCTATTTCTTCAAGCGGAATGATGGAAGTGGCTAGAAAAGGTATTTTTAATCCTTCAGAGTTCGTTTTTGCAGAAATCATGATTGTTTTTATGGCAGTAATGATTACGGATATTCTCTTACTCGACTTTTTCAATACCTTAGGAATGCCCACCTCAACAACGGTTTCTATCGTATTTGAATTATTGGGAGCTGCAGTAGCCATTTCCTTGGTCAAAATTTATGCTGACGACGGTAATGTTTCGCACCTTATTAATTACATCAACACAGATAAGGCCACCGAAATCATATTTGGAATACTCTTATCGGTCTTAATAGCATTTACCATTGGGGCCTTGGTCCAATTCGTCACCAGATTATTGATTTCCTTTAAGTTTGAAGAAAAACCAAAATGGGTCGGTTCTATTTTTGGTGGTCTTGGTATTACCGCTATCATCTATTTCATTATTGTCAAAGGATTAAAAGGCACCTCCATTTTGAGTCCGGAAAGCACTATGTTCATTGCAGAATATCCAGAGATGTTCATTCTGGCCAATATTGCTGTTTGGTTTGCCCTTTCTTGGATAGCATCAAGGTTCTTTAATTGGAATATTTATGTAATCATTATCGTTTTAGGTACGTTCGCATTGGCCATGGCCTTTGCAGGTAACGATCTGGTGAACTTTATCGGTGTTCCTTTAGCGGCATATGAATCTTACGTGAGTTGGTCAGCTTCTGGGCAATTGGCAACGGAATATAACATGAGAGGACTGGCCGTTGCTGTGCAGACGCCAACCTATTTACTATTGGCCTCCGGAGTGGTAATGGTGGTTACGTTATGGTTTTCTTCTAAAGCAAAAAATGTAGTTAAGACGAGTGTTGACCTTTCCCGCCAAGATGAGGGTGATGAGCGATTTGAACCAAACTTTTTATCCCGAATAATCGTTAAATATTCCATAGCAGCTTCAACCAGTTTAAATGCTTTGATACCCGATGGTCTTAAGACGAAGATTGACAAACAATTTGAAAAACCAATGACCTATACTACAAAGGCCAAGGTAAAAGATCAACCTGCGTTCGACATGGTGAGGGCCTCTGTAAACTTAATGGTTGCCAGTGTTTTAATCTCTATGGCAACCTCTATGAAGTTACCATTATCCACAACCTATGTAACTTTCATGGTAGCCATGGGTAGCTCTTTGGCAGATCGGGCTTGGGGTTCTGAAAGTGCCGTTTACAGAGTTGCAGGCGTATTGAATGTTATTGGAGGATGGTTCTTTACTGCGATAGTAGCATTTGTATCCGCTTCCATTATTGCATATTTGATTCATTTGGGAGGCATCTACGCCATTGGAATTTTACTAGCCTTATCCGCCTTTCTAATAGGCAAAAATTATATTTCGCACACTAAAAAATTAAAGGAATCCAAGGAAGAGGAAAAATTGGAACTTGCTGAAAGTAGTTCCATACAAGGGGTCATTGAGGAAACGGCTAAAAATATTGCGAACGTAATCAAAAGGACGAACAAGATTTATTCCAATTCCATCAATGGCCTTGCCAAACAAGATCTTGACCTTTTAAAGAAGAATAAAAAACAAGGGAATAAGCTAGCTTCTGAAATCGACGATCTTAGAGCCCACACGTTCTATTTTATCAAAAATCTAGATGAGGCGCACATAGGGGCCAGTAATTTCTACATTAACGCCATGGGCCATCTTACGGACATTTCACAGTCTTTGGACTATATTGGTAAGATCAGCCATAAGCATGTCAACAATAATCACCGAAAATTAAAATACAATCAGATAAAGGAGCTAAAGGAAATTGATTACAAACTTGTTGATATCCTTAACAACACCCAAACAGCCTTTGAAGAGCGGTCTTTTGAAAAAATTGGTGCTATTTTAGATAATAAGCAGGAACTATATGATCTTGTTTCCCAAAAAATAGAGAAGCAGGTAGAGCGCACGCGAACCGAGGAATCAAGTCCTAAAAATACCACCTTGTATTTTACTTTACTATTAGAAACTAGAGATCTGATGACTGCCAACATGAACCTGTTGGAACAATATTACAAGGAATACGACGGTAAGGTACCCCCTGCCCGTTTAGATGAAAAATAATGATGAAGTATTATCCTCTTTTCTTGCTGTTCATTCTTACCACAACCATGAATGCTCAAAAGTTAACCAGCCAAGAAGTATTGGACCGCGCTATCGCTTTTCATGATCCTGAAAACAACTGGAAAATTTTTAGCGGTACAATGCTCATTGAGATGGAAACACCAAATAGCGAACTTCGAAGAACCTTGGTGGACTTAGATTTTCCTACGCAATATTTTAAGACTACAGTAACTAAAGGCAACACTACGATTGAATCTGAATTGGATAAGGGAAAGTGTACCTTGAAATTGAATGGAGAAACCTCCATTTCACAAAAACTAATGGACAGTTTGAAAATTAGTTGCGATAGGGCCAAGATGACGAAGAACTATTACACGTATCTATATGGCCTACCCATGAAACTTAAAGATCCGGGCACTATTTTAGATGATACCGTTTATAGAAAAACCTTCAAAGGAAAAGAATACTTTGTTTTAAAAACGACCTATGAACAAGAAGTAGGGAAGGATACCTGGTATTATTATTTTGACCCAAAGACCTATGCCATGGAGGTCTATCAATTCTATCATGATGAAGCTAAAAATGATGGGGAGTTTATTTTACTTTCGGAACTCACTACTGTAAATGGTATTAAACTTCCAAAGGTTCGCGCTTGGTACTATAATAAAGATGAAAAATATCTTGGAACCGATATTTTACGAAATGCTACTTCAAAGCAATAAGCACTTACCGATAAAAATTCATTTCATCCATATATTTCCAGACTTCGGGTGGAAGCATTGGTTTTATATTTTTCCCTTTTTTATGTTCCTTTCTGATAAAGGTGGATGAAATCTCCATGATGGGAGCGGCAACCTTATGTATCTTTTCGCTATTCTTAAACTGATGGTCTACCACACCTTCCGACACTCTTGGATACACATAAATATGATGGTTCTCCAAAATGGTTTCATAATTCTTCCATTTATGAAAACCCTTTAAATTATCCTCTCCCATAATTAGTGAAAATAGATAACCCTCAGGATATTTTTCGTTCAAATGAACCAAAGTATTAATGGTATAGTTGGGTTGAGGCAGATCAAATTCAATTCGGCTTGGGCTTAACTTTGGATAATCCTGTGTAGCCTCATAGACCATTTGATATCTATGATGGTTATCTAAGAGTGTTTTCTTGACCTTAAACGGACTTTGCGGGGTTACTACGAACCAAACCTCATCTAGATCCGAAAACTCGACCATATGGTTCGCTATGACCAAATGACCTATGTGTATAGGGTTAAAGGTGCCAAAATAAAGACCTACCTTCTTCATTGGGTTCAATCCTTATCGGTTCCAATGAACGCCGCCACCAGTTCTACCGCTTCGGCCAATGCCGTGTCCAAATCATAATTCTTAATAATTCGATCAAACTGCGGTGCCGTAGCCAACTCGACAGAGGCCTTGGCTATTCGCATATTAATTTTATCATCACTCTCTGTACTACGTTTTTTGAGACGGATTTTCAGTTCATCTACACTAGGTGGTTTTACGAATACGGCCAGGGTACGTTCTGGAAATTTCTTTTTTATCCGAAGGCCACCAACTACATCAATGTCAAAAATGACGTTCTTTCCTTCCGCCCATAGACGCTCAACTTCACTTTTCAGTGTTCCGTAAAAATTATCTCGGTATACTTCTTCCCATTCCAAAAAATCTTCGTTTTTGATATGGTTCTTGAATTCTGAAACGGACATAAAGTAATAATGTTCGCCGTTTTTTTCTTTACCTCTTCTTGGCCTTGAAGTCGCCGAAACAGAAAAGGCTAAATTTAATTCAGGTTGCGCCAATAGATGGCGTACAATGGTTGTTTTTCCACTTCCGGATGGTGCGGAAAAAATCAAAAGCTTTCCACCTTTCATTTAGAGTACGTTTAGCATTTGTTCTTTTATCTTTTCCAGCTCATCTTTCATCTGAACCACGATTTGCTGCATTGGGGCATAATTGGCCTTAGATCCAATGGTATTTATCTCTCTTCCTATTTCTTGAGAGATAAACCCTAGTTTCTTTCCATTACTATCGTCAGATTTAAGGGTCTTTCCAAAATAATCCAAATGATTGGCCAAACGCACTTTTTCCTCTGTGATATCGTATTTTTCCAAATAATAGATCAACTCCTGCTCAAATCGATTCTCATCTACATCGGCTTGTATATCCTGCACCGCCTTTTCCAATCGTTCACGAATCGTACTCTGTCTTTCTGGATCTATTTGAACCACTTGATTCAACAAACTTTCCAATGCCGCTATCCTATCTAAAAAATCTTGCTCAAGAACACTCCCTTCCTCAGATCTGAAAGATGTTAATTTCGGCCAACGCACCGGTCAATGCTTCGAGTATAGCCTCGTATTCTGACTCATCGATATCCTCTTTCTCTGTTTTCATAGCATCAGGGAATCTAAGGGCCATTTCCAACAAGCGTAAATCATCTCCAGTAGCAATTGCCTTTAACTGCTTCATATATTGTCTTACCGCTGTTTCATTTACTTGAGAGGTTGTTTCATCTCCTGTAAGTTCCACATAAAGACTAAAATCAACTTTACCCCTATTAAGTGAGCTAGCGATTATTTTTCTAAGTTCCAATTCCTTTTCTCGATAACTTGAGGGCATACGGGCATTCAAATCGATACTCTTACTATTTAAAGATTTTATTTCTACCGTAATTTTTTTACTAGGCAATTGTACTACATACTTGCCAAAGCCGGTCATGGATTGAATCATAGATACATTTTAGATTTTGGTAAAGGTACGGTAATAGTTAAATTTAGCTATCGCCGGTAATGAACAAGGGATAAACAAAAAAATATTTTCATTCATCCCATGTTAAAATTATAAATTAGGGTTAAAGCTCCCTTACCCAAATATTACGATAGCTAACCCTACTATCATCACCGTGATCTTGCAGCAATAAAGGTCCTTTGCCATGCGCAGGATTCTTGGGCCATCCTATATAAGGCGTGGTTCCTTTTAGCTCCACGTGATCCTGTACCAAAACCCCATTATGAATGACGGTGATATCACCTGATTTAATTTTACCTCCATCAACATTAAATTCTGGAGCATGATAAATAATATCATAAGTATTCCACTCACCCGTTGGCACAGAGGCCATTGCCAATGGAACGTGTTGTTTGTAGATAGAACCAACTTGACCGTTTACATAGGTAGGATTATCGTTTTGGTCAAGTACCTGTACCTCGTAAATTCCACTTAGAAAAATACCGCTATTGGCCCTATGCTGACCTTCCATTTGCACAGGTAAAGGTGATTTCCATTCAATATGAAGTTGTACATCACCAAAATTTTGTTTGGTCTTTATGTCTCCGGTCCTGTCATTTACCGTCATACTTCCATCCTTGTTCAAATGCCATTTGGCAGCAGTACTATCATTCGCACTAATCCAATTATCCAAACTGGTACCATCAAAAAGAACAATAGCATCGCTTGGTGGCGCATTCATCGGCCCTGGTTTTACAACAGGCACTTTAGGCTCGTAAAACTCAGTTTCTTCAGGAGTAGTAGGTTCTTCCCCCATATATTCTTCGTAAACGATAACACTGTCCTTAGCCATTTCATTTTGACCATCCATAGGATCTACCTTTACTTTTTCTTGACAGGAAAAAGTAAATAGCGATGCGGCTACAACGGTTACTAAAAATCGATTTTTCATTTTATTTGATAATTAAAGTTGTTTGATTTTAATATTTTTAAATGCGACTACATTACCATGATCTTGTAAACCGATTTTACCGGTGGTAAACTCACCAAAACCATCCCAACCTGCGAATTTAGATTTGGCGACCATTGCGTCCCACTCATCATTGCTCAATGGAAAAGTCAGCATTTCGACATCATTCAGCATAATACTCCCTTTATGCTCTTTATGATCAACAGTAATCACCATCGTATTCCATTCACCTACCGGTTTGGTAACATCTTTTGCTGGAGGCACCATATCATATAATGCACCTGATTGGTGCGTGGTTCCTGCCTTTGCGTCTGGGTGTCTTTCATTATCTAAAATTTGAACCTCCGGGCCGGTTTGATATCCGGTATGGTATTTTTCATCTTCCTTTACTCCCCAGAAAACACCGCTGTTTCCACCTTCGGATATTTTCCAATCCAAAGAAAGCACAAAATCAGTATACTCCTTTCTTGTCACTAAATCATGATTTTTGTTCTCTTCACCTTCCATCGGCGGAGAATATACCATGGCATCCCCTTCAATTGTCCAAACATTGCTAACGGAATCACTTTTAAACTCTTTCCATTCGTCGAAAGAAGAGCCATCGAACAAAATTTCCCAATCATCCTCAATCATAACCGGCATCTCCTCTGCTGCAATTTCTTTATCAGACTCCTTCTTTTCTTCCTTACAGGAAGCAAAAAAAACCAATAACGAAATTCCTAAAATTAATTTTCTCATGATACCGTTTTAAAGTCCTAGCATTTTTTTCAACATTTCCTTATCAATTTCTGCACCTGCAAAATCATCAAAGGTTTTCTCAGTGGCTTCGATAATATGGTCTTGAATGAACTTAGCACCCTCTCGAGCACCTTGTTCCGGACTCTTAATACAGCATTCCCATTCCATCACCGCCCAAACATCACAACCATATTGGGTTAATTTTGAAAAAATAGTTTTGAAATCGATTTGTCCATCACCTAACGAACGATATCTACCCGCTCTGTTACCCCAGTCATTATATCCTCCGAAGGCTCCTTTTTTCCCAGTTGGATTAAATTCAGAGTCCTTAACATGGAAAGATTTTATAAACTCATGGTAGTGATCTATATAAGCGATATAATCAAGTTGTTGCAACACAAAATGACTTGGGTCGTAAAGAATGTTTACTCGTTTATGATTACCGGTAGCTTCCAAGAAACGCTCAAAAGTATCGCCATCATGTAAATCTTCTCCTGGGTGAATTTCATAACAAACATCAACGCCTTCCTTATCAAAATGATTTAAAATAGGTAGCCAACGGTTAGCCAATTCCTCGAACCCCATCTCAACTAAACCAGCTGGTCTTTGCGGCCAAGGATGCATAGTATGCCATAACAGGGAACCAGAAAACGTAGCGTGCGTAGTAAGCCCAAGACGTCTACTCGCTGTTGCCGCCTTCTTAACAGTTTCTACCGCCCATTTTGTGCGTTCCTTAGGGTTGCCATGTAATTTTTCTGGCGCAAAAGAATCGAACATTAAATCATAAGCAGGGTGTACTGCTACCAACTGACCTTGTAAATGGGTAGAAAGTTCGGTGATTTCCAATCCATGAGAATTGACTTTACCTTTTAACTCGTCACAATAATCCTGACTTTCTGCAGCCTTGTCCAAATCAATTAGGAAACTTACCCAAGTAGGTATCTGTATTCCTTTGTAACCAAGATCAGCTGCCCATTTACACATCCCATCCAAGGAATTGAATGGTGCTTTACTATCTACGAATTGTGCTAAAAATACGGCTGGGCCTTTAATTGTTTTCATAAGGGAAGTACTGTCTTTTAAATTATTCGGTTTAAAATTGGCCTATTAAAAATAGGTCAATTAGTGTTATATTTAAAAAATCACTAAGCATTCTACGAATACTTAGCAGATAATTGATAAATATAGGGAATACCAAGAGAAAAAGATAAAATTACAGGTATGAATCAAGAGGAAATTTATGATGCCATTGTAGTTGGCACAGGTATTAGCGGAGGTTGGGCAGCTAAAGAACTAACAGAAAATGGATTAAAAACTTTAGTGTTAGAACGTGGCCGCATGGTGAAACATATTGAAGATTATCCTACTATGCATGATGACCCTTGGGATTATCCATACAAAGGCGAATTATCACAGGAAGATCAAAAGAAATACCACAAACAAATGCGTGTCGACTGGGCACCAAAAGATGACGTAAAGCATTTTTTCGTTAATGACCTTGAACATCCTTATGTGGAAACCAAACGGTTCGATTGGATTAGAGGCTATCAAGTAGGAGGAAGATCCTTAACCTGGGGTCGCCAAAGTTATCGATGGAGTGATATTGATTTTGAAGCCAATAAAAAGGAAAATATTGGAGTAGATTGGCCAGTGCGCTATAAGGATATTGCTCCTTGGTATGATAAAGTTGAAGAATATATTGGTGTCAGTGGTGAAAACCTAGGTCTTGCTGTTTTACCAGATGGTAAATATCAGCCTGCTATGAAATTGAATTGTGTGGAAGAGGAATTTAAAAAACGTACTGCAGACAAGTTTGATGATGGCCGTTTGGTGACTATTGGTAGAACAGCCCATATCACTGACCCTGATGCCACTTTTGAAGGGCGCGGCACTTGCCAGAATAGAGATCGGTGCTGGAGGGGTTGTCCTTTTGGTGGATATTTTAGTAGTAACTCCTCTACCCTTCCTGCTGCGGAAAGAACTGGAAATATGACTTTACGTCCTAATTCGATAGTTCATGAAATCATTTATGACGACAGGACCAAAAAAGCTACCGGAGTACGGGTGATAGATACTGAAACCAATGAAAAATTGGAATTTAAAGCGAAAATCATCTTTCTCTGTGCATCTTCGATGGCTTCTGTGGGTATTTTGTTACAGTCTAAGTCAGTACGCTTTCCAAACGGTCTAGGTAATGATTCCGATGCCTTGGGAAGAGGCATTATGGACCACCACTATAAGTTAGGGGCATCGGCAAAAGTAGAAGGTTACTTGGACAAATATTATAAAGGGCGTCAACCTACTGGATTCTATATTCCCCGTTTTGTGAATTTGGATGAAAAAACAAAAAGGGATGGTTATTTACGAGGTTTTGGTTACCAGGGAAGGGCAAGCAGAGGCGATTGGTCAGAATCTATTGCAGAATTGAATTACGGAAAAGAACTAAAGGAAAGCATCCTTAAACCTGGAAGTTGGACCATTGGCGTCACCGGGTTTGGTGAATTCCTACCCTACGATGATAATAGAGTTACCCTTAGTGAAACCAAAAAGGATAAGTGGGGACTACCACAATTGGATTTTGATGTGGAGTTCAAGGAAAATGAATACAAAATGCGCGAAGACATTAAGAAGCAAATTGTAGACATGTTCAAAGCAGCAGGTTACAAAGATGTGAACGCTTACGATACAGAAACAGGACCAGGATTGGGTATCCATGAGATGGGTGGTGCGAGAATGGGACATAGCCCAAAGACATCAATAGTTAATAAAAACAATCAACTGCATTTGGTTCCCAATGTTTATGTAACTGATGGTGCATTTATGTCCTCTTCAAGCTGTGTAAACCCATCCTTGACCTATATGGCATTTACGGCCCGAGCGGCAAAACATGCTGCGGATGCATTAAAAGCAGGTAATTTTTCCTAACCGATTTTTATCGGTTTTAAATAGGTCTTCATCAATTACTAATTGGAAAAAATAAGAGTTAATCGAAGGTTCACTATATTGTTCCTCATTTAAGTATAAAAGTACCTATGGAAAATACTTCAGCCAGAAATATGTGGGGTGATTATTTAGATGCCCATTTAGAGCATGCTTTTGAGGATGCTCCTAAAACCACCTATTTTGGAGACAATGAAAAAGATGCCAACGAATTAGTGGACTTGATTAAAAATGGAATAAAAAAAGCTACTTCACATTCTCTTCTTGGTTTACAACAACGTAAGGAATCACTGCCAAAAATTGGTGAGTTCACAGTAGTCACTAATTGGAAGGGAGAAGCACAATGCATTATCAGAACTAAAAAAGTTACTTTAAAACCTTACTTTTCTATTGACGCTTCATTTGCGGAAAAGGAAGGAGAAGGCGACAAAACCTTGACCTATTGGAAAAAGGTACATTGGGAATATTATTCCAGGGAACTAGCCGCCTTTAACCGAGAACCGAAAGAAAGTATGATCATTGTTTTTGAGGAGTTTGAGAAAGTTTTCTAAAACCAAAACATAAAAAGAGCCGCAAATAGCGGCTCTTTTATTTATTAAAAAATCAAAATATTTTATTTCTCTAAAGAAACCCAAGTATTACCGCTTTTATGTGATGCAACAGTAGCTTCAATAAAGTTCATTCCGCGTACCCCATCTTTCATGGTCGGGAACTCACCGTCATTATATTTTTCACCTCGAATGGCACGTGCAGCCCCTAAATAGATATTGGCCATGGAGTCAAAAATTCCTTCTGGATGACCTGGAGGTAGTTTTGTACCTCCTAAGGATAATTCAGAATTATAGGCATGTCCTGGTTTGTAAATTTGAGTGGGTTCCGTATCACTCAACTTATAAAGGAAATTAGGGCGTTCTTGCTCCCATCTAAATGCTCCCTTTTCACCATAAATAGCAATAGCTAAACCGTTTTCCTCACCCGTAGCTACTTGACTACTACGTATCACCCCTTTTACATGGTCTCCCATACGTATTAAAACGGTACCGTCTATATCCATCTTATTATCCTCATACAAGTAATTGAAATCACAAAGAAGCGAATTCACTTTAAGTCCGGTCGTATATTCCACCAAGTTGAAAGCATGTACTCCAATATCGCCCATACAAGAGCTTATCCCAGCTTTTTCCGGATCCAACCTCCAAACAGAGGAACGTTTTTCCTTATCATGAATAATCGTATTGATCCAGCCTTGATAATACCGCGCATCCACCTTATGTATTTTACCCAATGCCCCCGCTTTAATCATTTCTCTCATCTGGCGTACCATAGGGTAGCCGGTGTAGGTATGCGTCAAAGCAAAAACGGTTCCTGCCTTTTCATGAGATTTCTGCAAATCTTTCGCCTCTTCCAAAGAAGTGGTCATAGGCTTTTCGCAAATAACATGAAATCCATTATCCAATAATTTTTTAGCCATTGGATAATGCAAAAAATTTGGCGTTAATATGGAACATACTTGAATACGTTCTTCCTCTGGAAGTTTCAATTCCTCTTCTATCAACGTATCAAAATCCTTATAAATACGGTTTAAAGGCACGTCAATCTCCTTAGCAAAAGCTAAATTATCCTCAAAACTAGGATTGAAAACCGCTCCGGTAATTTGATAATTATCGTTTATGTGGGAAGCAACTCTATGTAAAACTCCAATCAGGGAATCGCCGCCCCCTCCTAAAATTCCTAAACGTATTTTTTTTGGCATTTTTTGAACTATTTATATGAATTAAACTATTTGTTAAAATTTATTTTCTTTCGGATTTTCTTGGTTTCTATAAAATCTCCCGATGCTCACAAAGATACAAACCTAAATTAAACAGCACATGGATTGTAACTTATGTATCCGAGTCCATTTGTTCTAATGCCCATCCATCGGGTAAAATTCACATTCAATTTATTCAAAATAAATTTAGTTGGTTCTACTATAAAACTTAGTGTTTGTATTCGATTTCTTCGGATTTGAAAAAAACACCAAAGAGAATAAAAACTACCAATGCAAATCCGGCTGGGTAGAGCCAAATGGTAGGCCAATCATGTAGTTTTTCTCCCAACATGTAACTATTGGATATCTCGCCGGCAATCCAAAAACCTATAAGCATACCTACACCATAGGTTGCCAAGGTAATGAGACCTTGGGCAGAACTCTTATATTTTGACCCTGCCTTACTATCTGTATAAATCTGGCCAGAGACAAAGAAAAAGTCATAACAGATACCATGTAACGCTATCCCTAGTAAAAGCATAAAACCAACACCTTCCGTATCTCCAAAAGCGAACAATAGATAGCGTACCACCCAAGCTGCCATGGCCGCTAAAATGGTTTTCTTAAAACCGAACTTGGTGAAGAAATAAGGAAGCAACAGCATGAAAAGAATTTCAGAGCCTTGCCCTAATGTCATTTTACCCGTTGGGTTTTGCATACCAATTTCTACTAAAAACGGATTTGCGTTCTGATAATAAAAAGCCAAGGGTATACATATTAAAACAGACGAGATAAAGAATATGGTAAAATTCTTATCCTTGAAAAGTTTTAAAGCGTCTAGACCAAGCATTTCAACCACACTTAATTTGTGACCATCAGCTACTTTGGGTGGTGTACTTGGTAAGGTAAAACTGAAAATACCCAAAATCAATGAAGCAAAAGCGGTCATCAAAAATGTATTCTTCAACATACCCTCCTCAATATTCGCTTCTTGATCCCAATGAAAAAAATAACTGATTGAAATACCCGCAATAATCCAACCTAAGGTTCCAAATACCCGAACCATTGAAAACTCCTTTGCCGGATTTTTCATTTGATTGAAAGCGACAGCATTAACCAGGGCCAATGTTGGCATGTATAAAACCATATAGCCTAGAACGTAAATAAAGAAGTCATCAAATGTTGTCGTAACGTACATGACGTACATTAGTCCGGCACCCAAAAGATGTAAAATGCCTAAAATTCGTTCCGCATTGAAATAGCGATCCGCAATGACGCCAATCAAAAATGGTGCAATAATGGCGCCCCAGGATTGGGTGGAGAAAGCTAAAGCAATTTCTCCGTCTGTCGCCCTTAAATTATTGGCTAAAAATGTGCCTAAAGTAACGAACCAAGCACCCCATATAAAAAACTCGAGGAACATCATGAAGCAAAGTTGTGCACGCACCAAATTTTTCATGACCCGTTACCTTTTGTAATGCACATAGTCCAAAGCAATGGGCGTTACACCATTATTTCTAAAATCTATGGCTATTTGGCCTCTGTGATTTGTGGAATGATTAATTATGTGAAACAACATATCCTGTATCGTATTCGTGAAAAGACGGCCTTCAGAATTCTCATAATCAATGCGTTTTTCAAAATTATCGGTATTCGACAATATCTCAAAAGAACTACGTTGATTTTCATAATGAATATCTGTCCAAGTCTCTAGAGCATGATCTTGCCAAACTCCATAATCGGGAGTCTTTTGTAACATCCTTGCGTTCCAAATATGATGTGCATTTAAAATGTGGCTAAAAAGCACTTTCGTTCTTGGCGGCACCTCTTTTAAATCCAGACATTGCGCTATAATTTTCTTGTTACAATAAAAATTGTAATCCAAAATTTCATTAAAAAAAACTTCCATAGTTATGACCTAGTCTAGATTAACCCAATTCTTGTGCAGCTTTTAATAACAAATCTCTAGTAGCAATAATACCTGCTTCTTCACTGATTTCAGTGCCTTCAAATTCTACTCCTATGAATCCGGTATAACCAGCCTCTTTAACTATCTCTAGCATTCTTACATAATCTATTCCGGTGTCGTAGCCATCTGCATTAAAGTTATTCGATTTTGCACTTACGGCCTTAGCGTAAGGCATTAGTTCTTTTACTCCTTTATATTTATCATATTCCTTTACACAATCCCAACTATCTGGTTTGCGTTCGATACAGAAATTACCAAAATCGGGTAATGAACCACAATTGTCCATCGCCACGGCTTGCATAACCTCTGCATGTAACTCTCCATTGGAGGAAAGTCCTCCATGATTTTCTACTAGTATGTTGATGTTCTTATCTTTGGCATACGTGGCCAATTTGGTTAAACCGTCTATTGAATTTTTCTTCCATTCCTCTGGGTCCGTGCTGCCGTTTAGATTCACCCTAATAGAATGACAACCCATTGCAGCCGCGGCATCTACCCATTTCTTATGTTTCTCTACAGTTTCATTACGTTCATTCTCATCATTGACCGCCAAATTACCTTGACCATCAATCATAATCAAAACGTTTTTCATACCGTACTTCTCAGCTTCAGCATTGGACTTGGCCACAAAATTAGCCATGGCTTCTTCAGAATAACCTGCACTTTCTAATTCTGGATTGTATAATTGGCTAACATATTCTAAGCCGGTAAAGCCCCAGTTTTTAGCTTTTTCCGCAAAAGTATAAGGATCAACCTTATCTTCTCGAATCATATTATGGATAGACCATTGCGCCAATGACAATTTAAAAAATGGTTCTACCACTTCAGCATCTGCCATGGCGGCTCCTTCATCTTCGCTTTTTTCCTTTTTAGTATCCTTACAAGCATAAGTTCCTAAAATTGAAATCCCCAAACCAAATGTTGAGGCGTTACGTACAAAATTTCTTCTTTTCATGATTGGTAGTTAGGTGTAAATTGAAATTCTTCCTTTAAATAAAGGTATTTTAAATTGTTCATTCTTCATGCTTTAGCTTAATTTTAAAGAATTTCGCAAGAAGAATGGGCTTTAAATGTATAGAATTAATTTTATATTTAATAAATTTAGGGAATAAACAAACTTTATGAGCAAATTTTATTATAACGAGGAGCAAGAGTCCTATGATGCAATTGTTGTAGGTACTGGAATAAGCGGCGGTTGGGCCGCAAAAGAACTTTGTGAACAAGGTCTAAAGACCTTAGTTTTGGAGCGTGGTCGTATGGTAAAACATATTGATGATTATGTAACCGCTAACAAAGATCCCTGGGATTTTCCTAATGCTGGAGAAGCGACTAAAGAAATTATCGAACAGCAGCCAAAACAAAACAGAACAGGCTACACCACAAGTCAAGCAAGCCACATGTGGTTCGTTAATGATTTGGAACACCCTTATAATGAAACTAAACGCTTTGATTGGATGCGAGGTTACCACCTAGGAGGCCGCTCATTACAGTGGGGCCGTCAAAGTTACCGCTGGAGTGACATCGATTTCGGCGCGAATAAAAACGAGGGGGTTGCGGTTGACTGGCCAGTAAGATATAAGGATATTGCTCCATGGTATACGAAAGTGGAGAATTATATTGGAGTTAGTGGAGAGGCTTTAGGATTACCACAATTACCGGATAGTGAATTTTTACCCATGATGGAACTGAATTGTTTGGAACAACATTTTAGGGAACAGGTGGCCGAGAATTTTGATGGACGTGTCGTTACCGCCGGAAGAACCGCACATTTAACCGGAACCAAACAATTTGATGGTAGAAGTAAATGTCAATACAGAAATAGATGTATCAGAGGTTGTCCTTTTGGCGCTTATTTCAGTAGCTTATCCTCTACCCTACCTGCTGCAGAAGCAACAGGCAATATGACCCTAAGACCAGATTCTATTGTGCATGAAATTATGTACGATCCAAATACAAAAAAAGCTACAGGAGTAAAAGTCATTGACAGGGTTACTAAAGAAACTTTTGAGTTTAAAGCGAAGGTTATTTTCCTTTGTGCTTCTGCAATTGCTTCTACATCTATATTGATGCAATCCAAATCAGATGCATTTCCAAATGGAATGGGTAATGAATCTGATCAATTAGGTCGCAATATTATGGACCACCATTTAGGGGTTGGCGCCAGTGGTAATTTCGACGGATTTGAAGATAAGTATTACAAAGGAAGGAAACCAAGTGGAATCTATATTCCAAGATTTAGAAACTTAGGCGGAAGCAGCGACCGTTCCGAATACAAACGAGGATTTGGATACCAAGGAGGTGCTTCTAGAGGAAATTGGGAAGATACTGTGGCAGAATTGGCTTACGGTGCAGAATTGAAAGATGCTGTATTGAAACCAGGAGGCTGGCAATTTGGTATGACCGGTTTTGGGGAAGTTTTACCTTATGAAGAAAATAGGTTCA
Organism: uncultured Flavobacteriaceae bacterium; assembly: GCA_963842105.1. Lineage (GTDB taxonomy): Bacteria > Bacteroidota > Bacteroidia > Flavobacteriales > Flavobacteriaceae > Maribacter. Next base: position 59,279 of record CAWJFH010000004.1, read on the forward strand.
CTTTGGATTATGATAAATTGGACGATTGGGGATTACCTACCGTTACATTTGATGCGGAATTCAAAGAAAACGAATGGAAAATGCGTGAAGACATGAAGGAATCTGCAGTGGATATGTTGACCAAGGCAGGTTTAAAAGACGTAACCCCTTATGACAATCCAGGAGCGTTAGGATTGGGTATTCATGAAATGGGTACTGCACGTATGGGTAGGGACAGAAAAACATCTGTTTTGAACGGCAACAACCAACTTCATGATGTACCAAACGTTTACGTAACAGATGGTTCTTTTATGACTTCTGCAAGTTGTGTAAACCCGTCACTAACCTACATGGCCTTTACGGCAAGAGCTGCAAGTCATGCAGTTCAAGAACTTAAAAAAGGAAATATATAATGGATAGAAGAAGAGTATTAAAAAATATGGGGCTGTCACTTGGATATATAGTGGCCACCCCCACCCTTTTAGGAATTGTACAGAGTTGTAAAAGTGAACCAGCCATAACTTGGACCCCTGAGTTTTTAACTAATGACCAAGGTGCCGTTCTTACGAAACTAGTCGATATTATATTGCCTAAAACAGATACGCCATCGGCTTCCGAAGTACAGGCGGATATTTTTATAGATAAGTTTGCCAAGGATGTAATGGAAACGGAACAACAAGAATTTTTTAAAATGTCTATGGGTAAATTTATGGACAAGGCTTTAGCGGACTCCGGCTCGGAAACTATAGCCGATTTAACAGCTGAAGATTTGGAACCTGTTCTTTCAAGTGCTTTAAAGTATTCAAAAGAAGATCAAACTAAAATGTTCGAGTCTATTACTACGTACAATGAAGCTTTGGCCAATGGAGAAACACCTACCTTAGATGATGAGACTTCTCGGTTTGCTTTTGCAAATAATTTACGAGGTATGACCATTTGGGGCTATAAAGCATCTGAATACATAGGGGAAGAAGTTTTAGCTTATTTACCGGTACCAGGAGAATATGTAGCCTGTGAAGATGTAAATGAACTTACGCAAGGTAAGGCTTGGTCCTTATAACCTTTAACTTTTATAAAACACTATGAGCCAGTCAAGATGAAAAAATCCTGACTGGTTTTTTAATTTTTAATCATCCATTATGAAAAGAAGAAGTTTTATCCAAAAAACAGCATTGACTACGGGAGCTGTTGGTTTAACCAGTGGATTCGTTCGAGGGAATTCTCCTTTCTATTCAAATAAGCCCCATCAATTCAATCTTAAATATGCACCACATTTGGGAATGTTTAAAAACTTAGCTGGCGATGACCCTATAGACCAAATCAATTTTATGGCAGATCAAGGTTTCACCGCTTTCGAAGATAATGGCATGATGAACCGTGATTTGAAATTACAGGAAAAAATTGGAGAAACACTCGCTAAAAGGAATATGACGATGGGTGTATTTGTCATTGACAAAGGTGGAAATATGGAAAATACACTCGCCGCCGGAAAAAAAGAACATCTCGATATTTTTCTAGAGGGATGTAAAAAAGCCGTGGATGTTGCAAAAAGGGTTAATGCCAAATGGATGACCGTTGTACCCGGAAGTTATGACCGAAGTTTACCAATAGGTATACAAAATGCAAATGTGATTGAAGCATTACGAAGGGGAGCGGAAATATTGGAGCCACATGGTTTAGTTATGGTGTTAGAGCCTTTGTCTGACTCCCCTGACCTTCATTTACAGACCTCTGAACAGACGTATTTGATTTGCAAAGGTGTTAATAGCCCATCCTGTAAAATTCTTTATGACATCTATCATATGCAAAAAAACGAGGGGCATCTTATTCACAATATGGATATGACTTGGAACGAAATCGCTTATATACAAATTGGTGATAATCCTGGCAGAAATGAGCCCACCACAGGAGAAATCAATTACAGGAATGTGTTCAAATGGATTTACGAAAAAGGGTTTAAAGGTGTCCTTGGAATGGAGCATGGCAATTCAATAAAAGGTAAGGAAGGAGAATTAGCCGTTATTAATGCTTACAAACAAGAAGATAATTTCCTTTAAACAACTGGTAGTAATCTTTAAATATCTTACTTGACCAACTTTTTAATCTATTCCAATATTATTAAAATGGTCAATAATCACTCAAAGCGATGTATTTCATCGATTAAATTCAACTTTTCGATGAACTACATAATCATATTGTAATCTTTTACTTACTTTTTTGTTACTTTGAGATATGCCCCCATATCTACACACTCTGATTATTTATGGTATACTACTTTTAGTATCCAAACTATCCTATTACATCTATAAAAAGCTACAGGTAAATCCCGCATCTTACTATAGCTTTAAACTAATTTCAAAATGGAAACAATTTACCCATCTGAACAAACTATATTTTAACAGTTTATTCAACGATTTCATTAAATTTCCGTAATCCATATCAAATTTCTGACCGTATATATTATACTATTTTAAAACAAAAACCTATGGACCACTACATTACCCTCTTAATTATTTATGTAGCTGCCCTGATTTTTACAGGAGTTTTAAAGCCCTATATTAAAAACGACATATAAAAATACCCCTCTATCTTAACCTCGGCTTGCCGCAATTAAAAAGACCCCTTTAGAAGGGGTCTTTTTAGTATATGTATAAATAAAAGTCTTAAGAGCCGCACATCAAACAATCATCATCTGCCTGACCTTCTTTAGCGCGAGCTATCATTTCCTTCATTTCTTGAGGGGTTAATGGCTCCACATCCAATTCTGCTTGCGGTCTCAACTGAGATGCTGCTTTTTGAGGTTCAACACTAATCGTTGCAGGCGTCATTACTTCTGTATCTACCGCAATACTCACCGGTTCTTCCTTTTTCTTTGAATTATCCAAAGTAAATTTAATAGCGTCAACAGCCGCTTTTGTTCTTAGATAATACATCCCCGTTTTTAAACCACTCTTCCAAGCATAAAAATGCATTGACGTCAACTTTGAGTAATTGGCATTTTCCATGAACAGATTCAACGACTGACTTTGGTCAATAAAATATCCTCTATGTCTAGACATGTCGATAATGTCTTTCATGCTTAATTCCCAAACGGTTTTATACAGTTCCCTTATGTCCTGTGGTATTGTTTCAATATGTTGTATAGAACCATTGGCACGCATTAATTCTTGCTTCATGTTCTCGTTCCACATTCCCAAGTTTACCAAATCTTCTAGCAGATGCTTGTTTACCACAATAAACTCGCCGGATAGTACTCTTCTCGTGTAAATATTAGAAGTATACGGTTCAAAGCATTCGTTGTTACCTAATATCTGTGAGGTTGAAGCTGTTGGCATTGGAGCCACTAAAAGTGAATTTCTAACACCGCTCTTCATCACATCCTTTCTAAGCTTAGCCCAATCCCATCGACCGGATAATTCCTCATCTTTGATTCCCCATAAATTGTACTGGAAATCACCTTGAGATATAGGAGAACCTTCATAGCTGGAATAAGGACCTTCTTCCTTCGCCATTTCCATAGATGCAGTTACTGCGGCAAAGTATAAGGTTTCGAATATTTCTTGATTCAATTTTTTAGCCTCATCACTTGTAAAAGGCATACGCAAAAGGATAAAAGCATCGGCTAAACCTTGTACCCCTAAACCAACTGGCCTATGGCGCATATTAGAATTCTCAGCCTCTTTTACAGGATAGTAGTTCCTATCTATTACCTTATTCAGATTCTTGGTAACCCTTTTTGTTACCTTGAATAATTCCTTATGATCAAATTCGCCGTTTTTAATGAACATTGGCAAAGCAATGGAAGCTAAATTACAAACCGCAACCTCATCTGGTGAAGTATACTCCATGATCTCCGTACAAAGATTCGAAGAACGAATGGTACCTAAATTCTTTTGGTTACTCTTACGGTTAGCAGCATCCTTATAAAGCATATATGGCGTACCGGTCTCTATTTGAGACTCCAATATTTTTTCCCAAAGTTCACGTGCCCTTACGGTCTTACGACCTTTACCTTCAGATTCATATTGAACGTATAACTTTTCAAATTCTTCACTATGGCAATTATACAAACCTGGACATTCGTTAGGACACATCAATGTCCATTCCTCATTCGCTTCAACCCTTCTCATGAACAAATCAGAAATCCACATCGCATAGAACAAATCCCTAGCTCTCATTTCCTCTTTACCATGGTTCTTCTTCAAATCAAGAAAATCATAAATATCCGCATGCCAAGTCTCCATGTAAATCGCAAAGCTCCCTTTACGTTTTCCGCCTCCTTGATCTACATATCTAGCCGTATCGTTAAATACCTGTAGCATAGGCACAATCCCATTTGACGTACCGTTAGTACCTGCAATGTAAGAACCTGTTGCTCTAACGTTATGAATAGACAATCCTATACCACCTGCTGATTGTGAAATTTTCGCGGTTTGCTTTAATGTATCATAGATACCATCAATACTATCATCCTTCATTGCCAATAAGAAACAAGAAGACATTTGTGGTTTAGGCGTACCGGAGTTGAACAAGGTTGGAGTTGCATGTGTGAAATATTTCTTAGACATCAACTCGTAGGTTTCGATAACCGCTTCCATATCATCCATATGAATACCCACAGAAACCCGCATCAACATATGCTGAGGACGTTCAACTATTTTACCGTTCAATTTCAACAGATACGAACGCTCCAATGTTTTAAATCCGAAATAATCATAGCCAAAATCTCGGTTGTAAATAATTGTAGAATCCAATTTCTCCGCATTCTCAGAAACTACCTTAAATACCTCATCTGATAAAAGCGGTGCTTCTTTTCCTGTTCTCGGATTTACATATTCGTACAAATCCTTCATCGTTTCTGAAAAGGACTTTTTCGTATTCTTATGTAAATTGGAAACAGAAATACGGGCGGCCAATTTTGCATAATCTGGATGCGTAGTGGTCATGGTAGCCGCTATCTCAGCAGCCAAATTATCCAATTCTGATGTAGTCACCCCATCATATAGCCCCTCGATTACCCTCATGGCCACCTTTAGTGGATCTACAAGGCCATTAAGACCATAACATAACTTTCGTACTCGTGCGGTAATCTTGTCGAACATGATTACCTCTTTTCTTCCGTCTCTTTTTACTACAAACATTTGGCTACAATTGATTTTTAGGGTTACTATATTTATCTAATCGGGTACTTGTTAATTTCTTTAACATTTTAAAATAGAGGCGCAAAAACCTCTTTACGGAATCGCAAAGAGGTTGCTAAAACTATTTAGAAATCCGCATCAAAAGATATTTTCTGAGCATCTTCGTCTTTATCCTTGTTCAGTACTCCTGCTTTTTGATATTCAGACACACGCTTTTCAAAGAAATTAGTTTTTCCTTGCAGCGAAATCATGTCCATAAAATCAAATGGATTGGTGGAGTTATAAACTCTATCACATTCCAATTCCACCAAAAGTCTATCCGTCACAAACTCTAAGTACTGTGTCATTAATTTAGAATTCATACCAATCAAACTCACTGGTAACGATTCGGTAATGAATTCTCTTTCAATTTCCAAAGCATCTGTTAGAATCTGAGTAATACGTTCTTTTGGAACTTTATTCATCAAATGCTTGTTATGTAAGTGAACTGCATAATCACAGTGCATCCCCTCATCTCTTGATATCAACTCATTGGAGAAAGTCAATCCGGGCATAAGACCTCTTTTCTTCAACCAAAAAATAGAACAGAAAGCTCCTGAGAAGAAAATACCTTCAACTGCGGCAAATGCGATTAAACGTTCCGCAAAACTTGGAGACTCAATCCAATTCAAAGCCCAATCTGCCTTCTTCTTTATAGCAGGGAAATTTTCCAATGCCTTGAAAAGTATATTCTTCTCCTTTTCGTCCTTTACATAAGTATCGATTAACAGGGAGTAGGTTTCAGAATGTATATTCTCCATCATAATCTGAAAACCATAAAAGAACTTTGCTTCTGCATATTGAACTTCACTCACAAAATTTTCAGCTAGGTTCTCATTCACTATACCATCAGAAGCTGCAAAAAAAGCAAGGATATGTTTTACAAAATAACGCTCATCATCATTTAACTTATTGTTCCAATCCGTTAAATCCTCGTGTAGATCAATTTCTTCTGCGGTCCAAAAACAAGCCTCACATTTTTTATACCATTCCCAAAGATCATGGTGTTTAATCGGGAAAATAACAAAACGGTCATCATTTGCTTCCAAAATAGGCTCTAGGGCTGCGGACATATTATATATTTTTATAAAATTAGTAGTAAGGAAGGAGATTGTTACCTTCCTGTAGGGACTCACAAAGATTCAAAAACACAATCGATTTCTAAAGGCTGTTTGAGCTTTTTAGTGACAAAGTTTTTAACACAAAATGTTGAAATCTAGCTTCGCAAGTGATGTTCATTGCCTTTGACGTCGAAGAATAGATGAAGTAAAAAAAACTCAATTCTAAACAAAAATAATATAAACCAAAACGTATAATAAAACTATACTTATTGGTTTATAAAAAATAGGAAGATTTTGGAGTTTTACCAAAGTGTACGGCCCCTTCCAATGCCCATACTGAAAATGCCCACCAATTCTAGTCAAGGTAGTTCCCCCGAAACCTATTCGTAGAATGCAATGTTACGGTTAACCGTACATTTACAAATCTTGGCGCTCAAAACATCAGATAAAATAGGTTAACCTATTTTATTCGAGACCGTACTTTATTTTGGTAAAATGTATTCATTAGCATTGAAACTACCTTGGAAAACAATTTTTCCTTTACTGGCATTTTTAAATTCTGCATTAATCGCCCCCTTTATAAGGTTACCCTCTACTGCTAGAATGGTCAAAGTGCCTCGTTCCGCAAAAAAAGGAAGTTCATCTATAGTGGCTATATCTGCAAAACCGTAAATTCCATCAAAATCAGCATAGAGCTGACTTCTATTATCAAATTTATATGACCTTCCTACCTCAATATCCTTTATCTTGGAGTTAGAAAGTACTATCTCAATGGAGTTGTGATTTGCGGTTGTACTAAAATCAAATCTTAACCATACTTGAGAAGACTCATGACCCCTGCGGTCTTCATTAATTTTTTGCGAAAAGGTGGCAGAGCCACAAATATCTTGATTAGCAACTCCGTAAGCATTTAGTAGGAATTGACCCTCATCGATACTAGGCACTTTGGCTTTGACCATAGACCCACTTGAGAACATAAGAAGGGCAACAATCGACAAGCCAAAAATTATTATCCGAAAAGGTAATTTATAAATCATTTTAACGCTATCTGTTCTTATCCTGAACACCTTCAACCACTAAAGATGCTTCATCATTAACTTTTAAGTCAACCAATTCTTTCTCATTGGAATCTTCAGTTGAATTAATCATGCGAGAAGCAATAGCTACTGTAAGTATCCAAATAAAAAATATTAAGATGCACTTTTTCATGATAATACCGTTAAGTCTCAATCTATCAACGATGCTAAAGGTATAGTAAGAAGAAAATCCCTACAGTGGTAATGTATAACCTGTACACAATTTTGTATAATCGGGGACCGAAAAAAACGAGCGTAAAACAAAAGCTTATTATTGTAATCCTTTTCTTCCAAATTAGGGCCTTTGTAGATTCTAGTATAAAAAGGAACCCCCTAACACCAATTACACCCAAATAGCAGCAATTGACACAAAAAATAACCTAAAGTAGATCTATGACCTTTTTAAATTACTAACTTTCTATCTTGATATAGCCCCATTATGTTACAAGCCGTTATAGTCGACGATGAAATTAAGGCCCTTCAAAGTTTAAGTTGGGAGCTTACCAATTTTAGCGATGAAATTGAGGTAAAAGCCTCCTTTACAAATCCATTTGAAGCTTTGGAGTACTTAAATAAAAATACTCCCGACTGCCTTTTTCTGGATATTGAAATGCCCACGATGGACGGGTTTCAATTCATTCAAAAACTGACGAATACTAATTTTCCAGTAGTAATCACTACCGCCTATAATCAGTACGCCCTAAAAGCCATAAAAAATCAAGCGCTGGATTATCTGTTAAAACCTATTGATACAGATGATCTTGAAGACACTATTTCAAAAATCAAAAAATTCAACGCCAAGAATTTTTCGGTTGAAAATTTAGAAACTGCACTACTCAATTTCAATTCTAAAACTTCCAATAAAAGAATCACTTTAAATACAGATGGTAAATTAATATTTTTGGAAAGTGATGAAATATTATATGCCGAATCGGATGGGAACTACAGCACCATCTTTTTAACTGATGGACAAAAAATTGTACTGACGAAAAAACTAAAAGAAGTAAATAACTTACTACCTTCAGATTCATTTTTCAGGATACATAATTCATACATTGTCAATTTGAATAAGATAAAAGAGTTTTTAAAAACCGATGGTTACGTAATCCTAAAATCAAACCATAAGATACCGGTATCAAGACAAAAAAAATCAGACTTCCTCGATTTGCTGTAATTCCATTTATGGTTAATTCAAGAAAAATAAAAAGACTATTTATCCCTATTTCTATATTCAAGAAAAGTGTTTTTCTACTGGTCTTTTTCGTGCTTTTAGTTTTTGACAACTATTGCCTTCATGGGCAGGAAATCCCAACCACATTCAAGGCCAGGATAGATAGTCTGGTCCATGCTTCGCCTGATACTTACCAAGATATTGACAAAGTCCTAAGAAGTAGCCGGACAGATAGCATTTTACTATTTCATTTTAACAAGGTCTCTAAGAAAGCCAATTATTTATCCGGGCAAGCTTATGCCCTTAATCAATTGGGAAGGTTATACCGGGATATTTCAAAATACCCTAGAGCATTGGAGTTTTTCCAAGAGGCACTGAAAATCTCCACAATAGCTGATAATTTAGAATTCAAGGTATACAGTTTGAATATGATCAGTGTAGTCTACAGGAGAACCGACGCCATTAAATCAGCCTTAGATTATAGTCAGGAAGCTCTTGAACTTGCAGAAACGGTAACCAATCCTTCCATAGGCTTAAAAAGAAGCATGAATGTTTCTCTAAATAACGTTGGTAATATTTACCAAATACTGGAACAATATGATTTAGCTATTGAGAAATTCGAAAGGTCCATAGTTCTTGAAACAGAACTTGATAACAAACTAGGATTGGCCATAAACCATCAAAACCTTGGAGAATGTTATGAAGCACAAGGTGAATTAGAAGACGCCCTAAAAAACTTTAGGCGCTCATTGGTTTACAATGAAATCATCGATTCAGAAAAAGGCAAAATCATTTGCAACTATAGCATTGCTCATGTTTATGTGCATCTTGGCAGGTTAAGCCAAGCCGTTTCCATTTTAGAAGAGTATTTACAGCGAGCTATTCAATTAGGTGACCAAAAAATTGTGACCGCCGTTTACATAAATTACGGTTGGGCTTTAATACAAATTGGAGATTATGATAATGCCAAATCCAATTTAGAAAAAGGATTAGCTTTAGCTGAATCTTTAGAATTTAACACTGAGATTGCGGAAGCTCACAAATTCCTTTACGAACTCTATCTTAAAAACGATGAATTTGAAAAAGGACTATATCATTACAAACTATCAAAATCATTTGAAAAGCGTGTAACCAATTCTTTGAACTTAAGATATGTGAACGATATGATTCTTAGGTACGAATCTGACTTAAGGTCTAGCCAGCTCGCAAGACTAGCTGAAGAAAATGAATCTGTACGTTTACGACTTCGAAAAAACAAGACAGCTCTTTTAATCGTTGGTATTTTCTTAGTTCTACTTATTGGAATATTGTACATTTTATACAGGCAGAGTCAATTAAATGCCGAAAAAAGATTGTTGACTTTAGAACAAAGCATGTTGCGCAGTCAAATGAATCCTCATTTTCTTTTTAATAGCTTGAATTCGATTAAGTTATACATCATCAACAACGAAAAGAAAAATGCGGTACATTACCTCAACAAGTTTTCCAAGTTGGTACGTAAAATTTTAGAGGCCTCCTCTCAAAAAGAAATTACCCTTGCGGAGGAATTAGATACCGTTTCGCTGTACATGAATATTGAAAATATTAGATTTTCCAACGAAATCAATTTCAACATTCACGTCAAGGACGAATTGGATATCCATAACATAAAAATACCTTCCTTAATTTTACAACCCTTCCTAGAAAATGCACTATGGCATGGACTTTCATCCAAAGAGGGAGAAAAAAATATTGATCTCGAAGTTCGAAATGGAAAAAGTGGTTTTATTGAAATTATTATTTCCGATAACGGAATAGGCCGTGATTTTGCTGAAAAGATAAAAGAAGGAAAGGTACTAAAGCGAAAATCAGTAGGAATTGACATTACAAAAGAACGATTGGCCAATTTCTCTAAAGATTTTCAAAACCAGTTCAACGTAGAGATTATTGATAAGTTTGATTCTGAAAACCGGCCTACCGGAACCCAAATCGTTATCCAAATCCCTATTTTTTAAGATGCTCTTCGGCTACCTTCTCTAACTCCGTATACCAAGATTTACCAAATTTTCTGATCAAGGCATCCTTTACAAATTTATAGATAGGCACTTGCAGTTCTTCTCCTAAAGCGCAAGCTGGATCACAAATTTGCCACTTATGATAATTGACGGCTGTTAATTCTGTGTATTCTCTAACCCTAACAGGATATAAGTGACAAGAAACGGGCTTTTTCCATTTAATCTTACCTTGATTGTAGGCTTCTTCAATACCGCATTTGGCCGTTTTGCATTCATCAAAAATCACATAAGCACACTCGCTACCGTTCACCAAAGGAGTTTCCCACTCACCATCCTCTCCTTTAACGAAAGCCCCTTCTTCCTCGATTACCTTTCTACCCTCAGGTCTAAGAAATGGTTTTACCTTATCATAGATATCCACCATAATTTCAGTTTCTGAGTCCTCAACAGGTGCCCCAGCTTCGCCATCAACACAACATCCCCCTTTACATGCGTTTAGATTACAAACAAAATCGTTTTCAATAATTTCTTCAGATACTATGGTTTTCCCTAATTGAAACATGGCTTAATTTAAAGGGCGCAAGATACATTTTTTGCTGCGCTTCTTACTCAAATTATTTGAGGAACAATGCTTTTATTCGCTGTTATAAAACGTAGCTTTGCAAAAAATTTGAAAATGGAATTTCATTTTGACCTTAGGGAAATAGCAACCGCAAGTATGGTTCTTTTTGCGGTTATCGATATTTTAGGAAGTATTCCTATTATCATTGGCTTACGGAAGAAGGTGGGGCATATCCAATCTGAAAAGGCATCAATAGTGGCCGCCTGTATCATGGTTGCATTTTTATTCTTGGGTGAAGAAATTTTAAACCTGATAGGAATCGATGTGAATTCCTTTGCCGTAGCAGGTGCTTTTATCATTTTCTTTCTTGCCATAGAAATGATTTTAGGGATTACGTTATATAGGGATGATGAACCGGAAAGTGCATCTATTGTGCCAATTGCCTTCCCTTTAATTGCGGGAGCAGGGACACTGACCTCCTTACTATCCCTTAGAGCGGAATTTCATGTAGAAAATATTATCATCGCGATAATTGTTAACATCATATTTGTATTTATCGTGCTTAAATCTTCCGTGAAAATTGAGAAAATGCTTGGAAAAAACGGTGTAAACGTGATTAGAAAAGTATTTGGCGTTATTTTGATGGCTATCGCTGTTAAATTATTCACAGCTAACATTAATCAGCTTTTCTAAAGATTAAAAGGTTGTAAATTTGTAAAAAAAGTCATGAGCAGAACGTTATCCATAATCTTAATTGTACTAGCTATAGGTCTCATTGCTTACAATGTAACTTTGGTCGACTTCTCAAACCCTTTTGAGAAAAACAGTTCCATAGCCTTGATTGGTATAATGGCCTCTTTATGCGCAGTGGTGCTATTATTGATTTTTGTAGCCAGTAAAAAGATCCAGAAGAAAATTAACGAGGATTAATTTTCAGAGTTAATTAAAACCTCCTCTTTGTTCTTGATTAGCTTTCCGTCCAACTCTAATATTTTATTGAGCATGGAATCTTCATCGGCCTTTAGTTTGGCATGAATATTTTCATTGAACAACTGCTCGGCAATAGCTGCCTTTAAATAGAGTTTTATACTATTCTCATAATCATAGAAATTCATTCGAAGGTTTCTATCTACGGAATATTGAACGAATTCTTCAAAAAGAATATCATCTACATGAAAGTCATTAACAAATTCCTCTTGGGTATATTGGGCGTATTGATCTCTATTTTCATCTAGATGTTCAAAAACGAAAAATGACAAGAACCCAAGGCTATCCATGCTCTCGACAGCCTCTTCCTCATTCGTGCCGATAGGGACAAAAACATCTGGAATGATGCCACCGCCACCATAGACCACTTTACCTTTTGGTGTTTTAAATTTCAATGAATCTGCCACCTTAATGCTATCTACAGATATCATTTCGCCGCTGTGATACCGATCCGTGAATTTTTGATAGTAATCTTTTGTCCCGTTCGCATACGTTTTTTGAATGCTTCGACCCGTTGGCGTATAATACCTAGAAACCGTTAAACGAATTGCCGAACCGTCACCCAAGGACATTTCTCGCTGCACCAATCCTTTCCCAAATGATCTTCTTCCCACAATGGTTCCAACATCATTATCCTGAAGGGCACCCGCTATGATTTCACTTGCGGAAGCGGAACGTTCATTGATCAAAACATAAACCGGCTTATCCTCAAAACTTCCTTTATCCGAGGCGAAGGACTTATCTATATTACCCTTTTTATTTTTCGTGAACAGTATCAGCTTACCGTCTTGCAAAAATTCATCAGCCATCTCTTCGGCAATACCTAAATACCCACCAGGATTATCCCTTAAATCCAACACTAATTTTTGTGCACCTCTTTTCTGTAAAATTTCGAGTGCAGTCTTGAATTCCTTGAAAGTAGATTCGGCAAACCGATTCACCTTAATATAACCCATATCACTGGTTAACATATAATAAGAATCCACGCTTTTTAAGGGAACAACCCCTCTTTTTACTTTTACCTTGAAGGTTTTGTTCTCTGTTTTCCGATAGACGGTTAATTCAACGCTACTTCCCTCTTCCCCTTTTAGCTTACTAACAATATCTTCGCTCTGTAAATTCTTACCATAAAGCGTGTCCTTATTCGCCATTAAAATACGGTCTCCGGATTTGATTCCCTTTGAATAGCTAGGACCATCTTTCACCGTTTTTATGACCGTGATGGTATCCTTGTAGGAATAAAAATTAATTCCGATACCCACAAAATCACCTTTCATGTTTTCAGAAACACGGGTCATATCTTTTTCAGGAATGTAAACGGAATGCGGATCCAATTTCTCCAGAATACTGTTCACGGTGACATCTACAATACTATCCGTATTAACCTCATCCACATACTCATAATCAATATAATCGATGAGTCGGTTGAGTTTATCCTTTTTTGAATTGGTGGTGAACAACTTTTCCGGAGAATCGTTAAAGTTTAATTTACCTCCAACCAATACCCCTAAAGCCAGTGCCATAGCAATAATTAAAGGTAAGAGATACGTATACTTTTTGTTCATCATTGTTTCAAACGTTAGTTCGCCACATTTATTTCTGGCATATGCTCCAATTCAACACCGGCCTTCTCCAAGAATTGTAATCCAGAGTCATCTTTATAGCCCAATTGATAGACTACCCGTTTAATACCGGATTGGTGTATTAACTTACTACATTCACGGCATGGAGACAAGGTAATATAAAGCGTTGCTCCTTGGCAGGATTGGGTAGAACTGGCAACTTTTAAGATTGCATTAGCTTCGGCATGTAAAACATACCATTTGGTGTACCCATCTTCATCCTCACAAAAATTCTCAAAACCAGTAGGCGTTCCATTATATCCATCAGATATTATCATACGGTCTTTTACAATAATTGCTCCAACTTGCTTCCTCTTACAAGAAGATAGCTTCCCCCACTCCTTGGCCATTCTTAAATAGGCCCTATCATATTTTTGTTGCTTTGCTTTCTTCATTGCTTCTAGACTTTTCGCTAGGATAATTCACTAAGATACCCGCTTTAGAAAGGAAGGGCAACCTCGTATGGTAAAATTTAACAATCTTAGAATGGAAACGTATTGTATAGTAAAGGAATTGTAATTAAAATAACCAGAATGCTACCGTATGTTATAAATCTAGACTGATTTACACTTCCTTTAGTTAGGAACAAATAAGAAATACAAAGTACAAGCATTACAACACATACTTGGGAAAGTTCTATGCCCGAAGCAAAACCTAATAAAGGCGTTAATTTATCCTCCTCGCCCATGACCATCATTTTGAAGTAGTTGGAGAACCCAAATCCGTGAATTAACCCAAAAAATCCAGTGGCTCCCACCTTTAGCATTGAATTTTGCTGTCCAGAATTCCTTTTCACATCAACAATATTGAAAACTGCCGTAATCATAATGGTCACGGGAATCAAAAACTCTATCCATTGCACTTGTATTACCCATAACTCATAAACCGATATTACCAAGGCCAAACAGTGGGTAATGGTAAAAACAGTTGCCAGCAATAACACATTCTTCCAATTTTTGAACGTATACGGAATCACTAACGCCGTTAGGAATAAAATATGATCGTAGGCATTGATGTCCAACACATGACTTAATCCCAACTGTATGTAAAACCAAAATTCTTGCACTAGCTACAAAGTTTACTAATTCCTAAATACTCTATTTATTTTATAAAAAATACTAGTTCAAACCTCTCTCTTTTTGGATAGTTTCGTAAGCGGTTTGTACCTGTTTAAACTTTTCCTCAGCTCCTTTCTTAATAGCTTCGTCTTGCGTATTTACGCGATCTGGATGGTATTTTTTGGCCATTTCCCTATATGCTTTCTTGACTTCCGCATCTGAAGCAGATTTTTCGATATCCAAAATTTTATAGGAATTGTCCGCCGATTTAATGAACATCGCTTTTATGCTTTCAAATTCATTAAGTGAAACCCTTAAATACCCTGCTATTTCCCGAATTTTCTGAACTTCTGGATTCGTAATAGTGCCATCAGCCTGAGCAATACCGAATAAAAAATGCAATAGTTGTAACCGAACCTCATACCGGGTGCGTTGCGCCAAAAAAGTACAGATTTTCTGTGCAGAAATTTCCCGCTTCTTATTGACCTCATTAAAGGTCCGGAAAATAGCATTTGCCTTGTCCTTACCGTAAGTCCCAACAAAATATTGGCGCACATAGTCCATTTCAGATTGGCTCACTTGACCATCCGCCTTAATGACAATAGAACAAAGCGACAATAAATTCAATTCAAAATCCGCAGGGGTCACATTGGGCCTTGTGTAATCGTCAAAAACGGACCGTGCACTTCCTTTATTGGAACCAAAAAAACCATCAATAATACTACCTGCAAAAAAACCAAGGATTGCTCCTGACAAACCTCTTAAAAAAAAGCCTACGACGGCCCCCAACCATTTGATCATCTTCTAAAATCAATTTTGCCAAAGATAAAATATTACTAAGAGAAAGTAAGGCTAAGGAAAAGTTAAGGCTAAGAGAAGGTGTACGACTAATTGGTTATCTTTGTTAATTGTTTAATTAAAATAAAAAAATATGTACCCTGCAGAATTAGTAAAACCAATGAGAGATGATCTAGCATCTGCTGGATTTGAAGAATTATATACCGCCGAAGCCGTTAAAGAAGCCATAGATAAAGAAGGAACTACACTAGTTGTCGTAAATTCCGTTTGTGGATGTGCTGCCGCTAACGCAAGACCTGCCGCTAAAATGAGTTTACAACATGGCAAAAGACCAGATTACGCGGTAACCGTTTTTGCAGGTGTCGATACAGAGGCCGTAAATGCTGCAAGAAATCTTATGGTTCCTTTTCCTCCATCTTCGCCTTCAATGGCTTTATTCAAGGATGGTGAATTGGTGCATATGATCGAACGTCATCATATCGAAGGTAGACCTGCCGAAATGATCGCGCAGAACTTGGCGCAAGCCTATGATGAGTTTTGTTAATCATTTTTGATTAAAAACGATTCAAATAAATTATCAAGAAAAAACCGCTCATTTTGGGCGGTTTTTTATTTTTGTGAAATGCAGAAAGTTCTATCCTACTTCCTAACCCCTATTTTCTTTATTGCTTTCGGACTTTGTCTGCTTATTTTCCACCCTTTGCAATGGATGAACTATCATTTATTTGGATATACCGGTCTAAAAAAAACGGTTAGCATCCTTAATTTGTTTCTGATGCGAAGCACAAACCTTTTAGGTACTACATACACATTTACCAACACCCATAAGCTTCCTACAGATAGACCGCTAATCATCGTTACCAACCATCAAAGCATGTATGATATACCGCCCATCATCTGGTATATGCGAAAATACCATCCAAAATTTGTGAGTAAAAAAGAATTGGGGAAAGGCATTCCAAGCGTGTCCTTTAATCTAAAACATGGAGGTTCTGCACTAATCGATAGAAAAGATGGCAAATCTGCCCTTATGGAAATTGGAAAATTGGGGTCTTACATTGAAAAGCACAATCGTAGTGCAGTAATCTTTCCTGAAGGAACAAGAAGTAGGGATGGGCATTTAAAACCCTTTCAAACCTATGGGCTTAAAAATGCTTCTAAAAAAAGCTCCATCGGCCCTAATAGTACCAATTAGCATTAACAACTCCTGGAAATTAGTGAGATATGGAAAATTTCCCATGGGTATAGGCGCCAAAGTTTCTTTTAAGGTTCAAGAACCTGTGGAGAATTAACGGAGATATTGATGAATTGATATTGCGCATTGAAGCTTCTGTGCGTTCAGGAATAAATTCTTTTAAATGACGGATACTGAAATCGTAGAAGAAACCATAGCCTTTGTTAAGGAAACACTCCAACATGCTGAAGGAGGACATGATTGGTTCCATATTCAACGTGTATTTAACAATACCATGCTTATTGCCAAGGACGAAAAGGTAAACGTTTTGGTCGTTAGCTTAGGTGCACTTTTACACGATATCGCAGATTCAAAATTTCACAATGGGGATGAATCATTGGGACCTCAACTGGCTAAAGAATTTTTACTTTCCTTGAATGTTCCCAAACCCACTATAAACCATGTGGTCAAAATTATTAAGCATATTTCCTTTAAATCTAGCTTAACCGACGCCAAGCAAAAAAAGAAGCCCTTTACATCCAAAGAATTGCAAGTAGTGCAAGACGCTGACCGACTAGATGCCATAGGAGCCATAGGAATCGCAAGAGCCTTCAATTATGGAGGGTTTAAAAATAGAGGTTTACATGACCCCAGCATTCCCCCAAAATTGAATATGACCAAGGAGGAATACAAAAAGTCTAAAGCTCCTACAATTAATCACTTCTACGAAAAGCTTTTATTGCTGGCCGATAAAATGAATACCAAGACCGGCAAGAAGTTAGCCCAACAACGACATCAATTTATGCTCGACTATCTAGAGCAGTTTCATAGGGAATGGAATCCCTTAATGCCAAAGGGACTTTTATAATCAAAATCGGGCTTCCTAATTTAATTCTTTAATTAGGAAGCCCGATTTATAAAAAATGATTCTCAAATTATAATCTATCCGTCACCATTTGTTTCGGATAGAAACTCTTAATATCAAATATTACCGTTTTCGAACTTGACTTAATTTCACCCAAACTTATGTCCTTAAACTTATCATGTCCTACTGCCAAAATAATTGCGTCATAATTTGTTCCTATTTTTGGAGCCAAACTAAGGTCATACTCATCATAAACCTCTTCAACATTTGCGTAAGGATCGTAAACATTAACATGAGCCCCAAAACTATCGAATTCCCTAATCATATCGATGACCCGAGAATTTCGAATATCCGGACAATTCTCTTTAAAAGTAATACCAAGTACCAAAATTTTTGATTTGGTAACGGTTAAATTATTTTTAACCATAAGTTTTATGACCCTGTTGGCTATATAAAAGCCCATGTTGTCATTGATTCTTCTACCAGATAAAATAACCTCAGGATAGTACCCTAGACTCTGTGCCTTATTGGTTAAATAGTAAGGGTCAACACTAATACAGTGTCCACCTACTAATCCAGGTCTAAATGGAAGGAAATTCCATTTTGTTCCTGCTGCTTCAAGTATTTCTACAGTATCAATGTTCATTTTGTCAAAAATGAGTGCAAACTCATTCACTAATGAAATATTCAAATCGCGTTGCGTATTTTCAATGATTTTTGAAGCCTCCGCAACCTTTATACTAGAGACCTTATGGGTGCCAACCGTAATTATTTGATTATAGAGCTCATCAACAACATCTGCAATTTCCGGCGTACTTCCAGAAGTAACTTTTACGATGTTATGCACACGTCTCAATTTATCTCCTGGATTTATACGTTCTGGGGAATATCCGCAGAAAAAATCTTCATTAAAAGCCATTTTACTGTACTTTTCCAAGACAGGAACACAATCTTCTTCTGTACAACCAGGATATACGGTCGATTCATAAATGACAATATTTCCCTTTGAAAGACATTCACCTATTAATTTACTTGCGCTTAAAATAGGACCTAAGTCAGGCTGTTTTGATTGGTCAATGGGAGTTGGAACAGTTACAATATAAATATCTGCAGATTTTAAATCCTCCTTATTGTCCGTGAAATGAATCTTTTTCATTGCCTCAAAGTCATCTTCTGTGACCTCTCCAGTGGCATCCAATCCATTTTTTAAATCCTCTATTTTGCCTTTGTTTATATCAAAGCCAATTACCTCAAATCCATTTTTTACGAATTCTACGGCTAAAGGAATACCTACATATCCAAGGCCAATTATCGCAAGTTTTTTATTTTTTATAGTACTCATTATATGATTTGTAAATTATTATTACTCAGAAATATTAAATAGACATACCTGAAATTTCTTGGGATAAATGTAGAATATAACCCATCAGAACCTTATAATATTTTGACTATTGGCATCATATCTAGGAGCAAATACCAAAATTGATAATTATAGAGTCAAAAATTAGTTAGGTTAATTCGTTTATTTCTGAGACAAATCCCTTGTCAACCAACCTCTTTTATTTGCTGTGGCAATCGCATAAGGGGTAATCCAAAATAATCCGAATGTATACAGAATACTATAAGAATATGCCCAAAGTGACTCTAGTAAGGTGTATCGCTTCGCATAAAACAATACAGGGAATGACGACAATACCAGTATACTCACCAAGGTTGAACTTAAGAACAATAATGGATGCGTTACCACAAAGAACAACATGAATATGACAAATGGATAACAAAGAACAATTCTAGAAAATTGACTGAAGAACAATAAACGAGTTCCCGCTTTTGGTCCTTTTCTAAAGTTCTTAAATACATATTTGGACATTTGAATATTCTCACGAACATTACTTCTACCCCATCTAATGAACATCTTATATAATCCTTTATACTTTTCAGGAACGTTAGTATATGCGTAGGCATTTCTTTGGAAGAGCACATGGTATCCTTGCTTCAAAATCATATTGGTCATTGCCCGGTCCTCGCCAATATCAGAGGCTTGACCCATAAAAGTTTGATTGATCCAGTCCTCTAAACAAGCAAAAACGGCTGTTGACCTATACGCCGCTAAAGCGCCTGGAGTACAAAGAACGGAATTCAAAGTACTTTCAGAAGAGCGCACAAATTCAAAACTAAGTGCAAAACTCACATCAAGCATCTTTGGCAATAAAGCGTTCTTGTTATTAAGGACACGAATGTTACCGGCAACAGCTCCACAATTTTCATCAACGATAAACGGACTAACAAGATTTCTTAAAGTATCCTTATCAACAATGGAGTCACTATCTACTGTAACAAATATCTCTCCGGTTCCCTCGTTAAAACCTCTGTAAAGCGCATGACGTTTACCCATATTTTTAGGCTGTTGACAAATTGAAACACGGTCACCCAATTCCTTTTTTGCCTCTAACATCCATTTCCAAGTATCATCCTTACTTCCATCATCAATTGCCAACAATTGTACTTTATGCTCTGGATAATCGCTTTCCGCCAAACTTTTTAAAGTTGCCCAAACTTGCTTACCCTCATTATAAGCTGGCACTATTACAGTAACCGTGGGTAATTTTTCATCCGAAACGGAAGGAATCGCTTTGTACTTTAAGAATCGGACAAAAGTATAAATGAAGAAACTCAATTTGAATACAAAAAACGCCGCGGCCACAATCATAAATACCAAACCTATGATGGAGCTTCTACGTTCCACATGTAATTGGGTGAAATCACTCTGTAAAATATAGGCCATATACGCTGCGCCTATCATTAATACAAAGGAACTTCCCATAACAAAAATACCCCATGCGTTGGCATTTTCAATGGCAAATTTAAGTTTTGAAAAGAGAGAGACTTTGCCTATCTGCTTTGTGTTTTTGGTAGTACTATTGTTTTCAGTTTTCATAATATGTGCTTCGGATAATATTCTCACTACAGTTACGGATTAAGAGCCGTTCTGGATGTTCTAAAAATCTATTTTAGCATTATAATAACATTTGGCTACATCCAGCCTTTAAATAAAATGGAATTTACACTACGCAATCATAAAATCGAAATAGGTGTAATTATTTGAGATTTCTACCAAGACCACTATTTTGTATCTTCATTCAGCGGTTAGTGTTAAATGTTCGTTAACCTTCCGCTCTATTAAAAATGAGATATGATTGAAGAGAATAACGGTTTTAAAATTGATTTTCTAGATCATGTAGCCATTCGTGTAAAGGATTTATCCCTTTCCGCAGCCTGGTATGGAAACGTGTTAGGGCTTAAAAAATATCAACTACCAGAATGGGGAGATTATCCCATCTTCATGTTGACCAATAAGACGGGAGTCGCTCTTTTTCCTACAAAAATTTCTGATACCGAAGTCGATCCAAAAGTAAAAATTGATCACTTTGCTTTTAATGTTAATCAAGAGAATTTTCTGAAGGCTCAAAAACGATTTGAAACGCTAGGTATTGAATTCAGTATTCAAGACCATCACTATTTTCATTCTATCTACATAAAAGACCCAGATGGGCATACGGTCGAATTAACCACCCTAATAGGTGCATCTGAAGGTTTTTATAAATTTACTTAATGAAACTCCTGTTTATCTAAGTATACTGCCATAAACAAGTATGTTGTAGAAGTCTCATCAGTCCTAGCCTGTAGTTGTGTTAGACTTAGCCATTAGTAGGCTAAAAAATCTAACCTCTTAAGATTAATTTCCACCCAATATGATAATCGTTTTAATCTAACCACTAGGAATATTTTAAAAAGGCTAATTTAGAGAACCTTATGATTTAAAATTCAGTTACCTAATCAATATATCATGATAAAAACTAAAAACCACCTATTACTATTTGGTCTGATTATCTTAGGACTCCTTTCTTCCTGTAAAGAGGATGCAAAAAAGACTGAAAAAGAAAAGGAACCTATTGTCAAAAGTGAACGCTGGTCGGTAAATAAGGCAAACGACTGGGTGGCGAACAAACCCTGGTTGCGCGGTGCTAACTTTAATCCAAGTACCGCGATTAATCAATTGGAGTTTTGGCAAGCTGAAAGTTTTGACCCAGAAACTATTGATAGAGAACTAGGATGGGCCGAAGACATTGGCCTTAATTGTATGCGGGTATATCTCCATCATTTGGCATGGGAAGTAGATAAGGATGGGTTTAAGGAACGTGTAAACCACTATTTGTCCATTGCCGATAAACATAACATTGCCACCATATTCGTGATTTTTGATGATTGTTGGAATCCTACCTACCAAGCGGGCAAACAACCCGAACCCAAACCAGGAATCCACAATTCCGGCTGGGTGCGAGATCCGGGGGATTTACTGTATACCTCGGATGATTTAATGCCGATACTTAAAAGCTACACCAAGGATATCTTAACCACGTTTGATGGGGACAAAAGGATAATCCTTTGGGATTTATACAATGAACCCGGAAATTCTGGATACAAAAACAAATCCTTGCCCCTTTTAAAAAATGTGTTTGAATGGGCAAGAGAGGTTAATCCGTCTCAACCCATAACATCTGGAGTGTGGAGTTTAGATTTGCCGGACTTGAATAAATTTCAGGTGGAACATTCTGATATTATCACCTATCACAATTATAATGATGAAATAAGTCATCAAAGTGCTATCGATTCCTTAAAAACTTATGACCGACCCCTAATTTGTACAGAATATATGGCCCGGAAGCATAATAGCCTGTTCAGTAATATCATGCCAATTTTAAAAAAGGAAAATATTGGAGCTATCAACTGGGGACTCGTAGCTGGAAAATCGAACACCAAATATGCATGGGACGAACCCATTCCGGATGGCTCTGAGCCAAAGTTATGGTTCCATGAAATTTTTAGGAAAGATGGCACACCTTACAAGCAAGAAGAGGTGGATTTAATTATGGAGTTGACGGAGGTTAAAAAGTAATATAACATAGTTAGTACAACAATGACGTTAGAATAAGTGATTTTCAACAATCAATTAAAAAGCAACAAAACGAAAATAGACACCTTATGAAATATATATTCCTTTTCATATTCTTCACTATCTCAGTTGGCTATTCCCAATCTGAAGAAGAAAAAATTATTTCACTACTGGAAAAAGAATCGGCCACCTGGCGTTCTGGAGATGTAAAAGCTCATGCCGATTGTTGGGCTGTAAAACCCTACAGTAGAATTTTGGTCTCTACTCAAGATGGTTCCAGTTTTGATGTTCCTCCAGCGCTTATGCTAAACCCACCAGAAAATATGATGGGAAACGGCGGTACCTCAAAAAACTCCAATTATAAGATGAATATCAGTGGGGATAATGCTTGGGTAACTCATGATGAGGAATCCATTTCCAAAGATGGTATAACCACCTATACCTATGAAATGCGTATCCTAGAGAAAATCAATGGGCAATGGAAATTAGTAGGGCAATCCATTCATCCTAGAAAACCAGAATAGATTTAAAACAATCTAAACTGTCCATCTTTGAAAGATTCATGCATTTGATTATTAAGCTTCGGAAAATTTTTATCCTTGAAGTATTTCAACTTTGCCAGTCGCACCATATCGTGAATTTGGGTAGCTATTTTGCCCTCGCCCCTGCTTCTAATCCCGAACCGACTATCATTTAAACTCCCTCCATGACATTCCTTGATTTGGTGTAAGACTTTATCTGCCTTGTCGGGTAAGGTTTTCTTGATCCAATCGGTAAAGATTTGACCAATGGCACCATTTAGCCGTACTACGGTAAAACCCATTGAAAGAGCTCCGTTTTCTGACACCGCTTTGGCTAAGTTCAAAATCTCATGACTATTAATTCCAGGGATAATTGGTGCTAACATGGCATTTACGGGAATACCATTATCGGAGAGAACCTTAATAGCTTCCAACCGCTTTTTAATAGTAGTGGTTCTAGGTTCCAGAATTCTTCTAGTTTTTTCCGAAAGGGAAGTGACCGATATATTCACCCCTATCAATCCATATTCATTCAATTGTTTTAGAATGTCCAAATCCCTAAGAATCAATCCATTTTTGGTAATAATACCCACGGGATGTCTATATTTCAAAAATACTTCTAGACATTTTCGAGTCAATTGAAACTCTTGTTCCGCTGGTTGATAACAATCGGTATTACCCGACATAACAATAGTACAGGCCTTCCAACTTTTACTGCGTAATTTGGCCTCAAGCAATTGGGGTGCGTCCTGCTTTATCAAAATTTTTCGTTCAAAATCCAACCCGGCACTATAGCCCCAATATTCATGGGCATTCCTGGCGTAACAATACACGCAACCGTGTTCACACCCTTGGTACATATTCATGGAGTAGTTCATTCCCACATCGGGACTAGTAACCTTGTTCACGATGGTTTTCGGGAAAATAGGGATGTACTGCGTTTTATTTTTATCCGCTTGTTCTCCTTCTAACCTGCAGAACTCTAAAAAATCATCCCGTGTTTCGTAGGATAGCGCAGAGAATTTATTAGTTGCATTTTGCTGTGCACCACGACCTTTTATAAACGAATCTGATTTCATTGATTAGGATTTATTCCAAATTTATGGATTTTTTCCTAATTATGAATTTATTTAACAGCCACCTGAACCAATTGTTTTTTAGTACCTCTTTTTGCGTAAAACATGATTTCGTCATGAACACGATCCATATAAGGTTGGGAAACCATAAGTGGTAATCGGGCTTCCGTGTCATCAATGACCTTAGTGTACTTCATATGACCGTTTTCATCTAGCGTAATCAGAAAAACATTTCTGTTTCTACTCAATCCCTGTTTGAACATGATACGATCCTCCCCCAATTGCTGAGGATTCTCTGCAGAAGTACTTATAAAAAAGTAGGTAGTATTATCCTTGGTATAGGCACTATAGGAAGCATAGGCACCATCTCCTTGGGTAACCTCCGTTTTATTGATGTTACGTGCCCAAACCAAATCTCCTGTAGGACTTAATTTGGCGCTAATAATATCATTATGGTGATAACGGGTGACCAAAAGTCTGCCTCCGCTAGAATTCGCTTGTACACTGGAACTGGTAAAATATTCCTCTGCATTGAACAGGATATTTCCGGTACTCGTCACATCCATACTTTTAAAAACAAGGTCTTTGATAGACTTATCTTCTTCCCTACCAAATTTGTCCAACATAAACTGTTCTGAAAAAGGGTTGAACTTGGTGGATTCCATTTCCAAAGAAATCGGGTTCAATTTAAAATAGGAAATACCGTTATAACGATTGTCCTTTCGGTCTGCATAAAAACCGATACACAGTAAATCGTTACCCTTAAAAATCGGCTTTAAAGACTCTGGAAACTTACCCGGGGTATAGAAAGACTGCACACTACGGTCCGTTTTAGAAATACGCACCATCTCATACTGAAATTTACGTTCTGTAGCATTAAAACGCTTTTTCTTAAAATAGGCCTTACCTATTAAATAAACCTGCTGCAAATCGTTTGAAAAGGTGATATTTTCAAAAGCATAGTTCTTCTCCTCCACCTCATCAGAAAAATCATGTTCCATCAATTTATTCAAACTTGAATCGAAAACAAAAATGGTGTGTTGATCCACTTTTCGTTTCTTATAATGTGTGGTAATGGCAAAGGCCGATTTTTCATCGTTAAACAATACCGAAGTGGTAAAACCCGATGAAAAATTACGGTTATAAAAATTACGGTCCAAAGGCTCTTCTACAGGCTCTGATGCAATGGAAAGAATGGTCTCTTTCGTAAACTCGAACTGTGTGAACGGACTCCTATGGACTTCATATTGATAAGCTCCGTTTCGACTATTATATTCCAAAAACAAAAGATAGACCTGGCCATTACGCACATAGGCATCTATGAAATTGGCATCTTTTAGTTTATAGTTGAATTCCGAAATAAGTTTTAAATCCTTATCGTAATGTTCAATAAAATATCCCTTGGGTCGCAAGATAATTCCCGTATAATAGGCTCGAACTACTACAGTGCCCTCATCTCCATCATCGGCCATGGCCAACATGTTGGAGTATCTATATTTATCATTGAACCTTTCTCCAATAGTATAGGTAACCGGTTCTGCTTGGGCATAGCTAAGACATCCATAAAACAGAACCAATAAAAGGAAAGCATAACGTAGCAACATAACCGATTTGGTTTATGTCATGACCCCGGAAAAGATGCTTTTCTTTTTTCTAAAAAAGCGGAAGTACCTTCGGTGAAATCGTCCGTTCCAAAACAGGCGCCAAAAGCTTCAATTTCCTGCTCATAACCATTTACAGTATTCTTAAAACCAGCATTTACTGCTTTTATTGCATACGAAATGGCGATGGAAGAGTTATTGGTAATCTTGGAGATAATTTTATGGCATAAAGGAAGTAATTCTTCTTGGGTGGTTACATGATTGACCAAACCGTAGGAGTGTGCTTGCTCTGCTGTAATCATACCGGCTGTCATAATCATTTCCATAGCCCTACCCTTACCTACTAATTGGGGTAAACGTTGGGTACCACCATAACCAGGAATCAACCCTAATGACACTTCGGGCAGACCCATTTTTGCATTATCGCTTGCCACTCTAAAATGACAAGCCATGGCCAACTCTAGACCACCACCTAACGCAAAACCATTAACGGCCGCGATTACGGGTGTGGATAGATTTTCAATAAAATCAAACAACTTCTTTTGTCCTTTGGCCGCCAATTTTTTTCCTTCTTTTACAGAATAATCCGAAAATTCTGAAATATCGGCTCCTGCGACGAAAGCCTTTTCACCACTACCGGTCAAAATTATAGCCTTAATCTTTTTGTCCTTTTGTAAACTTTTAAAAACAGCTTCTAACTCCCCAATGGTTTCCTTGTTCAAGGCATTTAGCTTATTGGGCCTATTAATAGTTACGATTGCGGTTGATGCTTCTTTTTGTAATTGTATCGTTGCGTATGACATTTGTTGATGTTAACGGATTAGTAGTTGATTCTTAATTTTCTTTTGGAAACTTGACACAGAACACGGTTCCCTTACCCGGTTGAGAAGTGTATTTGATTGTTCCCTTATAGGTTTCCACAATATTCTTGACCATCCCCAATCCCAATCCCATGCCACTGGTCTTGGTGGTAAATTTGGGTTCGAAGATCTTTTCTTCATTAAATTTTTCAATACCGATGCCATTATCGGCAACCGATAATTTCACCATATTCCCATCGGAGGCTACCGATACTAAAACGCGAGGTGATTTCACATCGGGTACTGCCTGTATGGCATTCTTGACCAGATTGGTAACTACTCGTATCAGCTGGGTACGGTCTAATTTGGCGATAATTTCCTCCTCATCGGCTATAAAATGAATATAATCTTCATTAAAAATATCCAAAGCCAACTTCACGATTTTAACCACGTTCAAGGTTTCGTTCTGCTGAGCCGGCATTTCCGCAAAATTGGAAAATGCAGAGGCAATACTGCTCATCGTATCAATCTGCTGAATCAAGGTATTCGAATACTCTTTCACCTTTTCGTGGATGTTAGGATCATTGGGGTCGAATTTACGTTCAAAACTCTGTACGCTCAATCGCATGGGTGTCAGCGGATTCTTAATTTCATGGGCCACTTGTTTCGCCATTTCCCGCCACGCCTGTTCCCGTTCGCTTCGCGCCAATTTCGCGGCACTATGACCCAATTCATCAATCATTCCGTTATAGGCCGATATTAGTTTTTCTATCTCCTCCCCCGGATTTTCAATGAATATCTTTTTATTCTGTTTGGTCAGGTCTGTACGTTCCATCATATCAGATATCGTCTCCAAAGAACGCGTGATGTATTTGGAAATAAAGAAGGCGAACAAAATCGCAATCAACAGCATTAAAAGATATACTCCGGATAAACGAATTAAAAATTCCCTTAGTTCATTATCGTTAAAGGAATTGTCCTCAAAATAGGGCAAGTTTAAGATTCCAATAGGCTTGAATTTTTGGTCAGCGATATAGGTGTACGAGGCTTGATACTTATCGCCGGCCAAGGCGTTTTCTTGTACATAACGTTTGTCTGGACTGATTTCCAACTTATTCAGCACCTCAGCGTCTAAACACAGGGAAATAGAATCATTGGCGAACTTGGGCCTTGAACTTTTTATCAATTGGCCATCTAAGCTATAGATGTTGAAGTTCATATTTTGAACGACAGCAATCTCATAAATCTCATTTTTAAAAATGAGGTCTAAATTCTCGGTGGTTACGGGATAGGTGGTTTTTTGAATGGCAAGGTCGACGCTCTGGCGTATTTGCTCCTCTTTACGCTCCATTCTATTTTCATGGTAATCCTTGGATTGTTCCCTGTATTGATAAACCGTTACCCCAGCTATCAAAACCGATGCAATCAGCACCAGAAATATCATGGATAAAAATATACGGGACCGTAAGGATACTCTTGTTAGCAAGCTTTTGTTATTTCGTCTAAAGTTAACAAATATCGAACCAAAAAAAATTCAAGTTCAAGAATCAAGCTTAAACTACTAAAGCGTTATAGGTTGGGGTTTATGTATTCAGATAAGAGCTTGTAAAGACCTTACGTTCTAACCTAAAACTTGGAGTATTAAGCTTCCGGATTTTTATTTCGAATTCGCTTATATAGTTTGATGCCTAACATCAAAAGTATTCCCAACACGATAATACCTACAACCCCAAAAATCCAATTGAATGCATTTTTTAGGATGACCAAGAATACAATGGCAAAAAGAATAAGAGTAGCGCCTTCGTTCCAAATTCGCATGTAGTTGGAGGTGTAATTGATTTCATCTCGTTGAAACTTCTTGAATATCTGATGGTTCTTAAGATGGTAAGCTATGAGTAGCACTACAAACCCCAACTTCACATGCATCCATGGCTGCGTGAGCCATCCCGGGTAAATGACCAATAACCAGACAGCGAAAAAAGTAGCCAAAACGGCCGATGGCCAAGTAATAATATACCAAAGGCGTTTCGTCATCAGTTTCAACTGCTTGGAAAGTATTTCCTTTTCCGGAGATGATTTTTGATGTGCCTCGATATGGTAAATGAACAACCTAGGAATATAAAAAAGCCCTGCGAACCATGTGATTACAAAAATCAGGTGCAGGGATTTTATATAATTATAATACTCGGTCATAAAAATTAAAGTTCAAACTCAAAAAACAAGTTCAAAGTTAATGAATACCATGCTGCTTATTGGATTCGCATTTATAATAATCCGTTAAGTGTCACGTCGAGCGGAATCGAAACACTTTTTCCTATTCAAACGGACTCCGTTCGAAGTGACAATATTTTAGTTGGTTCAAAAATTCTCTCGAACCAAACCGAATAACTTATAACCGTAATGCACCTATACCTGTCTCCCACAACATTTTGTTATACGCAGGAATAGCACTATTCTTTAATTGCTCTCCTCTAGCTTTAAGGCCTGTCCATTGCTGCATCCAGCTCGGCTTTGCGGTCTATGTTGGGTTGGTTAACTCTAGGAATACTGCTGTTGGTTTGATTGATCAAAAACATGTATTCAGCTGTAAATTTATTAGGGAAATTCTCAACATCATCATAAGCCTGAGATTTACGTTGAACCATGTCCTCATCCCATGCTTTCAAATCTGCCAATAATTTTTCCCCTTCTTTCTTAACGGCGGGGTCAGTCACCTTTTTCAAAACGGCTTTTAAATTCTCCTGAACTGCATATAAAGTGTTAATCATATTGTGCATATTGGTCACTTTCTGCTCTGCATCGGTCATAAAAGCATCATACTTTTCATATTGACCAGGTTTGGTTTCATAGGTTGGTACTTCTAAAATTTCACCTGTGGTCGATACGGTTTGTCCATCCAGGGTCAATTTGAAAGTATAAGATCCGGGTGAAACTTTATGTCCGCCAAAACCAGCCTCCATATAAACGCCTGGTACACTAGGCATGATTGGATATTCCATATCCCACACAAAACGATTTAGACCTTCTTTTTTGGGAAGCAAAGGTGCCGGTGGAGCTCCACCCCCATTATGAGGCACATATTTAGGGTCTTTTTCTGAACTAATCGTTCGGATAATTTTTCCTTTCGAATCCAAAATATCCAGTGTTAGTTCTGTACTGTCTTTCAGTTTAGGTAGTTCATAATACAACACCATCCCATTCGCAGGATTGATTCCGTCAAAGGTATCGCCACCTTTAAAGGTATCTGAATTTCCACTTAACGGACTTCCCCAAGAACCGTTATAGGCGTCTTTGGGTTCAAGAAGTTTCAATCCTTTATTCGAGGAATCATATTGACCCAAGGAAATCACATCGTCCAAAATCCAAAACGAACGACCGGAAGTAGCTACAATCATATCGCCATTTTTCATTTTTAAATCTAAAATTGGAGTCACCGGAAGGTTCAATTGCAAGGATTCCCAATTCTTACCGCCATTATAGGAGATATAGATTCCTTTTTCTGTACCCGCGTATAATAAATCTTTTTTAAATTCATCCTCTCGAATTACCCTCGTAAAGGCTCCATAGGGAATACCAGTATTAATCGCCGTCCACGTTTTTCCATAGTCTGTCGTTTTATAAAAACCTGGTGTATAGTCATTAAACTTATAACGTGTTGTTGCAATGTATGCGGTCGCAGGATCATGGGGCGATACCTCAATGGCATTAATCAAACATTCCTCTAATCCTTTAGGGGTTACATTTTCCCAAGTTTCTCCTCCGTTCTTGGTAAGGTGTACCAAACCGTCATCACTTCCGGTCCAAATGTGTCCTTTCTCATGTGGGGATTCCAACATATAAGCTAGGGTGCCATAGTTCTCCGCACCTACAGCTTCATTGGTATAGGGACCGCCACCATTGCCTTGTTTCTCATCCATATTTCTGGTGAGGTCTGGGGAGATTTCTTCCCAGGTAACACCCATATCTTTTGTACGCAATACCAATTGCGCGCCATGATAATACGTACCAGGCTCATGTTTAGAGCCAATAATAGGGGCATTCCAGTTATAGAGGTACTTCATATTCCTAGCCTCCCGGCCCAAATACTGAATGGGTGCCGGCATAATATTGGTGGATGCTTTGGATTTCATGTCTAACACCTCTATGGTTCCTAAATAACTACCTCCCAACACATAGCGTGGGTCATCTGGGTCAAAGGCCAAAAAAGCACTTTCACCACCTGCCGTATAGGTCCAGTCCTGTTCTGAAATACTACCTCTTCCCATAGAAAGGCTAGCGATTCTTACCGCGGTGTTGTCTTGCTGACCGGCATAAATATTGTACGGAAACAAATTATCGACACTAATTCTATAGAATTGGGCTGTTGGCATATTATCTTGACTTGACCATGTTTTTCCATAATCAAAAGTAATGGTGGCACCACCATCATCGGCCAAAACCATATTTTTGGAGTTATTAGGATTGATCCACAAATTATGGGTATCACCATGAGGTACGTCTATATTTTCCCAAGTTTTACCGCCGTCTTCAGAACGTAACATGGGCGCGCTCAGCACATACACTGTATTCTCATCATTCGGGTCTGCAAATACTTCTATATAGTACCAGGCACGTTGTACCAAACGGTTATCGCCACTTACCATAGACCACGATTCACCAGCATCGTTGGAAACGAACAAACCTCCTTTATCGGCATTGGAGTCACTCTCAATCAGTGCGTACACTTTATTAGAATTCGCAGGACTCACGGCAATTGCCATTTTACCTTTTTCTTCCGGTAAGCCTTCATGGATTTTTTTCCAGGTTTCGCCGGCATCCGTAGATTTATAAAGTCCACTCCCTACACCACCACTAATGACCTTGTTGGGTTTACGTTGGTGCTCCCACATGGCGGCATACATAATTTCTGGATAACTGGCGTCCATAGAAAGTTCTGCCGCACCGGTAAGGTTGTTCACAAACAGAGTGTTTTTCC
Source organism: uncultured Flavobacteriaceae bacterium (assembly GCA_963842105.1). Lineage (GTDB taxonomy): Bacteria > Bacteroidota > Bacteroidia > Flavobacteriales > Flavobacteriaceae > Maribacter. The sequence continues at coordinate 90,733 of CAWJFH010000004.1, forward strand.
AAGTTAGACCACCATCAGTTGATTTATATATTCCCCGTTCTGGATTGCCCTCAAACAATGCCCCTTGAGCTGCTACATAAACCACATCAGGATTTGTAGGGTGGATGATAATCCTGGAAATATGTTGTGTCTTTTCAAGACCCATTTTTTTCCAAGTCTTCCCAGCATCCGTAGATTTATAAACGCCATCACCATAAGAAGTCATCACTCCACGAGGGGCATGCTCTCCCATCCCTACATAAATAATATTTGGATTGGATGGCGGATACAGAAACCGCACCTACAGATCCCATTTCAAAAAATCCATCGGAAATATTTTCCCAACGTTGGCCGGCAGATTCGGTTTTCCAAAGTCCCCCACCCGTTGTGCCCATATAATAGGTCGTCGGGTCACCTATTACTCCGGATGCCGTTACGGAACGGCCACCCCTGAACGGACCGATATTTCGATATTTTAAGGGTTTAAAATAGTCGTTTGCGCTCTGGGCAAAGGTGATGGTCCCAGATAACCCCAGAATAAATAAAAGTAGTTGTTTTTTCATGATTGAGTTAGTTGCGGTATTGGTTGAAGCTAAAAAAATCCCCTCAAGTTGAGGGGATTTAAATTGCTTGTATTATTCTTCTATAAATAAATAATTCAATTTCAACTCATTGAAAGCGGCATTAAATTCCTTTAGTTCTGAAGAAATAACGGCATCAAATATTTTGAGTTCTTTGTTGATATCAGCCGTCAATTCATTTTTCACGGTAATATCCTGGTCAGTTGGAGGAAAGTCATCAATGGAGACCAAGCTATTTAAATGTCCTAATTTATTGGTCAGCTTTATAGGGAAATTCAATGGGTCTTGATTACTCCTGTTTTGTGTTTGATACAAGGCCTTTTCAACCTCGCCCAATTTTTCCTTCATAGTCTTCGCTTTTTCCACCAAATCTTTGGTGCGCTCATCATCTTTATATTGCTCAGTAAAGGCATTCAATTGCTCGGTTACATTTCTGATTTTTTTGATGGACTGATGCGCATTGTCAATCGTAGTATTCACATCCGTAATAAAATCGTATTGCTTTTGCATTTCCGCTACGGTACTTTCCGCTCTTGGGTCTGGTAAAATGGTAAAGGTTTCTGAACTATTATCCCCATTTACATTCAAATGCACTTTGTAATCCCCAGGTACGGCTTTGGCTCCATCAAGGTTGGCCCACCATAAAATCATGCCTTCCAGCTTTTCGGCACCTTTACCTCGGGTATCCCAAACAAACGTATTACCCCCTTTTTTAACCTCTAGTTTTTTATCCTTTTTCTTGGCAACAGAACTATAGTTGGCTAAGGTATCACCGGTCATACTGGTGTAGGTTAATTGGATGGTATCTTTCTCCATATAATTCTTCAAAAGGAAATGTGTAATGACCCCATTGTCCAAATTCTGACCTTCCGTTTTTGAAGGTTCTTTATTAGCTCTTCCTTTAGTACGATAGGAGTCCTTTGGCTTAAAAAGAATCGTATTTGCATTCTTTTTGTTTTCATCCAATTGATGTAAAACCGTTAGGTCATCAATAATGTAAAGACTTCGTCCTTGTGTGGCCACAATTAAATTGTCCTCTTTTACCGCCAAATCGGTTACAGGAACAATAGGTAGGTTCATTTGAAATGAACTCCATTTAGCGCCATCATCAAAAGAAATATACATTCCGGTTTCTGTACCGGCATACAACAAACCTTTCTTCTTTGGGTCTTGACGTACTACTCTTGTAAAATGTTCCGCAGGAATTCCGTCGGTGATTTTTGTCCAGCTTTTACCATAATCGGTGGTTTTATACAAATAGGGTTGAAAATCGCCCAGCTTATAGCGGGTAGCGGCCACATAACAAGTTCCTTCATCAAAATAGGAAGGCTCAATACTGTTCACCATGGACCATTCTGGCATATTGGTAGGAGTTACATTTTCCCAAGTATCACCACCATTTTTTGAAACATGAATCAATCCATCATCACTACCTACCCAAAGCAATCCTTCTTTCAAAGGACTTTCGTTAGCAGCAAAAATAGTACAGTAATATTCCACACTGGTATTATCCTGTGTAATGGGCCCTCCACTTGTTCCTAATTTTGTTGGGTCATTACGGGTCAGGTCATCACTCAATAGTTCCCAACTCTGGCCTTCATTGGTGGATAAGTGCACATGGTTAGAAAAGGTATAGAGTTTTTTGGGGTCATGTCTACTGAATATAATAGGGAAGTTCCACTGAAAACGATATTTCATCGCTTCAGCACCAGCACCCATAGGATTATCTGGCCATACATTAATACCTCTAACCGTTCCTTTATCATGATTAACACGGGTTAAAAATCCGTCATAACTTCCGCCATAAACGATATCATCATTTTTAGGGTCTACAGCAATCCAAGCAGATTCACCACCAGCTGTTTCCTCCCAATTCTTTTCGCTAATCGAATTCTCATCACTTCGATGATCTATTCGCAATGTAGAATTATCCTGTTGGGCGACGTAGATTCTGTACGGAAAGGAATTATCCGTAGTTACCCGATAAAACTGTGCGGTTGGCTGATTATAATAAGTTGTCCAAGTTTCGCCACCGTCATAAGAAATTTGGGCACCACCATCATCACCTATAATCATTCGCTGAGAATCTTCCGGAGAAATCCATAAATCGTGATGATCCCCATGGGGTGCATTGAAAGAATTGAAGGATTTTCCACCGTCGGTCGATTTATGATAGCTTACATTCATTACATATACTACGTCTTCATCTGCGGTGTCGGCATAAACTCGTGTATAGTACCAAGCACGTTGCCTTAAACTACGGTCCTCATTGATTAAGACCCATTTTTTTCCTCCATCTTCGGAACGGTACAAACCTCCCTTTTCCTTATTCTCCACAATGGCCCAAACTCGGTCCGAGTTTTTTGGAGAAACGGCCACACCTATAATCCCTAAGGTATCTTTAGGAAAGCCTTCATTCTTGGAAATTTCAGTCCAAGTTTCACCGCTATCCATACTCTTCCACAATGCAGAACCTTCACCACCACTAATTAAACTATATGGCGTACGTTGTGCATGCCAAGTGGATGCATATAAAATTCTTGGGTTATTGGGGTCGAAAGTTAAATCTACTGCACCTGCTTGATTGTTCACGAAAAGCACCTGCTTCCAGTTTTGGCCTCCATCGGTACTTTTATAAATACCACGTTCTTGGGCAGGCTTATAAATATCGCCTAAAACGGCAGCATAGACGGTATTGTAATCGGTTGGATGCACTCGGATTCTGGGTACATGCCTACTTTTTTCCAAGCCCGCCGATGTCCATGTTTTACCGGCATCAACGGTTTTCCAAACGCCATATCCAGAGGAAACATTTCCACGAAGGGTCTGTTCACCACCACCAACGTAAATTACATTAGGGTCACTTTTGGCTACCTCAACAGCACCGATACTGCCGCCAAAATAACCATCTGAAATATTGTCCCAAGTGCGGCCACCATCCAAAGTTTTCCAAACACCACCACCAGTGGCACCAAAATAAAATAGATTAGGTTCTCCTGGCACACCGGTTACCGCAGCGGAACGACCTCCACGAAACGGACCAATCAATCGGTAATCCAAACTGGAATACAGTTCCTCAGGATATGTTGGGGTTATGTTTTGTGATTTGCTTTTTCTCTGAGAAGTTAGCGATAGGGGTAAAAACAATAACACTAGCCCAAAAAGGCCAGCTTTGGCAAATAAGGTTCTCATTTTAGTAGTTTGAAGTTAGTCTTGCCTAAAATTAAACAAATTGTTAGATAATTGTTGTTAATAGGACATCTTTAAAGCAAACTCCTTCACATATTTATCAAATTGTTATTCTTGGACAGCAATCTCTCTTTAGTTACTAAAAATCCTACGCTATACGTTACTAGTTTCCAGCGTACGTTTTACCGTTCTTTTATTTTGGATTAGACGTTGCACATCTTCTAAAGCTAGATATAAACAAGGTACAATGACCAGAATAATGGCCGTGGCAAAAACAATACCGAATCCTAAGGAAATGGCCATGGGAATTAAATAAAAGGCTTGGCTAGATGTTTCTAAAATAATAGGCGCCAATCCTCCAAATGTCGTCATTGTGGTTAAAATTATAGGGCGAAACCTTCTTAAGCCCGCCTCGTGAATAGCTTGGTAAATAGGGTCCCCTTCTTTTCTTCGCTTGTTGGCGTAATCAATCATAATAAGAGAATCGTTAACGACCACCCCAGACAACGCAATTACCCCCATCAAGCTCACCAAAGACAAGTCATAGCCTAAAAGGATATGACCTATGACTGCACCCACAATACCAAAGGGAATAGCTGTCATTACAATTAGAGGCTGCACATAACTGCTAAAAGCTATGGCTAGTAGCGCATAAATCATCAGCATTGCAATGGAAAAACCGGCTTTTAAGGTATTGGTGCTCTCCCGCATATCGGCTCGGCTACCTTCAAAACTCCAGGTAATTCCTGGAAAATCCGCTCTTAATTGTGGTAAGGTTTCCTCTTGTACCGAAGCAATGACCCTACCTACGGCATTGGCAGGTTCTACGTCCATCCCAACATTTACCACTCTACGTCCATCTCTTCGATTTATACTACTGAAGGCTTCACGTTCTTCTATTTCCACAACGTCCATTAAGGGAACCTGGACACCGCTGGGGGTTCTAATGAGAAACTTTTCGAGATTATTAATGTCCTTACGTTCTTCCAAAGGTAGCTTTACCCGCACTTCTATCTCGTTCATTCCTCGTAACTGACGCATAGCCAATGCGCCAAAAAATCCATTTCGTACCTGGCGTCCAACTTCATCGGAGGTAAGACCAAGGTTACGTCCCTGCGGTAGCAATTTAAAGTCGTACTGCATTTTACCCTTATTGTAATTATCGGTAACATCACGGGTATTTGAAAAAGACTGCATTCGTTCCACAAAAGCGGTACTGGCCCGCTCGAGTACTTCGATATCGGAATGACTTAAATCAATACTGATGTCCTGGCGTGCACCGCCTGGACCACGTTCGGCCTCGAAGGTAATCTGGTCCACCCCTTCAATATCACCAATATTATCTCGCCAAAGGGCGATAACCTCTGCGGCGGTAATGTCCCTCTGATCCGGGGGTAGCATCACGATTTCGACATCAATAAAATTCTGTCCTCGTACATTGGTCTTTATCCCCTCTGCCACTTCATAAAGATTATGTTCCTCAAACATGCGCTGGGTCGATGCAGAGATGGCATAGGCAACTTTAGCGGCTTGATCAGGGGTAGTGCCTACTGGCAGGCGTACCCCCGCTTCAATTTCATCCGCTGCAACCTCGGGCATCATAATCATTCCCATATGGCCACTATATCCATATCCACCAACGATAAGTAAAAGTGTAACCGCAGCGCTCAAGGTGATGTACCTATATTTCAAACAAAGGTCAAGAAACGGGCGGTAACGATTTTCTATAAATCGGTCGAAGCCATTCGCAAAAGAGCGTTGCCATCCTTCTAATTTGAGCACCCATTTATTCTTCGTTTCCGTCTTTTTGATATGGGCCAAATGGGACGGTAATATAAAAAGGGCTTCAAGTAAAGATACCCCCAAAATTACAATAACGACGGCGGGGAGCGGCTGCCAAAATTTACCTGTTTCTCCTGGCATAAACAGCAACGGAACGAAAGCGATTATCGTAGTCACTATACTGAACACCACCGGCATTGAAACATCCTTTGTTCCCGCAATGGCCGCTTTCATAGGGCTCAAACCTTTTTGCCGGTATTCATAAACGTTTTCTCCTACTACAATAGCGTCATCTACCACGATACCGAGTACCACCAAAAATCCGAACATGGATATCATGTTTACACTAATACCGATAAGTGGTAATAAAATCATTCCGCCGATAAAGGATACCGTCATCCCCATCATCACCCAAAACGCCAAACGGTATTCTAGAAAGAGGGTCAAGATAATTAACACGATAACGATGGCAAGTACCCCATTTTCCGTAAGTAACGAAAGTCGTTCCCTATAATCTGCAGCACGATTGCTGTCTGTGCGGTATTTGATACCTGGGGGAAGCTGAAAATCCTCTAAAATTCCATTGGTGACATCAGCAATCTTCAGTGGGGATTGGTCACCGATTCGGAAAATTCGTAGCTCTACATAATTTTCTTGGTTGAATTGTCCGTGAAATCCAGTTTCTTCAAAACCATCGGTTATGGTCGCGATATCGCTTAAAGAAACCTTAGCTCCGTCTTCCGAGGATACAATGGTGATACCACCGTATTCCTTAGCCCATTGCTTGCGCTCCTGCATACGGAGTAAAATTTCTCCGCTTTGTGTTTGTACGGCCCCAGCGGGCACATCGCTACTACTTTGACGAATGATATCCGCCACTTGACCTAACGTTAGGTTGTATTTTTGAAGGGTACGTCTTGGAATTTCAATTCGTGTTTCATAATCGGGAACGTTGCCCAGTTCTACCTGCGTGATTTCCGGATTGTTCAAGAGAATCGTACGAAGGCGTTCCGCAAGTTGCCGCAATGTCCAAATATCGGCAGCGCCATACAGACCAATTTGTAATACATCTCTTTGACGGGACTGCAAACGTACTTCAGGACGCTCAATATCGCCTGGAAAAGTCTGGATGCGATTTATAGCCTGATCAATATCTTGAAACGCAGTCATTCTTTCGGAGCCAGCGACCAACTCAATAGTAATTTGTCCAGACCCCTCATTCGCTTGGGATACGATTTCTTTGATCCCCTGTACGCCACGTACAGCCTCCTCCACGGGTTGTAACACCCCTTGTTCCACCTCTGCGGGGGAAGCACCTGGGTATGCGACGGAAACCTCAACAAAATCCAGCTGAAATTCAGGGAATACTTCTTTTTGTATGGTATACATGGTAAATAGACCCCCAGCAAGCAATACCAACATTAATAAATTAGTGGCAATGGAATTCCTGGCCATATAGGCAATAGCACCTTCTTTTCTTCTGGTCTTCTCTTTTTCTTTCTTTTCCATCTTGCCTGTATTCTTTATTGCTTCATTTCTTGATTCATAGCATCTGCTGCGGTGCGTAAACCAATACCGTTACTAACGGTACTTAAATCAGTAATCACTACTTTTTCCTCATCTTCCAGACCGCTGCGTATGTACGCATGTGTATCATCGGTAAGTACAATTTCTACTTCTCTTATTTCTAATTTCCCATCTTTCATGACCCAAACGGTCTCATTACTTCTTACATAATCCCTATTGAGTCGAACGATATTAGGTATAGCATCCGCTTGAATACTTACTTCCACAAAAGTGCCGATCATCAATTTGGGTTTACCTTCCAATTCCGAAGTTGTTGCTAGTGGATCGGTTACTTTTATTAGAACCCTAGCTAACCTAGTTTGTCCATCAAGCGCGCCTATCTGTCTATCCAGATAGCCTTCCCGATAGGCATCATCGGGCCACGCCGATGAATTTTCAACACGTACGGAGGCTCCTTTTTCCGAATTATTGTCCGGAAAACTCAACCACTGCAATTTGGAAACTGGAACAGTTGCCACAACCCAGTATTCTTTAGTACCCACCATACGTCCTAAAATATCACCTTGGGCAACTAGGGAGCCCTTGGTCACATTTTGGCTTAATATATGGGCATCGAAGGGCGCCCTGATTGTTGTTCTTTCAAGATTCAGTGCTGCTTGGTCTACAGCCGCTTTTGCCCCGCCTATGTTTGCTTTAACCGCATTTAGCTGCGGTTTTCTGAGTACCAATTGTCGTTCTTCTTCGGAAAGTGGATTATCCCCAAAAAGAGAATCGTCTGTAATAAGTTGTAAATCTTGTACCGCAATTTCCTGACGTCCCATTTCTGTATCCAAGGTGGTTTGCGATTGCATGTACTCACTCCTACGGAGTTCTAGAGTGTTCCGATAATCAGCCGGATCAATCTGTAAAAGAACTTGATTCTTTTTAACAAAACCGCCTGGTGTAAAAGCGGGGTCCCTACGGATCACTTGGCCCGAAACCAACGGACTCAAATTTACGTCCTCCACGGGTTGCACCGTTCCGGTAGCCACAATAAGAGGTTCGAACGTACCTTTTTTTATGGTCGTGACATCAACAAGCATTGCAGTTTCTAGACTCGCTCCTTCCTGTTGCGCTTCGGGTTCGGTAGAAAAAATAAGTGCTGTAACTAGTATACCACCTCCAATGATAGCCAAGCAAATCCAAAGTATTTTTTTATTGTTCATAAAATTCTGTTCGTTTTTTTAATTCTCCAACGTTCTTTCAGTTTCGAAGCCTCCTGCCAAAGCTCTATACAAGCCAATGCGTACTTGAACTTGTCTCAGTTGAGCGGCTACGTAATCGCGGCGCAACTGCTGCTCTTGATCCAAACCTATTAGGACATCCAAGTAGGGGCTAAAACCATTTAGAAATTCAACCCGTAACTGCTTATTACTTTTTGTCGCCAATTCCAACTGACGTCTAATGTTCTCTGATCGCTGTTTTTGCATTACATCTTGAACAAGACCATCCTCAACCTCCTGAAAGGCAACCAATGTGGCCTGCCCGTACTCAAATATTCTTTGCTGCTTAACAGCTTCGTTTCTATTGACCTCAGCACTTAGTTGTCCTCCGTAGAACAAGGGAGCCAATAAATTACCTGCGATGGAATAGGCCCAATTATCAAATAGGTTGGCAAAATTATTCGCCCGTAATTGTCCTCTGGTATTAATGGAAATTCTGGGATATTTGTTTCTTACCGCGGAAGCCATGTCGCGATCCGCTGCGAGCAAGAGGGCATAAGACTGCTGCAAATCTGGTCTGCGACGCACAAGTTCCAACGGTAATCCAGTTTCAGGCAGCTCCGGTAATCTGGGTAGTTCTAAACTTTCGAAAGCAATACTATCTTGAGGTTGTCTCCCTAGCAATACTGCGAGTTGATTTTCTAATACACTCACATTGGTACTGAATATAATCTGTTGTTCTTTAGTGCTTTCCAACAATTGCGCTTGCCTTAAAATATCCACGGCCCTAATTTGACCACCTACAAAGCGGGAACGAATCAATTTGATGATATCCTCATTGGTAGCAATTTGGTCCTCGGTTATTTGTAATTGCTGTTTTGCCGCCTGAAGCTGGTACCACGTAGAAGCGATTTCTGCAGAAATCGATATGGACGCTGCACGGTAGTCAAAAAGACTGGCCTCCGCCCTAAATTTCTCTGCCTGAACACCTGTTTTTATGCGTCCCCATAAATCTACCTCATAGGAAGCCGAAAGCCCCAACTGGGTATTTTCTCCACCTCTAAAATCATTTACAGGAAAATTTTCCGCCGTTTGCGCTGTAGCATTTATTTGTGGCCATTTAATTGACGCTTCCCTAGATACCGTAGCCTTAGCGGCTAAAAATTGCTGCCAAGTTGCCGCCAAATCAAAATTTGATTGCAATGCACTATCTATCAAACCATTAAGTTGCTCATCCTCAAAAACTGTCCACCATCGATTGGGCACTACTTCCTCTCCGGTAATGGAAAAATCCGCACCAACTTCCATGGGCGGATTTTCAGTAGGAATTTTTGGACCACATGCAATCGTTAAACAACATGTAGTTAGGCTCCAAAACCTTTTTTGGTTGTTTACTGCGTTCTTAAGGAAAACTAAACCTCTGGATATGTAATTTTTTAAACGGATAGGCTGATAATTTTATTTTCAAAAAAGTCAATCTCTTAAATATAAACTATTTACAAAATATTCTTTAAGCCTTGGTATTAGTAGTATCGATAGTAGTATTATCTAAACCGATTGCGTCAAGAATAGTTTAGAAATAATAGTCATGTTTAAGTAATTATGACGGAAAATCTATTCTGCTTATCAAAAATGAAAAATAACTGCAGTACATTTAAAGTATTCCTATATTTAACCCACCAATTTTAAATTATGAAATTCAACTTCACTTTTTTTAAATACTGTTTTCTTTTAGTAATTCTCAACGGAATTGCATTTGCCGAGTTACAGGCACAGTCTCAAGAATTCTTATATGGCGATGCCTTACCCGATGCTCCAGAGCTAAGCGTTAGAGGAACTTATACTGTAGGCGTTAAAACTGTTCAGCTGCTGCATAAAAATCAAGTGGACGTACTGAATAGTAAGGAAGGAAAGGACCCTATCTATGATCGGCCTATCACCATTGAAGTTTGGTATCCAGCAACACAGACACAGAATGCGAAAACAGTTGTCTATGATGAAGTAATGGGGACGGCCAACGATACACTGCGACCCTTAATCCCTTTTACTTTTGAAGGAAGGGCCTATAGGGATGCGAAACCGGTAACGACGGACGGTAAATTCCCGCTGATTGTGGTTTCACACGGTTACGTTGGATCTCGTTTTCTAATGACCTATCTTACTGAAAATCTAGCTTCCAAAGGATACATTGTCGCCGCTATTGACCATACCGATTCTACATTTAAAGATGCCAATGCATTTCAAAGCACACTTTTAAATAGGCCAAAGGACATTCGTTTTGTAATTGATGAAATGGAAAAATTAGGAAGTGACCAATCCACCGATATGTTAAAGGGATTAGTAGACGCGAATCACACAGCTATTGTTGGATATTCCATGGGAGGCTACGGTGTGCTTAATGTTGGTGGAGCAGGATACAGTGATGTGCTTTCTGGATTTTTTGCAGGAATGACCGGAGGGAGCACTGCAATTTCCGTGAACTTAGCAAGTAACGCAGCATATCAGAAATTATCGGATGACCGCATTAAAGCCATCGTTGCCTTTGCCCCGTGGGGAATGGAGCGAGGCGTATGGGATACTGAAGGTTTAAAGGGTTTAAAGACCCCGACTTTTTTCGTTGCCGGAAGTCAAGACGATATTTCAGGATATGAAAAAGGAATCAAAGCGATTTATGAAGGTGCCATCAATGCAGACCGATATTTGCTTATTTATGAAAATGCACGCCATAATGTTGCGCCCAATCCGCCACCGGCCGAGGCATTGACACCTGGTTTACCTATTGATGAATATTATCGATATGCAGAACCTTCCTGGGACCAACGAAAGCTGAACAATGTCAACCAGCATTTTGTGACCGCCTTTCTGGGTATCCATCTGAAAAATCTGGATTATGAGAAGTTTCTAGACCTTCAGGAAAATTCCAATGAAAAGGACTGGAGCGGATTTAAGCCAAGATCTTCAACGGGAATGGAATTATTGCATTCTAGTGCGTCTAATAAACCCTAAACTTTTTAGTTAATCTTTTTTGGATTTTCATTTTCAATAATTTAGAATAGTAAATTTCATCTTTAATCAATTGAAAAAGCTGAAATATCCAAATCAATGATGTAATCGCAATAAGTAAGAAAAGTATAAAAATCATAAGTGTTCTGTTTTGATTTCTATTCTTACTTACGGAAATTGTTTCGTAAGGTTTGTTTTGAGTGAAGATTTATTTGGAGACCAATGTTCTATTAATCTCCTTTCTTAGGTAATATCCTGTTACAATAGTGGCCAACACATCAGCAATAGGGAAGGAAATCCAAACCCCTAATTCACCTAAGTAATTGGGGAGAATTAAAATGAGCGGAATAAAAAAGAATCCTTGTCGGCACAAGGTCAATAATAATGCAGGAATAGCTTTGCCAATAGCCTGAAAATAGGCCGCACCAATGAGCTGTAAGGCAATAATTGGAGTGGCAGCAAACACCCAACGCATTGCAGCTGGTGTATTCTCCAACACGAACGCGTTGGTTTCCAATTCCATTTCAGTCATATTAGGTTTATGGCTAAGGAAAAGTCCGGCGATTTCAGCCGGAAAAATCATCAATCCGGCAAAAACGATGGTAGCCAAAATTGCGGCATAGGTTATGGCCGTGTAAATAGATTCCTTTACCCGGTCATATTTTCCCGCGCCATAATTAAATCCGGCAATGGGCAAGAATCCTTGGGTAACCCCAAAAACGGGGAACAAGGCAAACATGAGCATTCTACCCACAATAGCATATACGGCTACCATGGCTTCCCCTCCCAGATTAAAAAGAATATTGTTCATCAGCAAATAAATAATACTGACCACCGCCTGTCTGGAAAGGGTGACGAAACCTAAAGAGCTAATCTCTTTTAGAATGCTAAAATTGATACCGAAGTAACCAAGACTCAATTTTAGTTCTGAATTTTTAGAAAGAAAAAAGTACAGGATGTAACTAAAACAAAGGAAATAGCTGATTGTCGTGGCCCACGCCGCACCTTCCATTCCATAATCCAATACATTAATAAATAAATAATCCATTACCAAGTTCCCGACCGACGGAATAATCATGGCAATCATGGCGAATTTAGGTTTTCCCTCAGCGCGAATTACCGAGTTTCCCATCATGTTCAAGGCCAAAAGCGGCACCCCGTATAGTACAATAACATAATAGATTTTGGCCATTTCAAAAATGGAACCTTTACCTCCAAATGCGGGTATCAAACTATCCACAAAGGTCAAGCCAAGGGTGACCATCAAAACCGTGATAAGTATGGTAAAAGTGATTTGATTGCCAAAGGTGCGCAAGGCTTTCTCCTTGTCATTAGCCCCTAATGCTCGGGAAATGATACTCGCACCCCCAATTCCAATAGCCATACCTAAAGCCCCAATAAAAAAGGAAACTGGTAGCACCACATTTATGGCGGCGATGGCAATGGAGCCTATCCAGTTCCCGACAAAAATGGAGTCTACCAGAACATTGAGCGACATTACCAATATGCCAATACTGGCGGGTACCGCTTGTTTAATGAGCAAACTTGATATGGGTTCCGAGCCTAGTTGCTCTGAAGAAACGTTTGCCATTAATTTTGACTTTTATATAATTTAAATGACTATTTAGCAGCTGTACCTAAGCCAATACCTTAGTGTTGTTTTTGATTTGATCTGTAATACAATCCCAAAGTGCTATACGTTGCTGCAAGGCTATTTGTGAATAGTCGGCCACTTCTTTCCATTTCAATTCATCATGACCGCAAAGTTCTTCAATCATTTTTAAAGATAATGGTCCATGATCATCCCCATCCAATTCTATATGCCTTTTCAAGTAATAGGCCAATTTAGGGTATTTCTCTTCCCCCGCCTGTTCTATGATTTTCAGGAACATATCCGGAATCAAATCCTCCCTACCAAAGGTAAAGGCAGCGGCAATTTTATGCGGGTGATTGGTTTGAATCGTCTCGAAAGTAAAGCCCAAAAAGTTTTTTACGGCTTCATTCAAACTTGAATTTTTGATTTCAACTGAAACCGACTCAATTCCGTTTATAGATTCCAAAAGTTGGGAAATCTTATGAGTGCTTGCCCCAACTTCATCCATCGCATCCAAATACATCTCGTAATGACTTCGGTAAATTCCCAATTCGTTTTTATCCGTTTCTTCCTCCAGCACTATTTCATTGATAAACCTAGCGGTATTGGTATTCTTAGAAGGTTTCCAAGGAAGACTGGTACACGTAAGATGTTGCTGCAAAGCCTTTAAAAGCGACATAAAGTCCCATACCGCATACACATGGTTTTCCATGAATATTTTAATATCCTGAAGAGAATCCAGTTCTTGGTAAAGCGTATGATTTCGTAGTTGGTCTCGTAATGGTTCTAATTTATATTCAATTTCTTCGATGTTCATAGCAGTGATTATCTAAGTTTAAAAATACTTTCTAGGTACTTGGGGTTACGGCCAACTCACCGGTCGCTTCCCAATCGTTCGCCCATTTGGCCATTACTTTGACCCAATGTTCACTATCGTTCATACAGGAAATATGCTTGTAATGCTCCCCGCCAGCTTCCTCAAACTGCTCCTTACCTTCCATAGCAATCTCTTCTAAGGTCTCTAAACAGTCACTTACAAATGCTGGTGTAATGACCGCTAAACGTTTTTTCCCCTCCTTAGCCAAACGCTCAAACTCATAATCCGTATAAGGCTTTAACCATGGATCACCGGCCAAACGAGATTGAAAGGAAGTACTTACTTGCTCTTCGGGCAAGCCCAAATACGCTTTTACCATTTCTGTGGTATCGTATACTTGATGCCTGTAACAGGTATTATGGGCAACGGAATTTATGGAACAACAAGTGCCATCTATCTTGCAATGAAAACGGGTGGGGTCACTTTTACGGATGTGTCGCTCCGGAATTCCATGATAGGAAAATAGAATATGGTCGTAATCGAAATCCTTCAAACCATCCTTTATAGTTTCTGATAAAGCCTGAATGTAATCGGGATTTTTATAAAAAGCAGGTAAGGTAGTTACCTCCATTTTTGGAAAGTGTTTTTGTTGTTCTTCTAATACTTTTACTACCACGGTTTCATAGCTTGACATCGCATAATGAGGGTACAATGGCACTAATAGAACCTCATCAACACCCTTATCTTTTAACTCCTGAAGCGCATTTTTTATGGTCATGGTACCATAACGCATCCCCAATGCAACTGGCATTTTAGTGTGTTGGCGTAATTTTTTGGTAAAACGTTCTGAAAGTACAATGAGCGGAGAACCTTCTTCCCACCAGATTTTAGCATACGCTTTGGCTGATTTCTTTGGTCGGGTTTGTAAAATAATACCTTTTACTAAAATGGCACGTAACCATTTTGGGGCATCGATTACTCTTTCATCCATCAAAAATTCATCCAAATATGGCTTAACATCTTTTGGGGTAGGACTATCGGGCGAACCCAAATTGACCAATAAAACTCCTTTCATAGCTATTGTTTTTTTCCTTCGCAAAAATAACACTTGATAATCGATGATATTTTAATTTTAGACAATAGTTTTTCTATACTTCTATAAAGGCTACCAATATCTGTCTATTTAATTTTTTGTGCTGATCCTTTTTTGTATGTTGACCCCGTTCAAAAAAGAATACTTTATGAATCCGATATTTGAAAACATACCCAAAAATGCACTCTATTTATTTTTGGCCTCTATACTTGCCATTTTGGTGGCCTATTGGGTGACTTCCTATTTCTTCAAAAAATATGGTAAAGATCCTAAGTATCTCTTACCCGATGGTGCCTTTAAACGAATAAGTTGGCCCATCGTTTTTATTCTTTTTTCCATTCTAATTCGGTCAGAATCATTACGAACACTTTTACAGTTGGAAGAACAAGCGTACTGGTTTAGGAAAGCGAGCACACTTCTTTTCATATTTTCCATGACCTGGTTGCTTCTCAATCTATTGAAAATCACCAAGAAGGTCATTGTCAGCAACTATGATGTAGGGGCTGAAAACAACTTAAAAGCGAGAAAAGTCTACACCCAATTCAACATTCTGGAACGTATTTTTATGTTTTTGATCATTATTCTGGCTACCGGTGCCGCATTGATGAGTTTTGAAGGTATACGGGAATTGGGGGTGAGTATTTTCGCGTCCGCGGGAGTTGCTGGTATTATCATTGGTTTTTCTGCCCAAAAAATGATAGGAACCATATTGGCCGGTATTCAAATCGCCATTGCTCAACCCATTAAAATGGATGATGTGGTCATCGTTGAAGGGGAATGGGGCCGTATTGAAGAAATTACCTTGACCTATGTGGTAGTAAAGATTTGGGATAAACGGAGATTGATCGTTCCCACTCCCTATTTTATTGACAAGCCCTTTCAAAACTGGACCAAAACCTCTTCTGATATTTTGGGGACCGTTTTTTTATATACCGATTATAAAGTCCCTTTTGACGCTATTCGGGCAGAATTGACCAAGATTCTAGAAAGCACTGATTTATGGGATAAGGAAGTAAATGTCTTGCAAGTCACTGAAAGTAAGCAGAATTGCGTAGAAATACGAGCGCTCATGAGCGCCAAAGATTCCCCAACAGCTTGGGATTTACGGGTGTTGGTCCGCGAAAAACTGATTACCTTTTTACAGGAGAACTATCCGGATA
The DNA here is from genome assembly GCA_963842105.1 of uncultured Flavobacteriaceae bacterium. Classification (GTDB taxonomy): domain Bacteria; phylum Bacteroidota; class Bacteroidia; order Flavobacteriales; family Flavobacteriaceae; genus Maribacter. Next base: position 106,660 of record CAWJFH010000004.1, read on the forward strand.
GTATTGCCCGTAATCGAGTTTTGTTAGAAAGAACCAAATGAAACGATTAACAGTTGAATTTTACTACGTCTACAATAGGGATAAGATTTTTCTTTCTTTTTGACTACCTCTTCTTTATATTACCGAGTCAATAAATCAGGGTTACATGAGAGGAAATTATCGGTTTTAGCATTTCTAGTCTTTTTTATTTTATTTGGATGTACCAAAGATTCTCCCGACACCACTGAACCAGATTCGGATGAAAATACTGAAGAACCTGAGGTTTTGACCAACGAAGTTTATTTTACTTTGAAAATTCCTGAAGATTACTTTACATCAGAATTTGAAGGCTGGGTTATCGCTCATGATCACGACGGGCAGATTCTTAACTACAGGAAACTGGAAAATAATTCAAGTTTCAGTTTTGAAAAACCCAAACTTAAATATAAGTACTCCCAAGAAATAACGCTTTTAACGGTATTTAAGAATAACGGAAATACGTATCATAATTTAAACACCTACACTTTTGTTCAGGATAGTGCCATATGGGAACTAACAAAGGAAACTATAAGCGATTATTCATCTGAAAGAGGCCAAGAAATTGGAAAATTCACTATGAATGTAAATGACCTTATTTCACCTGCTATTTATAAAATAACCAACAAGAACGGTACTCCATCTTTTTTGTCAGGGTCCACTACTTTTAATAATGGATCAACAACATTTTCTTTGATGAGATACCATTATATGAAGAAAACAACTATTTATTTTCACTCTATGATTCTTCAGGCACTCCAAGATATATGTTACTTGAAAATTTAACTGATGGTACAAATATTACTTTTAATCAATCGCAAATGAGGTTTTTTGATGATACTGTTTCATTAGGTATCCCAGAAGGAGGAGAATATTTTTTATCGGTCTTAGGATACGAAGCGGATCAACAACTAAATGAAAGCAATGGATATGTTCTTAGTTTAATTTTGCCATTCGATAGGGATAAAATAAGCTCTAACCAGATTGAAGTAGGTTATTTGAATAGATTCGAAAACTATATTACCACCTTTAATTATTCTAATGATAAATTTTATTATAGCTATAAAAAGTTTGGAGAGGCACCTACTCATTTTGGTTTAGGGAATTTAGAACGTTGGAATTTAGAGATAATGAATGAATCGATTACTGATTTTCAGTTTAATGGTCCTTCTCAAAATCTTTACAGTAGAAAACAATCATTCTTGGAATACAAGCTCCGGAATCCGGGATGTTGAATATTCTCAGACCGTTTGGACAGTATATAAGGGAATAGATGATTACCATAAAATTGGAGAAATTCCGGAAGAAATTTTAAATTCCTATCCCAATTTGGATATTAAGAATATAAATTACGGTAGTAGTACTTTTTATTTAGATGAATTGACCTATCAAGAATTTTTGGATGCTTCGTTTGTTCAACCAAATACGAATAAACTCCGCAACCATGAGTCTATTCGGATAGTCAAATAAATAATATTTGTTTACGATTGTCAGATACGTTATAAATTTGATAGCTTACAATGTTTAACTAATCTAGAATTCCATTGAAAATTTTTCTTTTTTTACTATTCCCAATATTTAATTGGGCCCAACAAATCACCTGTTCCCCGAAGGATAAGGTTGCAGTCGAGAAAAAAATAGAAGCTACCAAGGACCTTAAGCAACAAGATTTTGGAAATACGATGGTTGCTGTTGGTAAAACCTTTTTAAAAACCCCATATGTAGCTAAAACTTTGGAGATTGGAGATACAGAAACACTAGTCGTCAATTTACACGGTTTGGATTGTACCACCTTCGTGGAAAATGTACTGGCCTTCGCAATGCTACTTAAACAGCAAGAAGACACCTTTGATGCCTTTATCAAGAACTTGGAGATTATTCGCTATAAGGACGGTGCGTTGAACGGTTATGCATCTCGATTACATTATTTTTCGGAATGGATTGCCAATAATGCCGAAAAAGGTTTGGTAAAGGATATTACAGGTGAGATTGGGGGAGCAGCAATCACTAAGGACATCGATTTCATGAGTACCCACAGAGACTTGTATCCGTTTTTGGCTGATGCATCCAACTTTGACAAAATCAAAGCGTCTGAAAATTACCTTAACAACCAGGCCATCTGTGTCTTGGCGCAAGATAAGATTGCTGAAAATGAACACCTGATTCAATCCGGAGATATTATCGCATTGGCCACTTCTATCAATGGACTCGATGTTACCCACACGGGTATCGCCACACGGGAAAAAGATGGTCGCATTCATCTGTTGCATGCATCCACGGGTTCTATGGAAGTTGAAGTCTCCAAATTACCGTTAGCGGATTATTTAAAAGGGATAAAAAGCAATACAGGCATCATGGTGGCGAGGCCATTATAACCCTCATGCTAGTTCCCTGCCAAAGCCAACAAATATTTCTTAGGGGTCGTATTGTACTTTTTCTTAAAAGCGGCAATGAAATGACTTGCAGTACTATATCCCACCTTTAGCCCAATTTCATTGACATTATACTGACCGGTTTCTAAAAGTCTTTTGGCATAATCCATCTTATGGTCGAATAAAAAACTATAGACCGAGTCGCCATAAATCTGTTTAAACCCTTCTTTTAATCGCTTTAGGCTAAGTCCTATTTCACTGGCCAATTCTGATAAAGTAGGTGGCTCTGCCATATTCGCCAAAATGATTTCTTTCGCCTTCTTTATTTTCTTCACATTTTCCTCATCGGCCAAATAAGGGCATTGCTCAATATCCGCATTGGGGCTTTTATTGAAATAGAGCGCAATGAGTTCGTAAATTTTACCTTTTACATATAAGGATTTGATGGACGGATGCAAATTATAATTGATGATCTGACTCAAAATGACCGCAATGGAAGGTGAAAATGGCTCTTGAGCATAATACTTTTTCTCCTTGTTCTCAGCACTCAAAAATGGAATATAGTTTGCCTCCGCAGTAAACAATGAATGGAATTTACGCAAGGTCATCACCACGGAAACTACCGAAGAATTTGGTGCTAGCTCTAAATGCAATGGCAAATCTACTTGAGTATTGAACAATAGGAGTGAATTCTCCTCTGTCACGTTCAAGGTATAATTACCTTGATTGAATAAGTATACTCCTTTCCCCTTTAAACAAAAGTGAAATTGGATAAAACGTTTGTTGATTTCACGAGTGTAGGATATGCCACTTCATCTTCGTCGTTTTGAAATTTAAGCACATAAAAACCCTCCTCTATCAGGACCTCATCCATTGAACCTTGAGCGTTATTTTTTACTTCCATCATCTTCAAATATTTTATATCTATTTAGAAAGCATCTAAATAGATTCGATTTTTTCTTCTGTTAAGCGTATAAATTTATAGCAATTCAACCAAATTATACAGAAATACGTCTAATAATTCTGCAGTCGACACTTATAGTACCGCTAGCGTTATTTTAATTTATAGAATGCCCATATTTTTGTGCCTCCTTATGAAGGACTATCATATATCACGACACAATTCTTTTTATACCATTGGCCTTAACTACAAAAAGGCCGATGCCGAGTCTCGTGGTAAATTCAGTCTCGATGATGTAGCCGTCAATAAATTATTGATCAGCGCGAAGGAACAAGGTATAGACGGGCTTTTGGCTACCTCTACCTGTAACCGCACAGAACTCCATGGTTTTGCACAGCATCCTTTTCAGCTCATCAAATTATTATGCGACCATTCCAATGGCACCGTAGAGGCTTTTCAAGAAGTTGCTTATGTATACAAAAATAAGGAGGCTATAAATCATCTCTTCAGGGTTGGAACGGGATTGGATAGTCAGATTTTAGGTGATTTTGAAATTATCAGTCAGTTAAAACAAAGCTTTAAGCGTTCTAAGGAATTGGGTATTGCCAATCCGTTCATTGAGCGTCTGTGCAACAACATTATACAGGCCAGTAAACGAATTAAGAACGAAACCGAAATTTCATCAGGAGCAACTTCGGTCGCTTTTGCATCGGTTCAATATATCCTAAAGAATGTTCCTAATGTTTCTGAAAAGAATATCCTTCTTTTTGGAACAGGGAAAATTGGGAGGAATACCTGTGAGAATCTAATTAAACATACCAAAAACCCACATATCACCCTTATCAACAGAACTAAGGGCAAAGCGGAGAAAATTGCCGGTAAGTTCAATCTTATGGTAAAGGATTACGGAGACCTTCAGCCCGAAATTAGAAAGGCCGATGTGTTGGTCGTTGCCACCGGTGCCAATAAACCTACGATTACCAAAGAACTGATTTATACCAAAAAACCCTTACTGATATTGGATTTATCTGTTCCTAAAAACGTTGATGATGCCGTGTCCGATTTGGAGAATGTGACCGTAATACATTTGGACCACTTATCGCAAATGACCGATGAAACCTTGGAGCGAAGAAAGCAATTCATTCCAGAGGCCGAAGCGATCAACGAGGAGGTCATGCACGATTTTAACCAATGGCTGGAAACCCGAAAATTTGCTCCGGTCATAAAAGCCTTGAAGAAAAAACTAAAGACGATAAAGGACGAGGAGATGGACTATCAATCCAAAAAAACGGTCAATTTCAATGCCGATCAGGCAGACGTAATCTCCAATCGTATTATTCAAAAAATAACTACACAATTCGCCAATCACCTAAAGGATGACTCTGTAGATTCTACGTCTAGCTTAGAGTTTATCCAAAAAATATTCCAATTAGAATTGGACCAATAATGAGTAAAATAATTAGACTAGGCACCCGAGATAGTGAACTTGCACTTTGGCAGGCCAATACCGTTAAAAAACAATTAGAAACTTTAGGACATAGGGTACAACTTGTTCCAGTAAAATCCACAGGAGATTTAGTCTTGGACAAGCCATTATATGAGTTGGGCATTACCGGTATTTTCACCAAAACCTTGGATGTCGCCATGCTTAATGGCACTATTGATATTGCTGTTCATTCCATGAAAGATGTACCTACCGCTTTACCTAAGGGTATTGTAAAAGCGGCAGTACTTAAACGTGGTAATTACATGGATATCATGGCCTATAATGACAACGAGGAATTTTTAGGCTCTAGAGAAGCGGTTATCGCCACAGGTAGTTTACGACGCCAGGCACAATGGTTGAACCGCTACCCTACCCATACCATCGTAGATTTAAGGGGGAATGTAAACAGCAGGCTAGAAAAATTATACACCAACGAATGGAACGGAGCCATTTTCGCTGCCGCAGGTTTAGAACGTATTGGTCTGGAACCGGAAAATACCATCGGGTTGACCTGGATGCTGCCCGCCCCGGCGCAAGGAGCCATTATGGTGGTTGCCATGGAAGAGGATGAAGAAATTCGTGCAGCTTGTGCCCAACTAAACCATGAGGAGACCGATATCTGCGTTACCCTAGAACGTGAATTTCTTAGGGAACTTGAAGGAGGTTGTAGTGCCCCCATAGGAGCCTTATCCTATATTGACAAGGAGGATGTGGTCACGCTAAAAGGAGTTTTGTTAAATGTTGATGGCACCAAAAAACTAGAAGCCAATTTAACCGCACCCTTAGGGAAACACAAAAATTTAGGGATTGATTGCGCCAAAAGTATTTTGGCCAGAGGTGGTAAGCGATTAATGACAGAATTGGCCAATGCTGGAAATACCATTGATATTTTCTCCACCAAAAAATTGACTCCGGATCAGCAACTGCGGTTAAACTTATCCATCACCGCAGATTCAGATGATTTTATAAAAATTAGTCCGAATCGTATTTCGCCAATTGTCCTTAAAAAGGAAATCAAGAATGTGGTTTTTACCAGTAAAAATGCTGTGGAAGCGGTATTAACCAGCCTAGATTCCGGGGAACTGAAATTCGAAAACATTTATTGCGTGGGTCGAAAGACACGCAGATTGATTCGAAAGAAACTTGGGCAAGTAACTCACTTTGAAAATAACGCAACAGATTTAGCCAACTATTTGGTAGAATTTATGGAAGGTACCGAAGTGACCTATTTTCACGGGAATTTAAGTTTAGACGATTTACCTACCATATTGGAAGAGAATAATATTACGGTCAATGGAATAGAAGCCTATAGAACAAAACTATCTGGAAAAACGATTCCTGACGAAGTAAAAGGGATTTTGTTTTACAGTCCGTCAAACGTGGAAAGTTACCTACAGGAAAATTCCGCTGACAAAATTGCCTATTGTATTGGCGAAACCACGGCCAAGGCGGCAAGAGAACATTTTAAGGAAGTTAAAGTTGCCAAAATACCAACGGTGGAAAGTGTAATCGATTTGGTAAACGAGGATTATAAGAAATAGCTTTTGGCTTTTAGCCATTAGCATTTAGCTTTTTGAAATGCGAGACTTCAGAAAACTTGAAATTTGGAAAAATGGTATAAGCATAGTGAAACATGTTTATCACCTAACCGATAAGTTTCCTAAGGAAGAAAAATACGGACTTAAAAGTCAGATTACGAGAGCAGCAGTCTCAATTCCTTCAAATATAGCTGAAGGATGTAGTAGAAATAGTGAAATTGAATTTAAAAGGTTTTTAGAAATTGCTTTAGGTTCTCTTTTTGAAGTTGAAACACAACTGATCATTTCGCAAGAATTACAATTTTTAGATCATGCAGATATAAAATCAATCATTGAATTGCTAAATAAAGAGGCGAAAATGATGAATAGTTTAATTAGTAAAATTAAAAATAGCTAATAGCCAATGGCTAAAGGCTAATTGCCAAAGATGAAAAACGACTTATTCCTAAAAGCCCTAAAAGGCGAAACCGTAGAGAGACCTCCAGTTTGGATGATGCGCCAAGCGGGTAGATATTTACCCGAATTTATGGCCATCAAAGAAAAATATGATTTTTTCACCCGTTGCCAAACTCCGGAATTAGCTTCTGAAATTACGGTACAACCCATTCGTAGATATGGAATGGATGCTGCCATTTTATTCAGTGATATTTTGGTTATTCCCCAAGCGATGAATATTGAGGTGGAAATGAAACCTAATTTTGGTCCTTATTTACCACATCCAATACGTTCACAAAAAGATTTGGATAGCGTCATCGTACCCGATGTTCATGAAACCCTAGGGTATGTGATGGAAGCGATAAAAGCCACAAAAGAAAAATTGAACGATGAAGTTCCGTTAATCGGTTTTGCTGGTTCTCCTTGGACCATTTTATGTTATTGCGTACAAGGTCAAGGAAGTAAGACGTTTGACAAGGCCAAAGAATTGTGCTTTACCCAACCCGTAGTGGCTCATGAGCTTTTACAAAAAATTACGGATACTACCATTGCTTATCTTAAGGCAAAAGTAGCCGCTGGAGTAGATGCCGTTCAGGTATTCGATTCTTGGGGAGGAATGCTCTCCCCTACAGATTACAAAGAATTCTCTTGGCAATACATTCAACAGATTATAGATGCATTGAAAGATGAAGCACCAGTTATCGTATTTGGTAAAGGATGTTGGTTCGCTTTAGGTGATATGGCAAAATCCGGAGCATCCGCATTGGGTGTAGACTGGACGTGTTCGGCTAGAAATGCACGTTACCTAAGCGGCGGAAAAATTACATTACAAGGTAATTTTGACCCAGCAAGATTGTTATCCCCCCCATCTGAAATCAAAAAAATGGTACACCAAATGATCAATGAATTTGGTAAGGATAGCTATGTGGTAAACTTGGGCCATGGAATTCTGCCCAATGTACCCGTTGAAAATGCAAAAGCGTTTATAGACGCTGTAAAGGAATATAAAATGGAATGACCATGCGTTTAGATAAGAAGGCACGAAAAAAATATAAGAAGTTTAAATTAGGGCTTACCCCACAACAAACTTTATTCTATGGTTTTTTAACCTATATCTCTGCAGGATTTTTAATCTTATGCCTGCCTTTTTTACAAAACAAACCGATTGGTTTTATAGACAACCTTTTCACTGCTGCTTCTGCAGTATCCACCACAGGTTTGCTTACCGTGCCCTTGGTAGCCTCGTACAACTTTTTTGGACAGTTGGTCATCATGATCTTGTTTCAATTAGGAGGAATAGGTTATTTGACGTTCACCACCTTTATCATTCTATCCACCACCAGAAAAATAACGCACTGGCATCAAAAAATTCTTCAAACGGAATTTACGTTACCAAAAACATTACACATCAGGGATTTTTTGAAATCCGTCGTTACTATTTACCGTCGTTATGGAGACCATTGGCGTACTTTTATTCTTTATAGCATTTAAAGGTGAAGGATTTGCTTTTTGGGATGCCCTATGGTCCGCTATTTTTCATAGCGTTAGTGCATTTTGTACGGCTGGATTTAGCTTAGACCCAAACGGTTTTGCACCCTATGTGGATAACGGCCTCATCAATACGACCACGAGCATTTTGGCCATTGCTGGTTCATTAGGATTCATTGTGGTCACCGATTTTTATCTATTGATAAAATTAAAAGCCCATCAGCTAAGCTTTACCACGAAAATTATCTTTTACGGATTTTTAATTTTACTCACTTTAGGAACCACCTTACTTTATTTCACAGAACCTACGCTCTCGCTTCTAGATGGAAAAGAACGATTTATGGCCTCCTTTTTTCAAGCGATGAGCGCAATGACAACCGTTGGTTTTAATACCGTGGATATTGGCATGTTCTCACAAGCCATTATTTTAATCACTATTTTCTTAATGTATGTAGGTGCCTCTCCTTCTGGTACCGCCGGCGGTATAAAAATTACGACCCTTACAGCAGTTTTGGCGATCATGAAAAGCGGTCTCCAAGGAAAAAAGACGGTTACCTTTTTACGAAAAAGAATTCCCGATGCAAGATTACAAATTGCTATTTCCACCTTTATTTTTTACACATTATTATTGGTCTTGGGAACACTTTTGGTAAGCTACACCAATGACTTTAAATTTGAAAACATCCTTTTTGAAGTCGCTTCGGCATTGGGAACTGTTGGTCTTAGTACTGGTATTACGGGTAATTTGGATACTTTTGGTAAAACGGTGTTGATACTTTTAATGTTTATAGGACGATTAGGAGTTTTGACTTTTGGATTGGCGATCTGGTACAAAAAACAAAAAAACGATTCCAATCTGTCTGAGGTGGATCTAGCCCTTTAATTCGGCATAAAAATGACGACTTTCGCTTTTGACCAATTTCAAATACAACCCATTTCTGAACGGGACGGATGGCGATTATGTGATTTTGTATCGGCGAATGCAGATTACCTCAAACGCTATTTTCCCATTACTGTAGCGGCTAATCTAAATCCTGAACTTTCCAATTTATTTGTTCTGGAAAAATTAGCGGATTTCGCTTCAGGGAAGGAATATGTATTCACTCTTAAAGAAAAGGAAGAAAGAAAGATAATTGGCTTAGTCTATGTTAAAGAAATTAACCCAACTAAACGGGAAGCTGAAATCGCCTATTGCATTGGATATCCCTATAAAAACAAAGGGATTACTACCAAGAGTATCAATCGAATTTCAAATTGGGCTTTAAATGAGCTTGGCTTAAGGCAATTGAGAATCATCGTTCATGAATCCAATTTACCAAGTATCAAAGTTGCCCAAAAATGTGGTTATCTTTGGAAAGAAACCTTAAAAGAAGAACACAAACCCCCTAACGAAGCCCCATTAGATATGGAGCTATACGTACTTGAAGATGAAGGATAAATTTTACAGTTACATACAAGAATTACAGAATACCATCACCAAAGCTTTAGAAGAAGTGGACGGTACCGCAAAATTTAGAGAAGATATTTGGGACCGTCCTGAAGGCGGTGGTGGCCGTACCCGTGTTATTGAAAATGGATCCGTTTTTGAAAAAGGCGGTGTTAATATTTCTGGGGTTCACGGTGAACTTCCAGACAGTATGAAAACCTATTTTGGAGTTAAGGATGCGAATTTCTTTGCGTGCGGACTCAGTTTAGTGCTACATCCTAAAAATCCGATGGTGCCTACCGTTCATGCCAATTGGCGTTATTTTGAAATGTATGACACGAATGGTGAAATCGTTGACCAATGGTTTGGCGGTGGTCAAGATTTAACCCCGTATTATCTATTTGACGAAGATGCCAGTCATTTTCATACCGTTTGTAAAAGGGCTTGTGACCAACATAATCCGGATTTTTACGAAACTTACAAACGCCGTTGTGACGAATATTTTTGGAATGCCCATAGAGAAGAAGCCAGAGGAATTGGCGGACTCTTTTTCGATTATTGCAAAGCACTTCCAGAAATGGATATGCAGGCTTGGTATAATTTTGTTACTGAAGTAGGAAATAGTTTTATAGATAGTTATATACCAATTGTTTTAAAAAGAAAAGACCTTGCATACACTAAAGAGCAACGGGATTGGCAAGAAGTTAGACGTGGTAGGTATGTAGAATTCAATCTCGTACATGACAAAGGAACTTTATTCGGTTTACGCACCAACGGGCGCATTGAAAGTATTCTAATGAGTCTGCCGCCACATGTGCAATGGCGTTATGACCATCATCCAACGGAAGGAAGTGAAGAAGAGCGATTGTTGAATATTTTAAAGCAGCCTAAGGAATGGGCATAAAACATGTTTTGCCCTTTTTTATCCTTTGCCTTTTATGGGGTACTCTTTATTCTCAAGATTCACCCTATATCCAGACCTTTCCAGATAAGTTGACCTTTAGATTAGGTTTACAGACCACCTCCAATAGTTTTAAGTTAAGGGACAAGGAAACCAGGGAACTAGTGGAATTTATACCGAATGATAAAAGTTATTTGGGACTTTCTGTTCAATTTAGGTCCATTGGGCTGGATATTGGTTATGCCCCCAACTTCCTTGCAGAAAATAAGGATAATGATGATTCTAAATTAATCACCTTGAACTTTAGAATGTTCTTTGACCACGTCATGCAGACCGTAGACTTTTATAAACAAAAAGGCTTTTTCGTAAGAAATCAAGATTTCACATTACCCGTTGAAGATTTAACGACGACCAAAATTGGGGGAAGCACAAGCTATATTTTTAATGAAGATTTTTCCTTTAGAGCCATCGGATTTCAAAATGAATGGCAAAAAAAGAGTGCTGGCAGTTTTATCCCAAGAGTAACATATTATTTTACAAAATTTCAGCTTGATGATCCTGATGTAGGAAACCTTACGGAGCATTCCTTTAATCTAGCGGTAGGACCAGGGTATTATTACAACTGGATATTTGATGAGAATTTTATAGTATCTGCAGGTTCTACTGCAGGTTTAGGGTTTGACGTTACCAATTCAGGTGGTAAAACCACACTGAACGGTCTTGGCCAACTTATATTTAGGCTATCCGGAGGGTACAATTCAGAAGCTTTCTTTAGTGGTATCAATATAAACACACAACTATTAACCAGTAGATCATCGGACAATCTAGTATTGGATGATTCTATTAGTTATTTAGAATTCTACATTGGGTATCGCTTTAATGCACCAAAAAAATGGATAGAAAAAGCCGAGGAGATAAATCGTAAATTTGGATTGGACTAATTCAGAACGTATGAAACAGAAAATCTTTCAAATTGATGCTTTTACAAATACCCTATTTGGAGGTAATCCAGCAGCAGTCTGTATTCTAGAATCATGGATTTCTGCTGAACTCATGCAAAAGATTGCCGCAGAAAATAACTTGGCCGAAACCGCCTTTGCCGTTAAAAAATCAGACCACTATGAACTCCGCTGGTTTACACCAGAATTGGAAGTAGACCTGTGTGGTCATGCCACATTGGCGACTGCATTTGTATTGTTCAACCACCATAATATAACAGAAAATACGATTCGGTTTATTTCTCCAAGAAGTGGAGAATTACTTGTTGAAAAGAATAGTGATGGCAGTATCACTTTAGATTTCCCCACCGATGACCTAAACCCGGTAGCATCCCAAGAAAAAATAAATAAGGCTATAGGTGAAATTCCATTAGAAACCTACAAAGGTAAAACGGATTATCTCCTTATTTACGAATCACAGGAAATCATAGAAAATATACATCCTAATTTTCATCTGCTAGATGAGCTAGATTGTAGGGGAGTCATTGTGTCATCTAAAGGAAATGAAGCTGATTTTGTGTCCCGCTTTTTCTGCACCTCAATGTGGTATTCCAGAAGACCCGGTCACAGGATCGGCTCATACAACCTTAACCCCTTATTGGTCCAAAAAACTGGGGAAAAGTAAGTTATCGGCCAAACAATTATCACAAAGGGGCGGTGAAATACAATGTGAAGATTTAGGAAAACGCGTGAAAATTACCGGACACGCCGTTTGTTACTTGATTGGGGAAATAGAAATTTAGGAAAAACTTAAAACAGGAATATGTATCCATTAATAAGAAATAGAAGATTAAGAAGTTCAGAAGCCATCCGTCATTTGGTAAGGGAAACTATAATAACACCTAGTGATTTTCTGGTACCACTTTTTGTGGTGGAAGGAAAAGGTGTAAAAGAAGAAATTGCTTCCATGCCCAATTACTTTCGTTTAAGTCTGGACAACTTGGAAAAAGAGGTAAAAGAACTTTGGAATATGGGACTTTGTGCGGTTCTACTCTTTGTAAAAGTCCCAAATAATTTAAAAGATAATAAAGGCTCCGAAGCTTTGAATGAAAACGGTTTAATGCAACTGGCCATTAAAACGGTGAAAAATGCTTGTCCGGATATGTTAGTGATGACCGATGTTGCCCTTGACCCCTATTCCTCTTACGGACATGACGGAATTGTTGCTGATGGACAAATACTGAACGACGAAAGTGTAGAGGTTTTGACGGAAATGAGCGTGTCCCATGCAAAAGCAGGAGCGGATTTTGTAGCACCTAGCGATATGATGGACGGTCGTATTTTAAGCATTCGTGAAGCATTGGAAGACGAAGGCTATATTAATACAGGTATTATGGCCTATAGTGCCAAATACGCCAGTGCCTTTTACGGTCCTTTTAGAGACGCTTTAGATTCTGCGCCGGTTGATCTCAAAAATGTACCAAAAGACAAAAGAAGCTACCAAATGGACTCCGCCAACCGTTTTGAAGCCATCAAGGAAACCCAAATGGATATCGAAGAAGGCGCAGATATCGTCATGGTAAAGCCAGGTCTTTGTTATCTGGATATTGTTCGCGAAATTAAAAATGAAGTGGATGTGCCGGTTGCGGTGTATCAAGTATCCGGTGAATACGCTATGGTAAAAGCAGCCGCAGAAAGAGGATGGTTAGACCACGATGCCGTGATGATGGAACAATTAATTGCCATTAAAAGAGCAGGCGCCAATATCATTGCAAGTTATTTCGCAAAAGATGCGGTTAAATTAATGAGCTAGTCTTTGACAGTTGTCAAGTTGACAGTAAATATAAATTTTTGATGCGTAAATTACTTTTTATACTTTTTGGTTTTTTAATCAGTTCTCTTTTTGGACAGGAAAATGTACCTCATGAGGTATTGATTCCAGCAGGTTCAAGATTACAAGCATCTTCGTTATCCACCTATCACTTAGATTCATTATCAATTAACAATCAAATAGATAGCATCATAACAAATGGTATAAAAAACCAATCGTTTCCTGGAGCACAGGTACTCATTGCAAAAGATGGGAATATCATTTTTCATGAGGCCTATGGCTTTCACACCTACGATAGTTTCAACCAGTAGCTTTAAATGACATTTACGATTTGGCATCGGTCACCAAAATTTTAGGTCCGTTACCTGCGCTTATGAAATTAGTTGATGAAGGTAAACTGGATTTGGACAAACCCTTTAGCACCTATTGGAAACCTTGGAAAAGAAGAAAGGACAAGAGAGATTTGACCTTACGGGAAATTCTAGCGCATCAAGCAGGCTTAAAACCCTACATCGTATTTTTAAACGAAACTCTTAAAAATAACGGTCGGTTTAAACATCGTTTTTTAAGAACAAAAGCTAACAAACGATTTGCTAATGAAGCATTTGAGGGTATCTATGTAAAAAATAGGTTCAATCGAAAAATGTACCGAATGATTAATCGTTCTGAAGTATCGGAAGATAAAACCTATACTCTATTCCGGCTTAAGTTTTCTAATTTTTCCGGAATTGATAAATCAACTTACTGGAGTACCGTACCGAGAATATGTACAGGAGAATTTTTATGAACCATTGGGTATGGATACGTTTGGCTTCTTGCCCAGTACGAAGAACTTCCCGAATAAAATTGTACCTACGGAAGTTGACACTCTTTTTAGACATACGTTAACCAAAGGTTGGGTACACGATGAGAATGCATCGCTACTAGGAGGTATTTCAGGAAACGCTGGACTATTTGGGACCGCACAGGATTTGGCCAAAATAATGCAGATGTATATGCAATTCGGTATTTACGATGGCAAAAGATATATCTCAGAAAAAACAATGAAGGAATTCACCCGCGTACAATTTCCAGAAAATGAAAATAGACGCGGTTTAGGGTTTGATAAACCCTATTTAGATAATGCGAGTTTTGAATTGGCTGATGCCTATCCTGCCCCTGAAGCAAGTCCACAAAGTTTTGGTCACAGTGGCTTTACCGGAACGTTTGTTTGGGCAGACCCAGAGAATGATTTGGTCTATATATTTCTATCCAACAGGGTCTATCCTACCAGAGAAAATCGCAATCTTTACGAACTAAACATTAGGGGCGCTATCCAACAAGTTTTTTATAAGGCACTTGAAAGCGTGAAATAGTTAAAACCTTAGGGATAATATTAATATCTTCGGTCTTTAAACAACTATTATGGGTTTACTGATATTTTATGCCTTTATCTCCATCTTTTTCTCCTTTCTCTGTTCCATACTAGAGGCTGTATTACTGAGTATTACCCCAACTTTTATAAACGTAAAGATAAAAGAAGGCAAATCTTATGCAAAAACACTTGAAGCATTTAAAGAAAGACGTTGATCAGCCACTTAATCGCCATTCTTACCATCAATACCATCGCCCACACCGTTGGTGCTATTTTGGTTGGTGTTCAGGCCAAAGTGGCCTATGCCGAGCTTTACGGTAATGAAACCCATTCCATTTTTGGAATTGAATTTACAGAGGATATTATGGTTGGTGTGGTTTCAACTCTCATGACCATTCTGATTTTGGTGGCTTCTGAGATCATTCCTAAAACGATTGGTGCAACCTATTGGAAACAGCTTTCCAACTTTGCTGCCAAGACCTTAAATATTATGGTTATTGCTTTAAAGTATACGGGACTTCTATGGCTATTACGCTTATTCACTAAACTCGTAGGTGGCGGCAAGCATCATGGAAGTGTGTTAAGTCGTGAGGACTTTCATGCTATGACGGATATGGCCCACGAGGAAGGTGTTTTTGAAAAATCCGAATCCACCATCATTAAAAACTTATTGCGATTTGATGAAATTCTGGTGAAGGATATTATGACACCAAGGGCGGTAATGAAAATCGCCTCTGAAGATAAATCGATTGCCGACTTTTTCTCCGATAATCCCAAACTACGGTTTTCTAGAATTCCAGTATATCAAGACAAATCTGATAACATCACCGGGTTCGTCTTAAAAGATCGGGTTCTAGAAGAGATGATCAACCAAAATGGTGCTATTCCCCTATCGGAAATTAAACGTGAAATTTTAATGACCCGTAGAAGTACCCCGATTCCTACCTTATTTGAAATTTTGATTGAAAAACGGGAGGCTGTTGCTCTTGTCGTTGATGAATATGGTTCCGTTAGTGGGTTAGTGACCATGGAAGATGTAATAGAGACGCTACTTGGGCTTGAAATCATGGACGAGAGCGATAGCATTGCAGATTTACAGGTTTTGGCCCGTAAAAACTGGGAGTCCAGGGCACAAGCTTCAGGAGTAATCGAGAAGCAAAAGGAAAAGATTAAATCAGACGATTCGGAAGATTCGGAATCTTCCGAAAAACCAGAAGAAAATAAGAAATAAGTTGGAGGAGGCCTTTATCAAATCACCTTTAGGAGTCACTAAAATAATAGGTGATGAAAATGGCTTAGCTACCATTACAGTTTTAAACGAGCAAGAAAAAATTACAGATATCATTCCTGAATGTTTGGAAGATGCGGCTTATCAATTGAAAGAATATTTTGAGGGTAGCCGAAAAGAATTTCAATTGGATTTGAATCCGGAAGGTACCGAATTTCAAAAAAGGGTCTGGCAAGCCTTACAAGATATTCCTTTTGGAAAGACTGTTTCCTATCTAGAATTATCAAAAACGCTAGGCGATATCAAAGCTATTAGAGCGGTAGCGGCTGCAAATGGCAAAAATCCCCTATGGATTGTTATTCCCTGCCATAGGGTGATTGGCAGTGATGGTGCTCTAACCGGATATGCAGGAGGGTTACATCGTAAAAAATGGCTACTGGAACATGAAAGCCCGTTTAAACAGCAATCTTTATTTTAACGGATTTTCTAAATATCGTTTGGGCATCTACCCCTTATAATTAATTAAACAATTTTGCAGGTTTTAGAGCCACAACCTGAAGTACCGGAAAAAATTCACCTCATTTCTCACTTCTCACTTCTCACTTCTCACTTCTCATTTCTAATTTCTAGAATAAACGTTGTTGAACTTTAGCCTATCCGTGTTTAAAGAAAAAATAGTATTTTAATAGTGGAAAGTCAATCACCAATCTATGCTTGAAAAAATACCTTTAGACCTTCATCTTGTTTCTGGACATAGAAACCGTTCCAGAAAAAGAATCGTTCGACCAATTGGATGCGGCCACGCAAGGCGTTGTGGGAGCATAAATCACAGTACCAACGTAAGGATGAGATTAGCGCTGAAGAATTCTATGAACGTGCAGGTATTTGGGCGGAGTTTGGAAAAATTATTTGTATATCCGTTGGATATTTTACCTTCAAAGGCGAAAATAGAAGTTTTAGACTCACCACATTTCAAGGTGAAGAATCAAAACTATTACTCGAATTTAAACAATTGCTAAATAGTCATTTTAGCAACCCAAAAAATGTACTTTGTGCGCACAATGGTAAAGAGTTCGATTTTCCATACATAGCCCGTAGAATGATTATACATGGTATATCCTTACCCTATAAATTGGATTTATTTGGGAAAAAGCCATGGGAAGTTCCTCATTTGGATACCATGGAATTATGGAAATTTGGGGATTACAAACATTATACATCTCTGAAACTTATGGCCCACGTTTTGGGCATTCCTTCTCCTAAAGAAGATATAGATGGTAGTATGGTAAGAGAGGTCTATTATAAAGAAAATGACTTAGACCGTATTATTACCTATTGTGAATTGGATGTGCTCACCACGGCACAAGTTTTCCTTAGGTTACGTAATGATGCACTATTAGAGGAATACGAAATTAAAAAAGTAATCATTTAATACTTGTATAAGCAAATTTCCCTAATTCTATGCTAAAAATAGAATTCGTTTTTAGGAACCGAAGAGGAATACTGTAATTTTGAGACCGACTATATTTCTTAAACCACCTTACATGAAAAACTGTGTTCTTTTGCTCCTCTTCTCCCTATTGATAAGTCAGTTGTGCTGAAAAAACAGAAATGAGCTCTGTAAATCCAGAAAACTGGTCCAAAAGAAAAGTCTCTTTACAGCAAAAAGATTCATTGGAATATGGAAAGTCCTATCTGTCCATTTATTCCCAAATTTACAGTAGTTCTGAGCATAAGACGCATAACCTTACCGCTATGGCGAGCTTACGCAATACCAGTGATAAGGATACCATTTATCTTTTAAAAGCAGAGTATTTTGACACCCATGGGACATCCCTACGTACCTACTTTAATCATCCTATCTATTTGGCCCCTATGGAGACTGCAGAAATTATTATTGATGAAATAGATGAGGAAGGTGGTACCGGTTCCAACTTTATCATTGAATGGAAAATACCAGCCAATTGCCCAGAACCATTATTTGAAGGCATTATGAATTCTACCGTTGGCCAACAAGGTCTATCCTTCACCACACAGGCAAAAAGAATACAATAAATTATGATTGAACTGATAACCTCTATCTTCTTCCTGATTGCCGTTATAGATCCTATTGGATCCGTACCCGTTTATTTGGAAGCTACCAAAGAGTTTGATAAAATCCATAAGCGTAAAATAGCAATAAGGGCATCTGTGATTGCTTTTATGATTTTGCTGTTTTTTATCGTTATTGGTCAGCTTAATTTTAGAAACGATGTCCGTTTCTTTGGATGCATTTCAAATTTCTGGAG
>CAWJFH010000005.1:0-97451 GCA_963842105.1 uncultured Flavobacteriaceae bacterium
TCTTCTAAACAAAGATACCCGATATACAAATTTATAGGGTAAGGACTTTGTGGTTTTTGATGGAAACTTACAGTTTCAATAAGGACAAAACAGAACGGTTGGTTAAGAGTGTCTTAACCAACCGTTTTTATATTTCAAAAATCGTTAAGACTACAAGTCAAACCCAAGATTGACCCCTAGTTTCTTTGCTATCAATTTATTAATTCTTGTCTTTAACTCGGGTATACGAACGGAAGACAAAACATTATTTGCAAATGCATACATTAATAAGGCCCTAGCTTCCTTTTTAGGAATTCCACGCGATTGCAGATAGAATAAAGCTTCTTCATCCAACTGACCAATGGTACAACCATGGGAACATTTGACATCATCGGCAAAAATCTCCAACTGTGGTTTTGTATTGATACTGGCCTTATCGCTAATCAGAATGTTATTGTTCTGCTGAAATGCGTTCGTTTTTTGGGCGATTTTGTCTACGATAATCTTCCCATTAAAAACACCAGTAGCACTATCTCCATAAATTCCTTTATAATCTTGGTGGCTTTCACAATTGGGTTGAATATGATGTACTAACGTGTGGTGGTCAACATGTTGCTTCTCCCCCAAAATCGTGACACCCTTCATCGTAGAATCAATGTATTCTCCATTCTGATAAAAGTTCATGTTATTCCGTGTGAGCTTTCCTCCAAATGAAAAGGTATGTACCTTAACCACGCTTTTATCCTTCTGATCAATATAGGTGTTGTCTATCAAAGAAGCCGTAGGTGCATCGTTCTGTATTTTATAATAATCTACAATAGCACTTTTTGCTGCAAAAATTTCAGTAACCTCATTCGTTAGCACCTCATTGGTAGTCAAACTTTGGTGACGTTCAATAATCTGTACTTCTGCATTTTCCTCAACAATGACCAAATTCCTTGGTTGTAACATCAAGGAAGCCTCATTACCTGTAGCGAAATGTAAAATTTCGATAGGTTTTTTAGGCATTTTGTTCTTAGGGATGTAGATATAGGCTCCCTCTCTACTAAACGCTGTATTAAGAGAAGTCAATGACTCATCTTTGGATGCTATTTTGTTAAAGTATACATCAATCACCTGCTTGTACATGGGCTTGGTCAACGCCGAGCTCATTAAACAGATATCGACACCGTCATGCGTAGTTTCGGACAGGTAGGAACTATAAATACCATCAATAAAAACAATTTTATACGAATCGATTTCATGAAGGAAATAGCGCTTCACATCCTTGTATTCCAAAGTATTCTCCTGTTTAGGGAATATGCTAAAATCAATTTTCTGTAAACTATTGAGCGATGTATATTTCCAAGCTTCCTCTTTCTTGGAAGGAAATCCTTTTTCTTCAAAATTCTTTATGGCGGCCATACGAACATCGTGCACTGGATGCTCCACATCCACGTTGTTCTCAAACGCCATAAAAGAAGAGATTAATTTATCTTTTAAATCCATGTTTTATAGTATTTAGTAATAAGTATTGAGTAGTGAGCGCTTTGTACTAACTACTTTGTACGGACTACTATTTTAAACCGCAGTTTCCTGCTTCAACCAATCGTAACCTTTTTCTTCCAGTTCAAGAGCGAGCTCCTTACCACCAGATTTTACGATTTTACCATTATGCAATACATGTACAAAATCGGGTACTATGTATTCCAACAAACGTTGGTAGTGTGTAATCAAGATAACGGCATTATCCTTGCTTTTTAGCTTATTTACACCGCTGGCCACGATTCGAAGAGCATCAATGTCCAAACCGGAATCGGTCTCATCCAAAATAGCAACCTTTGGCTCTAGCATTGCCATTTGAAAAATCTCGTTACGTTTTTTCTCACCTCCAGAAAAACCTTCGTTCAAGGACCTGGATAAAAACTTACGGTCAATCTCCAACATTTCAGATTTCTCACGAATCAATTTCAACATGTCCTTAGCTGGCATATCTTCCAAACCTTGGGCTTTACGTGATTCATTAATGGCGGTTTTCATAAAGTTAGTTACGGAAACTCCTGGAATCTCTATTGGATATTGAAAGGAAAGAAAAACTCCTTTGTGCGCTCTTTCCTCTGGGGAAACTTCTTCCAAATCCTCTCCATATAATTCTATAGAGCCCTGAGTTACTTCAAACTCCTCTTTACCTGCGATTACAGACGCCAAGGTACTTTTACCAGAACCGTTTGGTCCCATAATGGCATGTACCTCCCCAGCTTTAACTTCAAGATTGATTCCTTTTAATATCTCCTTTCCTTCTACACTTGCATGTAGGTTATTTATTTTAAGCATATTTCTTAATTTAAATATTTTGGGGATTTAGGCATGGCCTCAAAATTCCCTTTATCGTGTTGAATATAAACTTTAGCGCTCTTCTCCTTTACAAAGGCTTCAAAAGCTTTGATACTAGCCTCACTTTCTGGAATATCGTAATTGAACTGAGGTACAATTGCATCTTCCCTATTTTTTTCGAAGTGATAAATATCTCCAGATAACATCGTAGGACCTTCGTTTGGTAAATCTAAAAACAAAGTTTGATGACCTGCAGTGTGTCCTGGAAAGTATTTTATAACGACCGTACCATCGCCAAAAACATCATAATCGCCTTCCAAGATTTGTTTGTTCTCTAGCTTTGAGAAAGAATCAGGAGCATAAAAACTGTTTCCTTTCATGTCGTCGCTGTTGATAAAATCAACTTCAGTCTGTTGTACCAACCATTTGGCATTCGCAAAATGATTTGCACCACCCGTATGATCAAAATGGATATGTGAAAAAGCGATAATATCTACATCGGACGAATCCATACCAATGGATTTCAATTGTTGCAAGGTGCTATCTTTTCTTGAAATAGTGAAGCCACCATCTGGTGTCGTATACGGGTCGTTACCTACCAACATTTCTGGTAAACCGGTATCCCACAACAAAATACCTTTAGGGTGTTGTATCACAAAAAAGGCATCGCTCAATTCTTTACTTTCTCCTTTATACGTGTCTCCCTGTGCAAAAAGATTAAGGTTATTGGCCATCACCGTTCCCCCATCAAAAGCATATAATTTAATCTCTGGTTTAGCCGGTTCTTCAACGACCATTTCTTCTTTGGTCTCCTTTTTAGCTTCTTTACAAGAAAAGGTTAATAATACTAAAAGTATTGCTGTAATTTTTTTCATTGGTGTAATTCTCATTTTTGTTTTCATAGTTTTTTATCCGACCGAACCTTCTAAACTAATTTCCAATAGTTTTTGAGCCTCTACGGCAAACTCCATCGGTAGTTTATTCAATACTTCCTTACTGAATCCGTTTACAATCAAAGCAATTGCTTTTTCCGTATCGATTCCACGTTGGTTACAGTAAAATATTTGGTCTTCCCCAATTTTACTAGTGGTAGCCTCATGCTCTATTTGAGCCGATTTGTTTTTTGCCTCTATGTAAGGAAAGGTATGTGCACCGCACTCGTTACCCATCAAAAGTGAATCACATTGAGAGAAGTTACGTGCATTATCTGCCCTACTATTAATCTGGACCAAGCCTCTATAACTGTTCTGTGATTTACCAGCGGAAATGCCTTTTGAAATAATGGTACTTCTGGTATTCTTTCCAATATGTATCATTTTAGTGCCCGTATCCGCTTGCTGATAATTGTTGGTCACGGCGATAGAATAAAATTCCCCGATGGAATTATCACCTTTCAAGATACAGGATGGATATTTCCAAGTAACGGCCGAACCCGTTTCGACTTGTGTCCAAGATACTTTAGCGTTTTTCTCACATAAAGCTCTTTTGGTTACAAAATTATACACCCCACCTTTACCGTCTTTTCCACCAGGAAACCAGTTTTGAACTGTTGAATATTTTATTTCGGCATCATCTAGCGCAATTAATTCGACCACTGCGGCATGCAATTGGTTTTCGTCTCTTGACGGAGCCGTACAGCCTTCCAAGTAACTCACATAACTACCTTCGTCAGCAATGAGCAACGTGCGTTCAAATTGACCGGTACCTGCTTGATTGATCCTGAAATAAGTAGACAATTCCATGGGGCAACGAACGCCTTTTGGAATATAGCAGAAACTACCATCCGAAAATACGGCGGAGTTCAATGCTGCGTAAAAATTGTCTCTTTTAGGAACAACAGTACCTAAATACTTCTTCACCAATTCTGGATGTTCCTTGATGGCTTCGGAAATGGAACAAAAAATGATTCCCTTTTCGGCCAAGGTCTTTTTAAACGTAGTGGCAACAGAAACGGAGTCCATCACAATATCCACCGCAACGTTCTGAAGCTTCTTTTGTTCGTCAACAGAAATGCCAAGTTTCTTATACATTTCCAACAACTCTGGATCTACATCTTCCAAAGTTTTGTTGGGGTCCGCTTTCTTAGGAGCAGAATAATAGGAAATAGCCTGAAAATCTGGTTTTTTATAATGAACATTTGCCCATTCTGGCTCCACCATTTCTTTCCAATACTTAAAGGCTTCTAATCGCCAAAGTGTCATCCACTCCGGCTCCTCCTTTTTCTTGGAAATGGCAATCACGATTTCTTCGCTCAAACCATTAGGAAAGGTGTCCGATTCTATATCCGTGTAGAAACCATATTCATACTCTTTGGTTTCCAGTTCTTTTTTTAATTCTTCTTCTGTGTATGCCATATTATTTTTAATACGTCAATTTACAATTAGCAATCAACAATTTAAAGGGAAAAACTCTCTCCACAACCGCAGGTACGCTGAGCGTTGGGGTTATTAAAGACAAATCCTTTTCCATTAAGTCCGCCAGAATATTCCAGTACGGTACCCACTAAATACAAAAAGCTTTTTTTATCTACAATGATACGTACGTCATTATCCTCAAAAACCTTATCGGTTTCATCTTTTTTACTGTCAAAGTTTAATTCATAGGACAATCCGCTACAACCTCCACTTTTCACTCCTACCCGCACATAATCCGTAGACGCATCAAAACCTTCCTCAGTCATAAGGCTGACGACTTTCTTTTTGGCTGTTTCTGATACTTGAATCATAATTAACTAGATTTAATCTAAATAGTTTACAAAGATACGGTATAAGTAGGTTTTTTCCATATAACCTTACATTATTATAACGTATGTTCAAATCAATAAATCCTATGGATGAATGGGAGGAATGCTTACTTGATTTTAAACATGATCAGGTCTGATTTTCCTTTTGATGAAAGCTTTAAAAATTCGTTACTTGAAGACTCGCCAACTATGAGAATACTACCATCTGTATTTTCAACCAGGTCAAACGCAAAATCGAGTCCGCCACCTCCAAAGGATTGTTGCCAGACTAGATTACCGGAACTTGTAGTTTTAATAACCCAAATGTCGTTTTCCCCTGAGTTTATAGCGGCATCTTCATCCAAACTTTTAGCATTCCCTGTAATATAAAACCCACCATCCGTACTTTGAATTACGGCTTGGGCCAAATCAAATTGACTACCACCATAGGTTTTTTCCCATTCCATATTTCCTTCTGCATCCACTTTTATCATCCAAATATCAGATTCGCCATGATTTTTTGAAATATCCCCATCATCGCTAAAGGTATTCCCGACTACCACAAAACCCCCATCATTCGTTTTCGCTATATCATAAGCAATCTCAATCCCTGTGCCGCCAAAAGCTCGCTCCCATATCAAATTCCCATATTCGTCAATCTTAACCAACCAAAAATCATAGCTACCATTCGTGTTGCTGATGTCATAATCATCACTTTCCGTGAAACCTGCCATAACAAAACCGCCATCGTCCGTTTGAACTACGGCGTGGGCCCTGTCATTATTACTTCCGCCAAAATAACCCCGCCATTGCACACTCCCTTCTTCATCAATTTTTGTTCCCCAAAACTCACCTACTCCATGTCTGGTCAAGCCATTCCCTTTTTCCGTATTACCATCGGCACGGGCAGATGTAATATCTAAAAATCCGGTAAAGAAATATCCGCCATCCAAGGTTTGTAAGATATCATAGGAATGGTCATGACCAGAAAAGCCATAACTACTCTGCCATTCCAATTCTCCGTTGGGGCTTAGCTTTACAATCCAATTATCATGAAATCCTTTATTTACAGAAGTGTCACCATCATCACTCATGGAATAGCCTGTTAAAATATAACCACCGTCCAAGGTTTGCTTTAAACTCTGCCCTAAATCTTCTTTACTGCCTCCGTAGGTTTTGTTCCACTGTAAATTTCCATCGGCATCAAATTTTAAAAGCCAATAGTCGTTCTCTTCTAACTCTTTTCCTAAAACATCTCCATCAATACTGTTTGTAGAACCCAGAACGGCATAGCCTCCATCCATGGTTTTTACAATGGCTTGCGCTGTTTCTGCACCACTACCTCCATAACTTCGCGCCCATTCCAACTCTCCTTTGAAATTCGTGCTAAGCCCTTCAAAATTGATGAAAGCTTCCTCTTTGGCACAAGAAATCAGACAACAAACAAAAAAGAATACAATAAGTTTACGCATTTTCAATTCGATTTTTGAATTACAAAAAACCCGTTATTGATATCACTGATGATTATTTTACCGCTTTCAAAATAGGGATATACACTCCAAACTCCGGCAAATTTCGTATTATCATCTAAGGGATATGTATCAAAAAAAGCCTTTTCAGAAATGTTCCTCTCCGCTATGCCAGAAATATCCAAAACTCGTAAACCAGCTGTGTAATTGGACAAGAAAAACTCATCCCCTTTTACATAGCCATTATGGTCAATGGCACTGGTTGGCCCTAAGTAGGTGTCGTGCAGTACGGGATTATTTAAATCGGTCATATCAAAAATAAGTGTCCGGGTACGAAAACCCAATCGGGCTTCATCCAACTCATCCCCTAAAATAAAATAACGATGGTCTTCTGTAAACCACCCTTGATGCGTATACTCCACATTAGGATAGGGCAAGGTGGCGAGTTCTACCGGCGCTTGTTTATTCGAAATATCAACGACAACAACACGGTCTTCATTGGCACCAACAAAAATTTCAGAGCCAATATATTCCGAATCCGGACCATTGTAAGTGATTACCTGTGCGTCATGGGTATATCCATTATCTCCCCAACCTCCGGCCAAAGCGGGCAACAAAGGATTTGCTAAATCCAGAAAATGTACCCCACCGTTAAAGGCATCATCAACCGCGGTTCCTACGGGATAGGCAAATCCAGAGCTTTCATTGATTACGATATTATGGGCATTACCTAGGCCAGTATACCTACCATCTGCACTAAAAATTTTTGGAATATTGGAAGTATCACGTAATTGGGTCAAATCAAAAACTTGAACCCCATGATTACGGGCTTCGGATACGATATAGGCAAAATCACCAAGCACCTTGACATCTCTCCAGGCACTCGCAACGGTTGCGGTTGGGAGTTTACCTAAGTACAATAAGTTTTCAGTATCCGAAATATCTATAAATACCGTCCCATCATCCACTCCCATTAAGGCATATTCCTTTCCTGTAGAAGTATCCGTCCATCCCCAGATATCATTGGCCTCTTGTGCGCTGAAATTATTAAGGGAGATATTGGCCAAAAGGTCATACCCATTGCAAGGATAGATACCTGCCATTCCATTTTCACAGGGTGTAAAAAGGGTCTGTTCTTCAATAGGATTAGGGGTTTCCACATCCTCCTGTTCATCATCTACCCCAGCAATACCATCATCATTGGAGGAGCAGGAAAGAATTAAAAACAACGAAGAAAACAGGAATAATCGATTCATAAAACAACCTTTCATTAAAACATAAAGATACTAAATAAGCCCATGTTTACTTAGTATTAACGCACCGCCACTATCCAATTCAAATAATTCCATTAATTTTAGTTTCAAATCAACTTAAATCAAAACAATTACTTCTTATGTCCAACAAAAAGAAAGATTTAAAAAACACCCGTAGAAAATTCATGAAAAATACGGGAATGGCAGCTGCCGGATTTATGATCGTTCCAAGACATGTTCTTGGCGGTACAGGATTCATTGCCCCTAGTGATATGCTAAACATTGCGGGTATAGGTGCTGGTGGTAAAGGCCAAAGCGATATCGCCTCGTTTGCCGAAAGCCCTAATGTGAACATCGTTTCCTTATGTGATGTAGATGACCGGCAAGCCATTGCTTCTAGGGAAGCTTTTCCTAAAGCTAGTTATTACAGCGATTTTCGTGAAATGCTAGATAAAGAAGGAAAAAACATTGATGCCGTATCGGTATCTACTCCAGATCACAACCATGCTGTAGCAGCTTACCAAGCAATGGCCATGGGAAAACATGTTTATGTTCAAAAACCATTGACCCATGATATCTGGGAAGCTAGAATGTTGACCGAGGCCGCTAAGGAATTTAAAGTGGTCACCCAAATGGGAAACCAAGGGGGCTCTGGCGATGGAGTTCGTAAAATGAAGGAGATTTATGACACCGGTATCATCGGAGATGTGCATACCGTGAAATGTTGGACGAATAGAGCGATCTGGCCACAAGCATTACAAACACCTACTAAAAAAGACAGAGTACCTAAAGGCCTAGATTGGAACTTATGGTTAGGAACGGCAGAAATGCGAGATTACAATGATGCCTACTTACCTTTTGATTGGAGGGGCTGGTCAGATTTTGGCACAGGTGCTTTAGGAGATATGGCCTGCCATATTATGGATCCGGTCTACAGAATTTTACCCATTCTTTACCCTAGCTCCGTAGAATGTAGTGTTTCCGATTCTTTTAGCGGAAACTTCCAATACAAGGACTATCCTAAAAGTTTTCCTAACTCCAGTAAGATTCATTTAAGTTATCCTCGTACTGATGGAAAAGGAACCATTAAAGTTTCTTGGATGGATGGTGGCTTATTACCGGAACGACCTGAAGAATTAGGCGATGATGAAGCCTTAGGCAACTGGGATGGTGGTGTTCTATTCATAGGAACCAAAGGAAAATTAATGGCTGATTGTTATGGGGCCAATCCAAGGCTACTTCCATTAAGCCTAAACGAACAATTTGAAGTGGAAGAAACTATTGCACGCGTACCAGAAGGTCATTACTTACAATGGGTAAATGCATGTATGGCAGGTTATGGCAACGCGGAGACCAGTTCCTCCTTTGACTATGCCGGACCATTTACGGAAAGTATTCTCATTGGTAATTTGGCCTTAAAATCGTATTTCGAAGTGGATCCTACGGTTGAAAACCAAGGCTTCTGGGGCGGTGGCAAGCAATATTATGGAAGAAAACGTTTACAGTGGGATGCAGCCAATATGAAGATTACGAATTTTGAACCTGCGAATAAATATGTGAAACGCACCTACCGGGACGGATACTCCTTAGGATAAACCAAAAAATGAATCAATTCATAAGGAATCAAAACCGGAGTCATAAAGCTCCGGTTTTTTTATGCCGATACTCTTGTATTAACTCCTTATTTTTGCACCATGCTAGAAGACAAGAACCAAGAAAGGACCTCCCTTGAAAAATTAGGAGAATTCGGACTTATAGATCACTTGACCAAAGATTTTAAAATCGAACAAAAATCGACCTTAAAAGGAATTGGGGATGATGCCACTGTGCTCGATTTTAAGAACAAGAAAACGGTCATCAGTACAGATTTATTAATTGAGGGCGTTCACTTCGACCTCAGCTACATGCCCTTAAAACATTTGGGGTATAAGTCGGTCATGGTTAATTTATCGGATATATATGCGATGAACGCAACCGCTACGCAAGTAACGGTTTCGATTGCCGTTTCCAATCGTTTTCCGTTGGAAGCTTTGGAAGAATTGTATGCCGGTATTGCCATGGCGTGCAAAACTTACAAGGTGGATTTAGTGGGTGGGGATACCACCTCTTCCAAAACGGGACTTTTAATTAGTGTGACCGCTATAGGCCAAGCCGATGAAGAGAATATTGCGTACCGATCAGGTGCCAAACCAGGCGATTTGTTGGTCGTTTCCGGCGATTTAGGCGGCGCCTACATGGGCCTTCAGGTATTGGAACGTGAAAAGGAAGTGTTTAAGGTAAACCCAAATAGTCAACCCGATTTAGAACCTTATTCTTATATCGTAGAACGACAATTAAAACCCGAAGCTCGAAAAGATATCATTGAACTATTGAAAAAACTGGGGGTACATCCTACTTCAATGATCGACATTAGTGACGGACTCTCATCAGAAATTCTTCACCTAAGTAAAAGTAGCGGTTTGGGCATTGATTTGTACGAGGATAAAATTCCATTAGACCCCACGGTTATTTCGGCCTGTGAGGAATTTAAGATGGATAGTACCTTGGTGGCCTTGAGCGGTGGTGAGGATTATGAATTATTGTTCACCATAGACCAAAAAGAATTCCCGAAAATAAAGGGCAATCCTAACCTGACCGTTGTGGGGCATACCACGGGTAAAGATGAAGGTGCTTTCTTGATTTCCAGGAATAATACGAAGATTCCGTTGACCGCGCAGGGTTGGAATTCATTTACCTAAATAGAAAGGTAGTTTTAGGCTACTTGTGCTACTTGTCTAGCGGTACTATGCCTTCTCTGGTAAATATGCTCTAAAGTTCTGTTGATGTCCTGTAACTCTGGTGTTAAACTGGAAAGGTTTCCACTAACATCTGTAGTTACTTGTTTTTGACAATGAATACACTTGTACTCCTTAATGTGGGAGGTTACTTTTTTTGATACGGAGTAGTGATGTCCAAAAATGTTGCAGAATAATTTTTTCATGTTGTAGGTTTTTGAAAGGTTCCGATTTGGGGAAATCGATAAATATTTTTTTGGTTGTAATTGTTGGGAAATTAACTTGCATTAACTTTCCATTTCTAAAGTACTGTAAATGAATAGACTCTACCACTAATTGTTGTGAGAGTAACCCATTCTGTTGTCAACCTACTTTTTTTTGCGGTCTTGTAAAATGAAACAGGTCTTTATACCTAATAGATTCTAATCTTTCCCTTATTTTGTAGGCATGTTTAAGAAGAAAGAAATTTTGGTGACCGCCTTTGCGCTCTTTTCCCTTTTTTTTGGGGCCGGCAATCTAATTCTACCTCCGTTGTTGGGATTTAATTCTGGCAGTCAATGGCTTGTCGTCACCATAGGTTTCTGCCTTTCCGCAGTTCTTATACCCCTTTTGGGAATTTTAGCATATGCCAAATTACAAGGCACATTGTTGGATTTTGGAAAAAAAGTATCTCCCGCTTTTGGCCTTATTTATGCAATTCTGATTTATGCCATTGCAGTGGCCCTACCCGGACCCAGAACAGCATCTGTTACCCATGAAATTGCAATTGCACCCTTATGGGATATTTCTCCGTGGTGGACGAGTAGTATTTATTTTAGTCTGGTGTTTTTATTCACGATGAACCGTTCCAAAATTTTGGATATTTTGGGGAAATTACTAACCCCAGGAATCATTTTTATTTTGATTCTGATGGTCGGCATCACCCTCTTTTCATTTCCGTTCGATTTTGGCACAACGGTATTTAAAAGTCCGTTTACGGATGGTATTTTAGAAGGCTACCAAACCTTTGATGCCATTGCAGCCGTAGTCGTTGGGGGCGTGCTTGTTATTTCGGTGAATTTAAAATATAAGGAAGCTCCGTATCAAGAAAAAAAATCGCTTGTTCGTAAAGCGGGTTGGATTGCCGGCTTGGCCTTGTTCCTTATTTATATGGGCCTTATTCTTTCAGGAGCTTTGGTACATTCTGTTTTTGATGCAGATACTACCAGGACCGACTTACTTTCTGGTTTGGCCAAACAGAGCTTAGGTAATGTGGGCAATCTATTCTTGAGTGTTTTGGTGGCACTAGCCTGTTTTACCACTGCCGTTGGGGTCGTAACCGGTACCTCAGATTTTATGAAATCCATTTGTAAAGAATCGCAATTGGCCTATGTTATTACGGCCGTTATCTGTTGTGTCACCGGTGTCCTTATAGGACAGTTCAATGTAGGGTATATCATTGCAGTGGCCGTACCCTCTTTGATGTTTATCTATCCGATTACCATCATCCTAATTCTACTGAATGTAGTTCCGGATAAATGGGGGTCTGCTTTTGTTTTTCGTGCAGTGACCATAGCTACCGTTATTTTTAGCATTCCCGACTTTTTAAATAGCATTCCATCCTTGGCCCCAAAACCAGAAACGTTCTCTTGGATTCCTTTACAGGAATATAGTTTAGGTTGGGTATTACCTGCTTTGGTCGTGTTTATTTTGAGCAACGCCTTTCTTCGCTTTTCAAAATAGTTATTTGCTACTAATTATTGTTAAATAATTCCGTTTCACGGATAGCTGTGAGACCAACGATTCTTGTTACGACTTTATCCTTTTCAAATTGATTTCTCATCATCTTTCCATTTCACAAAATATTCCCAAAACCAAACCTTTCCAAAAAAGAAGCGTAGATAGGGTATACATAAAAACTAAAATAAAGATGAAAATTTCAAAATCTATTACCGTAGTAACATTGGCATTCACACTTGGACTTGGCGCAATTGCTTTCGCTCAAGATGGTTCCATGAAGAAGATGAAAAAAGAAAAAATGATGATGCAAACCAAAATGGTGGGTGGCGCAGAAATGTATCCTAACAAAAACATCGTTGAAAATGCAGTCAACTCTAAAGACCATACCACATTGGTTGCAGCCGTAACTGCCGCCGGACTTGTAGAAACTCTGCAAGGTGAAGGTCCGTTTACCGTTTTCGCCCCTACAAATAAAGCTTTTGACAAATTACCTAAAGGTACCGTTGAAACTTTATTGAAGCCTGAAAACAAAGAAAAATTGCAAGCAGTACTTACTTACCATGTAGTGGCAGGAAAAGTGAGCTCCATGGATTTGGTTAAAATGATTAAAGACGGAATGGGAAAAGCAGAATTGACTACGGTTAACGGTGGTAAACTAACTGCTATGTTAAAAGGCAAAAAAGTACAATTGAAAGATGCTGCCGGCAACATTTCTACGGTAACTATCGCCGATGTAAATCAGTCTAACGGCGTAATTCACGTTGTGGATACCGTGGTATTACCAGGAATGTAATATTAAAGAGTTCCCCCCACACCCCCAATTTGATGAAACGGCCCCAGAACATGGGGCCGTTTTTTATGATTTAAAATTCGATAGTAAGACTTATAGGGCAATGGTCGCTCCCCATAATTTGATCATGAATTTCAGCTGACTTTACCTTGGACCAAATAGATGTACTGACCAAAAAATAATCGATACGCCATCCAACGTTTCTTGATCTTGCTCCACCTCGCATGCTCCAAAAGGAATATTTATCAAAAGTATCAGGATGCAGTTCCCTAAAGCTATCTACCAAGTCCAACTCCTTTAGCATATGTTCAAAACCATCAATCTCTACTTGTGTAAATCCAGAAGTTTTGTTGTAATTACTTTTGGGATTGGCCAAATCGTTTTCGGTATGGGCCACGTTAAAATCGCCAGTAATGATTAACGGTTTGCTCTTTTGTAATTCCGATAAATAACTAGTGAAATCTTTATCCCAAACTGATCGATACTCCAATCGTTTTAAGCCGTTACCACTATTAGGCACATAAACATTTACCAAATGAAAATGCTCCAGTTCCGTATGGACAATACGCCCTTCAGTATCATGCTCAATGACGCCCATGTCTTTTGTGAAATCTATGGGTTTGTCTTTCACTAAAACGCCAGTTCCTGAATAGCCTTTCTTTTCCGCACTATTGGAAAAGAGGTGATAGTTCTCCAAATTCTTTAGCGCTTCGCTCACTTGGTCATCTTGCGCCTTTGTTTCTTGAACACAGAATACATCGGCATCAAAATCAGAAACTACATTTTCAAAATCCTTTTTAACGGCAGCCCTTATGCCATTGACGTTCCATGATACTAACTTCATGATGCATATTATTTATTGGTTCATCAAATCCTCGATTTCATCCGCTTTAATAGGAATGTTCCCCATTAAATTAAAAGGTTCCCCTTTTTCTTGAATGACCACATCATCCTCTAAACGAACGCCCATATTCTCGGCAGGAATATAAATACCTGGTTCTACGGTAAAGACCATATTCGCTTTCATTGGTGTTTTTAACGCTCCATAATCGTGCGTATTCAATCCAATGTGGTGACTGGTGCCATGCATAAAGTATTTTTTATAGGCGGGCCAATCCGGATTCTCGTTTTGAACATCGGCTTTGTCCAACAAGCCAAGTCCTAATAATTCCGAGGTCATTAGCTTACCACATTCCTTATGGTATTCTGCCCATAGTGTACCTGGAACTAACAATTTTGTCGCTTCGTCCTTTACGCGTAATACGGCATTATATACTTCCTTTTGGCGTTTGGTGAAGGTTCCGTTTACCGGAATGGTTCGGGTCAAATCACTGGAATAGTTGGCATATTCCGCTGCCGTATCCAACAAAATCATATCGCCATCCTTACAAGGTCTATTATTCTCTAGATAGTGCAATACATTGGCATTAGCTCCTGATGCAATAATGGGTGGATAGGCAAATCCTTTGGAACGGTTGCTCACAAACTCGTGCAAGAGTTCGGCCTCAATTTCATATTCCATCACCTCTGGTTTCACAAATCCTAGCAATCTGCGGAAGCCTTTCTCCGTAATGTTACAGGCCATTTGCATCAACTCCAGTTCTTCCGGCTCCTTAATACCTCTTATTTCCTGAAGAATAGGATTGCTTTTTGCGATTTGATGTGCCGGATATTCCTGTTTGCATTTTTGGATAAAGCGATCCTCACGGGTCTGGGTTTCTACCGCTTGACGGTAATGCTCGTTGGTATTAAAGTAGATGGTTTCCGCCTCTGTCATTAGGTCGAAAAATACCTTATCAAATTCCTTCAACCAATAAATGGTTTGAATGCCTGAAACCTCGGTCGCTTTTTCCTTAGTCAGCTTAGCTCCTTCCCAAACGGCAATATGGTCATTCGTCTCTCTTACGAATAGGATTTCTCGGTGTTTTTTATCCATCGCATCAGGGAATAGCAGCAAAATGGTCTCTTCCTGATCCGCACCGGATAAGTAAAAAATATCGCGGTGTTGCTCAAATGGCATGACACTATCTGCGCCTATAGGATAAATATCGTTGGAGTTGAAAATCGCAATACTTTTGGGGCGCATACGCTCCATGAATTTTTTACGGTTCTTTATGAATAAGGAATTGGGAATCTGTTCGTATTTCATTAATTATGATTTTGCCATAAAATTAAGGAATAGCTGCTGCTTTCTTAAATATTAAGGCACATAATTATAACAAGTATAGCAACCCTTAAAACCATTTTAACCAACAAATAGGTAACTTGTACATCATAAACCAATTACCATGAGAAACAGGCCTTTTTTAACTTCATTTTTTCTTTTAGCCTTCTTTTCAATCTTTGCCCAAACGGATCCTACGGTTTTTGAAAACCTCAAATTTCGATTTATCGGTCCTGAAGGCAATCGTACCATCGCCATGGCAGGAGTTCCGGGAGACCCAATGATCACCTATATCGGTGCAGCTTCAGGCGGACTTTGGAAAACTACGGATGCAGGAATTACATGGAACCCTATTTTTGATAATCAAGACGTCTCTTCCATTGGGTCTTTGGCCATTACTCCTACCAATCCGGATATTGTTTGGGTAGGTACCGGGGAAACTTTTGTGATTAGACCGGCCCACGCCATGGGTGACGGCATCTACAAATCTGAAGATGGTGGAAAGACATGGAAAAACATGGGCCTTGAAAAAACAGGGCGCATCGGTCGTGTTATCGTACATCCTACCAACCCGGATATTGTTTATGCGGCCGCATTAGGGCATACCTATGGTCCGCAACAAGAACGTGGAGTTTATAAAACCGTGGATGGTGGTAAATCATGGAAACGTATCTTTTTCGTGGATGAAAATACCGGCGCTGCAGAACTGGCCATCGACCCTAAAAATCCAGACCGACTGTTAGTGGGCATGTGGTCCATCCATATCAATAATTGGGGGTTGAATAGCGGTGGGCCTGGCGGAGGTGTCTACCGTACGAGCGATGGAGGTGAAACTTGGGAACCTCTTTCCAAAAAAGGATTGCCAGGAGGTGCTGAAAATCCCGTTGGTAAAACGGCCGTAGCCATTGCTCCATCCGAACCCAATATTGTATATGCCCTATTTGAAATCGATAGTCCGGCCCTCTATCGTTCCGAAGACTTTGGGGATACTTGGGCTCTTCAGACCCGCGATCATGATATTGCGGAACGAGCGTCCTACTACACCCGTATGGCGGTATCAACCTCAGACCCCAATGAACTTTATTTTGCCAGCGTTAAATTCAGTATTTCAAAGGATGGTGGAAAAACCATAAACGGTGGTTACAGTGCAGGAGGTGATAATCATGATATCTGGATAGACCCCACCAATGCCGATCGTTTAATGGTCGCCCATGACGGGGGTGCCAGCATCAGCATGAACCACGGCAAGACCTTTCAACGCATTGTATTGCCTATCGCACAAATGTATCATGTTTCCGTAGATGATCAAATTCCTTACAATGTTTACGGGAATAGACAGGATGGCTACTCCTATAAAGGACCCAGCAATAGCCGTCAAGGCTATATTCCCTTAGGATTATGGAAAGGCGTGGGTGGCTGTGAAAGCGGTTTTGCCCAACCAGACCCCTTTGACAACGATATTGTTTGGTCTGGCTGCTATGACGGTGGGCTACAACGGTATGACGCGAAGACAGGCCATGTTCGTGATGTTCGTGTTTGGCCAGAGGCCGGGTACGGCTGGGAACCCGGTCAATTGAAATACCGATGGCATTGGAATTTTCCCTTAGCCTTTTCCCCACATACTGAACACCGTGTTTATGCGGGTAGTCAATACGTACATAAAAGTGATGATGATGGCCAAAGCTGGCAGGTGATCAGTCCGGATCTCACCTTGAACGACAAAACACATCAACAAAATTCTGGTGGCATTGCCATTGACAATCTAATGACATTTGATGGGGCGGTGCTGTTCAGTATCGTGGAATCGAAATTGGAACCCGGACTCATTTGGACGGGCAGCAATGACGGACAAGTGCAGCTGACTAAAGATGGAGGTCTGAACTGGACCAATGTGACAGAGAACATCCCAGATTTACCCAAGTGGGGAACCATTGCCAATATTGAAGTATCGCGTTATAAAATAGGGACCGCATATATTACCGCAGATTTGCACCAAATGGGGGATTTTGATCCTTATGTTTATAAAACCGAAGATTACGGACAAACTTGGAAACTGATCAGTGCCACCGTTCCCAAATCGGTTCATAGTTTTGCCCACGTCATCAAAGAAGACCCCAAAAGAGAGGGGATGTTATATTTAGGGGTCGATAATGGCCTGTATATAAGTCACGACGATGGTGGCAGTTGGATGCGCTTTCGGAACAACTTACCCCCGGCACCCGTCTACTGGCTGGAAATTCAAGAACGGTTCGATGATTTAGTAGTGGGCACCTATGGCCGTGGTTATTACATTTTGGACAACGTGGCGCCGTTGCGCGAATACGATATGGATGCGAAAAACAAAACGGCGCATTTATTCAGCTTACGTCCCTCTTATCGATTCATCGATCAGCAAAGTATAAAAACGGATGGCCCTAGTTTAAACTCGGGCAAAAATCCGGCCTACGGTGCGGATATCAATTACTACTTAAAGGATAGTACCAATCAAAAGGTGGAAGTGCAAATCTTGACTTCCAATGATGAAATCATCAGGACCTTGGAAGGTAAAAAAGAAGCGGGTATCAACCGGGTAATGTGGGATTTACGTTATGAACCCACCTACAAGGCCAAATTGAAATCGACCCCACCGGGAAGGCCATGGGTACAGCTCAACGGTGAAGGCTGGCGGCCCTTGGTTACTTGGGATCTGGATCTATGGCGAGGTCAATTCGGTCCTCGCGTTGTGCCGGATAATTACAAAGTAAAACTGATCGTTGGTGAACAGGAATTTATCCGAGAAGTTGAGGTGTTAAAAGACCCTTTGTCCGAGGGTACCCTAGAAGATATAAAAGAACAAGTTGCTTTTTCATTGGAACTCCGCGATGCCATGAACCTAGCGGTTACCATGATCAACGAAATTGAAACGATTCGGGAAGAATTGAACGAAATCATCCCGAAATTAAGTAGCAGGACCGACCGCAAAAAAGCGGAAGAACTAGAACTATTAGCCCAGTCCATCGCTGGCTCTTTATATGACATCCAATTGACCGGAGCCCGAGAAGATGCCTTTCGCTCCCCGATGAAATTATATGGACGGTTGAGCGCCTTGGCCAGTGATATTGGTGGTTTTGGAGCGGATTTCAAACCTACGGACCAACAACGCGAAGTCTATGCTATTTTTAATAAACGTTTAAAAGAGGTGGATATCAAATTCAAGCAGTTTATGGAGGTGGAAGTCAAAAAACTCAATACCCAATTGAAAAAAAGTGAATTACAGCTAAAAAGCAGTGCAAAACTAAAATCATAAATTTTAAAAGACATATTAGGAGAAAATGCTCATTTTTAATGTCCCCAAACCACTTTTTGTCATTCTCCGTTCACTTTAAAATTTAAGTCACTCATTATGAATTTAGAGGTAAACAGGCTTGAAAATTATAAAATTTGCACACGTTTGTAAAACTCAATTTTACATTGAATTAACTAACTTGTACGCTTCAACCAAAAACTCAAAATTCATGAAAAAAGTAGCCTATCTATCGATAGCCTTTCTATGCCTTCAAGCATGTTCAGAAACTAAAAAAGAAGAAACCCAAGCAGAACTTTTTGCCCGTATCGATACGGAGATCAAAGCCAATGCAAAAGGGATATAGCACCTTAAAAGAAGCCACCGAAACGATTGGTCACCGTTTGACCGGTTCTAAAAATGGTGCCCAGGCAGAAGAATATACCTATAACTAAATTCAAGGAATACGGTTTTGAAGATGTGGCCTACCAAACCTTTGAGGTAGAGGCATGGGCCCGTGGCGAGGTTTCCTTAGAAATTAACGACGAACCTGTAAAAGTGGTTACGCTAGGGCACTCCCCTATCGAGGCCAATGTAACGGGTGAAATTGTAGATATGGGCAACGGTTTGGAAGCGGATTATGCCGCCAACCCAGAGGCCGTAAAAGGAAAGATTTCCTTGGTCTACATCGGTATTTTACCGGAAAGCCCAGAAGGTTTGAGCAACTTACATCGCAGTGAAAAAACAGCCTTGGCCATAAAATATGGGGCCATTGGTATCATCATTGCCAATCAAGTGGACAACGGCGTTTTATTGACGGGAACGGCTTCTGTTACTGGAGAGTTGATTCCTATTCCTGCCGTTTGTATTGGAAAAGAGGATGGAATGGCCTTAAAAGAAACCCTAAAAACGGGTACGGCCACCGCCAAAATAAGCATGACCAATACGAGTGATGTCATTAAGGCAAGAAACGTAGTGGCTACATTACCAGGCAGTGAAATTCCACAAGAGGAAATTGTCATTGGGGGTCATTTAGATTCATGGGATCTGGCTACCGGCGCCATTGATAACGGTATTGGTTCCTTTGCGGTTTTGGATATTGCCCGTGCTTTTAAAGCGAATAATCTACATCCGAAGAGAACGGTGAAATTTGTGATGTTCATGGGCGAAGAACAAGGCTTATTGGGCTCAAAATATATGGTGCACCAGGCTATTGAAAACAACACTATAGACAACATCAAATACATGATGAACTTAGATATGTCTGGCAACCCAATCGGTATGAATGCCGGTGGAAAATTGGATAGTGAACAATTTTTTAAGGATTTAGGGGCTGCTATACAACAACAGGATACCATCTATCAAAATACGTTTTCCAACAAATCTGGACTACACAGTGACCACCAGCCGTTTATGTTGGAAGGGGTTCCCATTTTATCGGTCAATAGTAATCTAGACCGCTCCATTTACGGTTGTTACCATTCCGATTGTGATGATTTCAACTTGGTGAACGAAGGCCATATGACCAATACGTCTCGCTTTGGGACTATGATGCTTTATGCTGTAGCAAATGCCGATGTACTACCCGCCACTAAAATGGACAGTGAAACGACCAAAGAATTTATGATCAAGAACGATTTAAAGGAAAAGCTGATTATTGGTAACGACTGGAAATGGGAAGAATAAGCCACAAACCATCCATTATAAAATTTATCTCAAAGCAGAGCATCATTTCGATGATGGTCTGCTTTACTTTTTTAACGGGATGTTCTCAAAAAGTTGAGAATAAATCTACCGATTATTTTGAATTGGTACGTCCAGAATTTACCGGAAAACTCGCCTTTGAAACCACAGACTATGTAGAAGATTATTGGCGGGTAGTAGGGAATACCGGTTTTAATAATACAGTGTACCTGATTGCCGATACCTTAAAAGCATCGGGTTATGTGCTGGAATCGGAAGCAACAGCTGCGGACCGACTCACCTATCGTATTGAAAAGCGACCCATGACCCATCAGACTTGGGAACCTGTAAGCGCATCGTTACAAATTGTTGGGGAAACTGAACCCCTATTGGTATCGGAATCTAACCGAAACATGACCTATTTAAATTCCGCTTCCACTCCTGAAAATGGAATCCAAGCTGAAATTGTATATGTGGAAAATTTGGAGCAGTTGGAAAATATCTCGGTAAAGGATAAAATCATTTACACAGAAATAAGCGCCAGAAAACTCTTTGATTATCTTTTGGAAAACGGGGCTTTGGGAATTATCACCTATGACAATCCCGAGTATTTGCAACCGGAAAAAAACAAAACCTCCATCCAATTTAGGAGTCTTCCGCATCAAGATTCTACTGATTTTTGGGGAATCGCACTTTCCTATGAAGCCAAAGAGAAGTTAACCGCACAATTGCAAAAGGGAAAGACTGAGGTTTTAGTCAACATTCAAACGAAACGTTACCCATCTGAAGAACTCACCATCGTTGCCAATATGAAAGGAGCGAAAAATCCAGATGAACGCTTGGTTTTTTCGGCACATATTCAAGAACCTGGAGCAAATGATAATGCAACCGGAGTAGGCACCCAATTGGAAATGGCAGTACTTGCAGCAAAACTATTTTCTGAAGGTAAAATTGACTTGACCGTACCCTTAGCTTTTTATGGGGTGATGAAATTATTTCAACCCGAAGGTATATTCAAGAAAACCCAGAACGGGCCAAAGGTATCAAATGGGGAATCAGCTTAGATATGGTAGGAGAGAACACCGCCCTTACCGGTGGTTCTTTTCTGATTGAAAAAATGCCGGATCCCAGTGCCATTTGGACGCGGGGAGCAGATAAGCATACCGAATGGGGTGGGGAAGTTTTATCAACGGAAGATATGAAACCGCATTACCTCAACGATTTTATTATTTCCAACTTTAAGGCTCAGGGCAAATTTGCCAGACTGGAAAGTGGAAACAAATCCTTTCGAAGGCGGCAGTGACCATACTCCTTTTTTACAGGCAGATATTCCCGGACTCCTATTATGGCATTTTACAGACCAATTTTACCATACCGATAATGACCGAATTGATAAGGTATCGCAAGAAACCCTTAAAAATGTAGGTACGGCAGCCTTGGTAAGCGGTTTGGAACTGGTGAATGCCGATGCTGATTTTGGACATGAACAATTGAAAGTCCTTAAAGAGCAGGCCTTACAACGTTTAACCAATGAATTCAATTTAAGTAAAATCGCCATTCAAGAAGGTTCCTCGGTCTCAGACGAAATTGAAGTTCTTCAAGCTTGGGAAGAATGGTATGCGAAGTCTATGAAATCTGTAAGCGATGTTCTTTACACAACGGACAGCTCTTTAGAAAATGAGATTAAAAAAGCACAGAGAGAAATTCAATCGAAATCAGCTGAATTTATTCAAGCCTTGAAACAAATCAAAACAGACTAGCATTCCTAAACGGATTACAAAGAAAAAAAAGGAATCCGTAACTTACCCTCAACAATAGCACTTTTAAAAAATGAAACAATTTTACCTTCTTCTACTCGCAAGTATTTCTATAGCATCAGCACAAATACAACCAACGCCACCACAAAAGGTCGATGAATCCCTTGCTGCTAAAAAAACCATGGAAACGAATTCGCTGCTAAAAAACCTACCCTTGAAAAATATAGGTCCCACTGTCATGAGTGGCCGTGTGGCAGATTTGGAGGTCAACCCCAACGACCCAACCGAATTTTATGTGGGTTATGCATCTGGTGGCGTGTGGCACACCCAAAATAACGGAACATCTTTTACACCAATTATGGACAATGCACCAACCTTAAACGTCGGTGATATTGGTGTTCACTGGCCCACAAAAACCATTTACGTAGGCACGGGAGAGAATATTTCTTCGCGATCTTCGTATTCGGGTATCGGGATATTAAAAACGACCGATAATGGGAAAACATGGGAGAACAAAGGCTTAAAAGATGCGCACCATTTTGGCAGAATTATCATAAATCCTGACAATCCTAATGATGTAGTGGTTGGGGTTACGGGTCATTTGTATTCGCCCAATGAAGAACGAGGCATGTATAAAACCATAGATGGCGGTGATACCTGGCAACAAACTTTGTTTATAAACAACACTACGGGTATTATCGATGTGGCCTTTGCGCCTAATGATTTTTCCATTCAATATGCCGCAGCTTGGGAAAAAGATAGAAAAGCGTGGGATTTTACAGGAAATGGAAATGCTTCGGGTATCTACAAAAGTACCGATGGCGGAGCCTCCTGGTCTAAAGTTTCTACCGCCAGAAAGTGGATTCCCAACGGGTGAAGGCGTAGGTAGAATAGGGTTTGCCGTTTATGACGAAAACACTGTTTATGCCGTTCATGACAATCAGTTTCGAAGACCAAAAAAATCCGAAGAAAAAAGCGAAACTAATGGACTTAAAAAGGAAGATTTTGAAACCATGTCCAATGCTGATTTTCAAAAACTGGACAATGACCAACTAGATACTTTTTTAAAGGAGAACCGTTTTCCTAAAAAATATACCGCTACGGCTGTTAAGGAACTAGTTTCAAAAAATGAGGTAAAACCTGTGGACTTGGCCCTCTATTTGGGCGATGATGATGAAAACAGGTCCCCGGTCATAGGAGCCGAAGTGTATCGAAGTGACGATGCCGGTAAAACCTGGAAAAAACAGAACGAGGAATACATTGACGATTTGTTCTACAGTTACGGTTATGTATTTGCACAGGTCGGGTAGATGCCAGCAACAAGGATAAAATTTACCTTTTAGGAGTTCCCATTATCAAATCTGAGGATGCAGGTAAGACCTATACCTCCATTCAAAAAGAAAATGTGCACGTAGACCACCATTCCCTATGGGTCAACCCAAAACGACCCGGTCATTTAATCAATGGAAATGATGGAGGATTGAATATTTCCTATGATGATGGGGAACATTGGATTAAGAACAATTCTGAACCATTGGGCACCTTCTTTGCCATCAACATCGACCACCAAGAACCTTACAATGTATATGGTGGCCTGCAGGATAACGGTGTTTGGATGGGACCTCATAATGCTGAAATCGATGCGAGTTGGCAAGAAACTGGGCATAATCCCTGGAAAGGGGTAGCCGGTGGGGACGGTATGCAAATTCAAATAGACCGGAGAAACCCCAACATCATTTTTACCGGATCACAATTTGGGTATTATTCTAGAATAGATGTCAAAAACGACAAACGCACCTTTATCAGACCCAAACATGAATTAGGCGAAAAGCCTTATCGTTTTAATTGGGAATCGCCCATTTTATTATCGTCACATAATCAAGACATCCTCTATTTTGGAACCAATAAGCTCATTCGTTCCATGGACCAAGGTGATACTTGGGAAGCCATTTCACCAGACCTTACCGCGGGCGGTAAAGAAGGAAATGTTCCTTTTGGCACCCTAACCTCCATATCAGAATCTCCTTTTCAATTTGGACTATTGTATACGGGTAGTGATGATGGTATTGTGCAGGTTTCAAAAGATGGGGGTAGCCGTTGGGAAATTATATCTGGTTCCTTTAAAAAAGATTTATGGGTCAGTAGTTTAGTAGCTTCACAACATAAAAAAGAACGGGTATATCTGGCGCTAAGCGGATACCGTTGGGATGATTTTACGACCTACCTCTACCAAAGTAATGATTACGGCAAAACCTGGAAAAGCATCAGTGCCAATATTCCTAATTCTCCAGTGAATGTTATCATTGAAGATCCTGAAAATGAAAATTTACTTTTTGTAGGCACAGATAATGGGCTGTATGCTTCCCTAAATCAAGGCAAATCGTGGGAGGCCTTTCAAGATGGAATGCCAAGTGTCGCCATTCATGATTTGGTAATTCAGCCGGAAGCAAAACACCTCTTGGTAGGTACACACGGGAGGAGCATTTACAAGGCGGACATTTCGAACTTACAGAAAATGACCCCAGAAATTCTGCAAAAGGATTTACACATCTATCCGCTGGAAACTATTAAATATTCTGAGCGATGGGGCAATGCCTGGAGCTCATGGTCGAAAGCCAACACGCCGGGATTGGATATTTCTTTTTATGCCGATGCAGAGGACGCCTTTGATGCTAAAATTATCTCTTCGGATGCTATTGTGGTCAGTGAAACCCAAATACCTGCCGACAAAGGTTTGAACGTCCTTTCCTATGATCTGGCTTTTTCAAAAATTGGTAAATTGAACTATCTGAAAAAACACAAAACCGAATTGAAAGAAGCTAAAAACGGAAAAACCTATTTACCAAAAGGTATATACACCGTAGAATTAAAAGGAAACGGTGCCACTGAAGAAACAACGTTTGTAATTGAATAACCTATGAAAATAGTTGATTGGCATGTTTTACCGGAATTAGGCGTAAGTCATAATCCGGATATCAAGAAAAAAACCTTAATCGGTCATGGTGAAATTCCGCAGTTAATGATGTATGGTACCGCGGTCTTCAAACCAGGTCAAAAAGTGGAATTGCACAAACATGATACCATGTACGAAGTATTTCACATTCAAACTGGAAAAGCGGTGTTTACAATTTCTGGTCAAGATTTTGAGCTAAGTGCCGGACAATGTATTACCATTGAACCCGGAGAACTACACGGTCAAGAAAATCCTTTTGACACTGATGTAACTTGGACCTATTTTGGTATCGCAACGGACTAATCAAAAATTATGGAGCTTACTTTAGGCATACCCGCACTACTCTTCCCCGCCATCTCCTTGACCATGCTTGCGTACAATGCGAGGTATTTGGCCATTGCGGCACTCATTCGTCAATTGCATCAAAAATATCAAGAAACTGGGTCGACCTCTATTGAACAGCAAGTAAAAAAGTTACGGAAGCGATTGACGATCATTAAGAACATGCAGGCATCGGCCATCTTTAGCTTTCTTTTGGCGGTGATTACCATGGCGCTTATCTTTTTCAATCATGAAATTGCAGCAAAATTGGTTTTTGGGATAAGTCTGTTCGCCTTGATGATTTCATTGATCCTAAGTTTTGTAGAGGTACAACTTTCTACCAAAGCACTCTCCATTCAATTGAAGGACATGGAGCAATAACTGCCGGCTTATCGGCTCCATATAAATTTATCCGACTTTGCGGAAGAATC
Source organism: uncultured Flavobacteriaceae bacterium (assembly GCA_963842105.1). Lineage (GTDB taxonomy): Bacteria > Bacteroidota > Bacteroidia > Flavobacteriales > Flavobacteriaceae > Maribacter. The sequence continues at coordinate 25,591 of CAWJFH010000005.1, forward strand.
GGAAATGATTCAAAAAAAGGATGATTGCAATCGGCCACTTTTTTGGAATATCCTAATTTTCAATATATTTAAGGTATCAATCCAACCCAACCATGAAACGCGTTAAAGACCTTAGCCTTTTTAAGAAAATCCGAGAGATTAGGGAATATGAATTTGGCGTCTTCTATTTTTTTGACAAACTGGTCATTTCAGAGATAAAGGAAGATATCGTCTTTCAATGGGAAATGGCAGAAAAGGCAGTTTTTGCCGCGCAGGAGATTTTTGGAAAGGACAGTCCTATTGTCTACATCTCCAACAGAATCAACTCCTATACCGTTGATCCGCTAAACTGGATGAAATTCCATAAAAACAGACATCAACTTACCCACTATGCCGTCGTTGGCCAAACCAAAGGAAGTCTGGCCAGCGTAGTTTTAGAACGTATCTTCTTTAAAAACAATATTGTTCAATTTGAAGATTTAGATGAAGCGGTAGCGTGGGGTCTGGGTAAAGTGGAACTGCTTGAAAACAAAAAACACGAAACTGTTTAATTCCCTTTTTGTTTAGAATTTCAGAATTATTATCAGAAAATTCCTTTTAATCCTTAAACAGGAATTCCGCCCACGTATAATTGGTCTAAATTAGTATACTAAAGTTCTTGAAAACTTGTTAATAACTTGCTTGTACCGTAACTTTACGCCGCAAAAAAAATCAAAATAATGAGTGGATTGATAAAATCTTCAATAGCCCGAAAAGTAGTGATGGCACTTTCGGGACTTTTTTTGGTCCTGTTCCTGGGTCAACACTTTACCATTAACATTACTTCTGTAATAGCACCGGATACTTTTAATTCCTGGTCACATTTCATGGGGTATAACCCATTGGTACAATACGTACTGCAACCCATATTGATTGCGGGTGTATTGGTGCATTTTATCATGGGTATTGTTTTGGAGATTCAAAATAATAGAGCAAGGGCAATCAGCTACGCCAAATATAACGGTGGGGCAAACGCTTCTTGGATCTCTAGAAATATGATCATCACCGGTTTAGTCGTTTTGGCCTTTTTAGGGCTTCACTTCTACGATTTTTGGGTACATGAAATGGCTTACAAGTACATTGAAAGTAATCCAGAAGACCCAACGCGCTACTATGCGGAAACCGTTGAAAAATTTGAACCAATCTGGAGAACCGTCATATATGTAATCGCTTTTGGATTATTATCACTTCACCTATTACACGGTTTTTCATCGTCATTTCAAACCATGGGGGTTAACAACAAATACACCCCAGCTATAAAAACATTTACGAAGGTATATGCGATTGCCATACCCGCAGGTTTTGCGCTAATTGCCATATATCATCACCTTAACCCAATAACACATTAAGTATGGGCATTTTGGATTCTAAAGTTCCTAAAGGGCCGTTGGCCGATAAATGGACAAAACATAAAAACGAAATTGATCTGGTAAACCCAGCCAACAAACGTAATATCGATATTATCGTGGTAGGTACAGGTTTGGCCGGTGGTTCTGCAGCAGCAACGTTGGCAGAATTAGGCTATAACGTAAAAACATTCTGTTACCAAGATTCACCTAGACGTGCGCATTCGATTGCCGCACAAGGGGGAATCAACGCAGCCAAGAACTATCAAGGAGATGGGGACAGTAACTATCGCTTATTCTACGATACCGTAAAAGGTGGGGATTACCGTTCTAGGGAAGGTAACGTATACCGATTGGCAGAAGTATCTGGTCAGATTATTGACCAATGCGTAGCTCAAGGTGTTCCTTTTGCCCGTGAATATGGTGGTCTATTAGATAACCGTTCTTTTGGTGGGGTTTTGGTTTCCAGAACTTTTTATGCCAAAGGACAAACAGGACAACAATTATTGCTAGGGGCCTACTCTGCAATGAACCGTCAAATCAATAGAGGAAAGATTCAACCGTTCAACCGTCATGAAATGATGGATTTGGTAAAGGTTGATGGTAAGGCACGTGGTATCATTGCACGTAACTTGGTGACCGGAGAAATAGAACGTCACTCTGCACATGCCGTTGTTTTGGCATCCGGTGGGTACGGAAATGTATTCTTCCTTTCAACCAATGCCATGGGAAGTAATGTAATGGCCGCTTGGAGAGCTCACAGACGTGGGGCTTATTTTGCTAATCCATGTTTTACGCAAATTCACCCAACTTGTATACCCGTTTCTGGAGATCACCAGTCCAAATTAACCTTGATGTCAGAGTCACTTACGTAATGACGGTCGTATTTGGGTTCCTGCAAAAGCAGAAGATGCAAAAGCCATTCGTGAAGGAAAATTAAAACCAACACAATTAAAAGAAGAAGATAGGGATTACTACTTGGAAAGACGTTACCCTGCATTTGGTAACCTAGTACCAAGGGATGTTGCCTCAAGAGCTGCCAAAGAAAGATGTGATGCCGGTTTTGGAGTGAATAAAACAGGAGAAGCCGTGTATTTGGATTTTGATGCGGCCATCATGCGTTACGGTAAGGAAAAAGCATTGACCAGTGGTCATAAAGATGCTACCGACAAAGAAATTAGGGCTTACGGAGAAGAGGTCGTTGAAACCAAATATGGTAACCTTTTCCAGATGTACGAGAAAATCGTAGATGAGAATCCGTACAAAACACCAATGATGATCTATCCAGCGGTACATTATACCATGGGAGGTCTTTGGGTCGATTATAATTTACAGACAACGATTGAAGGATGTTATGCAGCCGGTGAAGCTAACTTTAGTGATCATGGCGCAAACAGATTGGGTGCATCGGCCTTAATGCAAGGATTGGCAGATGGGTATTTTGTACTTCCGTATACTATCGGTGATTACTTGTCCAAAGATATTAGAACAGGTAAAATACCAACGGATTCTAAAGAATTCGATGCGGCAGAAAAAGAAGTTCGTGACCGTATGGAAAAGTTGATGAACGGTAAAGGAACGCACTCTGTAGATTACTACCATAAGCGATTGGGTAAAATCATGTGGAACAAATGTGGTATGTCTCGTAACGCAGTAGAATTACAAGAAGCCATTGATGAAATTTCCGCTTTACGCAAAGATTTCTGGGAAAACGTTCGTGTTCCTGGATCAGCCGATAGCAAAAACCAAGAATTGGAAAAAGCAGGTAGAGTGGCTGATTTCTTGGAATTAGGTGAATTGTTCGCCAAGGATGCCTTAACAAGAAATGAATCTTGTGGAGGGCACTTCCGCGAAGAATATCAAACTCCAGAAGGTGAAGCCTTACGGGATGATGAAAACTTCAAGTTCGTATCCGCTTGGGAATACAAAGGAGAGCCTAAAGATGCTGTTTTGCATAAGGAAGAATTGAAGTACGAAAACATCGAATTAAAAACAAGAAGTTATAAATAAGAAGCTATGAAGCTGAATCTAAAAATATGGCGTCAAAAAGATGCCAAAACTAAAGGAAGCATGAAGGACTATACCATTGATGGTATAGATGGCGATATGTCTTTCTTGGAAATGATGGATGTTCTTAATGAAGACTTGATCAACAAAGGTGAAGAAGCCATAGAGTTCGACCATGATTGCCGTGAAGGTATCTGTGGATCTTGTTCGTTACAAATTAATGGCGAGCCTCACGGTCCTGATAGAATGGTAACCACATGTCAATTACATATGCGTAAATTTAACGATGGGGATACCATAGTTATCGAACCCTTTAGAGCTAAAGCATTTCCCGTAATTAAGGATTTGATCGTTGACCGTTCCGCTTTTGATAGAATTCAACAAGCCGGTGGTTATATTTCGATTAACACTTCTGGTAACACTCAAGATGCGAATTCCATTCCTGTAAATAAGGAAGATGCCGATGATGCTTTTTACGCAGCAGCATGTATTGGTTGTGGTGCTTGTGTTGCAGCATGTAAAAATGCCAGCGCCATGTTGTTTACCTCAGCTAAAATATCCCAATATGCGTTATTGCCTCAGGGACAAGTAGAGGCTACGGAACGTGTTCAGAATATGGTACGCCAAATGGATTTGGAAGGTTTTGGTAACTGTACCAACACCGGAGCATGTGAGGTCGAATGTCCTAAAGGAATTTCCTTGGAAAACATTGCCCGTATGAACCGCGAATACATTGGCGCCAGTCTGGAAGGATAATTTTTCAAGTCAATAAATAAATGAAATCCCACGCCGTTTTGGTATGGGATTTTTTATTTTTAAGGATGCCTAAAGATTCTCCAGAAGAACGTATAAAGGTTCCTCGATTCAATGAGGAATCTGGTTTTTATACCACCCCGACACGTTCCAAGATCATGAGCAAAATTCGGGGTAAGAATACAAAACCCGAGCTAGCCTTTAGAAAAGCGTTATATGCGGAAGGGTATCGATACCGTATCGATTATAAAAAACTAATAGGAAAACCAGATATTGCCTTACCCAAGTACAAAACCGTCATTTTTATTGATGGTGAATATTGGCATGGTAAAAATTGGGAGGAGCGGAAACCCAAAATAAAAACGAACCGGGAATTTTGGATTGCGAAGTTCGAAAGAAACATCCAAAGGGATAAAGAAGTGAATAAAGCGTTAAAAGAAAAAGGATACACCGTATTCCGATTTTGGGAAACTGAAATTAAAAAAGAATTAAATTCGTGTCTAACCACCGTTACGCGTCATTTAGAGCAGCAACTCTAAAGTTATCCCTCCCATTAACATACCTTAACGTTTGCGAAGCCTTATTTAATAAGGCCTTAACGGAGTTTTCCTATTAATTGTCTTATATTAAAGTATAACGAAATTATTAATCTTAAAAACACAATATATGAAGAGGATAGCAATTTTAGCTACAAATGGATTTGAAGAAAGTGAATTAAAATCTCCAAAAGAAGCCATGGAAAAAGAAGGCTTTAAAGTGGACATCGTAAGTCCGGAGAATGGAGAAATAAAAGCATGGAGTAATGGAAATTGGTCGAATACCTACAAAGTAGACCGAAATCTAAAAGATGTAAAAGCGGATGAATACAATGCCTTGGTACTGCCAGGCGGAGTCATCAATCCAGATACTTTGAGAAGAAACGAGGACGCATTAATGTTCGTGCGTGACTTCTTTAAAATGAAGAAACCCGTAGCCGCAATTTGCCACGCATCATGGACTTTAATTAGTGCTGGAGTGGTAGAAGGCAGAAAAATGACATCATTTAGCTCCATCAAGGACGATTTAGTAAATGCAGGAGCCAATTGGGTAGACCAAGAGGTAGTTGTAGACCAAGGATTCGTAACCAGTAGAAATCCAAATGACCTACCTGCTTTTAACTCTAAGTTAATCGAAGAGATAAAAGAAGGAAAACACGAAATGCAACACGCATAATTTGAATTAGTCCAAAAAAAGCTCGGCCAATTGGTCGGGCTTTTTTTATGCGCTCTTGTAAAATTCTTAGCTTTACGAATGCATCCATTCAAAATTTCAGACACTTCTAAACTTCCCGATGTAAAAACCACCATTTTTACTACGGTTGGCAATCTTGCACGCAAGCACAGCGCCATAGACCTATCCCAAGGATTTCCAAATTTTGAAGCGGACCCCGAATTATTGGCCCTGGTTTCCAACGCCATGCAAGAGGGTCACAACCAATACGCCCCTATGCCCGGCTATTTTGGATTACGGGAAGCAATCTCAGAAAAAATTGAAGCACTTCATCAGCACCATTATCATCCTGAAACGGAAATCACAATAACGGTTGGAGCAACACAAGCAATTTTTACAGCCATTACCGCATTTATTGGTCATGGTGATGAGGTAATTGTTATTAAACCTGCGTACGACTGTTACGAGCCAGCTATTGCGTTAAATGGGGGTAAGCCTATCTACGTTCAATTAAATGCACCTGATTATCAAATTGATTGGAATAGTTTTAAGGATAAACTAACTGAACGGACGAAAATGGTGATTATCAATACACCGCATAATCCTAGTGGAAAAATCCTTTCGAAAAAGGATATGGAGCAACTTCAAGAACTCTTAAGACCCACGAATATCATCTTGCTGAGCGATGAGGTATATGAGCATATTATTTTTGATGGGGAGGAGCATCAAAGTGCTTCTCGTTTTCCAGATTTGGCAGCCCGTAGTTTTATTTGTGCCTCTTTTGGCAAAACCTTTCATGTCACCGGATGGAAAATAGGGTATTGCGCAGCCCCTGCTACATTGATGGCCGAATTTAGAAAAGTGCATCAATTCGCTGTTTTCTGTGTGGACCATCCTGTTCAACGTGCTCTGGCGAAATACCTGCAAAATGAATTGCACTACTTATCATTGAATGCCTTCTACCAACAAAAAAGGGACTATTTTTTAGAAGGGATAAAAAATTCGCGTTTTAAATTTCAACCTTCCCAAGGCACCTATTTTCAGTTGCTGGATTATTCAGGTATTACAAGTGAAGATGATGAAAGCCTAGGAAAACGATTGATTGTAGACCATAAAATAGCCAGCATTCCTATTTCCTCTTTCAATGTAAATAACCGAAACGACCATATGATTCGTTTCTGCTTTGCTAAAAAACAGGAGACTTTGGAACAAGCCGTCGAAATTCTATGCAAACTCTGAAGCCATTTGTGATTAGAACCCTTAGTCCAGTGCTGCCGTTACCTTTGTCATAAATTCTCCGATTGTATTCGGTTCCAACCAACGCGTTACCACTACGACATCGTGGGCTTTGTCGATTACAATAAAATTACCGCCAAAACCTGCTGCGTAGAAAATGCCCTCTGAAAGACCCTCCCAATGGCGGTCTCCTTTTTGATTCAACCACCACATATATCCATAATTTGGATTTGGAACGGATGGATTAGTCGCTTTCTTAATCCAAGACGATGAAATCAATTGTTCGTTCTGCCATTTTCCATCATTCAAAAACAGCATTCCAAAACGGGCCATATCTTCGGCACTAATGAATATTCCGCCACCGGAGTGTCCGCCACCCGTAACCGACTTCATTTTAATTCCGTCAATTTCAGTCCAAGCTTCATCATAACCAAACCAGCGCCAAGTGGTAGAGGCTCCAATTTTATCCATTAGTCTGCTCCTTGAGCACTAAGGGCATGGGTTTACGCCAAACATGGGTTAGGGAATACGCCAAGACGTTCACCCGCACATCATTGTACTCCATGACCGTACCGGGTTCCTTTGGTTTCTCAAACCTCCAATCATCAATACCGCCTTCACTTGGTGGTCTATCGGCCCAATCTTTTCCGCCCCACAGTTCCCCGGACCATGCCGAATTTTGTTGTAACAAATGCTCCCATGTAATCTTTGAATTATGGGCACCATCAAAAGTTCCATCCCATATATAATTACCAACTAAATCTTTCGTGTTCGCAATAAGCCCTTGGTCTTCTGCCAGACCGGCCATGGTACTTAAAAAACTTTTTGTGACACTAAAGGTCATGTCCACCCTTTTGGTATCGCCCCATTGTGCAACGATATACCCATTCTTAAGAATCATTCCTGCAGGTCCGCCCCGTTTTTTAGTAGGACCCAATATTTTATGAAAAGGCTCTCGTTCAAATCCTTTTAAAATAGCGATGCGTAAATCTCTAGAACCCGAATATTCGTTGGCTTCGGCGAATTCGACCGCACTTTTTAATTTTTCGGCATCTATTTTAAAAGATTTCGAGGTTTTGGTTTCCCAAGTTGCATTTGCTTCAGGAAAATAATAGTCCTGTGCCGTTAGCTGTCCTATGGAAATGAATAATGAAATTAGAATAAAAGCGTACTTCATATTTAATTATTTGAGTTTACAAGGTAGTTAAATCGAAACGCATCAACCAATCGGTTTGTTCATCAGTCCCGATAAAATAGGGGTGGGTACCAAATTTTTGAAAACCTTGTCTTTGATAGAATTGAATGCCTCGTTTGTTATGTTCCCAAACCCCTAGCCAAAGCATGGTTTTATGTTTATCCAATGCCAACCTCTTCACCCTTGAAACTATTTGCTCTCCAAGACCCAATCCTTGATAAGCCGACAATACATAGATACGTTCTAGTTCCATACTATCCTCCAATTTGACATCACTTTGGGCATCTCCAACATTTAGCTTCACATAAGCGACTACATTATTTCCATCAGAAACAAAGTAAAAAAAGGTCTCAGGATTCGATAATTCATTGAATAATGTTTCTCTAGCAAATGCCTTCTCGATATAATTCTTAAAATCGGTAGGGTCATTATCTTTTTCAAAAGCATCGACAAAGGTCTGTCTCGAAATTTCTACCAACGGGTCTAAATTACCCATATTACATTGGGTGTAGTTGAGTTCCGTTTTCATCGGATGATTACTTGATTATATAAAAATTTTCCTGTTTAATTAGTAATTGATTTATTGTTTTCCTACTAAGGTTTCCTGAAACAGTTTAAAAATACGCTTGTACTCATCTGTCCAGCTACTAGGTTCTACAAAACCATGCCGCTCCACGGGATATACTGCCATTTCCCAATCTTCTTTACCCAGTTCAATCAATCGTTGTGAGAGGCGCACCATGTCCTGAAAGTGTACATTGTCATCTACCATACCGTGCAGAATCAAAAGTTTTCCTTCCAAGCCTTCTGCAAAATAAATGGGAGAACTTCTCTTATAGGCCAAACTATCGGTTACGGGTGTATTCAAGATATGGGCGGTGTAGGGATGGTTATAAGCTGCCCAATCACCAACCGAACGTATGGCTGCCCCGGCACTAAAAGTCTCCGGAGCATTGAACATTCCCATTAGCGTAATAAATCCGCCATAGGAACCTCCATAAATCCCGATTTTATCTGCATCTACACCGTAGTTCTCGACCAGATATTTGGCACCGTCCACTTGATCGGAAAGGTCTTTACCTCCCATATGGCGATAAATCCCTGTTCTCCAATCGCGACCGTAACCCGCACTGCCACGATAGTCAATGTCCAAAACGGTATAGCCGTTATCCACCAATAAATTATGGAACATATATTCCCGATAGTACGAACTCCACCATTTATGCGCATTTTGTAAATACCCGGCACCATGCACAAAAATTACCGCTGCGCCATTCTTTACATTGGAGGTTGGTGTATACAGCCTTGCATGAACCTCAGCACCGTCCTCTGCAGGAAATGTGATGATTTCTGGGTCTTTCCAAGAATAATTTTCAAATGCTTCGGTATTTGATTTTGTCAATTGAACGGTTTCGGAATCTTTATTATAAACCGGATTATCCTGTAAGTATAGTTCCGTAGGTGTATTGGAATAAGAATACAAAATCGCCATTTTGGTTTCGTCTGGGGATAGGTTTACTTCATTATTCCCTTCCATGTTTGTTAATTGCTGCAGCTTCCCTCCTTTTAAAGGCATAGTATAAAATTGCCGATCACCAGGATGGTTTTTATTAGCTGTAAAATACCAACGCTTTTTATCCTTGGCGATAAAAGGGTCATAAATTTCAAATTCCCCTTCGGTCAAAGCAGATTTGTTGTTGCCTTTCATGTCCATAGTGTACAAATGGGAGTATCCTGATTTTTCGGACTTGTACCAGATATGCTTCCCATCTGGCATCCAACCCAAATCTCCACCATCAAACCATCCTGTTATTCCAGGTCCGGCTATCCAAGCCTCATCATGTTGACGGTCTAATTGGCTAACTGTGGCTGTTTCAGCATCCAACAAAACGATCCAGCGATCCTTATAATTACTGGCCTGAATATCAAGAATCGCCTTAGCGCTATCCGGATGCCAAGTAGCCGAACTAATATTGCCAATTGGATGCTCGTTTTCATAGGGTTTATCGGGATAATCCTTCGTGTATTCAGGCGCATCATTTAATCCCTCTAGCCCTTCCAATGAAACTTCGTTAGTTTTTCGATTTTTTATGTCATAAATAAATAGTTCATAGGTGGGAAGCTCATCCCCAACTTTTGTTCTTGTGGTTTGATCTTCTGTATAACCCGATTCGGTTACGTAGTGGGGGACGATGGTTGATTTGTTCTTATTAGTATCCATCAATACATAGGTAACGAAAAGACCTTTGGGATCTAAAGCTTGATGTACAATTCGCTTATCGCCAACCTCAATGGGTAAAGGCTTTTTCTGGTCCAATTTTTTACGGATGCTATCTCCTAAATCCCGCTTTTCTTTCCGTTCCCTAAGGACGCCGAATAACTCCAGCTGATCTTGATACAACCATTCGTCTTTAGAACTACGCTTTGGCTCCTCCTCTACTTTCTTAACAAAATCTGTGATTTGCTCAAGGGCACCCGTCTCCATGTTCCAAGTGAATACATTATTATCCTTCTCAAAAGCGACCTTCTTTCCACCAGCAGTAAAATGCGGACTAGATTCTCTTTCCTGGGTTTGGGTAATGGCCAAAGTAGAATTGGTATTTTCATCTAATAAAAAAATATCGCCATTCTTAGCATAAACACTTTTGTTTAAGGTAGGATGCTTTAATCCTTCGAGTAGCGGGAAGTTCTTCAGCCTGCAAAAAACTAACTTTTTCAATTTTCTTAGTGTTCAATTGATAACTATATAAGGAATCACTAAACGCCATAGTCGGATTCCAATCGAAATAGATAGCGGATTGGTCCGTTGACCAAAAAACACCGGACGGTCTATGGCCTATAAAATCATCCCCTTTCATAATATCCTTAATTTTTAAGGCCGAAATATTCGAATCCTGCCCTAAAACGGGAAGGATACTCGCTAAAAAAATGAAATAGTAGAAAATTTGCTTCATCATGGTAATCCAATAAATTAAGTTAGGGTTCTAATTCTTATGATACGCCTTAAAAATAGGGATATTTTGAAGTTTGTGACATAGATTTCTAGAAATAAATAGCGCTTACTGGCCTATTCTTTAAAGCAATCAAATGCACTTATCCAACTACGATTACAAAATTGAAGCATAAAAAAAGGAGCAAATTGCTTTGCTCCTTACCGGGGGAAATTTATCAATTTATAACTTGGGTCAGAAATCTATTTTATTGGGTTTTTTTAAACACCTGAACTAAGATGGTCAATTGTTGATGGGCACTATTTGATAAACATTATCTTTATTTTTTAGGGGACTACTAAATGTCCTAGCGCTACTTTTAGTTTTGTTTCTGGGCGAAAATGTTTCCTTCCGTCCTTACGAGCATCGTCCCTTCTTCCGTTTCTTGCATTTGAACAAAATCATCGGGGAAATCTGTACCTGGGTAACTTACGATATATACGTCGCCGTTTACGCTCCATTTAAAATCGGTCAGAAAAACAACCTCACCTCTTTTGTAACCGTGGAATCGACCAAGATATACATCGTTAAAAATCCATTCTTCATTATCGATGACCATTTTATTGGTATTGGTTGCAGTTTTTACAGAATTCTTCCAAATACCAATTATAGGATCGTTATTTTCTTCAATTTTGGAACAGGAAGATACAAGCGCCAATAGTAGAATACAGCTGAGTATGGTTTTCATTTTAGGTTAAGTTTACGGAGCGATTTGGGAATCAACTACCAATTACATTTCAAATATATGTAGCTTTTTTCCTACAATATAATTTATGTGGTAAAATCCTTAATACTTGTGGTGTAGGAATAAAAGTATAGGAATTTAAACTTCTTCAGTCTAAGTTTGGGTGAAATGTATTCCATTCTAATAAGGAATAGTAGTGTGGTATAATTGATAAAGATGAAAACTTTAGCTATTATGAATTTTATTGAAAATAATGCACAAAAAAAGAGCGACTTGGGGAAGTCGCTCTTTTTTTAATCAGTCAAAAATTATTTAAAACATAAATAACTTTTTAGTCAGTCGTAAAAATCCGCTGAAAAAATCATTGCGGTACACCTGTACTTTTTCTTCTGATGCGATGTGGTTGAATTGGGAATCCATTTTAGGTCAAGTATTAAAGGGTTAATTGGGTTTTTATACTTTCTAAAGATACATTCAACATACTCATTTTTAAAAAAAATTGTTGTGAAGCGTATTTAAGCTGTTGTGAAAAAATTAAAATCCTTTATTTCATCGATGAACAGCGAAAACTTAGTCCAATTGCATTTCCGGTACCTCACCTTTAATTATCAGTCTACCTTGCGTAGCTTCCTCAATTTCCTTCACGGTCACTCCAGGAGCTCGTTCCTTTAGCAGAAAGCCTTCTTCTGTAACTTCTAACACCGCGAGATTCGTTACTATCGTAGTAACGCAACCCAACTCCAGTTAAAGGCAGCGAACATTTTTTCAACAATTTGGACTCACCTTCCCTATTGGTATGCATCATGGCTACAATGATATTTTCTGCAGAAGCCACCAAGTCCATTGCACCACCCATACCTTTTACCATTTTACCGGGTATTTTCCAATTGGCAATGTCCCCATTGTCCGCTACTTCCATAGCACCTAATATGGTAAGGTCAACATGTTTCCCTCTAATCATACCAAAACTTGTAGCAGAATCAAAGTAGGACGCACCTGGCAATGCGGTAATTGTCTGCTTTCCGGCATTAATCAAATCTGCATCCTCTTCCCCATCAAAAGGAAAAGGTCCCATGCCTAAAATTCCGTTTTCACTTTGAAACTCAACGCTGATATCGTCCCTAACAAAATTAGCCACCAATGTTGGAATACCAATTCCGAGGTTTACATAATAGCCATCCTTTACTTCTTTCGCAATGCGCTTTGCAATTCCGTTTTTATCTAACATACCTTTTATTTCTTTTGACGTACGGTTCGTTGCTCTATTCTCTTTTCATACTCTGACCCTTGAAATATGCGTTGTACAAAAATGCCCGGAATATGTATTTGGTTAGGGTCTAATTCCCCTTCCGGAACCAATTCTTCTACTTCGGCTACCGTAATTTTTGCGGCACCACACATACACGGATTAAAGTTCCGTGCCGTTCCTTTGAATATTAAGTTACCGGCCCTATCCCCTTTCCAAGCTTTTACGAAAGCAAAATCTGCCTTAAAAGCTTCTTCCAGAATGTACATTTTACCATCAAATTCACGAACCTCTTTACCTTCTGCGACTTCCGTTCCATATCCAGCAGGAGTGAAAAATGCTGGAAAACCAGCTTGAGCTGCCCTACACTTTTCCGCCAAAGTGCCTTGAGGTGTTAATTCCACTTCCAATTCCCCGCTCAACATTTGACGTTCAAATTCAGCATTTTCACCTACATAGGAGGATACCATTTTCTTAATTTGCTTTTTTTGCAGAAGAAGACCTAGGCCAAAATCATCGACACCCGCATTATTCGATATACAGGTGATATCCTTTACTCCGATTTTAACCAATTCTGAAATAGCATTCTCCGGAATTCCACAAAGACCGAAGCCTCCTAACATCAACGTCATACCATCCTTTACGCCATTTACCGCTTTAGCTACGTTTTCTACCGTTTTACGAATCATTTTTATTGTTTAATTATGATATTACTAAAATAAAGGAATTAAATCGATTGAATAAAAAAGACCCTTACATAAATAAGGGTCTTTTTAGTTTTTTCGCAATAAAGCTAACGGTTTAGAAATCCAAATCTTCCAAGTCGTCCTCTATATCCTGATCCTCTTCCATCTCACTTGCAAATTTACTACAATCCAATTCGATGGACATGTCTTCAGGTTTTTCAAAGTCATCTAGGGAGATTCCTAATTCTTCATTGGCATAATTCTTTTTCATATACATACCCCAAATAGGTAATGCCATAGAGGCTCCTTGTCCATAAGTAATACTTTTAAAATGAGTTGCTCTTTCCTCTCCACCTACCCAGACCCCAGTCACTAGGTTGGGAACCATACCCATGAACCAACCATCACTCTGATTTTGGGTAGTACCCGTTTTACCTGCAATTGGGTTGGTAAGATTATAGGGATATCCGGTTATAACATCCTTATAAACCCTAGTATCCTTATTGCCACTTCCCCTAAGCCTCGCACCCGATCCAAACTCCGTAACACCTTTCAATAAATCCACCATGGCGTAAGCTACCTCTTTACTTAACACATCCTTTGTTTCGGGTACATACTCATACAATACCGTGCCTTCTTTATTTTCGATACGTGTTACCATCACCGGTTTTACATATACACCTTGATTTGCAAATGCACCGTAAGCACCTACCATTTCGTATACATTAACCTCTGGTGTTCCTAAGGCAATTGCCGGAACAGCTAAAATATCTCTAGTTAAACCCAAATTCTTTACAATGCTTACTACAGATTTAGGTCCGACCTCATCTATCAATTGTGCAGTTACCGTATTGACGGAATTAGCCAAAGCCTTTTTCAATGTAAAGCTATTTCCAGAATACTTACCATCCGAATTTTTGGGACACCAAGGCTCCATATTACCATGCTTACCGGCTTCAATACAGTATTGGGTATCAGGACGTGTATCACATGGTGATAAACGTAATTGATCTATAGCCGCTGCGTAAACAAAAGGCTTAAAGGTTGAGCCCGCTTGTCTTGCGCCCTGGATTACATTGTCATATTGAAAATGTTTATAGTTGATACCCCCAACCCATGCCTTAACATGTCCGGTTTGTGGTTCCATGGACATCATAGCAGCTCTTAAAAAGGTTTTATAATAACGAATGGAATCCCTGGGGGTCATAACGGTATCCTTTTCCCTGATATCGCTCTTCCAATCGAAAACGGTCATCTCTGTCTTTTTATCGAAGGATTCCCGGATTTCCTTTTCAGACTTACCTTCCTCTTTCATGATTCGCCAACGCTCTGACGTTTTCATCGCCCGTTCCATAATACTTTCCGTCTCCTCTGGAGTAATGTCCAAAAATGGTGCGGTAGGATTACGGTCTGGTGTATTTTGATGAAAAAATTCAGCCTGAAGATTAGCCATATGACTATATACGGATTCTTCTGCATTGGCCTGCATTTTAGAATCAATGGTCGTGTAAATTTTAAGCCCATCCAAGTACAAATTATAACGGTCTCTTTCGCCTTCCATAGCCGGTTTTGGGTTTTTGTCTATCCAACCTTTCATGAACCGTTGTAAATACATTCTAAAATAAGTGGCCAAACCTTCCCTATGGTTTTCAGGATTATAATTGATATCCATTCGAAGGGCTTGAAGAGAATCCTTTTCAGCTTCTGTGATGAAATCGTATTTGGCCATTTGCGCCAAAACAACATCCCTTCTTTCTTTTACCATGTCTTCACGACGGAGTGGATTAAATAAGGAGGAGTTTTTAAACATACCTACCAACATGGCAGACTCCTCAATCTTTAAATCCTTTGGCTCTTTTCCAAAATAAATACGGGCAGCAGAACGGATTCCATCCGCATTGTTCCCAAAATCATAGATGTTAAAATACATGCTGATGATTTCCTCTTTGGTATAACTGCGCTCTAAACGAGTGGCCAGGACCCATTCCTTGATTTTCTGTTTTACCGCATCAAATTTACTTCGAGAACGTACCCCAACAAATAGTTGTCTTGCCAACTGTTGCGATATGGTACTGGCACCACCTTTAGTCCCTAAAAAAGCAAATGCCCTAAGCGTACCTCTGGCGTCAATTCCAGAATGTTCCCTAAATCTAGCGTCTTCCGTGGCGATTAATGCATTTACCAAATTATCGGGCAATTCATCGAATTTGACATCAGTTCGATTATCGTCTAAGTAGAACTTTCCTAAAAGATTACCATCCGAAGAGATAATCTGAGAAGCTAGATTTGTCTGTGGATTTTCTAAATATTCATAGGGAGGTAATTCTCCAAAAAGTCCCCAAGATGCTGAAAGGAATATTAAGGCTACAAACCCAATTCCTGAAATGAAAAGAATCCAAAACCATTTTATGAATTTGGAAAAATTTGAAGTTTTCTTTTTGACCGCTTTTGCCATAATCTACGGATTGCTTTTTGTTACTTCTACCCCTACGTCTGTAATGCCTTCTAGACCAACAATGCCTGAGACATTACCATTTTTGCGCATGGCATGTGAAATTTCTATTGTATATACGCCAGGAGTTGGAAAAACGATGTTTTCCTTATACCATAATTTATTTTCCTTAATACTTCCACTACCTTTTCCAAGCCAAGTTCCATCTGGTTCGGCCATGGTATATTCCAAGGTGTCTTTGAACACTTCACCCTCTGGTGTCGTCATTGCGGCTATTAAAAAGAGGTTACTAAATGGAAAGGTATCGTCATTACGCACATTGATAAAAACATCATGCTTTTGAACCGTATCTAACTCGGTTAAGGAAAATTGTAAAACCTCGTCCTTGTTCCAAACCCCGTTATCCAAGGATTTATATTCTGATTTTATGATGTTCGTATCACAAGATATCATCAGTAAAAAAGCCATCATAGCAGAAAAAATACTACGCATTATTCTGATTCTTTTTACGGTTTCTGTTCTTGTTCTTATTGCGATTTCTGCTTTTACCTTTGCTTCTATTCCTATTGCCCTTTGGATTGTCGAAACGGGTAAGACTATCTTGGCCCACCACGTTTTCGAAAACTACTTTTTCTTCAACTTCTATTTCTACGGCATAGATTTCAAGGCTAGCCACTTTTTCCTTTTTCTTGTTTTTCTCTAAAATCTCATTGACCTGGTCTTTGGAAAGCACATGCCAATTACCCGGGTTATCCTTATAGGAAAACCATAGCATTTCTTTGAAAATATCTGTTTTCTGACAAAAGGCCAATCCTTTTTCGGTCATCAATTTGGTATCCTGTGATGGAAAATCCTTTAAGGCATCCAAATACACATCCAACTCATAATTCAAACAACACTTAAGTTTGCCACATTGACCCGCCAATTTTTGAGGGTTTAAGGATAGTTGTTGGTAGCGTGCCGCAGAAGTGCTCACAGACCTAAAGTCTGTCAACCAAGTAGAACAGCACAGTTCTCGTCCACAAGAGCCGATACCACCTAAGCGCTGTGCTTCTTGACGATAGCCAATTTGACGCATTTCAATACGAATACCGAAAGCCTTGGCCATATCCTTTATCAATTGACGAAAATCTACCCGCTCTTCCGCCGTATAGTAAAAAGTAGCTTTAGACCCATCTCCCTGAAATTCAACATCGGAGATTTTCATTTGAAGCTTAAGGATAATCGCTATTTCCCGTGCACGTTTTTTTATCTCCTCTTCCCTATCACGACATTTTTGCCAGATATCAATATCTTTTTGACTGGCCTTTCTGTACACTTTAGGAGCATCAGGCGTTTTATAATCCTCCTTTTTACGCTTCATCTGTACACGCACCAATTCACCGGTCAAAGTGACCATACCTATATCATGTCCTGCCTGTGCTTGTGTGGCGACAATATCGCCAATGGAAAGTGAGAGATTTTCCGTGTTTTGGAAAAACTCTTTTCTACTATTTTTAAAACGTACTTCAACAAAATCAAATGGACGTTCCCCATTGGGGAGCGACATATTTGAAAGCCAATCGAAAACTGTTAATTTATTGCAACCATCTGTACCGCAAGTACCGTTATTCTTGCATCCCTTTGGTTGTCCATCCTTACCGGTAGAACAACTACTACAACCCATAATTTATATATTGATTTGGCCGAATTCTTTACAATTCACCAAAAAAGGTTCATAAAAAACTTAAAAGTAAAGATAGTCATTTTTTATCGCGAAATGAAGTGATTCATTTCTCAGCCAAACAGGCTGATAAATCTTACCTTTTAAATTTAAGTACTTCTGACCGGCCTTTTTTAAAGATTTTATTGCTCACTACCTTTCCCTTTCTAAGCGCCTTTTGTTCTTCAAATGGCAGAGCATGTACTTCTTTACACTCAGGTGAACAACAATTGTCCATTTTTTTAGCACAAGCTTCACATTGAATGAACAATAAATGGCATGCTTCGTTGGCGCAATTGACATGCTCGTCACAAGGTGCTCCGCATTGATGGCATTGCGCAATGACGTCATTGGTGATACGCTCACCGCGTCTATGGTCGAACACAAAATTCTTTCCCATGAATTTATTCTCAAGGCCTTTTTGTTCTACCTGCCTTGCGTATTCGATAATCCCACCTTCCAGCTGGTACACTTGTTCAAAACCTTTATGACGGTAATAAGCGCTGGCCTTCTCACAACGGATTCCTCCGGTACAATACATGACCAACTTTTTATCCTTCTTGTGGTCTGCCAAATCACGCTCAATGATATCCAAAGAATCCCGAAAAGTATCTACGTCTGGCGTAACGGCATTCTTAAAATGCCCTATTTCGCTTTCATAATGGTTTCGCATATCAACCAAAACAGTATCAGGATCTTCAATAAGTTCGTTGAATTGTTCAGCACCTACATGTATTCCTTTGTTGGTCACGTCAAAACTGGCATCGTTCAATCCGTCAGCTACAATCTTATCTCGAACTTTGACCTTTAATTTGAGAAACGAAAGATTATCCTGCTCTATGGCAATATTGAGTCGCACATTTTCCAAAAAGGTAATGCTATCCAAGTGCGTTTTGAATGCCTCAAAATTTTCAGCAGGTACGGATAATTGTGCGTTGATGCCTTCTTCGGCCACATAAATACGGCCAAGGACTTCAAGTTCGTTCCAATGAATGAATAAGTGGTTTCTAAAAAGGCCGGTATTGCCAATTCGTGCATATTTATAGAAAGAAATCGTAAGCCGTTCCTTACCCGCTTCTTCAATAAGAGCGGCTCTTTCTTTTGCACTTAGTGTATTGTACAGTTGCATGCTATACCAATAGTTTTAAGTTAAAGAAATATTTTAAGGTGCAAAAATAGGTATTTCTTCAAGAAATCTAGGCATTTTGGAACCTTAGAAGTAGTAAGATGGTGCACAAAAAAAGAGTCTTGAAAATCAAGACTCTTCATCGACCATCCCGTTTTTTCTTCTTCATAGCTTTCTTCTCGAACACGCCAAAAGGGAGTAGTCACCAGATACCGTTGCTACCAAAAACAACGGATTATACACTAAAAATAAACTTCGGTTTTTAAATAGATAAGATTTTTTTAAAATGGTTGCGTTATCGTTTTCAATATTATTCTTTTCAAAAAAGAAATGGTAATTTAGCGTTCCTAAAATTTGAAAAATGAGTTCCGAAAAAGAAGCGAAATTAAAAGCATTAAAGTTGACCCTAGATAAGATGGACAAAACCTACGGAAAGGGTGCTGTCATGAAAATGGGGGATAGTGTTGTTGCAGATGTTGAAGTGATACCTTCTGGCTCATTAGGATTGGATATCGCTTTGGGAGTTGGTGGCTACCCAAGAGGTAGGGTTATCGAAATTTACGGCCCTGAATCTTCTGGTAAAACAACCTTAACACTTACATGCCATTGCTGAAGCTCAAAAAAATGGGGGTATTGCCGCTTTTATAGATGCGGAACATGCCTTTGACCGTTTTTACGCTCAAAAATTAGGCGTAGACATCGATAATTTAATTATTTCCCAGCCAGATAATGGGGAACAAGGTTTGGAGATTGCCGATAATTTGATTCGCTCTGGTGCCATTGACATCGTTGTCATTGACTCCGTTGCCGCCTTAACGCCAAAAAGTGAGATTGAAGGCGAGATGGGGGATTCCAAAATGGGACTTCATGCCCGTTTGATGTCTCAGGCACTACGTAAATTGACAGGGTCAATTAGTAAAACTCATTGTACCGTAATCTTCATTAACCAATTACGTGAAAAAATTGGGGTGATGTTCGGTAACCCAGAAACGACGACTGGTGGTAACGCACTTAAATTTTACGCTTCTGTTCGTTTAGATATTAGAAGATCGACCCAAATTAAGGATACCGATGGTAATGTACAGGGGAACAAAACCCGTGTGAAAGTGGTGAAGAACAAAGTCGCGCCACCCTTCCGTACCACAGAATTCGATATCATGTACGGCGAGGGGATTTCCAAAGTAGGAGAAATCATCGATCTTGGTGTGGAATACGAAATCGTCAAGAAAAGTGGTTCTTGGTTCAGCTATGGCGATACCAAGCTAGGACAAGGCCGTGATGCCGTAAAAAGCTTACTTTTAGACAATCCTGAATTATTTGAGGAGTTGGATGCCAAAATTAGGGAAGCCATTAATGCCTTGAACAAGTAATCCAGTAAATTCCAGAGCTCAGATATTTAACTAGCTACGCAACCTTTTGCACTGTTTTTCATCTAATAATCAAAAACAATTACTATGATGAGGAAAATGGGTATGCTGTTGCTAGTTACTACAGTATTTATTCTTGGTGGATGTTCTATTGAGGACGACCACGTTAACTTTCAATTTACTGCCTTACAGATTACGGATGTAGACGTACCGGAATCATTTGAATTCAATCAAAATTATGTGATTTCGGTTACCTATGTAAAACCTGACGGCTGTACTTTTTACGAAGGTTTTGATGTTCAAAAAGAAGCGTTGACAGTGCGTAATGTGGTAGCTATCGGATCTGTTAGAACAGACAACGATATTTGCACACAAGAGGTCGTTGAGGAGACGGCATCCTTTAATTTTTCCGTAATTTACACAGACCCCTATACTTTTAAATTCTACACCGGTGAAAATAGTGATGGTGAAGCAGAATATTTAGAAGTCGTGGTGCCGGTCAATGAAAACTAAGAAATAACCAATTCTACCCTATTTGAGTCTAGAGGAACTCATAACTAATTGTCAAAAAAAGGACAGAAAAGCACAGGAACTACTATACAGGGCCTATGCTACCATCCTCTATGGTATTTGTTTGAAATATTCCAACAGTAAGGCTGAGGCAGAAGATAATTTGCACGATAGTTTTATGACTATTTATGAGAAAATTGGACAATTTAAAAATAAGGGATCCTTTGAGGGTTGGATGAAACGTATCACGGTAAATACGGTTTTACAGAAATATAGGAAAGCAGAACATCTTAATGTAGTTACAGAAAATATCGAAGAAGAAATCACGGTTGATGATGTCTACAGTGATATTAGCCTTCAAACTTTATTGAATTTTATTAGGGAACTACCGGATAAATACAGGGCAACGTTCAACTTGTATGTTTTAGATGGGTATAGCCATAAAGACATCAGCAAAATCATGGGGACCACAGAAGGAACCTCAAAATCGAATCTGGCCAGGGCCAGAATGCTATTAAAAGAAAAAATAGAAACCAACATGTCAAAATCCATAATTGGGGTTTTAATCATGGTCACTACCCATTTTATTTGATTGGGTAATTAGAAACTGAAATCTTAAACGATGCAGAAGAAAAAATTAGATGAATTGTTTCAAGAGAAGTTTGTCAACTTCAAGGAAACCCCAGATAACAAGGTCTGGCGTTCCATTGAAGCTTCCTTGAACAAAAAACAAAAGAAAAGAATCATCCCTATTTGGTGGACTTTGGGTGGAATCGCAGCGGCGTTATTTATTGGGTTTTTGCTATTGAATCCCTTTGTTGAAGAAAAGGGAAGTGAGTCTATCCTAGTAGATTCCAAAAAGGAAGTTATCAAGGAAGAGGAGACAAATGCCAATACTTCAATTCCAGCGAAAACACCTACCCCTACCCAAGCAGAAAATCAATTGGTCGAAACTGAAACTACCGATGCTCCAACCAAAAATGCTGTCCATCCTAAACCAATGAATAACGGTGATACCGATTCGGTTATAAAACAGGGCAATTCCGTTAGTACGAATACTTCATTGGTTGAAAACAATACGAGAATCAACAATCCATCCAAAAAGAACTGGGAAAATCCTACAAAGGAGATGGGTTTAGCGACTCAAACTGAAAATGCTACTCAAAATAATGCCAGTGACGTCAATTCAACTGAAGTCAACACTGCAATTGCTAATGCCACTACGAACAAAAAAGATACCCTTCCAAACAACAATAAATTTAACAGCGGAAATGAGAGTACGGCCATAGTTGCAACCGATTCAGAAAACGATAAAGAAAAACCGGATGAATCTGGTAAGAAATCCATTTTTGATGAAATTGCCCAAGAGGATTTAGCAATTGCGGAAACCACTTCTAAAAACAGATGGTCGGCCGGACCTAGTGTTGCCCCCGTCTATTTCAATGCTATTGGTGAGGGTTCTCCAGTGAACGCCATCTTTTCACCAAATTCAAAGTCGGGAAATGTCAATTTAAGCTATGGGGTTTCCGTCGCCTATCAGGTTACCGAAAAGCTTAGTGTTCGTTCGGGTATTCATAAAGTGGATTATGGTTATGACACAAATGACGTTCGATTTTCCTCTTCGTTGGCATCGGCATTTAACGACGGCCAATTGACTAACATTAATTATGCATCGGATTCCAAAAGCATCATTGTTTCTAGCAATGAGACGATTTCGGATAAATACAGTACCGCTAACTCCTCTAGTGATGTTACCGCCAGAAGCGCAACTCGAGAAGGATTTTTGTCACAACAACTGGGTTATTTAGAACTTCCGATAGAATTAAATTATGCTTTGGTGAACAACAAATTTGGCGTAGATTTAATTGGCGGTTTTAGCTCGTTGTTTCTAATCGATAACAATGTGTCCTTGACTTCTGGAGAACTTACTGCTGAAGTTGGTGAAGCCAATAATGTAAATGAACTTAATTTTAGTGCCAATATGGGTCTTGGAGTACATTATAAGTTCACCCCAAAAGTAAGGTTGAATGTAGAACCGGTTTTTAAATATCAATTGAATACCTTCTCTAATGTTGACGGCAGTTTTAATCCCTATTCCATTGGTATATACAGTGGCATCACTTTTAAATTTTAAAACAAATGATTAAAAATCTCTTAGTACTTAGCTTTTCTCTTAGTTCCATTGTCGCTATCTCACAGGACAATACCGGTATTAGTAATTCTTTGGAAGACAAGAATGAGCTAAAAGTCAATGGCCTCTTTTTAATCCTTGGTGCCATTGAAGTAGATTATCAATATTTAATCAATGATGAATCTGGTATTGGCATCGATGTTTTACTTGCTTTTGATGATTATAATTTGGACATAAACTATGCAGTTTCACCTTACTACAGACAATACTTTGGCAAAAAAAGAGCAGCAGGATTTTTTGTGGAAGGTTTTGGAATGTTAAATTCTACGGATGATTATTTCTATGATGAAACCTATGATGCCACAACCCAAACATTTTCCTATAACTATGGTACTGATACCGTAGTTGATTTTGCCCTTGGTATAGGTACAGGTGTAAAGCTTTTAACAAAAAGGGGGTTTATTGTAGAAATTGATTTAGGAATTGGTCGTAACCTATTTAAAACTGATAGAGATTACACCATTATTGGAAAAGGAGGCGTCCATCTTGGTTATAGATTCTAAATAGTTTTAGTCAACTCCTTCAAAATAATTTCGCGAACCTTATCTCGCAAAACAGTCTTTTGCTTCTCATCCAAATTAGCTGTAGGTATAAATTTGTGAACTTTCGCCCTACATTTCCCAGGACCTCCACTAAAAAAAGTAAATGGGAATCTGGCCTTATTATCAAAAAAGGTCATAGGGACTACCGGTATTTTATGGGCAATCGCCATTTTAAAAGCACCGTCCTTAAATTTATCCAACAATATCTCCTCTTCTGGAACGCCACCTTCGGGGAAAATACAAATACTCAATCCTTGTTGTAACCTCTTTTGAGCACGCCTGTAAACCCCTGTTCTACTTTGGGTGTCCTCACGATCCACTAATATGCAAACCCTTTTATAAAAAAAACCGAATAAAGGAATATTGACCAACTCCTTCTTCCCCACAAATACAAACGGATTTTTACTGACCACCAACATTAACATAATGTCCAACATACTGGTATGGTTGGCCACCAACATATAACTTTGGCCGCTTTTCAGTTGTTCCTCATAGCTAACCTTTGGCCAACAACACATACCGTACAGAATAGGTTTTGCCCAAAGATTTCTCGCTATCCAAAAAAACTTTGGATACCAGGCTTCTCTTGAAACCACGATCAAGAGTATGGGAAAAAACAATATCATGGGTAGGGCAACCAAGATGTAGAACCAAACACGGTATACCGCTTGACCGGTTTTCTTAACCAATTTTAGCATAAATCAAAAGTAGTTATTTAGGTCCGTTTTTTTGATTTGTTTTACCTTTACCAATTAAGAAATTACGCAGATGGCAAGAATTTTAACAGGTATACAAAGTACAGGAACCCCACATTTAGGGAATATTTTGGGGGCGATTGTTCCAGCTATTCAAATGGCACAAGACCCAAAAAATGAGTCTTTTCTGTTCATTGCAGACATGCATTCCCTCACCCAGATTAAAAATGGTGCTGAGTTAAGACAAAATACCTATGCAACGGCAGCCACTTGGCTCGCTTTTGGTCTTGACATTGAAAAAACCGTTTTTTATAGACAAAGTGATGTACCACAAAGTAACCGAACTTTCATGGTACTTAAGTTGCTTTTTCCCATATCAACGTCTAACGCTTGCCCATTCGTTTAAGGATAAGGCAGACCGATTGGATGATGTCAATGCCGGACTCTTTACCTACCCCATGTTGATGGCTGCGGATATTCTATTGTATGACGCCAATATTGTACCTGTAGGAAAGGATCAAATGCAACATATCGAGATGACGCGTGATGTGGCTTCCCGTTTTCATGCCCAATTGGGAGAAACCTTTGTGTTGCCCGATGGAAAAGTGCAAGAGGAAACCATGTACATTCCTGGAACCGATGGTGCTAAAATGAGTAAAAGTAAAGGCAATTTAATCAGTCTTTTCCAGACGGATAAACAATTGCGTAAACAGATTATGGGAATCCAAACGGATAGTACCCCCATGGAAGACCCTAAAGACCCTTCAACGGACAATGTTTTTGCGCTTTATAAAATTTTGGCCACACAACCTCAAATTGAGGAAATGAGTGCTAACTACTTAGCCGGAAATTATGGCTATGGGCATGCAAAACAAGCCCTTTATGAAGTCATCCTAAATAAATTTGAGGAGCCCCGTGAGAAGTTCAATTACTATATGAACCATCTTGAAGAAGTGGATGAGGCACTAGCCTTAGGAGCCGAAAAAGCTAAAAAAGTGGCGGATGGTGTATTGGAACGTGTTCGGGAAAAGTTGGGGTATTGATATTGGAACTTCAAAATAGTAAGAATAGCAAAACCGACCCATAGGTCGGTTTTTTACTTTTAAAGAATCATTTAAGACTGAACAAATCCCGATTTTAAGTAAATTATTACGGTGTCCAACAGAAATAGGATATCCTTTAGGACCTACATTTAAGAAAAGAGACCGATAAGTTGGTCAAAAACCTAAATTGCTTCAAACAATTTACCCGGCAAAGGGCGTATGACGCCTTTCATTTCCATAGTTAATAAGGTAGAAGATGCTCTGAAAATTGGGATTTTACAATCCAAGGCAATACTATCTAACAACTGCTTTCCATTATTTTGCAAATAGGTGTAAATGGCCTGCTCCATTTCGTCTAAATCAACGAACAACTGTTTTTGAATGGTCTTACTTGGTTTTTGTTCCAATTCCCAATCCAACAAATAGATTAAATCTGCAGCTGAAGTCAATACATGTGCCTTTTGTTGCTTGATCAGATTATTACAACCTATACTGTATTTGTCTGTGGTTCTACCCGGCACTGCAAAAACATCACGATTATAACTATTGGCGATATCGGCAGTAACTAAACTTCCGCCCTTCTCCGCGGATTCTACAACAATAGTAGCTTCGCTCATGCCTGCTATAATGCGGTTTCGCTTTAAGAAATTTTCACGTTCCGGATTGCTGGTACTCCAAAACTCGGTGTAAAAGCCCCCATTCTTTAAAACTTCCGATTCATATTTAGCGTGCACTTTTGGATATACCTGATTAAGGCCATGGGCCAAACATCCAATAGTTTGCAGTCCTTGTTTCATCGCTTCGCGTTGCACACAAATATCAACCCCGTAGGCAAAGCCACTAACGATTATTGGGTTCAGTGGCGCCAAATCTGAGATAAACTGTTCACAAAAGGACGCACCGTAACTCGTAATATTACGGGTGCCTACAACACTGATAATTTTACGGCCGGTCAACTCAATATTCCCTTTTTGAAATAATAGGATTGGGCTATCGATACAATGCCTTAAATAATTGGGGTACGTAGCATCGGTAAAATAAGTACAAGAAATATCGTTTTTGAGTATATACTCATATTCGGATTCTGCGGCTTCCAAATGCTCCGTATCGAACAAATATTTTAGCGTATGCGTACCTATACCATCGATTTTTAAAAGGTTGGCGCGTTTGTCCTCAAAAATTGCCAACGGACTACCACAATGTGAAATTAATTTCTTGGCGAGGACATCACCAATATTTGGCACATGTTGCAATCGAAGTATTGCAATAAGTTCATCAGCAGTGTGTTGTGTGACTTCCATGAATTGTCCACAAATTAGGTGAAAAATTATGTTAATAAAAAGTTACTGAAGGAATTTTTAAGCCCCTATATTTTTTTCATATTTGCGCAACAATGGTACTAGAACACTATATAAGCGAATTATTGTATAGATACAACTGCGTAGTTGTTCCCGGTTTTGGGGCATTTCTCAGTCAAAAAATTGGTGCTCGCATCAATAGTCACACCAACACCTTTTACGCTCCCAGTAAATCAGTTGCCTTTAATGCCCAATTGACCTCTAATGATGGTCTATTGGTTTCGCATTTATCCACTTCAGAAAAAATAACTTTTGAATACGCCTTGGAGCGAATAGAAGAAACCGTTGCCTCTTGGAAAAAAGGATTGGATTCGGATTCATCTTTGGTTTTGAAAAACATTGGTGTGCTTACCAAGAACAGTGAAGGTAAAATTTTATTTCAACCGGTGTCTGAACCTAACTATTTAACTTCTTCGTTTGGCCTAGCTAATTTCAGCTCCATTCCTATCGTTCGGGAAGAACTGAAGGCAGAAGTGGTGGCCATGGAAGAAAATATACCGTTTGTTATTAGTCCGGAACGCAGAGCCAATAAAGGCTTTAGACCTTATTTAAAATATGCTGCCATTTTGTTGTTGGCATTTTCAACTGGATTGACCGGCTATCGTTTTTATCAAAACAAACGTATTAATGAGCAAGTAGCTAGACAGGATGCGCAAGAATATGTGACTAAACAAATTCAAGAAGCTACCTTTTTTGACCTTTCGCCTTTGGAGCTACCTACCGTAACGGTTGAAGCCAAAACGAAAACTACCACAGCTACTGAAACCACGGGAGAAATGCATCATATCGTTGCAGGTGCGTTTCGTATTAAGGATAATGCAGAGCGAAAAATTAGCGAATTAAAGTCAAAAGGCTTTAATGCAGCCTATTTTGGAACGAATGCTTATGGTCTTCACGTAGTTACTTACGACCGTTTCAACAATCCACAGGATGCTTTGAAAGCATTGCGTGAGATAAAGCGTACCCAATCAAAAGACGCTTGGTTGCTTTCCAAAAAATAAATCCTTAGCGCTTTTATTACTATCATTGATGCCCGTATCTTTGCGGAAAATTTCAATTGATGGAACCCAAAACACCTGCAGCTTCTAGAACCACCATGACGGACATGGTGCTACCCAGTGAAACCAATGCCCTTCAAAACCTTTTTGGTGGAGAACTGTTAGCGCGTATGGATCGTGCCGCTAGTATTGCCGCAGGAAGACATAGCCGTAGAATAACGGTTACCGCATCTGTGAATCATGTCGCTTTTAATTTGGCCATTCCCCTAGGAAGTGTAGTTACTGTAGAAGCGGTCGTTTCTAGAGCCTATAACACGTCCATGGAAGTGTATATTGATGTGTGGATAGAAGATCGATACAATGGCAAGCGAACGAAGGCGAACGAAGCCATTTATACCTTTGTGGCCGTAGATGACACGGGCAAACCTACCGAGGTACCTGAACTTGTTCCAGAAACCGAACTGGAAAAACAAAGATATGAGGGTGCACTCCGCAGAAAACAGTTAAGTTTAGTATTGGCTGGAAAAATGAAACCAGATAACGCTACAGAGCTGAAGGCATTGTTCACCAAAGGAAGTTAAAATCAACGAACCAAAATTTATAAGGACTAAGAACCGAAAGAGAACACCACGCCCGTTGAAACAAAAACGATACGTGGATCTTTAAATA
Organism: uncultured Flavobacteriaceae bacterium; assembly: GCA_963842105.1. Taxonomy (GTDB): domain Bacteria; phylum Bacteroidota; class Bacteroidia; order Flavobacteriales; family Flavobacteriaceae; genus Maribacter. The sequence goes on from CAWJFH010000005.1 coordinate 53,615, forward strand.
AATCTTCAATTTCAGGGGCAGTCTCTATATTTAAAAAGTCGTTGGATACTTGTACCCCCGCATACCAACCTACATATTTTGAAAAACGATACGTAACCTTTGTATTGACCATAATAGAAAAACCTTTATCAAAAAATGTCGTGTTCTCCTTTTTGTTCTTATAACTTGCATGACCCAATCCAACACCCGCTTTAACACCTAATCCACTGCTGTTTGGGAAAATGGAATAGCCACCGATTAAATAATGGTGACGAATTACACTACGGTCATATAGCCCAACTAAAGTAGCATCCTCCACTTTGGAAGCATTAAAAATACCTTGGTAACCAAAAAAATAACGTGCGTTGAAATACATCGAAAAATCTCCGGTAAAACCAGTTTTAATAACGTAGGCCCTACTTAAAAAATTATCCCCTAAGACCGCAGGTATCGCCATCCCAAGACTTAATTCTATTTTGGCATCAAGTGGTTTTTTCTCATCGTCCTGTGCCCATCCAGAATACATAAGAACAAGTATGAAAACCAAAAGAAAGGAAGCCTGCTTAAAATTCAAATTCATAGGAGCCAGTTTGAGAAGTATAGCCTAATTTTTCGGTGAAGATTTCCGCATTGGAATTATTTTTCAACCGATACCTTACCAAAATCGTATCCTTCGCCAATACATTAGTGATTGTTATGTCCTTTTCGTTTTCAGCAGGAAATACGGTATCTGTTGCAAAGAAAAAATCCTCAAAAATTTCTGGTTCCCGACTTTTATCCACATACACGGTCTTTTCAACCGAGCGTGTCATAATGCTTAAATATAAAGTGTCAAGGGTATTCGTAGTTCTTTGTATGGCTACCCTAGCATTCACTATTCGTTCCAATTGTATTTCGCTCAATCGATATGCGGCATCGGATAGGTTCAAGGTTTCAAGCCCAAGAAGGGAAACTGAGGAAAAGCCAGAATTGTAACCGACCTGATACCTTCCATTCATGTCCATGTCAATTGTGTAGCTTCCTTCCGGAGAAAGAGAAATCAAATTAAAGCTACCGTTTTCATCTGTAAAATCTTCTCCCAGGTCTTCCCTAAAACCGTTAGCGAAGACGCTTGGACCATAGGTAAAGGCTGTTACAGGAAGGTTCTCGATAGCCAACCCATCTTCATCAACTACCGAACCGGTAAATAGTAAACGTTTATTATCCTCGTAAAATACATCACAAGAAACAAGTACCAATAACAGTGCTAAAATTATAGGATGCTTACTCATATAATCTCCTTTGGAGTTTAAAAATCAAAATTATCTGGGTCTGGGCCTGTACGTTCGCCTTTCTCCAAACCATCCAAAAAGGCAATGTCGGCTTTTGACAATTCAAAGTCGAAAATATCGGCATTGGATTGTATGCGATTTTTATGAACCGATTTTGGAATGGCAACCACCCCCTTTTGAAGATTCCATCTCAAAATAATTTGGGCAACAGATTTGCCATACTTTTTGGCCAAGTCATTACAGATATCCAAATCAAAGACTTTTCCTTGCATAAAGGGAGACCAAGACTCATACTGAATGGTATTTTTTGTACAAAAATCAATTAAATCCTGTTGTACCAAAAAAGGATGAAATTCCATTTGATTGACCATAGGCACTACCTTACAGTCTTCCAGCACATCTTCTAAGTGATGCTTTAGAAAATTACTCACTCCAATAGCCCTAATCTTCTTTTCTGCATACAAATGTTCCAAGGCTTTCCAGGTTTCTTTATACTTACCTGCAACTGGCCAGTGAATCAAATAGAGGTCCAGGTAATCCAGTTCCAATCGTTTTAGACTTTCATTAAACGCTTTCAAAGTGGATTCATACCCTTGATCAGAATTCCAGACTTTACTGGTGACAAAAATATCTTTACGGGGAACACCACTCTCCCGTATACCTTGAGCCAACACCTCCCTCATTCTTATAGGCTGAAGCCGTATCTATATGGCGATAACCTATTTGCAAAGCACTTTTTACAGCATCTATAACTTCTTGGTCATTATCAGCTTGATAGGTTCCTAATCCTAAATACGGCATATGCACACCATTATGGAGTTCGAAAGTTCCTTGTAAATTGGTAATACTGTTTTTTGTACTCATCATTGAATTTTTAAAGCCGATACACCCATTCCTCCGGGTTCAGTCGGGATGTATCTTGATATAAATAAAATTTTAAACGGGTCTGTCCGTTAGACTGATTGGTATAAATAGTGCCTAACTCCTCTTTTATAGACACCCTATCCCCTTTTTTAACGACTAAATCGGATAAATTATAATAGGTGCTTATAAAGTTACCATGTTTAATTTGCACCCCTTTATTGCCTCCAGGTACCGCCAAAATAGCGATTACCTCCCCTTCAAAAATAGCCCTGGCCTTTGTCCCTGGGTCCGTAGCAATAATTACCCCATTACTTTGATGTTTGATTCCGGGGTAAACAGGGTCGCTATAAATACCAAAACCCTGACTTTTAATTCCCTTTTCCACAGGCCAAATTAATTTCCCCTTATTCGCTGAAAAATTATTGGCTACAATGGTTGCTTCTGGGGTTAGCACAAATTTACTAGTGCTTTTGGCGGTACTACCGCTCTTTTTATTGGATGCGGCAATGGCACTTCTAATCAGCTTTTCTATTTGCTCGTCAATTTTTCGTGCTTCCCTTTTTTTGGCATCGATGGCACTGGCGTACTTACTTTCATTTTTCCGAATGGTGCCTAAAAGCGCTTTCTGGGTTTGGATTTCCCCAAAAAGCTGATCTTTGGCCTTTGTATTTTGGCTCAACAACACTTCCTTCACCTTACGCTCTTCATTTAGGTCTGCATTAAGCCTTGAAAGCTCTTCGGTTTTGGCCATAATTTGCTCCCCTTGCTCCTTTCTATACTCCGTATATTGCTTCATATACTGAAGCCTTTTAAAGGCTTGAAAAAAGCTTTCAGAAGACAATAAGAACATTAACCGGTTTTGCTTGGATTTATTCTGGTAGGACTTTTCAATCATCTTGGCATACTCCTCCTTTATTTCCAGTAGTTCCGATTTTAGCTTACCAATATTCCTAATGTTCGTATTGATTTGTCTATTCAATAAATTAGACTGTTGGTTGGTCACCCGTATTAATTGTTGCCGTACCGATATCTTTTTATCGAGCGCTTCCATCTGGTCCAGTACATTCCCTTTTTCTTTTTTTTCGGCAAATAACAGTCTATTGATATCCCTAATTTCAGATTGTAACTGCTCCCTTTTTTCCTCCAATGCCTTTTGCTCATTGGTTTGGCCATAGGCGACCCTATTGGTCATCAGTAGAAGACCTAAAAGGAAAAAAGTAAGGATAGGCTTGAAGGTCATTTTACAGTTCTATTTCTTTGAAACCATTTGGTATTTTATAGGGGAAGTTGACCGGTCCGTTAAGCTCTAAATTCCTATATTCCAATTCAATGGTATTCGTTTCATCCTTCGAAATTGCTTCAATCATTATTTCATTTGGAAAAATTTCCTTGTCGATCAACTGATAGTTTTTATAAGCAATTTCAAGAAGCCTTTTCTCCTGTGGTTGTGATAGCTGTTGCAAGGCAATCTTAAAATTTTTAGGCTCTACCTTGAACAATGTTTTATAAAGAACACCAGGTAACTTTGGTGTTAACTCATAAGTATCTGTCGTGGCGGACAGATTATACTTTTCTTTTCGTAAATCAATAATAGCTTGTCCTGTCAACAGGTTTTGAAGAATAGAAAAATCAACCTCCGTACCCAATATTTCGCTTAAATAGGAAAAATCCCCATCAAAATATTCATTCTCTAATTTATTATAGAACGATACGCGATCCGGAGTAATATATGCTTTTACAATACCTAAGGGAGCACTAAGCCATATGGCCTTGTCCTTTTCCATACGAAGACTTACCGTAACATTTTGTGACGATTCACCATCTGAATACCCAATCTTTACCCTACCATTTAGCGTTTTAAAAACGGTTTCGTTTTGATAATGCGCTTTGATGACCGCTTTTGAGGTAAGCCTACTATCGACTTCACCGCCTGTAACCACTTTTGTGCTTTTACAAGAAACAGCAAAGACAATAAGTAGTAGGACACCAAATTGTTTAATAGTATTCGTTTGAAATAAATTCATTTAAAAACCTGTTTTAATTTTTCGTTTGTAACTATCCGCTTTAGCCGGATTATTCAGCGTTGTATAGGCATCTACCAATTCTCGATAAATGTTGTTCTCTAACGGCACATCGTCTATCAAATAGTCCAATGCCGTTTCCAATGGTTCTATGGCTTCATTACTCTTTCCGGTTCGGTTGAGTGCAAGGCCGTTTGCATAGTAAAAGTAAGGTTGTGAAGGATAGCTTTCTATCGCCTCCCCTGAAATTTGAAAAATACGTTCTAGTTCATTGCCATTGGCTATCAACGTCTTTAATTGAACTATAAATTGCTCTGAATCGCTAAGCTCAGTATCACTTTTCGAAGTAGTGACCGGAAAGGCCGTCTCATTTTTCTCAACTTCTTGCTTAGCCAAAGAATCCAGAATACGATTTTGCAATTTTGCATATTTCTGGGTGTTCTTTAATCCACTTAAGACGGACTTAGCCGTTTGGTAATCCTCATTTTTAAAATAAATTTCTGAAATATTCTTTCGTAAATTCTCATTATCCCATGGGATAGCACTTTGAACTTCTTCCAAGGCCGATTTACGTTCCGCAATAATATCGACCAAAATAGCTGCATACCAGTAATTTTCAGGTTCCTTAGCTACCGCTTCTATGGCCGACTCTTGAGCTAACATCAAATTTTTATCCAAAAAATAGGATTTAGCCAATTCAAAAGAGATGACCTCATTCTTAGGTTCCAAACGTTTACACTCTAAAAAGTTGACAATGGCGCGGTCATAATTCTGAATTCCCTTTTGCTTTAAGCCCTCAAAAAAATTCTCCTGAAACTCATCAGAATACTCCTCTAGAAATACCTCTGCGCTTTGCTCTATATCCAATTCCTGATCTTCTTGGGCATGAGTATGATTGGGCAGAAAACATCCACCTAACATCAAAAGCACCAAAAAGAAAGGTTTATTCATCATTTTATACGTTGTTCCCAAATAGATAGGTGCTATTTTACACCGGTACTGCCAAAACCACCTTCACCACGAGCCGTTTCTGACAAGGATGCTACCGCTTCCCATTCGGCTCGTTCATGTTTGGCAATCACCATTTGCGCAATTCGCTCACCGTTTTCAATCGTAAAAGCTTCATTAGAAAGGTTCACTAAAATAACGCCAACCTCTCCCCTATAATCCGCATCAATCGTGCCAGGTGCATTCAGCACCGTAATGCCTTTTTTAGCCGCTAAACCACTTCTAGGTCTCACTTGCGCCTCAATACCTACGGGAAGTTCGATGAATAGTCCGGTCTTAACAATGGCTCGCTCCATGGGCTGTAATACAATGGGCTCCTGAATATTGGCTCTTAAATCCATTCCTGCAGAGGCCAAGGTTTCATAGTGTGGCAATGCATGGGTAGACCTATTGATTATTTTAATGTTCATCTGTTTAAGAATACTTTTTTGAGGTTATCGATTTCCAATTTATAGACCATTCCAAGGAATATGATCAATAAAATTATCCCGACTAGGAGACTTCTATCAAATATGTAAAATGATATGGCAGAAAACAAGATGGAGAATCCTAAATAAAAGGTAATTTTTCTAAAGTTATAGGGAATAGGATAATACATCCGCCCGAAATAAAAAGAAAGTAGCATCATGGTTCCATAAGCGGACACGGTTGCCACGGCAGAAGCCATATACCCGAAGTGAGGAATAAATACAAAATTGATGACAATGGTCAATACTGCACCTATCAAAGAAATATAAGCGCCATAAATCGTCTTATCCGTCACTTTATACCACACCGATAGATTGTGATAGATACCAAGAAAAAAGCTCCCTAGACACTATTAGGGGCACGATAGGCATCGCTTCCCAATAGGCATCGTTCAGTACGATCAGTTTTTTGAGCACATCTGCAAACACTACGACGGACAGGAATATCACACTCCCCAATACCACAAAATAATTAGTAATCTGAGCATACGCCCTTTGTGGGTTTTTAGTGTCTGAATGACTAAAGAAAAAAGGCTCTATTCCCATACGAAATGCAGTGGCGAACAAAGTCATGAACAATGCCAATTTATAACAGGCGGAATATTTACCCATCTCACTTTTTGCGATATCCTCTGGTAATAGTTCTGATAATAAATAACGGTCAAACACCTCGTTAATAGTAAAAGCAATACCTGCAATCATTACTGGCATGGCATAGGCCAACATTCGTTTCCATAATACCTTGTCGAAAACATAAGGTCGTCTTAAGTAAATACGAAGCATAAGCAACAAAGTGATGCCGCTAGCTATTAGGTTCGAGATAAGAATATAGGGCACTTCATAATCTGGTCTGTAAAGTGAACTTAAAAATCCGTCACCCCCATTCTGCGCTAGTTTTGGAAGTATCAATAAACAAAATACGTTCAACACCAACATCAAGGTTACATTCAATATTTTGACAATGGCATAACGCATCGGTTTTTCATTCGCCCTTAACCATGCGAACGGAATAATGACCAAGGCATCCAAAGCTAGAATGCCATACACATAATTCATGTATTGCATTTCTATATTAAGTCCTTCTGAAATTTGTGTTTTAAAAAGAAGCCCTAGAATAAGAAATAATAGGGTTGATCCACCAATAGAAATAAGTGAGGTACTCACCACTTGTTTACGATTGTCCGCTTCCTTATAGAATCGGAAAAAAGCCGTTTCCATTCCGTAGGCCATAAATACATTGAAAATGGCGAACCAAGAAAAAATCAAGGTGACTTCACCGTAGGTTCCTGGCGGCATCACATCCGTATACAATGGCACTAAAATGAACGAAATCATTCTTGGCAAGACCGTAGCCAAGCCATAAATGACCGTTTGTTTAAATAGTTTTTTTAGCGGATTCAAACACCTTAGATTGAAGCCTTAAAAGTACCTATTAAAAGCCTGTTTACAAAGTTAGTTTTTGGGTCTACTTTTATAAAGTAAAGGTTGCTTTTCTTTTATATCAGTTATTTTGGTGTATTTGATAGTATCATTTTCCATATAGCTCAATATCGCCTCGGTAGATTCAAGATTCCAATCAATTGTTTCTTTGGAATTCTCTGTTTTACCTGTTATTTCTGCCTTAATAAAATAGTTTTCATTCTCAGAGAATAACGTTGCTGAGACTTGCTTTCCCCTAAAAAAGATTTCTTTGAAAGTAATGGGAGATGCTGAATTAACCTGTACTGGAATTATCAACGATGTACCTGATCCACTTGCTTCTTTCCCGCCAACCCAATTTTGACACAGTGCCTGTCCCACTTCAAATGAATTCATACTTGTAAGTGTTTTTTGTGACGTACAACTTAGGATGACAAAGGGAAGGATTAAAAAAACTATTTTTTTCATGAGCAATACCTAATTTCAACTAAAGATAGGAAACCTATATAAATAGATTTCCTAATTCTCATTCTAACCAATAGCTAAATCATTCTACCTATTCGTCTGCAATTCACGTAATTTTAAAAGTTCTCGTTTTGCATGTCTTGCTATGAAAAAGGAAAAAAAGATAAGCAACACAATAGATGAACATATGATATAGACATAAAAGCCATAAGACAGATTCTCTTTAAAAAGAGGTAGTAAAATGATGAATCCAATGGCGTAGGCAATTAAAATTAAAGGGGTAATCACATAATGTATTCCTTTTCTACTCTTATAATATTTTAAAAGTGCTTCTTTAAACGAACGAGGATTGTCAAGATAATTCAGTTTTTTTAAGCTCTTGATACTGGTAATTTCAATCAAAATCCGGATTAACAAACTTATAATCATTATGGAAATTCCAACCATAAAAGTGGCGTTGTTATATCCGGCAACATAGATGATAAACGCCACTAAAACCATTATCGTTACCGTTAAAACTACATTACTTATTTTTTGCTTTTTCTCGATGCCTTTAATCCCATTCAAAAGCTTGCTAAATTCCTTATCGGAAGTTTCAACTTTAGGCTGATTCTTCCATTGATTCTGTATTTCTTCAAAATTATTCATGGTGTACACATTTTGTCAATTGATTTTTTATCCGATGTATTCTAGTACGAATGGCTTCGTGTTTTAATCCCATAATAGTTGCAATCTCTTGTTGTGGCAATCCCTCCAACTCCAATAGAATAATTGCTTTGTTGGAAACCGTTAATTTATTGATACAGGCATATAATTGCGATAGCATCCTCTCCTTATTTGCGGAATTGGAGGTTTCATCACTTATTTGGACATTTTCTAACTTTATCGAGCTCCTTTTTTTCTTTTCCTTTCTTAGGGCTGCAAGACAGGTATTTACGGTAATTCTGTAAATCCATGTTTCAATGGCACTTTCATTCCTAAAACTATCCAAATGCTGCCAAATCTTAAGGAACGTTTCTTGTGCCAAATCTTTGGAAAAAGGTTCATCACCTCCAGTATAACCCAAACATAAACGCATTACTTTAGGATAATTCTCCTCGTAGATTTTTTTATATGTTTCCTCTTTCAAAATGCTTCCGTTTTTAAGGCGGTTTTTAAATTCTGTAAAAACCAATCCGGTTGATCGTACATAATGAAATGATTAGCACCTTCTGCAAATTTCAGGTCATATTCCTTAAGGTTCTTATACTGGTTTTCATAGGTAGATTTGGCCATCTCATAACCATAAGGCTCCGTAGCTGCAAGTATAGTTACTGGAACAGTTATCTTTTCAAGATCTTGCCTTAAATCGAGTTTCAGGAGATCCGTATAACCATAAACATATGTTTCTCTATCGGCCATAAGCATCCAATTCTTAATTTGAAGTTGTTTATCCTTATCAGCCGCCATGCCATTTGCCATTTGGGTAACCATACCCTCAAAATCAGCATCGGTCATTGCTAACATTTGTTGGTTATAGGGGGAGTCATACACCATGTATTCACTTTTAAAGTCTGGCATCATCAATGCGCCCGTGGAAGCCAGTGCATCTACAATAATCAAATTTTTGAAGGAATCACTTTCCGTTGCCAACCATAAGGCCAAAGCACCTCCTAAGCTATGACCAACCATACTTGGATTTTTAAGCTTTTTTTGCTGTATGTATTGTTGAATCCCCTCCTTTATTTTAGGTAGCCAAGGTTTTTCAATTGCAGGTACATCCCCAAAACCAGCAAAAGTAAAAACATGACATTGGTAATTCTTGGATAATTCCTGCACAGCGCTTTCCCATACTTCGCCAGTACACGTAAACCCCGGAAAAAATAAAATGGGTTCTCCTGTTCCAAAAACAGCAACTTGGAAAGTTTTCTCTTGCGCATTCACAGAAAAACTTACGGCTAAAATAATTCCGAATACTAGGTTTTTGATTTTTTTCATCATAAAGGTTTTAAGTTATTTTCCCTTTAGATTCGTTAATCAAAAAATGTTACATCCTAATTCAAAAAAATTATTCGGGCTCCACATCCATACGTCGAATGGCCGTAAAAGCAAAGCCAAAAGCGGTAAGCAGAAAGACTGCCGCTAGTGTATACGGTGCTCCTGGAAAGTAAATTTCCCCTTCCGGACGGACAAAATAATAAAATACGGGTGAAAAGATTAACTGCCCTAAAATAGCAGTAATACTCACAAGGCCGGTAATGGACCCTTGCAAAATACCTTGTTCATTATCCGGGACTTGGTTTGAAATAACCCCTTGCACCGTAGGACCGGCTATTCCTCCTAACGCATACGGAATCAAAAAGGCATACAACATCCACGGTTCTGTTGCAAAGGAAAACAGGAACATGCCAACAGTCCATAATAAAAAACCAAAAATGATGACTTTTCGTTTTCCGAATTTTTTGACCAATACTCCCACCAAAAAACCCTGAACAATAGCCACTAACAAACCGACCACCATTAATGAAATTCCGATTTGTTTAGGATTCCAATCGTAGCGTTCTATGCCGTAATAAGACCATGTGGAGGGCAAGGCCTGACCCGCCAAATTGGCCAGGAAAAAAGCGGCAATGAGCAATAAAAGCCCTTTGTAGTTTCTTAAGGCCACAAGGGAAACACCAGGAATCATTTTCGAGAAATTGATTTTTCTCCGCTTTTCCATGGCTAAAGACTCAGGCACAAAAAACCACCCGAACAAAAAGTTGGCAAACGTTAATCCCGCAGCAATGTAAAATGGAAGTCGGATGTCTATTTCTCCGAAAAACCCGCCAATACCAGGGCCAATGATGAATCCTATTCCGAAGGCAGCCCCAATAAGTCCAAAGTTCTTTGCCTTATTTTCCTTAGTACTGACATCCGCAATATATGCCGATGCTACCGTGAAACTAGCTCCTGTAATTCCCGCTAAAAACCGGCCTAAAAACAACCAGGCTATGGTAGGCGCCCAGGCATGAATCATATAATCGACACTAAGTCCAAACAAGGCTAACAGTAAAATTGGACGTCTTCCATATTTATCGGAAATCTCCCCCAATACCGGAGAAAATAAAAATTGCATTCCCGCATACGCAGTGGTTAGCCACATTCCATAAATTACTGCCATATGGGTACCCTCACCAGTCAATTCCATGATTAAATCCGGAATTATTGGGAGTATAATACCGATGCCTATTACATCAACTAGAATAGTAATGAAGATGAAAAGTAAAGCCGTTTTGTTGGATTTCATATGTTGGACAAAAGTCGGTTAAAATTTAGAATTGAACCTCCCAAAAAATGAAAAACCCCACATTGATGCGGGGTTTTTTAATGTATATATTGTGAAAAGATTACTTAAGCTAAACTCGAAATGACTTTAGTTGTTCAACGCTTCTGCACCACCAACAATTTCCAATATTTCATTGGTAATGGCTGCTTGTCTTGCTTTGTTATATGTCAATTTCAATTGATCTCTAAGTTCGGTCGCATTATCGGTAGCCTTGTGCATTGCGGTCATACGCGCACCGTGCTCACTGGCAAAAGAATCTCGAATACCTTTATACAATTGTGTTTTAAGGGATTTAGGAATCAACTGCTCAACGATTTCAACTTTTGAAGGTTCAAAGGTGTAATCTGCACTCACGTTTTCACCTTCCATAGGAACGATAGGTAAAAATTGCTCTGTCATTACAATTTGGGTGGCAGCGTTCTTGAAACTATTATACACGATTTCAATTCGTTCATAAGCACCACTTACAAAAAGCTCCATCAAACTTTCTGCAATTTCAGATACATTTTCGAAGTTTAAATCTTCATAAACCTTACTGTGGTTTGCAATCACTTTGTAGCGTTTGCCTAAAAAGTCATTTGCTTTCTTTCCTACAGCTACAAAATCGACCTCTTTCCCAGCATGAACATTTTCAGCTAGATTAACGGACTGTTTTAAAATATTGGTGTTGAACGCACCACAAAGACCTCTATTGGAAGTTATGGCAACCACTAATACTTTTTTAACCACACGGTTATCCGAATATTTACTTCCTGAATCACCTTCTAAGCTTGCGCTTAGATTCTGCAATAATTCCGTTAGCTTATCGGCATAAGGTCTCATTGCCGTAATAGCATCTTGGGCCTTTTTCAACTTAGCAGCGGATACCATTTTCATGGCACTGGTTATCTGCATCGTTGATGAAACCGATGTAATCCTATTCCGTATTTCCTTTAAATTGGCCATATTTTTAGTAGTTAGTATTTAGTTATTAGTATTTAGATACTCTTCCGAAAAGAAATCTCAATACTCAATACTCAGTACTATGAACTTATTATTTCTTGTATTTCGCTGAAAGATCCTTACAAACCGCTGTCAAGACATCGGTTGCCTCATCAGTTAATTTACCAGCTTTCAACGTGTCCAAAACATCTCTATGCTTAGCGTTCAAGAACTCTAGGTAATCACGTTCGAATTCCTTTACCTTTTCAACTGGTACATCCCTTAACAAGTTTTTAGAACCTGCATAGATAATCGCTACCTGATCTTCTACGGTAAAAGGATCGTTTTGTGCTTGTTTCAATATCTCAACGTTTCTACGTCCTTTCTCAATTACGTTCAAAGTCGCTGCATCCAAATCTGAACCAAACTTGGCAAAAGCTTCCAATTCACGGAACTGTGCTTGATCCAGCTTCAAAGTACCTGCTACTTTCTTCATGGATTTAATCTGCGCATTACCACCCACACGAGATACGGAAATACCTACGTTAATTGCTGGTCTTACCCCTTGGTTAAACAAATCTTGCTCCAAGAAAATCTGACCATCTGTAATCGAAATTACGTTGGTAGGGATATACGCCGAAACGTCACCCGCTTGTGTTTCAATGATAGGTAAGGCGGTTAAAGAACCCCCACCTTTTACCATTGGTTTCAATACGTCTGGCAAATCGTTCATTTCCCTTGCAATAGCATCGTTATTGATGACTTTGGCAGCACGCTCCAATAATCTAGAGTGTAGGTAGAAAACGTCACCTGGATAAGCCTCACGTCCTGGTGGTCTTCTTAACAAAAGAGACACCTCACGATATGCTACCGCTTGTTTTGATAAATCATCATATATAATCAAAGCTGGACGACCTGTATCACGGAAATACTCTCCGATAGATGCTCCTGCAAAAGGCGCATACACCTGCATTGGCGCAGGGTCAGAAGCATTTGCAGCAACAATAGTCGTATAGGCCATTGCTCCTTTATCCTCTAATACTTGTGCGATACCTGCAACCGTAGATGCTTTCTGACCAATAGCTACATAGATACAATATACGGGCTCCCCTGCATCATAAAATTCCTTTTGGTTCAAAATGGTATCGATACAAACTGTAGTCTTACCCGTTTGACGGTCACCGATGACCAACTCACGTTGCCCTCTTCCCACAGGAATCATGGCATCGATTGCTTTAATACCAGACTGCATTGGCTCAGTAACGGGCTCCCTATAAATTACACCAGGCGCTTTACGCTCCAAAGGCATTTCATAAGTTTCTCCAGTGATAGGACCCTTACCGTCGATCGGCGTACCTAAAGTATCTACCACACGACCAACAATTCCTTCACCAACATTAATGGATGCGATACGTTGTGTACGTTTAACAGTATCACCTTCACCAACTTGTTTAGAAGGTCCTAATAATACCACACCAACGTTATCCTCCTCAAGGTTCAACACGATACCTTCAAGACCTCCATCGAATTCAACCAACTCCCCATACTGGGCATTGGCCAAACCGTAAACTCTTGCGATACCATCACCTACCTGTAAAACAGTTCCTACTTCATCTAAAGTAGCGGTAGCGTCAAATCCTGATAATTGTTTCTTTAAAATTGCTGATACCTCAGCGGCTTTTACTCCTGCCATTTTTAATTAGATATAAGATATTGGACGTTGGATAAACATATCTTCTGCCCGATATAGTTATTATAGACTACTAGAAAATTCTCTTTTTAAATTACTCAATTTATTGGCGATACTCGCATCATATTGCAAATCGCCTACCCGTAAAACAAAACCACCTACGATGCTTTCATCAACGATATTCTCAATGGTTACCTCGTCACCGGTAATGGATGCCAATTGTTTCAACACCTTTTTCTCCAAAGCAGCATCTAAAGGAACTGCCGTAGTTACATAAGCAACACCTTTTCCTTTAAGATCTTCGTTAAGGATAATATATTTTAGCGCCACCTCATTCAGCATGGCCACCCTTTTATTATCCACCAACATACCTATAGTACCTTCGGTGATGGCGTGACTTCCTTTGAATATTTCAAGAAGCGCACCTTTCTTCGCATGGCCCGATATTACCGGACTCGCCAAAACATCCTTAAGCTCCTTGTTCTCAGAAATGGTTGCGACAATAGTTCGCATATCCTTTTCAACAGGATCTAAGGCCTTTTTTTCCTTGGCCATATCTAAGATGGCTTTTGCGTAACGTAATGCAGCTCTAGATTCGCTCATGTTTTCTTAGTTCAATTTGATATCACCCAATAAAGAGTCTACCAATTTCATTTGCTTATCCTTACCGGACAACTCTTCTCTTAACACTTTTTCTGCAATAGCAACAGACAATTCTGCAACCTGATTTTTAATATCGGCAACAGCAGCTTGCTTTTCGCTTTCGATAGCTACTTGCGCTTGCTTCAACATTTTATCTCCCTCAACTTTAGCCTGTTCTTTAGAATCGGAAATCATTTTTTCCCTAATTTCACGGGCTTCCTTAAGCATAGCCTCACGCTCAGAACGAGCTTCCTGCAACATCTTTTCGTTATCCGCCTGTAAATTCTGCATATCTGCACGCGCCCTTTCAGCAGCCGCTAATGCATCTTGGATTCCTGATTCTCTTTCATCCAATGAACTGATGATCGGTTTCCAAGCGAATTTCACCAACAGCGCAATCAACCCTAACAATAAAATTGTTTGAACTACGAACAAGCCTGGTGAAAAATCGTTTAATAAAGTTTCCATATGTTTTACTTTTAAATATTAAATCAAGACAAAACTAAAATATGCTCTGCAACCAACCGTTACAGAGGCATATTTTTGATTTTCATCGGTTTATTAATTTTTACCTAAAATTAATGCGCCAAATGCTAAACCCTCTAAAAGGGCTGCAACAATAATCATCGCAGTTTGAATTTTACCGGTCGCTTCTGGTTGACGAGCAATACCTTCCATTGCTTTACCACCGATTTGACCAAGTCCAATACCTGCTCCGATTACCACTAACCCCGCTCCAATTAAATTGTACATAGTAAATTGATTTATATATTAAATTAAAAAAACTCTCGTTAAATAAAATCGCCTCTTACATCTTCAGCATCAGGAACATCATGACCTTGCAAATCATGTTCATGATGATGATCATGCTCCGCTACCGCCATACCTATAAATAAGGCAGACAACATGGTGAAAATATACGCCTGTAAGAAGGCCACCAAAACTTCAATTATAAAAATTAGGATTGATAACACGAATGACAATCCCGTTGCTCCAACTACACCTAATTCATTTTTCAAAGTAAACATAATCGCGATCAAACTCATGACTACGATATGCCCCGCAGAAATATTCGCGAACAAACGAACTAAAAGTGAAAACGGTTTAATTATGAAAGCTCCCGCTAATTCAATAACAGCCAAAACAGGACGAATCCACCAAGGAGCATCCGGCATCCATAACATGTGTATCCAATAATCCTTGTTACCACTAACGGTATAAATAATTAAGGTAAAAATGGCCAAAGCCGCAGTTACTGCTATTTGTCCCGTTACATTAAATCCGAATGGAGTCAAACCCAATAAATTCAATATCCAGATAAAAAAGAATACAGTTAATAAATAACCTGTGAACTTTCTATATTTTTTTTCACCAATATTAGGTCTTGCAATCTCGTCACGAACGTAGATTACCAAAGGCTCCAAAACACGACCGAAACCTGTTGGTACTTTTTTGTTCTTATACTGTTTTGCCAAAGAAGAAAATACAATCAACATAAACAGCCCTACTAATAGAATACCCATTACACTTTTGGTAATCGAGAAATCCAATACTTTATGTGCATTAGCAGCGTGATGCTCTTCATCAAACTTCACTTCCGTAGCTCCGGCTTCTAACTCATATATCTTAGTGTGCAACTTTACGAACCTAGACCCGTTACGCTCCACAATCACTTCCCCTTCATCATCATGATGAAACTCAGAAGACATGAATGTTACCAGTCCATTGCTAGACCAAAGAATTACCGGTAAAGGAAAACCAACATGTTTACGCTCACCACTAGCTGCAGTATAGGAGAACAAATGAAAATCATGTGCATCCTTAATATGGTGTGTGATATACTCGTCTACCTCCTCTTTGGTATCCACCGCTGGACTTTGCTCTTCATCAGAAAATGCAAACCCCTGCATTGAAAAACAAATCGTAAAAAGTAGTACTAGCGTTTTAACCGTGTTTGAAACTTTCTTCATTATTTCTTTTTCCAAAATTAAGCTCTTGAAATTTTGCGCAAAAGTAGTTATTATAAACCTAAACTGCGCAAATTTAGAGCTTTAAAATTTAAGCCTTTTTGCCTTTCATGATTTTTGAAATAAAAATCACTTCAAGCGGCAAAAATACAATAACAGGAATTAATAAGGAAACCCTATAATACCTTGATAACAAATTATCCCCTAAAAGTTGTGGGTAAAAAAAACTTATAAAAATAATAATTTTAAAGACCAGTGCTCCCATATAGATGAACCCCAATTGTTCAAAAAACTTAGGCTTGGATGCTAAAAGCTGAAATGATATGACCAGAAGAAGCGAAAAGCACACATGAAAAATATATGCCTTTTGTAATAAGGGTATGAAGTCGCCTTTATTTTCTCCCAAAAGGAAAACCTGCAACAAATAAAAAGTCGCGCCCACAAAAAGGAACACGACTATATATAAAAGAATTTTTTTGAGCAACTGTCCTTATTTATTCATGGCCATCACTTTTTTGATGACCAAATAGATGGACAAAAATACGGCAAGTAAGGTAATAGTATCCTCTAAATATGTTTTTTGAAATTTAGCGTCTAACCATTCTCCTAATAAATTTCCCAAGTAAATGGTTACCCCCATTTGTATGGCAATACTTGAAAGACTTGCGGCAGCCCTTAAAAGTTCTGAATTATCACGAGGCTTTTGCGGCTCCATTAGTGCTATTGGACGTTTCCCCTGATTTAAAACCTGAGGTATTCGTAGTTGAACCTATTCCTTTTTTACCTCCCATAGAACACGAAGCATTAAAAGTTGCGCCAGGTTCTACGGCCAATTTATTTACGGATACCACTCCTTCTATTACTGCCGATGATTTTAAGGAAAGTAAATCCGATACTAAAAGCTCGCCATTGAAGCTACCTTCTATATCCGCATTTACACATTCCACTTTCCCGTGGATGTAACCATCTTTCCCAATGACCACCTTACCGGAAGTTTTAACGTTACCATCCAATTTACCGTCGATACGGAAATCTGCTTCAGAGATAATATCTCCTTTAATTTTAGTGTTCTTTTCAATTCTGTTGGGTTGCCCTCCTATTTCACTCATAGCTTTAGGTTTTTGTTTGTCTGAAAACATTGTTCACGGTTTTGGGGTTAAAAGCGTATTTCTATAATCCTTTAAATTTTTATGTACTTGTATGACTTTGTAGTTGTCTGATAAAATTACGAAATTCTCATCAGCCACTCGGTAATCCCTATTGTTTTTTAGAAGCTCGGCATAGCCTAAAGCAAAATCTTTAGATTTAAAACCATGTACTACTACAAACTGATCTTCTAGATTGTAAATATCTTTGGAAACCGTGTTTTTGTATCGTAAATCTTTAATAGATTTCTCCAACAATTCCATCAATTTTAGAGCAGCCTCATTGTTACTCCTTTTAAACGGGAAAACCACCTTCCAATTAGAAGTTCCTTTGGAATCCAATTCTGGAGAAAATTCTTTGGGTTCCAATTTCGGTAGTTGTTCCGCAACCATCTGCTCCGCTTTTTTACCTTCGGGATTATTTGGATAGGTAAGCGCGACATAGTTCAACGCTTCTTTAAAAGGTTCAAATCCTTGTAGTCTGCCAATGGCATTTGCCTTCAGCATTTCAAATTTTGGAACAATGGGGTCGCCCGTAAACCGATTGATATTCTCTTCCGCTCCCGTAATCACTTGTAAAAACTGTTGGTCCTGGAATTTTTTAAACAATACTTCATAACGGTTCTCTGGAGTATCCATATTATCGGCAAGTACGGCCTGTGGATTCAATAATATTTCAGCATAGCGTGAACCGGGATGGTTCGCAATAATATCCGCCTTCATGTTTTCAGTCAACGGACTGTCTACCAATTCATAAATTTTATAAAGATTGTATTTGGAAGGTAAAACCAACCGTTCCTCGGCATCTGAGGATAATACACTTTCCAACTTACCAGCCGCCAAAAGGTATTCATTGAATTTCTCCTTATAAATAAGACCCAATTGATAATTCGCAAAATTACGTTCCGTTTTTAGGCTATCGATCAAAGCAACATCGGTTGGTACTCTAGTCATATAATAATCTAATGAAAAACGCTCATCATCACCCAAGGTGCTCAGTGTATCGGTATAACTAACCTTATTTTCAGATAGTTCGTCATTTATAGAAGCGATTACGGATTTATCTGACCAACGCCAATCATCGGTCAACTCCCTATTGCCCCATTTATTTTTAAAGTCGTTTTGACCGTAACCCAAACTGGTAATATTATAGAAATAGAATTTTCCCTTGTTCTCCTTACCTCCCTTACTTTTGTTGAATGCCGCAAAACCTTCGGTTATTCTATCCTTTTCTTTTTTCTGCGAAGCCTCATCGGCCTTTTTCAGTTGCTCTATATACTTTCCAAAATAAACCAATTGCTCTTCTTTGGGCATTTGATAAAGCGTAATGACACTATCGGCATACTGAACAACATCCTCGTATTTGATAACATCCTCTAGGTTGTCCAATTTCTTTTTGATGGACCTATATTTTTTGGTGTTCTCCTCTAAATTGGTGAGCACACTATCGTAGTAGCCCCCAGCAACTTTATAACTACTTTCGTCAAAATTATATTCGGCTAAATTTTCATAATTGAGGGCATTCAACTTAGGTTTAGTTTGGGTAGCCCGCAACGATTTATTGAAATACGCGACTGCCAAACTATCCGATTCTTGCTCTAAATGAAACTCCGCTATTTGCCGGTAGATATTATCCAGAAAAGGTCTGTTTTCTCGATTCTCCTCCAAATCCGTCAAATAATCCAATAGCTCCTCTTTATTTTCAGAAGTAATCTTGGTATTCCTGATTTTTTGAATTTCCGCATTGATTAAATAAATACGGGGTGATTTTCTATTGAGGTCGATTACCTTGTCAAAGGCATAATTGGCACTATCTTTATAGCCCAACTGATTGTACAGCTGACCGATAATATAGTAATACCTGCCTTTTTCTTCGTTCTTTTTTGTGTAATACGATGCGATTTTCAATTGTTGGACCGCAGTATCTGGTGCGTTAAGGTTGATATAGGCCTGAGCCATCATGGCCCTAGCATCCGCATATTCTTGATCTTTTAATTGTTCATATTTGAACAGTCGTTTTAAATTCCGGATGGCCAAATCATCATTTTCTAAACGGATGTTTACCTTTTCCCTCCAAATATTGGCCTCGTTCAGCTTATCACTTTCTGTGTATTTATTAAGGATGTAATTGAAAGCTTCTAAAGCCGGAATGTAGCGTTCATCAAAATAACGGGCCTTACCTAATAATAGAAAAGCTTCATCTGTCTGAGGATTGCGTTCCTCGTCCTTAATATCCATACTATGCCGTTGTATGGCCTTGGTGGCTTTTTCCTCTGCCCGTAAAAAATTAGGATTGTTGTCTTCGGAATCCAGTTTTATTTCGCCACTTACCTCTAACCGCTCTATAGGTAGGACCTCAAAATAATCATCTTGGTAGGTATCGTTTAGGGTCGTACGTCCTTCCTCAAAGGCAATGTTACCATTGTACAAGGTGTTGTACTTGGTATTCAACGCGTGCCAATTGCGGTTGATAAAAGCATCTTTTTTAGTGGAACATGCATTGAAAAGCAATATTCCTAAAATACCGATAAATACAAGTTTGTTTTTATGATTCAAAATAGACGGTCTACGTATGTATGTTTAACTTAAAAAAGTGCACCACCAACAATTTCCAATATTTCATTGGTAATGGCTGCTTGTCTTGCTTTGTTGTAGGTCAATTTCAATTGATCTCTAAGTTCGGTCGCATTATCGGTAGCCTTGTGCATTGCGGTCATACGCGCACCGTGCTCACTGGCAAAAGAATCTCGAATACCTTTATACAATTGGGTTTTAAGGGATTTAGGAATCAACTGCTCTACGATTTCAACTTTTGAAGGTTCAAAGGTGTAATCTGCACTCACGTTTTCACCTTCCATAGGAACAATAGGCAAAAATTGCTCTGTCATTACAATTTGGGTGGCCGCGTTCTTGAAACTATTATACACGATTTCAATTCGGTCATAAGCACCACTTACAAAAAGCTCCATCAAGCTTTCTGCAATTTCAGATACATTTTCGAAGTTTAAATCTTCATAAACCTTACTGTGGTTTGCAATCACTTTGTAGCGTTTGCCTAAAAAGTCATTTGCTTTCTTTCCTACAGCTACAAAATCGACCTCTTTCCCAGCATGAACATTCTCAGCTAGATTAACGGACTGTTTTAAAATATTGGTGTTGAACGCACCACAAAGACCTCTATTGGAAGTTATGGCAACCACTAATACTTTTTTAACCACACGGTTATCCGAATATTTACTTCCTGAATCACCTTCTAAGCTTGCGCTTAGATTCTGCAATAATTCCGTTAGCTTATCGGCATAAGGTCTCATTGCCGTAATAGCATCTTGGGCCTTTTTCAACTTAGCAGCGGATACCATTTTCATGGCACTGGTTATCTGCATCGTTGATGAAACCGATGTAATCCTATTCCGTATTTCCTTTAAATTGGCCATATTTTTAGTAGTTAGTATTTAGTTATTAGTATTTAGATACTCTTCCGAAAAGAAATCTCAATACTCCAATACTCAGTACTATGAACTTATTATTTCTTGTATTTCGCTGAAAGATCCTTACAAACCGCTGTCAAGACATCTGTTGCCTCATCAGTTAATTTACCAGCTTTCAACGTGTCCAAAACATCTCTATGCTTAGCGTTCAAGAACTCTAGGTAATCACGTTCGAATTCCTTTACCTTTTCCACAGGAACATCCCTTAACAAGTTTTTAGAACCTGCATAGATAATCGCTACCTGATCTTCTACCGTAAAAGGATCGTTTTGTGCTTGTTTTAATATCTCAACGTTTCTACGTCCTTTCTCAATTACGTTCAAAGTCGCTGCATCCAAATCAGATCCAAACTTGGCAAAAGCTTCCAATTCACGGAACTGTGCTTGATCCAGCTTCAAAGTACCTGCTACTTTCTTCATGGATTTAATCTGCGCATTACCACCCACACGAGATACCGAAATACCTACGTTAATTGCTGGTCTTACCCCTTGGTTAAACAAATCTTGCTCCAAGAAAATCTGACCATCTGTAATCGAAATTACGTTGGTAGGGATATACGCCGAAACGTCACCCGCTTGTGTTTCGATGATAGGTAAAGCAGTTAAAGAACCACCACCTTTTACCATTGGCTTCAAAACATCTGGCAAATCGTTCATTTCCCTTGCAATAGCATCGTTATTGATGACTTTAGCAGCACGCTCCAATAATCTAGAGTGTAGGTAGAAAACGTCACCTGGATACGCCTCACGTCCTGGTGGTCTTCTTAACAAAAGAGACACCTCACGATACGCTACCGCTTGTTTTGATAAATCATCATATATAATCAAAGCTGGACGACCTGTATCACGGAAATACTCTCCGATAGATGCTCCCGCAAAAGGTGCATACACCTGCATTGGCGCAGGGTCAGATGCATTTGCAGCAACAATAGTCGTATAGGCCATTGCTCCTTTATCCTCTAATACTTGTGCGATACCTGCCACAGTAGATGCTTTCTGACCGATAGCCACATAGATACAATATACGGGCTCACCTGCATCGTAAAATTCCTTTTGGTTCAAAATGGTATCGATACAAACTGTAGTCTTACCCGTTTGACGGTCACCGATGACCAACTCACGTTGCCCTCTTCCCACAGGAATCATGGCATCGATTGCTTTAATACCAGACTGCATTGGCTCAGTAACGGGCTCCCTATAAATTACACCAGGCGCTTTACGCTCCAAAGGCATTTCATAAGTTTCTCCAGTGATAGGACCCTTACCGTCGATTGGCGTACCTAAAGTATCTACCACACGACCAACAATTCCTTCACCAACATTAATGGATGCGATACGTTGTGTACGTTTAACGGTATCACCTTCACCAACTTGTTTAGAAGGTCCTAATAATACCACACCAACGTTATCCTCCTCAAGGTTCAACACGATACCTTCAAGACCTCCATCGAATTCAACCAACTCCCCATACTGGGCATTGGCCAAACCGTAGACTCTTGCGATACCATCACCTACCTGTAAAACAGTTCCTACTTCATCTAAAGTAGCGGTAGCGTCAAATCCTGATAATTGTTTCTTTAAAATTGCTGATACCTCAGCGGCTTTTACTCCTGCCATTTTTAATTAGATATAAGATATTGGACGTTGGATAAACATATCTTCTGCCCGATATAGTTATTATAGACTACTAGAAAATTCTCTTTTTAAATTACTCAATTTATTGGCGATACTCGCATCATATTGCAAATCGCCTACCCGTAAAACAAAACCACCTACGATGCTTTCATCAACGATATTCTCAATGGTTACCTCGTCACCGGTAATGGATGCCAATTGTTTCAACACCTTTTTCTCCAAAGCAGCATCTAAAGGAACTGCCGTAGTTACATAAGCAACACCTTTTCCTTTAAGATCTTCGTTAAGGATAATATATTTTAGCGCCACCTCATTCAGCATGGCCACCCTTTTATTATCCACCAACATACCTATAGTACCTTCGGTGATGGCGTGACTTCCTTTGAATATTTCAAGAAGCGCACCTTTCTTAGCATTGCCCGATATTACCGGACTCGCCAAAACATCCTTAAGCTCCTTGTTCTCAGAAATGGTAGCGACAATAGTGCGCATATCCTTTTCAACAGGATCTAAGGCCTTTTTTTCCTTGGCCATATCTAAGATGGCTTTTGCGTAACGTAATGCAGCTCTAGATTCGCTCATGTTTTCTTAGTTCAATTTGATATCACCCAATAAAGAGTCTACCAATTTCATTTGCTTATCCTTACCGGACAACTCTTCTCTTAACACTTTTTCTGCAATAGCAACGGACAATTCTGCAACCTGATTTTTAATATCGGCAACAGCAGCTTGCTTTTCGCTTTCGATAGCTGCTTGCGCTTGCTTCAACATTTTATCTCCCTCAACTTTTGCCTGTTCTTTAGAATCGGAAATCATTTTTTCCCTAATTTCACGGGCTTCCTTAAGCATAGCCTCACGCTCAGAACGTGCTTCCTGCAACATTTTTTCGTTGTCCGCCTGTAAATTCTGCATATCTGCACGTGCCCTTTCAGCAGCCGCTAATGCATCTTGGATTCCTGATTCTCTTTCATCCAATGAACTGATGATCGGTTTCCAAGCGAATTTCACCAATAGCGCAATCAACCCTAACAATAATATTGTTTGAACTACGAATAAGCCTGGTGAAAAATCGTTTAATAAAGTTTCCATATGTTTTACTTTTAAATATTAAATCAATAATTAAAAAACACTTCCTGCAACCAACCGTTACAGGAAAGTGTCCTTTGGTCTTAACGTTCTTATTTTCCTAAGAACAAGGCACCGAATGCCAAACCTTCCAAAAGTGCAGCGATGATAATCATCGCAGTTTGAATTTTACCGGTCGCTTCTGGTTGACGAGCAATACCTTCCATTGCCTTACCACCAATTTGACCAAGTCCAATACCTGCTCCGATTACGATTAAACCTGCACCGATTAAATTGTAAGTTACCATACTAATTGATTTATATAATTAAATTAAAAAAACTCTCGTTAAATAAAATTCTCTCTTACGTCTTCAGCATCAGGAACATCATGACCTTCCAAATCATGTTCATGATGATGATCATGCTCCGCTACCGCCATACCTATAAATAAGGCGGACAACATGGTGAAAATATACGCCTGTAAAAAGGCAACCAACACTTCTATTAAAGTGATGAAAAATGATAAAACCAAGGATAATCCTGTCGCACCCACAACGCCTAAGCTATTTTTCAAAGTGAACATAATCGCGATCAAACTCATGACTACGATATGCCCCGCAGAAATATTCGCGAACAAACGAACCAACAATGAAAAGGGCTTAATTACGAAGGCTCCCGCTAATTCAATTATGGCTAAAACTGGTCGAATCGCATAAGGAACACCTGGCATCCATAACATGTGCATCCAATAATCCTTGTTACCACTAACGGTATAAATGATTAAGGTAAAGATGGCCAAAGCTGCAGTTACTGCTAATTGACCGGTTACGTTAAATCCGAAAGGAGTCAATCCCAATAAATTCAATATCCAGATAAAAAAGAATACAGTTAATAAATAACCTGTGAACTTTCTGTATTTCTTTTCACCAATATTAGGTCTTGCAATCTCGTCACGAACGTAGATTACCAAAGGCTCTAAAACACGACCGAAACCTGTTGGCACTTTTTTGTTCTTGTATTGTTTTGCCAACGATGAAAAAACGATTAGCATAAACAACCCAACCAATAAAATACCCATTACACTTTTGGTAATCGAGAAATCCAATACTTTATGGGCATTAGTAGCGTGATGCTCTTCGTCAAACTTCACTTCAGTAGCTCCGGCCTCTAACTCATATATCTTAGTGTGCAACTTTACGAACCTAGACCCGTTACGCTCCACAATCACTTCCCCTTCATCATCATGATGAAACTCAGAAGACATGAATGTCACTAAGCCATTGCTAGACCAAAGAATTACCGGTAAAGGAAAACCAACATGTTTACGCTCACCACTATCTGCAGTATAGGAGAACAAATGAAAATCATGTGCATCCTTAATATGGTGTGTAATATACTCGTCTACCTCCTCTTTAGTATCCACCGCTGGATCTTGCTCTTCATCAGAAAATGCAAACCCCTGCATTGAAAAACAAATCGTAAAAAGTAGTACTAGCGTTTTAACCGTGTTTGAAACTTTCTTCATTATTTCTTTTTCCAAAATTAAGCTCTTGAAATTTTGCGCAAAAGTAGTTATTATAAACCTAAACTGCGCAAATTTAGAGCTTTAAAATTTAAGCCTTTTTGCCTTTCATGATTTTTGAAATAAAAATCACTTCAAGCGGCAAAAATACAATAACAGGAATTAATAAGGAAACCCTATAAAACCTTGATAACAAATTATCCCCTAAAAGTTGTGGATAAAAAAGAACAGCGAATAGCATAATTTTAAAGACCAGTGCTCCCATGTAGATGAACCCCAATTGTTCAAAAAACTTAGGCTTGGATGCTAAAAGCTGAAATAGTATCACCAGAAAAAGCGAAAAGCATACATGAAAAATATATGCCTTTTGTAATAAGGGCACGAAGTCGCCTTTATTTTCTCCCAAAAGGAAAACCTGCGACAAATAAAAAGTCGCGCCCACAAAAAGGAACACGACTATATATAAAAGAATTTTTTTGAGCAACTGTCCTTATTTATTCATGGCCATCACTTTTTTGATCACCAAATAGATGGACAAAAATACGGCAAGTAAGGTTATTGTATCCTCTAAATATGTTTTTTGAAATTTGGCATCTAACCATTCTCCCAATAAATTACCCAAGTAAATGGTTACCCCCATTTGTATGGCAATACTTGAAAGACTTGCAGCGGCCCTTAAAAGTTCTGAATTATCACGAGGCTTTTGCGGCTCCATTAGTGCTGTTGGACGTTTCCCCTGGTTTAAAACCTGAGGTATTCGTAGTTGAACCTATTCCTTTTTTACCTCCCATAGAACACGAAGCATTAAAAGTGGCGCCAGGTTCTACGGCCAATTTATTTACGGATACCACTCCTTCTATTACTGCCGATGATTTTAAGGAAAGTAAATCCGATACTAAAAGCTCGCCATTGAAGCTACCTTCTATATCCGCATTTACACATTCCACTTTTCCGTGGATGTAACCATCTTTTCCAATGACCACCTTACCGGAAGTTTTAACGTTACCATCCAATTTACCGTCGATACGGAAATCTGCTTCAGAGATAATATCTCCTTTAATTTTAGTGTTCTTTTCAATTCTGTTGGGTTGCCCTCCTATTTCACTCATAGCTTTAGGTTTTTGTTTGTCTGAAAACATTGTTCACGGTTTTGGGGTTAAAAGCGTATTTCTATAATCCTTTAAATTTTTATGTACTTGTATGACTTTGTAGTTGTCTGATAAAATTACGAAATTCTCATCAGCCACTCGGTAATCCCTATTGTTTTTTAGAAGCTCGGCATAGCCCAAAGCAAAATCTTTAGATTTAAAACCATGTACTACTACAAACTGATCTTCTAGATTGTAAATATCTTTGGAAACCGTGTTTTTGTATCGTAAATCTGTAATGGATTTCTCCAACAATTCCATCAATTTTAGAGCAGCCTCATTGTTACTCCTTTTAAACGGGAAAACCACCTTCCAATTAGAAGTTCCTTTGGAATCCAATTCTGGAGAAAATTCTTTGGGTTCCAATTTCGGTAGTTGTTCCGCAACCATCTGCTCCGCTTTTTTACCTTCGGGATTATTTGGATAGGTAAGTGCGACATAGTTCAACGCTTCTTTAAAAGGTTCAAATCCTTGTAGCCTGCCAATGGCATTTGCCTTCAGCATTTCAAATTTTGGAACAATGGGGTCGCCCGTAAACCGATTGATATTCTCTTCCGCTCCCGTAATCACTTGTAAAAACTGTTGGTCCTGGAATTTTTTAAACAATACTTCATAACGGTTCTCTGGAGTATCCATATTATCGGCAAGTACGGCCTGTGGATTCAATAATATTTCCGCATAGCGTGAACCGGGATGGTTTGCAATAATATCGGCTTTCATACTTTCAGTCAACGGACTGTCTACCAATTCATAAATTTTATAAAGATTGTATTTGGAAGGTAAAACCAACCGTTCCTCGGCATCTGAGGATAATACACTTTCCAACTTACCAGCAGCCAAAAGGTATTCATTGAATTTCTCTTTATAAATAAGACCCAATTGATAATTAGCGAAGTTACGTTCCGTTTTTAGGCTATCGATCAAAGCAACATCGGTTGGAACTCTAGTCATATAATAATCTAATGAAAAACGCTCATCATCACCCAAGGTGCTCAGTGTATCGGTATAACTAACCTTATTTTCAGATAGTTCGTCATTTATAGAAGCGATTACCGATTTATCTGACCAACGCCAATCATCGGTCAACTCCCTATTGCCCCATTTGTTCTTAAAGTCGTTTTGACCGTAACCCAAACTGGTAATATTATAGAAATAGAATTTTCCCTTGTTCTCCTTACCTCCCTTACTTTTGTTGAATGCCGCAAAACCTTCGGTTATTCTATCCTTTTCTTTTTTCTGCGAAGCCTCATCGGCCTTTTTCAGTTGCTCGATATACTTTCCAAAATATACCAATTGCTCTTCTTTGGGCATTTGGTAAAGCGTAATGACACTATCGGCATATTGAACGACATCCTCATATTTGATGACATCTTCTAGGTTGTCCAATTTCTTTTTGATGGACCTATATTTTTTGGTGTTTTCCTCTAAATTGGTGAGTACACTATCGTAGTAGCCCCCAGCAACTTTGTAACTACTTTCGTCAAAATTATATTCGGCTAAATTTTCATAATTGAGGGCATTCAACTTTGGTTTAGTTTGGGTAGCCCGCAACGATTTATTGAAATACGCGACTGCCAAACTATCCGATTCTTGCTCTAAATGAAACTCCGCTATTTGCCGGTAGATATTATCCAGAAAAGGTCTGTTTTCTCGATTCTCCTCCAAATCCGTCAAATATTCCAATAGCTCCTCTTTATTTTCCGAAGTGATCTTGGTATTCCTGATTTTTTGAATTTCCGCATTGATTAAATAAATACGGGGTGATTTTCTATTGAGGTCGATTACCTTGTCAAAGGCATAATTGGCACTATCTTTATAGCCCAGCTGATTGTACAGCTGACCGATAATATAGTAATACCTGCCTTTTTCTTCGTTCTTTTTGGTGTAATACGATGCGATTTTCAATTGTTGGACCGCAGTATCTGGTGCATTAAGGTTGATATAGGCCTGAGCCATCATAGCCCTGGCATCTGCATATTCCTGGTCTTTTAATTGTTCATATTTGAACAGTCGTTTTAAATTCCGGATGGCCAAATCATCATTCTCTAGACGGATGTTTACCTTTTCCCTCCAAATATTGGCCTCGTTCAGCTTATCACTTTCTGTGTATTTATTAAGGATGTAATTGAAAGCTTCTAAAGCCGGAATGTAGCGTTCATCAAAATAACGGGCCTTACCCAATAACAGAAAAGCTTCATCTGTTTGAGGATTGCGTTCCTCATCCTTAATATCCATACTATGCCGTTGTATGGCCTTGGTGGCTTTTTCCTCTGCCCGTAAAAAATTAGGATTGTTATCTTCGGAATCCAGTTTTATTTCGCCACTTACCTCTAACCGCTCTATAGGTAGGACCTCAAAATAATCATCTTGGTAGGTATCGTTTAGGGTCGTACGTCCTTCCTCAAAGGCAATGTTACCATTGTACAAGGTGTTGTACTTGGTATTCAACGCATGCCAATTACGGTTGATAAAAGCATCTTTTTTAGTGGAACATGCATTGAAAAGCAATGTTCCTAAAATACCGATAAATACAAGTTTGTTTTTATGATTCAAAATAGACGGTCTACGTATGTATGTTTAACTTAAAAAAGACCATATTATTATGTAGTTTATCGGTAAAATACGATAGTTCCTATTATTCCTAATTAATTTCCAAATAAACGGTATTACGGTCCGTGGTATAATGTATAAGGCCAAAAACCAATCTAGATAATTTTTCTTTTAGCGGTAAGAGATTGTTTTTGTTTTGAATCATTACCTCCATACTGTAATCCAAACTATTTTTCACCTTAGAAAAATTAAAATTACTTATCATGGAATATTTTTTTAACCAATGCACATCACCATGTTCCGGATTTAGGGTAATCTTTATGCAATTGAGTGTAATTGATTCTAGTTTTAAGTGTAGTCGTTCAGAAAGATGAATTTTAATATAATTTATACTCCCTTCATTAAGTTTTACTAATGCATTATCCAACTTTTCAGAATCCAATTTTAAAGGATCATCTGGCAATCCCTTGATATTTTCAAGTTCCTTTTCGCATTCCACAATTCTAATGTTGGGATAGTGTATAAAATTGTCATATTTATTTTCCTCAATTATTTTCTTGTAGTAGCAAATTTCATTTTTAAGTTTTTCTATTTTTCGAAAATTGGGGATTTTTAATTCTAACAATATTGATAATTCAGCCTGAATAGAACGCAACGCCTTTTCATCAAATTCTATTTCTCTGTAGTGATGCATTTCTAAATTCTCCTTAATCAACTGATTAAGCCGAATAATTTCACCTTGATAATAATCGATTAAAATATCTAAATCAGATTGCATATTAATATTTAGTATACAATTTAAAACAAATTAATAGTCAGAAAAAAACCAGCTAGTCGGTAATAAGATACTAAATTAAAAATCTGGATGGAATAAGGTTATTAAACGGTTCCTTTCGTAGTAAATCGATAATACTATGCTTCACACAATTAAACCAAAAACAAAAAACCGACTAGGAAGTCGGTTTTTTGTTTTGTACGTATGTTTTTTGAATGATCGGTAAAATACCAAATCCTCATGGCAATTCTAGAGACTCCCCGGCAAAAAAGCCCTCTAATTCCCTTAAGGTTTCGGTAGATGTTTTAATGTCCTTTACCACTTCTCCTTTGTTCAGCACCACAATTCGTTCACAAACTTCGGTGACATGAATGAGGTCATGGCTAGACACTAAAACCGTAACGTCATTTTGGGTGGCCAACTCTTTTATAATTTGCTTCAACCGTATTTGTGTGGTAGGATCTAGATTGGCGAAAGGTTCGTCCAATATCACCACTTTTGGGTTACCAATGAAAGACGCTACGATACCCGCCTTTTTCTGGTTTCCTTTGGATAGATCTCGCAAGTACTTCTTTTGACCTAAAATTTCACCATGGAAAAAATCCTGATACTGCGCCAGCAGAGCATCAACATCGGCCTTGTTCTGCCCTCTTAAATCACCGATGAAATAGAAATACTCTTCCGGCGTCAAGTAACCAATCAAAAATGTTTCATCTATAAAGGAAGACGTAAAAGGTTTCCAAGCCTCACTTGTATTCACCTGTACCTCATGATTGGTGATTTTACCTGTAGAAGGTTGAATCAAGTCCAACAAAAGACTGAACAAGGTGGTTTTACCCGCCCCGTTGTTTCCTACTAATCCAAAACTTTGACCCGCAGGTATGGCAAGTTCCTCAATGTTTAACACCGTTTGCTTTCCGTATTTTTTGCTTAGGTTTTCTATTGTAATCATGGTATTCGTTTTATCTGGTTGAATCCGCCAAAGCGGAAATGGATTTAAATGTTCTAGGTTGTTTCGATTAACTGCCCTTTTCCTTAAAACCGGCAATCATACCGTACTTCTTCCGCTTGTATTGCTCCGTCACGAGATTCAATAAGTAATTCTTCATCGCAAAACCGATGATGCCCAATACCGCCAATACCCCTGCCGCTACTTGCCAAGAGATTAGGTAATAAAAGATGGAAAAAAGAATAATTGGAACTATTAAAACCGGTACCATAATCAGGAACTGGGTTGCACTGGTACCTTGCATATTCCCGAACGGACTCTGGTCCAATTCTATTCTTTTCTTATTGAAAGAACCAAAGAATAAAATGACCGGTATATTAACGCCAAGATTATACAGTGCGCAGGCAAAATTAATGGCCAACACGTCCCAACCAAAGTAGATATAAGGTATGGTCAATAAAAACATGGCCACCACACTCACCGAAATCAAGGTAGCCTTCGATTCCAAATACTTGCGCATGGGAATGTTCTGAGACATCATCATACTGTAATAACTACTGTCCCAAGCCGGAATAAATTGCCCGAAATTACTCAGGAATATTCCCGTCATAAAAATGCCGAGAAATACCTTCATGGGCATCATACTCGCATACATATCCTGGGTATAGAAAAACAGGCCGTAGAACACAAAAAGTAGCGAAATATAAACTTGTGACTTGGTACGCTTGTTACGCCAAATCATCTTAAGGTCCAATTGCAAAAAAGAGCCCATCTCGCCAAAACGTTTGGTCCAAGATAAATCTGCCGTACTTATCGCAGCGGTTTTTGATTTAAGCGTGGCATCTAAATAAATGGTATTACGTAAATACGAGAAATTCAAATAATAGACCAAAACAGCAAGACCTATAGGAATCAATACCGTAATTGGATAGGCATAAAGCGCATGAAAAATAGGTGCGAAAACTTCTTTGATAGAAAACACCTGAAAATACTCCAGGGCATATCCAATCACCAAAATACTTCCAATGGCAATCAACACCTTTTCATTCTTGTTGATCAATAAATTGATGTAGTTGATGCACATGACAATGGCCATAACGGAAACCACCCATAGCCCCACATTTAAAGCTGGATACTCATTAAAAAGCAAAACGATTGCCAAAGGCACTACAAAAAACAGGGTCAACAAATTATAGAAGGAAGCCGCAGACCGACCCAAGATATAATGGGTAATGGTACTTTTTTTGACCGGAGTCGTTAAAAAGGGTTTGATATCCATTACCGGTAATTTCTGCATAAAGTAGCGGAGAAAGAGTTCTATCAGTATCCAATAAATAAAATACTGGCTGATGCTCCACATTGGACTTTGATCTGGCAGTAGTTTCCGCAAGATGAAATACATACTACCGCCTAAGCCTACGAGGACCACGAGCATATAGACGGCAAAGAAGCCCATTAAGATTTTAACACCTAAGCTTTTACCAAGGTTGGCGGATCTAAAAAAAGATTTCCATTGTAATGAAGCAAATTGTTTGAACATGTAGGTTGGTTTTTAGTGTTCAGGGTATTGGTGTGTGTAAGATAAGATTTGTTACACATCTTACATTTTTTTCTTAAACCCATTTTATATCGACCACGCAATGCTTAATTTTGCAATCGATTTAAAGCAAAGATCCTATGTCGCATTTTCATCCGCTAACGGTAAAGAACATTAAAAAATTAACCCCTACTTCTGTAGCGGTAACACTTGCTATTCCAAAAGAATTGGCACAAACGTTTACGTTTACGGCCGGTCAATACATTACCATCAAAAAAGAAATAAAAGGTAAGGAATTACGAAGGGCGTATAGCATTAGTTCTTCTCCCGAAAAGGATTGTATCACCATTGGTATTAAAAAAGTGGATAGTGGCGGATTCTCGAATTATGCGAATAGCAAATTGCAGGTGGGCGATACCTTGGAGGTCATGGAGCCAGAAGGGCGATTTGTATTTAAACCTAGCAAAGAGGTACAAAATATTGCAGCCTTTGCGGCAGGGAGCGGAATTACCCCCATCATGAGTATTGTAAAGTCCGTTTTAAATAGCAACCCAAAGAACAAATTCGTTTTGGTTTACGGTAACAAATCCTATGAGGAAACCATGTTCTATACGGATTTGGTGAAATTAGAATTAGAATATTCCAATCGGTTTTTTGTTTACTTCACCAACAGTCAGACCAGGGAGGATAAGGCTTTGTTCGGGAGAATAGACACCTCAACCGTAAACTATGCCCTTAAAAATAAACATAAGGATACCAATTTTGATGGCTATTACCTTTGCGGACCGTTGGATATGATCAATACCGTAAAAGAGACCTTATTGGACAATGGTATCGATAAGGATAAAATTCACTTCGAACTCTTTACGGCCACCGAGATTAAGGATGAAATACCGGTTGCAGTTGAAGGTCAAACGAAATTAACGGTCATTCTGGACGATGAAGAATACGAATTGACGATGGACAAAAAAAGTGTCGTCCTTGATGCTGTTCTTAAAGAAAATATTGACGCCCCCTATTCTTGTCAAGGTGGGGTTTGTAGTAGCTGTATCGCCAAAATTAAAGAGGGTAAAGCCGAAATGGCCCAAAACCAAATTTTAACGGATGGTGAAATCGCAGATGGCTTTATCTTGACCTGTCAAGCACATCCTACGACACCTACTTTAGTAGTAGATTATGATGATGTTTAAAACAACCATTACAATCCGTTTGACACTTCTCAAAATTACTCAAAAGGTTCATTATCACTATTAATTTAGCTTCGCTGATTTTGAACTTTTAGCGCAATTATGTTTTTAAGCGTCTTTATTCTTTGTGATGCACAATAAATTTTATTGGGTTATGTCAAAATAGGATTTAAAATATCTTTGGTTGGATTTTTAATCCACACTTTATGACCACGGAAATTATCCTTGTTTTCGGCATTATATTAGCAGTCATACTGCTCTTTGCCTTGGAAGTTTTTCCGATGGATAAAATTGCCTTCTGTATCATCGCCGCATTATTGCTGTCCGGTTTAGTTTCACCCGAGGAAGCGGTAAGCGGATTTTCCAATAAAGCGGTCATTACCATATTGTGCCTTATGATTTTAGCTGTAGGCCTAGAGGAGAATGGTGCCATTTCTTGGCTTGCCAAAGGACTAAAGGTTTTAAAGAATTGGCCCGTAGTCTTGGCCTCGGTATGTATCATGGTTATTGCGGGCAGTATTTCGGCCTTTGTAAGTTCAACAGCGGTAGTCATCGTATTCATCAAGATTGTTGCAGAACTTCGAGACAAATACCAACTACCCCCAGGCAAATTACTACTGCCTATTTCCTTTGCCAGTATTTTGGGTGGTAGCTGTACCTTAATGGGGACTTCAACCAATTTGTTGGTTAACAATATCTCTTCAAGATATACGGGTGAAAGCTTAGGATTTTTTGAATTTTCCTTCATGGGATTGATTTTCATGGCCATCTCCATTGGCATTATTACCTTGTTCTATAAATTCTTACCCAAGGACACAGGAGCCCTATCCGAAAATTATGACCTTAATCGCTATCTATTAACCTTAGAAGTTTTACCGGAATCACCTTTGGTGGGAGAAAAGATAGGAGACAGTTTTATGTTC
Source organism: uncultured Flavobacteriaceae bacterium (assembly GCA_963842105.1). Classification (GTDB taxonomy): domain Bacteria; phylum Bacteroidota; class Bacteroidia; order Flavobacteriales; family Flavobacteriaceae; genus Maribacter. The sequence goes on from CAWJFH010000005.1 coordinate 87,559, forward strand.
AAGGAAACGGATATCACGGTTTTACGTTTGACCAGAAAAGGGATTGACCGTAACCTGCTGAATTCAGCTATGGTGATAAAAGCCAATGACAGTATTCTACTGCATTGTAGTTTGGAAAACCTACAAAAGATGCGGGGAGAAGGATATTTTGATATTGATCTGGAAGGAAAAGAAATTATGGATTCGACCGGAAGCACGACCATCAAGAAAGTGGGTGCATTTACAAAAAAAGGAGAAAAAGATACTGAGAAAGCTGATGAAGAAAAAGAGGACACTACGGAAACCTTGTTGTTGGAACTTCTACTGCTACCGGGGTCTAAATTTTTGGGTCGCGACCTAAATGAACTTAAAACCATGTTGGTGCCAAGAGCGGTTCCTTTGGGAGTCAATAAACGTAAGAAATTAAACATCCTAAAAAATAGTCTTTATAAAAGCAATCAAGGAATTTACGCGCTTGCATGTTGGAGACCGCTTATTAATTCAGACAGAGCGAGAATACGTCAAAAATTTTGAAAAGAGCAACAACCTAGCGGTATTGAACCAGTTTGAAGGGAGTACTCCTGCCACGCCGTTTAAAAGGAATCTTTCCATTCTTATTCTTGTAGGCACCATTATTTTGGCAGCGACAGGGGTGTTTGAAGTCATGACGAGCGTCATTACCGGAACTTTGGCCATGCTACTTGACAAATGTGTGGAATTGAATCGTATCTACGAAAAAATAAACTGGCAAATCATCTTCTTACTGGCAGGAATGATACCGTTAGGTATTGCCATGAGCAATGCGAAAGCCGATACTTGGATTACCGAAGAGCTTTTAGCATTGATGGCCGGCCAGCGCCCTATGTTTATTATTGGTCTTTTATTTTTAACCACCATGTTTCTAAGTAGTGTGGTTTCCAACAATGCCACGGCGATCATCATGGCGCCCATTGGTATTTCTTTGGCCGGCGGACTAGATCTAGACCCAAAGCCGTTTATTCTATGTGTAATGTTCGCAGCAAATTTCAGCTTTTTTACCCCTTTAGGTTATCAAACCAATGCGCTGGTGTATAGTATGGGTATTTATAAATTCAAGCACTTTTTAGTGATTGGTGGCGTAATTTCGGCAGTATTGTGGATGGTGGGGACATTCTTGTTGAGTGCGATGCTTTAAAGGAATTGAATTCGTTGTTAGGGAAAAATGGGATTTCTCTACTGGACCACCCTAAAAATAGCTAGCTATAGTTGTTTGGAAAAAGAGGTTTCCATGCTAAGAAAAATTGCTAACATATCACCTTACCATGTTCAAGGGAATCAAACGACCAAATAGATACCCAAAAAACAGTCCAATAGAGGAGCCAACGAAGGCCCAAAGGATATCTCTAATGTCACAACTTCTTAGAGGCATAAATAGCTGCCCTAGTTCTGCGAGGAGGCCCACCAAGGTAAGCAGTAGTAATGCAAAGGCACCAAGCCTTTAGAGCGGCATTCTTGTGCTGTAAATAGAAGCCTAGTACCAATCCAATTCCTGAAAAGGGAACTCCAGTTCTAATGGTATCGTTTTGTTGGGCGTCTGTCCATTCCGCCAACCAATGGGGTAAATAGACCTGTTCCCCAATCCTTGGATTGGGAATCCAACTCAAGTAAAAAACGATAAGAATTCCAACTCCAATGAGACCGTAAATAAGTTTAGATTTCATTGTATAGTATAGGTTTGTAATTCCACATGTTATTGTTAGGTTTATTTTAATATATACTTAACACCTTTTTTGGTATGTTTTAAGTTGGTGAAAAGTCATTTATTATTGGCTACAAAAATCCAACTTCCTTTAAAAGTATTCCTATTTTTTTGTTAAGGCCTTGCTTTTCTCTCTTTAGCGGTCTATTGGCAGAAAAGGTGTACTAACGTTGACTAGGTAAATGATATTGGTAGTACTTTCATCCACAAAATGGTTATCTCGACGGAGTATGACTGAATTTGGTATGTAGTATAGCTCAAGCCACACTACAAACCAGTCGTAAATGGTATTTGGTTAAGGAATACCTGTTAGTTAAATATAGATTGGTATTTATTACCGAGGAATTACTAGTAAAGGGTGAAGATTAATGCAGAATTCAATCCCAATATCTCTTAATCGGTGCTCAATACCAATCACCTAAAGATTTAGAATTGAAGTAATTGTATCATACCGAATATAAAAGGTTTTAAATGATATGATAGTCATTAGGATTTTTACATTTGCATTAAATTTCGCTTAAATCCCCTGACTATGAAGTTCTTCGGAAAAAGGAACCTTTCCCTGTTCCTATTAATTGTTCTTGTATTTTCCTGTGAACCCGAAAGTAATTTAGATTTACCCGGGTTTCCCTTCTTCGGAAACATTTGGATACTGCTGTTGTGGTAGATTGGTTCGCTCTTATTAAAACCTTAACTACCGAGACACCTGGGTATACCCCTCCGGTAGCCGCTAGGGCTTTTGGATATACCGGTGTGGCCCTCTATGAAGGATTGGTGCCGAGTATGCCTACCAAACAATCCTTATCGGGCAATTGAATGGCTTGCAGATTACCATTGCTCCAGACCCAAATGCTACCTATCACTGGCCAACAGTAGCCAATGCGGTACTAGGGGGAATGACCAGGCATTTTTACGCCAATGCTAACGATGATAAATTTGAAGCCATTGTAGCCCTTGAAAAACGCTTTAACGATTTGTACCTCGAAGAAAATGGAGCAGAAATTCATGAGGCTTCCTTAAAATGGGGTTAGGATTTGGTAGCGGCCGTTTTGGAATGGTCTTCTACAGATGGGGGCGCCAACGGCCAGCTCAATAATTTTCCAGCCGAGTATATGCCGCCAACAGGACCTCAATTTTGGGTGCCTACCCCACCCAATTATCAACCGGCACTCCAACCCTATTGGGGGGATAACAGACCTTTCTTAACACAGAACATTGGTGCGACTGCACCGCAGGATCCTGTAGAATTTTCCACAGCGGTTGATTCGGAGTTTTATAGCAATGCTATGAACGTGTATACTACCGTTAATTCCTTAACCCCAGCGCAACGGGTCATTGCCGAGTATTGGTCAGATGACCCAGTAACGACGGCTACCCCACCAGGACATTCCATTTCCATCCTCAATCAATTGATTGTGAACGAAGAAGTGAGTTTACAGGTGGCGGCAGAAGCCTATGCCAAATTGGGAATTGGTATTTCAGATGCCTTTATTTCTTGCTGGAATTTAAAATACAAAACCATGTATGTTCGGCCTATCACCTATATACAGGCCTATATTGATCCGGATTGGAATTCGGTTTTAGTGACCCCTCCTTTTCCGGAGTTCACCTCTGGGCATTCCGTACAATCTGGGGCGTTGGCAGAAATTATGACTGACCTATTTGGCGAAAATTATACGTTTACGGATACTACTCATGCTTTCCGTACAGATATTGATGGTAGTGCCCGTACCTATGCTAGTTTCTACGCATTGGCAGAGGAGGCCGCTATTTCTAGATTATACGGTGGTATCCATTACATGGAGGCCATTGACGGCGGTTTGGAGCAAGGTTACCAAATTGGGCGTAATGTGAATGTTTTGCAGTTTAATAAATAGATATTGTACTATCTCAGTAAAAATTAAAAATGTAAGAAACAATCAAAATTATTGATTAAGACATTTTCCTACAAAATGTTTTTAAAACTGTGAATTTTTATTTTCAATATATACAATATAATTCTGTTGAAAATATAAGACTAAAGCATAAAGAAATATACTAGCTCCTAAAATTTCAAGTGTTTACTCAAGTGTGAATAATGCAGTATAAAGAATATTTTCACTTCCTACAGTAGTACTTAATTTTGCTCCTAGAATTTCACATCCAATAGCACCTGAAAGGAATATCACTAAAGAAATCATGAATAAATTTTTTGTTTTTGATGGTAAATAGCGAATAAATTTAAAATAGTATAGTGCCGCAAAACCAAGTGCCAAATGGCATAGGAACTACCCATACATAGAAAAGATAACCAGAAGCATTGGTAAAATCGCTTAGGAGTCCGTTAATAGCCTCATGAATTTTTACGGTTTCATCAATGGATATGAAAAATGAAATTCAAAGGACAAAACTATCCAATAGAAATGTTTGTTATCGGAGTCCTTTTTACTTAAAACTCCTAAAAACAAAAGGAACACAGCGATAGTAAAAAGCAAAATACTAGAATAAAAAAGTTGGGATATTAGCTTCTCTGTTGAAGTTAAAAAGTGTTAGGCTCATTATAGTCTCGTGTCAAATATTGAAACCTCAAAAAAAGCACAAGACAATTTGCGGTGACTAAGAATAGTCAGATTAAATAATAATAACTTTAAAAATAAATTTGGGATTAGTTAGTGAGTTGAGCATAATTTTATTTATCATTTAAGTTCTTAGGAATGTATAAGATGTGTGAATATAGTAACTACTCCAGCAAACAATACCCAACCATTTAGTGCCATCTTCAAAAAATGCATGCAATTCCCCCTTTCCCAAAAATAGGGCTGTATCGAATCAATGACGACAGAAAAAAATAAGAAACCTATGGCCAATAAGAGCATGAAAAGAGGTCTTATAAATAGTTTTATAGAATAATATGAGTTGCAACAAAAGTGTAAAACCCAAAGAATCACTATTGCTTTTTCCCACCACGTAACCGTAGGCGCCTAAACTATTCATCAATGAGGAAGCACAAAATCATCAAGTAACAGATAAAATGTAAATAGAGCGCTGTATAGTAAAAAGTTGAATTTTTCTTTTTCTTTTAGATAATATTATGGCGGTGATAAGACTTATGGATGCTGCTGCCGTCCACATATTAAAATGCCAATTGAAGATATGAAACCTGATAGTCGATAAATATTACCTAAAGTGGTTACATCCCTTGTCATTGAAATTGAAATATCATAGGTTTTGTGCACAATTAGGGCGCCTAAAAGAACTAATAATGCGGGTGAAAAGGTGAGTAATAATTGCCATTTGTTTAGATATTTCATTTATAAAGGTGTGATTGGTTTTGGATGCGAACACTAAATTTAATCTATAATTCATATTAAGATAATATTAGAAAAAAGCAATTATATTCAATGTTTTTTATCGATAAAATACAGATCTCAGTATAGGTGCCATTTAGGCTATTTAGGAGGGGGGAGGGTGTAATTCTGAATCCATTGAAATTAAGCTAGCGTACACTTAGTCCATTTTAAAATTGAAAATTAAAGTAATTATCAGTAAAAGGCGCTTTTTCAAAAAAAAACATTGCCACCATCAAAAGGTGAAAGGAATTAAAGAAATCAGTTTAGTGTTAAGTTGAGATATTAAATAAATTATTATCTAAAAACCTGAGAATTTTAAGATGGAAAAACAGCACGTTTCTTTCTTGAACCACAAGAAAATAGAGTACCGCTATAAAATGCACAGGTTTTTAATTAAAAAAATTTACTTCCTGTTCAAACCATGCTGATCCCATAATTAGAGTACCATTGAGCCATATTTTCGCTACCTGAAATAATCGCTAGATAACCTTCACTTATGTTTATTTTTTCAGGGTAACCAACAGAAGTGTTATATAGATAAAAGTCTTTAAAAAACACTTGAGATTTATAATAAAGATTGGCCATTGCAGGAATACTACTAGGTTGTCTTACTCCAATAGTTGAAAGTGGCTCGATACTATTATCACTCTTCCTGTAAAATCTCTGGTCATTCCAGCCACCATTATTTTTATTTCTCAGATAAGTTCATTCAGCTTTTAGATACTAACAACAAATTTTTATTTGTTTGCCCATCAGTTGTGCTTGCGCCCGCATAACCACTCTAGTAAATTAGTTGATTCATTATAAATGCCATCTGTGGTTTGGTAATCATATAATCTATCATTTTGGGAAATGATTTGCCATTGCGTCAACATGTGCCATTTGAACGGCCCCTCCAGTGGCTGTTAACCATCCATAAAACACTCCTTTGGTTACATCACTTTCAGTATTACGCCACATTTCTGCTAATGTACCATCTGGAAAAACCCCAAATTTCAAGAATGATTTAAAAAATTGTCTTGACCAAATTTCTTTTTCAATATCATTATTAATTATTGCAATAGAATGAATATAATTAATGGCATCATATTGTTATATATGTCTTGTGCCCAAGCCATGGTATAATTATCTAAATCATTGCCATAATAATCTTTTGGATAGGATTTTCAATACCCCCAGGATAAATTCCCTCTGGTAAAAATTTACTCTCACCTAAAGTTTCCCAATTGAAACCTAAATACATTTCTAATCTTGGTTTTATTGCATTATATGCTAAATTAGCATATCGGTTTAGCCAGGATTTAATTAAATATTTATCGTCATTTGTCAATAATGTTTGAACTTTTTCAATAAAAAAATAGAATTCTTTATTTTTTTAAGCTTTGCAGTTTGTGCCAGAAGTTGATTGTCAGTGTCCCATCTATAACTTTTTGAATTATTCCAATAAGGTGTATATAAATCATTAGATTCAGACTCTTTTCCAAAATTTCTTTAGCCACTATATTAGCTAATTTAATATCGTCAACAGCATATGCATAAATGGCTGTTGTATTGTACGTTTGACCATCTTGAACATCGGTTGCTACCAATGATAGGTCTAAATTCACTAGGATTTTCTGCAAAAATTATCGAATTATTAATTGTTTTGGTAATATCATCAGGAAATCCTGTTCCAGCAACATACCCCAGTTCAAACCTGTTTTTAAGTCTAGCTTGAACCGTCTATCAATAAGTTATGATTCTATATTATTGGAGTACTGTCATTATTTACCAAAATATTAACGTTTCCAGTTTCTAATGCCTTAACACCATTAACACTTATAATTTCAACTGTATATACAAGAATCCTTTACTATTACTGTGCTGTCTGGGACTAAATCTCCAAGGGTGCTATTTTCGTAGGTGACTTAGCTGGTCCATCAATGGTTGGAAACATTGATCTTTTTAACCACTTGGTAAAGCGAAATGATAATCTAAAACATTTAGGGTATTCTCACTTCCAAACAGCACGCTAAACTCATCGCTTACAGTTGCGTATGAAGCAAGTTCTTGATGGGCATCCTCAACCACATATAGAGCTATGAGGTCATTATCTTTACTACAGGAAGAGAGTAGGAGTAAAAGGAAGCCCCGCTCCCAATAAGATTTGTAAAAAATAAAATTTGCATTTAAATTCATAAAACAACATTTGGGAAAGTAAAACTATTTATTATTTTATTTTAAACGTTATAATGTCTAATTTATTCGATGTAATGCTTGAGATTGGCATAATTAATAATGTAATTGTTTATTTTAACTTATTAAATTCTACTAATTAGCTATTTTAAAACTTATTCTTAAAATAAAATTTCCATTGGATTGATTGAAATTTGCTCATTTGATTAATTTTTGAAAAGTTTGAAGCACATCATACTGCAAGCCTAGACTTCATCTATGTAATGTTGTTATTATGATAATTTCTTAAAGAATCTAATCGCTTATTAACCATTGTACCATTACAAAACACTTTTCCAGAGACTTTCCCATTCTAAGTCTTTAAAACAAGGGCCTTCGGTAAATTCTGCAAAGCCAATACCCATATAAAACCATTCCATTCCACCCATCACTTGAATATCATGATCAGCATCTAAAACCATATCCCAGCCTATACACTTCACAAAACACATTGCATTTTGTAATTCAATTGCTTTACTCACTATTCTATTAAAGTTGGGTATGATTTTATTTTTAAATTCGTACCCCGTATCAGGATGCCTATCTGGTACCCAAGACTTTGAATGACCAAGATTGTTCAATTGACCATTTTCTAGATTTATGGGAATGGATATTTGAGAACTTGATTTCACATGTGAATCTTCATTTCTTCCCACTCTAAAATAGGCCACTTATTACAGCTGCTATACCTTACTATTATTACAGTGAGAACGCGAATAGTAGCAACGGAATTAGGCATTATTTCGTTAAAAAATGAATTTTGCGTAATGTATCTTTGAAAAACGCCAGACCCTAATTGTTTTATTCTATTATAATCAAATAATTTCTTTTCGATAACCATTACTCCTATTCCCTGAGCAGAATTATTCAATTTATATACAACTTTGTCCGTGTCTTTAAATAGAAAAGAACAAACACTAGCATCCTCTAGAGGCTCATAATTTTCCGAATAAAATGAACCATTAACGAAATACCCGGCATCTGGAAAATTCAAACTATCAAATAGTTTTTTTTGATAAAGGCTTTAAAAATGAAGTTTTTCCAATTCCGCCTTGAAGTTTTAGGAACCACAATATTACCGAAATAATTTTCAGGAATCCATCCTTCTTTAAACTCTTCTGCCATGGCACTATACGCTTGAAGCCATGGTGAATAACCAAGCCACCCAGAATATCCGCGGCATATTCATTAGAAACGGTTCTTAATTTTGGATCTGTTTTTCCTTTAATTGATACCGAATAGTCTTTAGGGTTGTTTTTTTTACAGAAAATTGTTATGACTATGGTTATAATTATATTTTTTAATATAAATTTAAAACTATATGAATTGGATATCGATACTGCATTCATGGTAAAATTTATGTTGGTTATGCAAACTATTATCATCAAATTGAATACCTAATTAAATTAAAAAAGAAGCTAAAGAATATTCATTTTATTTTTAAATTCAAAATACAATGATTCTTTTTTATGGATGCCAAGGTAAACCCAAATTAATAGTTGAATTTGACACAATTGAAATATGTAAATAAACACTTGTTTAAAGTTGATAAACCAATTTATATTTTTAAAATATAAGTATTTGGATATTGTTGAGTTATATCAAAAATGTTTAAATTCAAATTTTATACATTAGATAAATGATTTTTTCACTGATCAAAACAATCTCAACCTCGATATATATTCATATTTTAATAGAGTCTTTAAAAAATAGAAGTAATAATCTGATTCCAATTGTAATTTGAACAACAATAAAATATATGATGTTATCATTTTATTGCATGTATAGCCTGAAATTTTTCAGGCATCCATTTAAAACTATGTATCATGTCTCCATTTTTCTTTTGCATAGTTTTCACGGCAAGTCATAACTTTAATTTTCAACAACATCATAGTCTAGAGTTCAAATAAAAGCATTCTACTTCAACTTTGGAAATATTATGCAATTGGTAGAGGCAGGAGCCATGTTACCGATGAGTGTTAAGTCAAAATCTTGTTGATTCTAAAATCATTCTCTAAGCAATAAGATTGTTCATGATCAAGCAGATAAGGAGCAGATAGACCCTGAGGGAAGAATCATTGAGAAATTTTCATTCAAATTCTAACTGTATTTTGAATGAGATTAGCTAAATGCTGCTTGCATACACCAAAAATCGCTTACCTTAACATTTTTCCTAGATTTTTTTGATAACTTGAGAGTGAGATTCATAAATGCTCACCTGCAATTTATTTGCATAAGGCTAAGGTAATGGCCAAATTGACTAATAAAGGTCTTTGCCACCTTGCCTTCAACGATTGATCCATAACAAAATGGAGATGCCTTAGTAGAATTGTTATAGTTACATTTGAGTATTACAAATCTGGCAGATTAACAATTAAAAAACTAACAAGTATGGAGACCAGTCATATCTCTTTTTGTAGGATTAGGGCCTTTTCTTTCCTAAGTAATCCTATCCCTAAAATTGGAATATTTTTACTAATTTTTTAAGAATCTTCATTACCTAAAATTCTGTCATTTAAAAAATTTCTCTGCCACGGATCACAAAAATGGAAGTAGTAATCCCAAAAAATATCAGGCAATTCCCATCACAATAGGGTTTTTGGGGTAATCGTCCTCTGAACTACTTGCACTGT
>CAWJFH010000006.1:0-129608 GCA_963842105.1 uncultured Flavobacteriaceae bacterium
ATGTTTGGCATCGCCTTCAGAGCGGGTCAGTTCCGTACCACATTCCGGACAATGGGTGATGTATTGTGTCGGTTCAGAATCCGCTGGTCTTTTGCTGAGGTCCACCGCAATAATCTTCGGTATAATTTCCCCACCTTTTTCCACAAAAACGGTATCGTCCACCCGAATATCCAATTTCTCGATTTGGTCCGCATTGTGTAAGGAAGCGCGTTTTACTGTAGTTCCAGCCAATAATACCGGTGTTAGATTCGCTACGGGAGTTATCGCTCCCGTGCGCCCTACCTGATAGGTAATTTCGTTCAAGGTGGTGAATACCTGCTCCGCCTTAAATTTATAGGCCATGGCCCAACGAGGCGATTTAGCGGTATACCCCAATTCCTCCTGGTTTTGCAAACTGTTGACCTTTACCACCACACCATCGGTCTCATAAGGCAATTCGTGACGTTTTACGTCCCAAGCTTCTACAAAGTCCATGACTTCATCGGTACTCTTGCAAAGTTTGGCAGCCGTAGGCACTTTAAAGCCCCATTCCAGCGCTTTTTCCAACATTTGGAACTGAGTGCTGATACCTAAGTCTCGCCCTACGATACTGTACAACAAACATTCTAACGGACGTTGTGCCACTAGACTACTGTCTTGCAACTTTAAACTACCCGATGCTGTATTCCTTGGATTCATATACGGCTCCTCTCCATTGGCCACTCGTTCTTCGTTCATTTTGATAAACCCTTCAAAAGGCAAAACGATTTCGCCTCGAATATCAAACTTAGCTGGATAATCTCCCTTTAATTGAAGGGGTACGGATTTTATTGTTTTGATATTATTCGTCACATCATCCCCCTGCAATCCGTCACCACGGGTAACCGCCTTGACCAATTGTCCGTTTTCATAGGTAATACTGATGGAGGCGCCATCGTACTTTAACTCGCAGGTAAATTCTACGGGGACATCGCCCAAATTGCGTTGAATACGCTTTTCCCAATCTTCCAAATCTTCTTTAGAATAGGAATTGTCCAACGAATACATGCGATGCTTATGCACCACTGTTGCAAAGTTTTTGGTAATCATACCACCCACCCTCAAGGTTGGCGAACTGGCATCATAGAACTCCGGATATTTGGCTTCCAGTTCCTGCAGTTCCTTCAATTGGGTGTCAAACTCAAAATCGGATATCGTGGGATTATCCAATACATAATAATTGTAATTATGCTCGCGTAGCGCTTTCCTGAGTTCTTGTATTCTCGCTTCCATAGGTTTTATAGTTGCTCTTTTTTTATCCATTTAGGAACAGGTAATGGTTGGTACCCTTCCATTTTTTGTAATAGTTGTGCAATATCGATATCGACCAGAATAGACTCCATATGTACTTGTTTCACAAATCCTTTGGTCACCATCTGCTGCATCATTTCCAATAGTGGATTATAAAACCCATGGGTATTTAAAATTCCGATAGGATGTTGATGCAGCCCCAATTGCGACCAGGTCAACATTTCAAAGAATTCTTCAAGCGTTCCAAAGCCTCCGGGAAGCATTAGAATACCGTCCGATAGTTCATGCATCTTTAATTTACGGTCGTGCATATTTTGGGTAACGATCAGTTCCGTTAATCCTTCATGAAAGACTTCTTTCTTTTTGAGGAACCCGGGAATCACACCAATCACCTTTCCTCCATTTTTAAGAACTCCGGAAGCCACTTGACCCATAATGCCAATTTTGGCACCTCCGTACACGAGCTGAATTCCTTTTTTGACAAAAGTAGCGCCCAATTGGTAGGCATCTTTAGCGTACTGTTCATCTGTACCGGCACTACTTCCACAAAAAACTACAATACTTTTCATGACTTTGTTGCTTTTAGCATTCGGTCATTACCGAACATATCTTTTCGTAATTCAATATTTTCAAATCGATTGGCCGATAGTAAGTCCATCATCTCCTCTCCCAAATATTGGTTGATTTCCAAATATAATACCCCTTTAGCACTTAAATGCTCCGAAGCGAATTTTACAATTGCCCTATAAAATTTCAAGGGGTCTTCATCAGGCACAAACAAAGCGATGCCCGGTTCATGCGCTATCACATTATTCTGCATTTCTTCTTTTTCCAACTCCCTTACATAGGGCGGATTAGAAACTATTATATCGTATGTAAGTTCAATACTTTGACCTCGCTCAGTAACCGTATTATCGTTTCGGTTAAGTTTTGTATCCAGTATAATATTTGAGTTCAATTTCAACATGTCCGCTTGAAAAAAGTCTACGTGCACTTCATTCGTTTTGGCATTTTCTTGTGCCACTTCCAACGCTTCATTAGAAATGTCCAATGCATGAACGTGGGCATGTTTTAAATTTTTGGCTAACGAAATGGGGATACAGCCACTCCCAGTTCCCATATCTAAAATGGTCAAGTGTTCTTCAATGGTTTTTACATCGTCCAAAATCCATCGTACCAATTCTTCAGTTTCAGGTCTTGGAATCAATACATGCGCATTGACTTTAAAATCTAGTTCCATAAAGTGGGCCGTCTCCGTAATATACTGAATGGGTTTTTCCAGTTTCAAATCGGCCAAGGCTTCAAAAATTTGGGTTTCCTGCTCCTTGTCAATCACTAGATCCGGTTGTATGGCCAACACAAAGCGTTCCAAATCAAAATAATGTTCGATCAGCAAAAAGAAAAAACTGGAGACCTCTTCTTTACCGTAAAGGGTATCCAATTCTTTGTGAAAAATGTTTTTGATTTCCCGTAACAGCACGCCTACAAGGTTTTAAGCATCCAAACCGGACAAGAATAATGTCCTGTATCACCCATAGGGGCATCAATGTATTCAAAACCCATTTTCGTATATAATTTCTGGGCGGCCTCCATATAGGGCATGGTCTCCAAATAGCATCCATCAAAACCATATTCTCTGGCACGATCTAAACATACGGTAATCATTTCCTTACCAATCCCTTTACCCCTAACAGCTTCCAAAAAGTACATTTTTTGAAGCTCACAAATGTTCCCCTCGTAGTTATCAAGCTGAGCCACGCCGGCACAACCTAAAATGCTACCATTTTCCTCCACTACAAAATAGGTAGCCTTGGGTTTATCATAATGCTCGTACATATAATCCAGTGCTTTATCCGCGTAAGCAGTACCAACCTTGGGTACTCCCATTTCGACCAAAACAGCACGGATAACCTCCGCAACTTGAGGATTATCCTCTTTTTTGATTTCACGAATTTGTACATTTTCCATACCGATGATTCAATAGGTTTTAAAGTGCTATTTTTGAATCGTGAAGATACGTGTTATGCGTAAAAAGCTAAAGTTTGATGTCCAATAAAAATCTCGATTTCAATTTTACCTCCGATGCCGATTTGGATGCGTTCACCACCGACGAAAAATTCATGCATCGGGCACTTCAAATCGCCAAAAACGGATTGGGACAGACCGCACCCAACCCCATGGTGGGTGCTGTAATCGTATACGATACCAAAATCATAGGAGAAGGCTTTACCAGTGCCTATGGTGGTCCGCACGCGGAGGTAAACGCAATTGCATCCGTAAAAGATACCTCACTTTTAAAATCGGCCACTTTATATGTAACCTTGGAACCTTGCTCGCATTATGGCAAAACACCGCCTTGTGCCGATTTAATTATTAAACACGGAATTTCAAAGGTGGTCATCGGTTTATTAGATCCACATGAAAAAGTTGCGGGTAAAGGGATTAAAAAATTGGAGGAAGCCGGATGTATTGTAACGGTAGGTATCCTCGAAGAAGCCTGTGCTGAACACCACAAACGCTTTCTCACTTTCCACACCAATAAAAGACCGTATGTCATTTTAAAATGGGCCGAAACTTTTGATGGGTTCCTAGCCCCAGAGCAATCGAAGCGAGGGGACACCAAAGAGCCCTATTGGATCACCAACAAAAGGTCTCGTCAATTAGTGCATAAATGGCGTAGCGAGGAACAGGGTATTTTAGTAGGAACCACTACGGTTCTGGCCGATAATCCCCAACTCAACCTGCGCAATTGGGACGGTAGACCGCCCATCCGTATTGTTCTAGACCGAAGCTTGAAAATTCCGCAAGACTATCATGTTTTGGACGGAACACAACCTACCCTAGTTTGTACAGAAATCAATGATGACCTTAAATACCAAAAAGGAATTACCTATCGATTGCTCGATTTTGGAAAAAATATACCGCAACAACTCTGTAAAATCTTTTTTGAAGAACAGATACAAAGTGTCATTATCGAAGGCGGATCCCAAACCTTGGAAAGCTTTATTGAAAGCGGACTTTGGGACGAGGCTCGAATCTTCAAAGGCACTACCACTTTTGGAAAAGGCCTAAAAGCACCTCAAATTACGGGTACTATTCAATCTCAATATACCATTTTGGACGATCAACTAACCTTTTTAAAGCCATGATCAAAAATATCATATTTGACTTTGGGGATATTTTCATCAATTTAGATAAGCAGGCCCCTTTTCGGGAAATGGCGAAATTCGGATTTAGCCAAATGACTCCAGAGTTGGATAACCTCGCCAAGGATTATGAAAAGGGATTGATAGAATCCCCTATTTTTTTAAAAGAAATGCAAGCGCTCTTTTCCAATGCCTCACAAGACCAAATAAAGGCAGCCTGGAATTCGATAATTCTAGATTTTCCAGAATATCGGTTAGCGTTTATGGAAGCCTTAACAAAGGAAAATACCTATCGGTTGTTTTTACTAAGTAATACGAACGACCTACATATCCAAAAGGTAATGGAATCCATGGGCATGGAACGTTACCAACGTTTTCAAAACTGTTTTGAGAAATTCTACCTGTCCCACGAAATAAAAATGCGCAAGCCTAATGCGGAGATTTATGAATTTGTTTTGGAAGCGAACGGGTTACGTGAACAGGAAACCTTTTTCATTGACGACACCAAAGAAAATACCGAAAGTGCTGCTGCGTTAGGCATTCAGGTCTGGAACTTGCAAGTGGGTGAACAGGATATTATAGATTTAAAAAATCATTTGTAAATGGTCTACCTGGTTTTAAGCGTTCTCGCCTCCAGTCTTATTTTCGTTGTTTTTAAACTCTTTGGTATTTATAAGGTTCAAACACTATATGCCATCATTATCAACTATATCACCGCTTGTACCGTAGGACTATTGTATTATGATGCGCCTCTGGTGTTGATCGAAATATCGCAAAAGAGCTGGTTTCCTGGTGCAATCGCCCTAGGATTGCTTTTCATTCTCATTTTCAATTTGATGGCGGCCACCTCACAAAAATTAGGGGTATCCGTTGCCTCTGTAGCTACCAAAATGTCATTGGTCATCCCTGTTTTGTTCGGGGTCTATCTATACCATGAAGAATTGACCTTATTAGAGGTGATTGGAATCATATTGGCACTGTTCGCTGTTTACTTTGCATCGCTCAAGGAGAAGAAAATAAAGGCCGAAAAATGGGCCTTCCTATTACCGCTTTTGGTTTTTCTAGGTTCGGGACTAATCGATACCAGCATTAAGTATTTTCAGGAATTTCATATGCAAGAAGATGAATATGCGCTTTTTTCCGCTAGCGTGTTTGCATCCGCTGCCGTGCTTGGCGGAATCTTCATTTTAGTAAAGTCCATTAAAAAACCAATGCGGATAAATTTTAGAAATGTACTAGGTGGTATCTGTTTAGGCATACCCAATTATTTTTCCATCTACTTTCTATTGAAGGCTTTACAACATCCTATGTTAACCAGTGCATCCGTATTTACCATAAACAATGTGGCCATTGTCATGTTATCCACACTGCTCGGTATCGTTTTATTCAAAGAGGTGCTTTCCCTTAAAAATTGGTTGGGAATTGGCCTTGCCATCATTAGTATTGTTTTGGTAGCTTTGGGCGACAAGATATCAAACCTGGTTTAATACTATTCTATTTGGACAGTTACCGAACTATAAATAATCCCGTAGGACCTATTCTTTTTAAAGAAAAGAAGAGCAAGTTCTATGGCTACGTATTTCCGGTAACCGATGAGGACCAAGTAAAAGAACAAATTGAACTCTTAAAAAAGGAATACCCCACGGCCAACCATGTGTGTTATGCCTGGCAAATGGGGGTCGAAGATAGAGCCTACCGGGCCAATGATGATGGTGAACCGAACAACTCTGCTGGCATGCCCATTTATGGACAGTTACAATCCTTTGATATCACCAATGTATTGGTTGCCGTCGTGCGAATTTTCGGAGGTACCAAATTAGGTGTTGGTGGTTTAATCAGTGCTTATAAGGAAACAGCAAAATTGGCTTTGGAAGAGGCTAAAATCGTTAAAAAAATACTTCAGAAAAAAGTAAACATCTTTTTTGAATATCCAGAAATGGATACGGTCATGCGCTTGGTAAAAAAGCATCAACTCCACATCATTTCCCAAGAACTCCATTTAAAATGTAAGATTGAATTATCCGTACCAAAAAGTGACTTTAAGAAAACCATTAAGTTGTTAAAGGCGCATCATAAATTAACAATACAAACCGAATTGTAATATTGCGCTTTAAAATTAGGAGGAAATTACTTTCCTAATTTTTCCAAAATATAATCCGGACATCGAATAGGACGTTTTTTTTCCTTGTCCATAAACGCTAACACAGTGTTGGCTTTTACCAAAAGTTCATGCCTTTCATTGGTTACTTCATAATCAAATTCAATACGTACAGCTGGTGTCTTTTTAAGTATAACCTTGACCGTTACCAAATCGTCGTACAAAGCGGGTTTTATATAGCTGATCGATAAACTGACTACCGGAAGCATGATTCCGTTCTCTTCCATATCCCGATAGGAAATTCCTAAATCACGTAACCATTCCACTCTTGCCATTTCTAAATATTGGGCGTAGTTCCCATGATAGACGACCCCCATTTGGTCTGTTTCTGCGTATCTTATCCTAAAAGAAATTTCGTTTGTCAGCATTTTTTCAAAGTAAAAAGTATATATTTAAAAACTCCCCCAAGAGTGTGCGAACATGAGAAAAAAAAAGGTAAGATTCAATGAGTATCGATTTTTTTTTTAGATAATTTGTTCACATATTTGCCCAAGTTGAACGAGAACCAAGATTGGGATTTTTCCAATCATTTTTAGCTATAAGCTAACCAATAAACAAGTAGAATCTATTATGACCGTGAATGCTAATTCCGTATGGAAAAATTGTTTGATATTTATTCAGGATAATATCCAACCACAGGCATTCAAAACTTGGTTTGAGCCTATCAAGCCCATTAAGTTAGCGGACAATGCGTTAAGTATTCAAGTACCCAGCAAATTCTTTTACGAGTGGTTAGAAGAGCATTATGTGAAGCTGTTGAAGGTTGCTTTGACCAAAGAATTGGGTGAGACTGCTAAATTGGTCTACATCATCCGTATGGAAAACACCTACGGCAATAAAGAACCATTTACAGAGAAGATTCCAAGTTCCAACAGAGGTGCCATGGCAGCACAGGAAATGGATGTTCCCATTAAATCTAAAAATCCGGAATTACGTAATCCGTTCGTAATCCCAGGCATTCGAAATATTAAGATTGAATCACAACTAAATCCAAATTACAATTTCGATAATTTCTTGGAAGGTGATTCTAATCGTTTGGCACGTTCCGCAGGTATGGCCGTTGCCAATAAGCCAGGTGGTACTTCCTTTAATCCGTTATTGGTATTTGGTGGTGTTGGTCTTGGTAAAACACACTTGGCACATGCCATTGGCGTTGAAATAAAGGATAAATATCCAGAACGTACCGTGCTTTATATATCCGCTGAAAAGTTTACCCAGCAGTATATAGAATCGGTTAAAAAGAATACCAGAAATGACTTTATCCATTTCTATCAGTTGATCGATGTTTTGATTATTGATGATGTACAATTCTTATCCGGTAAATCGGGTACACAAGATGTGTTCTTCCACATTTTCAATCATTTGCATCAAAACGGAAAACAAGTAATCCTTACTTCAGACAAGGCTCCTGTAGATATGCAGGATATTGAGCAACGTCTTTTGTCTCGATTTAAATGGGGACTATCCGCTGAATTGCAAAGTCCAGATTATGAAACTCGTATATCCATATTAAAAAATAAATTGTACAGGGACGGTGTTGAAATACCCGATGATATCATCGAGTACGTTGCCAAGCAGATCAAAACCAATATCCGGGAACTAGAAGGTGCCATTATCTCTTTAATTGCACAATCTACCTTGAACAAAAGGGAGGTTAATATCGAGCTTGCTCAGCAGGTAGTCGAAAAGTTCGTGAAGAATACGAAACGTGAAGTTTCTATAGACTACATACAAAAAGTAGTTTCCGATTACTTTGAGATGGATGTAGCTACCCTTCAATCCAAAACTAGAAAAAGACACATTGTTCAAGCGAGACAATTGGCTATGTTTTTCGCTAAGAAATTCACCAAAGCCTCCTTGGCAAGTATTGGGTCACAAATAGGGAAGCGTGATCACGCCACCGTTTTGCATGCCTGTAAAACAGTAGATAACTTAGCCGAGACCGATAAACAGTTTCGCAAGTATATAGACGACATCACTAAAAAATTATCTTAAGCCTTTTAAAATGAACGTGTTGATGGTTTGCCTTGGTAATATCTGCAGGTCTCCATTGGCCGAGGGTATCCTTAAAAGCAAAGTCAATCCTGAAAGCGTTCATGTAGATTCTGCTGGTACCGCCGGATACCACGTTGGCAACCCGCCAGATCCAAGGTCTATCAAAGTCGCCAAAGAACATGGTATCGATATTAGCCAACAACGCTGTAGAAAATTCACTTCCGCAGATTTTAAGGCCTTCGATATTATTTATGCCATGGATAAAAGTAACTATGGCAATATTATAGGTTTGGCCAAGAGTGATACGGACAAACAAAAGGTACGTTTGTTATTAAATGAAATAGATGATGTGAAGCATAAGGAAGTCCCCGATCCTTATTATGATGAACAGGATGGTTTTGAAAAAGTATATCAAATGATAGACAAAGCCTGTGACGTTATTGCCGCCAAATTAAAAAACTAAAGGATGAGTGCAAACAACGGGAAAATAGGTAAGGTGTATTTAATCCCTTCCACTTTGGGCGATATGGCCCCTTTAGAAGTACTGCCCATTTCTATAAAACAGGCCATTGAGAAAATTGACCATTACGTGGTGGAGAACGAAAAAACTGCCCGTCATTTCATCAAGAAAATAAGTCCGAGAAAATCCCAGCCTTCTTTAAAATTATCGGCATTAAATAAATTTACAGAACCCGAACAAATACCCACTTTTTTAGACCCTTGCTTACAGGGCTTTGACTTGGGAATCCTTTCTGAAGCCGGATGCCCAGGCATTGCAGATCCTGGAGCAGTTGTGGTGAAAATAGCCCATGAAAAGAATATACAGGTGGTTCCTTTGGTAGGCCCCTCCTCTATTCTATTGGCCTTAATGGCCAGCGGAATGAACGGTCAGAATTTTGCATTCAACGGCTATCTACCCATTGATGGTGGCGAACGTAAAAAACACATTAAAAACTTAGAGCGTAAATCTAAAGAAGAGAAACAATCTCAAGTCTTCATTGAAACTCCCTATCGCAACAATAAAATGTTGGAAGAATTGACCAAATCCCTTTCTCCTCAAACCTTAGTCTGTGTAGCGGCAGATATCACCTTACCTACAGAATACATAAAGACGAAGACTGCCCAGCAATGGAAAAACGAAAATGTAGACCTGCATAAAAGGCCTGCCATATTTATCATTCAGGCATAAAAAAACCTTGACTTCAAAAAGCCAAGGTTCCCATTTTCAAATGTAAATTAACTTTTTAAATCCTCGGATTTTGTATGGCGGCTATCATTGAAATATCATAACCGGCAAACTTCTTTAGGTAGTGGGATATACTTGTACCATACCCGTCCGTTACATCCTTAGCCCCTTGAGACCTAAGATAAATCTGAACGTTACCCGGACCCGCCAAATGTGCTGCGGCTAAAATTCCGGATTCCGTGATTTCAACTCCTCGTATGTTGATACCAACATAACGTTTGATATCCCTTCTTAGAATCCATTTGTTCCTCGAAATATTGGTGTGGAACACCTTTTCCTGAAGAATAGGATCATTTAGAAATAGTAAACTATCTCGAACACCTACCAAGGATAGGGTATTCATGCCAAATTGGTATTTGCCCAAATAACCATACGTATTCGTAACAAAATAATTTCCTTGGGATTCTTTAAAAGCTAAGGCTTCCTTAAAACCGATAAATTGTTTGCCAAGGAATGGCGGGTTAAAACTGGTAATCTGAAAGACAAGTTTCGCTTTTGGGAAACGAAACTAAAGTAGGTTCTTTTACTTTAAGTGCATCCGGAACCATGACCGTTTTAGACATGTATCCGAAACCAGATAAAATAAACATCATAATTAGAGGACAAAAAATGAATATCCATCTTTTCATATTATTTATTTCTTAAGACTTATAGCGACTACTTTTTGCGTGCTTAAATTTCTGGGTCAAAGGTAGACCGGAATAAATATGAGTTTGAGAAGGTTCTGTTAAAAATATACAGATTTAGTTAACATGTGCTAAAATTCGGACAAATACCCTATCTATTGATCTTTTGGGAATTAATCCATCGGATGTACTGTTGTTTATTTCGGTTGTGTTGCGCTAAATTCTCCGCAAACATATGATAGCCGAACTTTTCAACATTGGCCACAAAATAATAATAGTTATGATCTTCAGCATTTAAAACAGCATCTATAGCAGTGATGTCTGGCATAGCAATAGGCCCTGGGGGTAAACCGGCATATTTATAGGTGTTATAAGGAGAATCCAATACCAAATCTTTCAGTAGCACTCGTTTGATCACTTGCTCAAAATCGCCTGAGGTACTTTTAATCGCATAAATGACCGTAGGGTCTGCCTGTAAGAGCATATTCTTCTTTAACCGATTCAAATAAACTCCGGCAACCCGTGGCCTTTCATCAACCTTGGCGGTTTCTTTATGTACGATGGATGCTAATGCGATGACTTCATTTGGAGTTAAACCGAGCGCTTTGGCTTTGGCTAAACGTTCAGCATTCCAAAACCGTTTGTACTCCTTTAACATCCTGTCCCTGAATTCTGTAGCTGACGTATTCCAGAAGAACTCATAACTATTAGGGATATATAAGGAAAGACTATTGGCCTTATTAAAATCGTTAGTTTTTAGAAAATCGGTATCCGTAAACGCATTTAACAAGCTTATACTATCCGCTTCAATCTGGGTAGCGATCCTACCGGCTAAATCTTGAACGGTCTCCTGGTTGTTAAAGGACAGTTTCACAGGAAGGTTTTGAGATCGGAGGGAATTTACGATTTCATTATTGTTCATCCCTTTTGATATACGGTACTTACCACCCCTAATGTTTTGAAGATATCCTTTTCGATCAGCCGCAGAGGTAAACGAATCCATATCCTCCAATAAGGGTCTAAGTTGCTCATTCAAATCATCAATGGTGGCATCGGTAGGAATAAAAACAAAAGCTTCCTCATTATTAAAGCTGGTGTTAGGTGTAAAAAATGCATCATATACCATATAGGCAAAGATGCCACCTCCTATAAGTCCCAATAAGGCAATCCCTAATAAAATTCGCTTGATATACATTAGCTATTTATTTTTTGTAATAGAATTTCGTTCTTAAATGATTTGCCAGATCTAATCCAATCCTTTTTAATCCCGATTGAAACAAAACCTAACTTTTCGAACAAGTGAAGACTAGGTTTATTCTCTTCCAAAATGTTGGCATACACTTGTTTTACTCCTAAAGTTTGAAAAGCATACTCTATAACTAACTGAATAGCCTCTTTACCTATGCCTTTATTTCGCATTTCTGTATCTTGAATGATAATACCCAAACCTACCCTTTGATGATACGGTTCAAATTCAAAAAGATCTATTAAACCAATGCTTTGATGATCTTGGCTACAGATGACCAAACGTAGCTGCTTTACCTCATAAATATCCAAATGGGCATTATCCAAATACAATTGCAATACATCTTTGGAGTATGGAGTTTGGGTTCCGCTAATTTCCCAATTTTCCGTATCATTTTCGAGTTGATACAAAAAGTCGAGGTCCTTTTTTTCCAAGGCTCTTAAATACACTTGATTTCCTTGTAAGGTTACCACGCCATTTCGCCTTTAAAAACTTGTTTTGCTTCTCCTTTAAGGTAAATATGGGTATAATTACCGGTGTTTTCTTTAAAGGAGACTTCCAATTTACCCCCCAAAGCTTGAATGGGCACTACCGTTTCTTTCGTTTTACCAAGATGATACATACCCAAAGCTACGGCCGTTACCCCAGTTCCACAGGATAAGGTCTCATCTTCTACTCCTCTTTCATAGGTACGAATGGAAAAGCCCCCCTGTTCCCCTTGGGATACGAAATTGATGTTACTCCCTTTTTCTCCATAAACTCCATAACGCAATCTTGCTCCTTCCTTCGTTACATTAAAGGATTTTAAATCCGATACCCATTGCACATGATGTGGAGAACCAGTATTCATAAAAAGTGCATTTTGCTTTTCTGAAATTAGGTCAACATCTTGCATTTTCAAACTGACAACATCGCCATCAATCGTAGCCTCATGTAATCCATCCACGGCAATAAAGGTGGTTTTGTTTTGAATAACCCCTAAAAAATGGGCGAAAGCCACAATACAGCGACCTCCATTACCACACATGCTTCCTTCCTTTCCATCGGCATTGAAATAGACCATTTTAAAATCGGTCTCCCCATCATTCTCCAATAGTATGAGTCCGTCAGAACCTATACCAAATCTACGATGGCATAAATGCGCCACCAGTTTGAAGTTATCCTTTGGAAAGTGTAGGTTACGATTGTCGATCATTACAAAATCATTACCCGTTCCTTGATATTTATAAAATGTGTGTTCCATGCGTATGTAAAGCCACAAATATAGGGTTTAATTAATATTTTAGTGGTAGTTAAAAAGTAGTTAAACGAGTTCAAAAAAGTACAAAATCAAGTAATTTTACGTCTATTATATTAAAAGTGTATAGATTATGAAAAAAATAGCGAGTCTTCTCTTTGTTTCGGTTTGTGCCGGGGCAATTACATTAGGTGCTTATAAATTTTTCTTTGAAAAAGAGAATTTCACCATTGTTACTCAAGAAAACGACCATGGCGTTTTTAATGCAAGCTATACCCCTACCTCCGCAAGAGGTGCAGGTATCAATGATGTGGATTTCACTAGTGCGGCAGAAAATACCGTAAATGCGGTGGTGCACGTTAAAAACATAACCTTAAGCAAAGGCCCTACCAGTTTTTTCGACTTCTTCTATGGATCGGGAAGCACTGTGGTTCCTCAAATAGGAACAGGATCCGGAGTGATTATCTCTCCTGATGGATACATCGTGACTAATAATCATGTAATTACCAAAGCGAACCAATTACAAGTTACCCTTAACAATAATAGCACGTATACCGCTGAACTAATTGGAACCGACCCGAATTCTGACATTGCTCTTATTAAAATTAATGCTCCAGAAAAACTACCATATTTGGCTTTTGGGGATTCTGATAATACAAAAATTGGGGAATGGGTATTGGCCGTGGGAAATCCTTTTAACCTAACGTCTACCGTTACCGCTGGTATTGTGAGTGCAAAAGCTCGTAATCTAGGTAAAAGCCAATCCTTTATTCAAACCGATGCCGCAGTAAATCCTGGTAATTCTGGGGGTGCATTGGTAAATACGAACGGTGACTTAGTTGGAATCAACACCGCCATTACTTCACAAACCGGTTCTTACGTGGGGTATTCCTTTGCCGTTCCTAGCAATATCGCTAAAAAGGTAGTACAGGATATCATCGAATACGGTAACGTGCAAAAAGGATTTATGGGCATTAATCCTGCGCCCGTGAATACCAGGGATGCCATTGAACGCGGAATAAATAATATCGATGGTGTTTATGTCGAATTCATTGAGGAAGAATCTGGTGCACAAGAGGCAGGAGTTGTCTTGGGCGATGTCATCAAACAAGTAGATAAGATTAAAGTACATAAATATCCGGATTTAAGCGGATACCTTTCTACCAAAAGACCTGGTGATACCATTCAAGTAACTATTGAAAGAGAAGATGAACTTTTAGAATTACCGGTAATCCTTAAAGAAAGACAGGAAATAACCGTTCCAGAAATGGGATTGGAAGTACGGAATTTAACTAAAGAGGATCAACGTATCTATAGAACAAGGACCGGTGTTAAAATAACTGGGGTTCCTGAAAGATATAGAGGATATGGATTACATGATAAAGTAATCGTTCAAATTGATGATACCAAAATCAATAATATTGATGATGCCTATAATGCTTTTGGTGCCATTTCCAAGTATCAAAAGACCATTATTACCATGTTAGGTGAAGATGGTCAAAGAGATCGTTTGATATTTCAATAGACAATTAATATACTGAACCAAAGCCTCCATTGGTTAAGGAGGCTTTTTTTATTTAAAACAGTTAAGTGAACACCTTAATTTTTTTAGTTTTACAAAGTAACCATTTTGTAACCTAAACTATGACCAAAAAAATACTTATAGTTAAGAAACTGGTCTTTAGAATGGTTTGAGCTTTAATTTTATTATGATTTTTAAGAAGACACAATGCTTTTTTTCAATTTTGAATGAATTAATTTTTCGTAATCCGTTTTCGTTTGTGATACGTACATCAATAAACAGTAACAACCTTTGCACGTTTTTTTTTATTAATTGACTATAATAAATTACTTTAGTCGACTCTAAAATCTTTTTTTAACCCAATGGCCAATTACATGAAATACCTTAAAATATTATGCTTGTTTGTATTTCTACTAGCATCGAATATTCAATTTGCGCAAAACGCTGAAACCGAAGAAGAAGACGAGAAATTATCCTTGGATAATGGCCCTATAAGTAATCAGTTTGATTTCGTGGCTAACCGTTCCGGTAATTATAGGGCAGATGGTATTCGTTACGAAGTAGTGAAGGAGACCAACCTTTTCAAATTACGTAAAAACGTATTGGACTCCATTGCCGCCATGAACAAAAAGACTAGTGAACTCAAATCTACTATTGCAGAGCATGAGACGACCATTACCTCATTAAATAATAAATTAGAGGAAACTACCACAAATCTTGCTGCGGTAACCGAAGAAAAGGATAGCATGTCCTTTATTGGTATACCCGTATCTAAAGCCACATACAATGTTATTTTATGGACTATCATTGCCGGATTGTTCCTGCTGTTAGGGGTGTTTATTTACCGATTTAGAAACAGTAATATTCTGACCCAAGAAGCAAAACAAAATTTATCCGAGCTTGAGATAGAATACGAAGACCATAGAAGAAGGTCGCTTGAACGGGAGCAGAAAGTTAGCCGACAGTTACAAGACGAAATCAACAAACAGAAGAAATCAAAATAATAGAAAAGCTCCAATCGGAGCTTTTTTTTGATGCCTACATCAAGGTGTTTGGATTATAAAGCTTCTGAAAAGTTACTCTGCATATTTCTTATTCTAAATGTTCAAGAAAAGGATTATCCACTTTTCACTACTTTTGACCGCCCAATTTATAATCCTTCACTTCAAATGCGAATAGATATTATTACCGTATTACCAGAATTATTACAAAGCCCGTT
The DNA here is from genome assembly GCA_963842105.1 of uncultured Flavobacteriaceae bacterium. Taxonomy (GTDB): domain Bacteria; phylum Bacteroidota; class Bacteroidia; order Flavobacteriales; family Flavobacteriaceae; genus Maribacter. The sequence continues at coordinate 15,665 of CAWJFH010000006.1, forward strand.
TGAAGCTTCGATTCTAAAAAGAGCCATCGAAAAAGAGTTGGTAGAGGTACATTTTCATAATTTAAGGGATTATACAGATACCAAATATCGCAATGTTGATGATTATCAATTTGGAGGTGGAGCAGGTATGGTACTTATGATCGAACCTATTGATAAATGTATTACGGAATTAAAAGCGCAACGCTCGTATGACGAAATCATTTATATGACGCCAGATGGTACTACCTTGAACCAACAAATGGCAAATCAACTTTCTATGGTGGAAAATATGATCATTCTTTGTGGTCATTACAAAGGGGTCGATCAGCGTGTTCGCGATGCCTTTATCACCAAAGAAATTTCGATAGGCGATTATGTGCTCTCTGGAGGTGAATTGGGTGCTGCCGTACTTTGCGATACGATTATACGGCTGTTACCAGGTGTTCTCAACGACGAGACCTCTGCGTTAACGGATACTTTTCAAGACGGACTTTTAGCTCCACCGGTGTATACAAGACCAGCAGAGTATAAAGGCATGAAAGTACCCAACGTTCTACTTAGTGGTAATTTTGGAAAAATAGAGGAATGGAGAGAAAACCAAGCCTTTGAAAGAACCGAAAAACTAAGACCAGACTTGTTAAAATAGCTTTTTACACAGCTACAGGATAAAAATCACTAAAAATACTTGTAAGTTCTAATTTTAGGATTAATTTTGCACCCTGTTAATTCAACCTCTGACGAAAATCGTGAATGTTGTTTTAATTATCATTCCAATTTAAATAAACCATGGAATCATTAATAAAATTTGTTCAAGACGAATTCGTAACTAAAAAGGATTTTCCAGAATTTTCTGCTGGGGACACTATCACCGTTTACTACGAAATTAAAGAAGGTGAGAAAACAAGAACTCAGTTCTTTAAAGGTGTAGTCATTCAAAGAAGAGGAACTGGAGCCACAGAAACATTCACTATTCGTAAAATGTCTGGAACTGTTGGTGTTGAACGTATTTTCCCAATCAACCTTCCTGCACTTCAAAAAATTGAGGTGAATAAGAAAGGTAAAGTTCGTAGATCTAGAATTTACTACTTCAGAGGCTTGACTGGTAAGAAAGCAAGAATTAAAGAAATTAGAGGATAAGACTTATCTAATACCAAGATATAAGCACCGACTAAATTTAGTCGGTGCTTTTTTTATGAACAATTGTGAACAACTGAAGTTCATAACCTGTTGATTATTAATTTTATACCGAAAGTGTTTTTGTATCCCTAAAATCACTAAATTTAGATGTGATTAAAATTTTGGCTTAGGAAAAGTTCAAAATTTGTTCACTACAGGGTTTACGTTCTTTGTATTGTTGTTCAGCTAATTTTCATTTAAATGAAGTAGCGAGTTTTAAAGATAAAGGCTGTCGCTTTTAAACTTAAGATGAATTTCCAAAAAAATTATTCCCTTAAAAAGGAACTTAAACGGAGGTAAAAACAACAAAAAGAAAAGTTGAATATACATTGGATTCCATGTCCAATCTATAAAAACATTTCGAACGTTGATTTAGTGATACGGTTGCAATCAATGGTTGCCGTTTTGATGAAAGGTCAAAACAAACAGACTGTTAGCTATTTCTAAAAAGCCATATCAATATACCTGTATATTGATATGGCTTTTATTATTTAACAAATCTTATATTCTGCCAATAAATAATAGGCGACTTCCCCTCTTCTAAGCCTAGATAAAATCTTATATTTGCAACGCTTTAATTAAAAATCAAACAACAAATGTCCAAAATTTTTTATACCAAAACAGACGAAGCTCCTGCATTAGCAACGGCTTCCTTTTTACCTATTGTAAAAGCATTCACTAAAACTTCTGGAATTGAAATTGAAACCAAGGATATTTCTTTGGCTGGCAGAATTGCCGCTGCTTTCCCTGAATTTTTAACGCCAGCTCAACAGGTAACTGATGATTTGGAGGAGTTGGGCAACATGGCGAAAGATCCAGAAGCAAATATTATCAAATTACCGAATATCAGTGCTTCTGTCCCTCAATTGAACGAAGCCATTAAAGAATTACAAGCAAAGGGGTATAATCTTCCTAATTATCCGGATGAACCTAAGACAGATGATGAAAAAAATATCAAGTCCAGATATGATAAGATAAAGGGAAGCGCCGTTAATCCAGTACTACGTGAAGGAAATTCTGATCGTAGAGCCCCAAGGGCCGTAAAAAATTATGCAAAACAAAACCCACATAGCATGGGTGCCTGGAGTAAAGACAGTAAAACACATGTAGCCACTATGGGTGCAGGTGATTTTCAAGCCAATGAGAAATCGTTGACCTTGGATAAGGCTACTAAAATTCAAGTAAAATTAGTTTCCAAAACCAATACCGAAACCATCTTAAAGCAAGAAATTGCACTATTAGCAGGAGAAATTATAGATGCTACCGTGCTCAGTAAAAAGGCATTATTAGAATTTCTTAAAGCTCAAATTAAAGATGCGAAAGAAAAAGGAGTATTGTTCTCTGTGCATTTAAAGGCCACCATGATGAAAGTATCTGACCCTATTATTTTTGGTCATGTTGTGGAAACCTATTTTAAACCCGTTTTCGAGAAATACAACACAACTTTTGAAGAACTGGGCATAAGTCCAAATGACGGACTAGCCGTTTTATATCAAAAAATAGAAAAGCTTCCTTCTGATAAGAAAGAAGCGATTCAAGATGATTTGAACAATGTGATTTCCAATGGTCCGGATTTGGCGATGGTGAATTCAGAAAGAGGAATTACAAATTTGCATGTACCTAGTGATATCATCATCGATGCTTCCATGCCCGCAATGATCCGTAATTCTGGAAAGATGTGGAATGCCAAAGGTAATGCACAAGATACCAAAGCAGTTATTCCAGACAGTAGTTATGCAGGCATCTACAAAGCTACTATCGAATTCTGTAAGGAACATGGTGCTTTTGACCCTACCACTATGGGAACCGTTCCTAATGTGGGGCTAATGGCTCAAAAGGCAGAGGAATACGGGTCTCACGACAAAACCTTTGAAATTATGGAAGCGGGTACGGTTCAAGTTATCGATTTGACTACAGGCAAAACGATATTGGAACATTCCGTGGAAGAAGGAGATATATGGCGCATGTGTCAGGTTAAGGATGCCCCTATTTTGGATTGGGTTAAACTTGCCGTATCTAGAGCTAAGGCGACAAACATTCCAACCATATTTTGGTTGGATGAAAAAAGAGCCCATGATGCAGAATTGATTAAAAAGGTCAACGCCTATCTTAAATTGGAAGACACCACAGGTTTGGATATTCAAATTATGGCTCCATTAGAAGCTACTCAATTCACCCTTAAAAGAATGAAGGAAGGAAAGGATACGATATCCGTTTCAGGAAATGTACTACGAGATTATCTAACAGATCTTTTCCCTATTCTTGAAGTAGGTACCAGTGCTAAAATGCTTTCAATAGTTCCTTTGATGAACGGTGGCGGTTTATTTGAAACAGGTGCAGGCGGATCAGCCCCTAAACATGTAGAGCAATTTATAGAAGAAGGTCATTTACGATGGGATTCTCTTGGTGAATTTTTAGCCCTCGGCGTTTCCTTAGAATTCAATGGCATAAAATACAATAATGAAAAGGCAAAGGTTTTAGCCGATACCTTAGATAGCGCAACGGAAAAATTCCTATTGAATGATAAGTCCCCTTCCAGAAAAGTTAAGGAACTTGACACTAGAGGAAGTCATTTTTATCTTGCTAAATATTGGGCCGAAGCTTTGTCAGAACAAAATGATAGCCAAGAGTTAAAAACCATTTTCAGCGGTGTAAGCCATGCTATTAATGAAAAGGAAACTCAGATTCTGGCAGAATTATCCAATGCTCAAGGTGCTCATCAAAACATAGGAGGTTATTACAAACCAGACGCAGCACTGGTAGCTAAAGCCATGAGACCCAGTGACACCTTAAACATGATTTTAGATACCATCTAATTTTATTCCATATTTCAATTCTAAAATGCCCTCTGTCAATTGAAGGGCATTTTTTATTTTTCGATGAGCCATTATAGGACTTAGGCATATTTCTATCTACTTTTGCAATAAAAATTGATGAAAGGATATTTTCAAACTATTCTTATCGTTTGTCTTTGCTTTACTTCCGCTTTATCGTCTCAGGAAAAGTATACGTTGAGTGGTACTATTTCTGAAGATAGTAGCAATGAAACATTGATAGGAGTCACTTTGGCCGTTCCAGAATTAAGAACTGGCGTAACTACCAATGAATATGGTTTCTTTTCCCTCACCCTACCCGAAGGGACGTATACTATTCTAATCAGCTATTTAGGCTTTAAAGATATTACACAAGAAATTACCCTTTCGAGTAATCTAAAAATTGATTTCAAACTCGAAGAAGAAGCGGAACAGTTGAATGAAGTTGTGGTGACCGAAGATGTTGAAAAAATGGACATTCGGAAACCTCAAATGAGTGTAAATACCTTATCCGTGGGTACCATTAAAAAAATACCGGTTATTCTTGGCGAGGCAGATGTTATTAAATCCATTTTATTATTACCCGGTGTCACTAATGCTGGTGAGGGAGCCTCCGGTTTTAACGTACGAGGAGGAGCAGCGGATCAAAATCTCATTTTATTGGATGAGGCCATCATCTTTAATTCCTCACACCTATTTGGTTTCTTTTCGGTGTTCAATCCAGATGCTATTAAAGATGTAAAACTTTTCAAAGGCGGAATTCCTGCACGCTATGGAGGCCGAGTTTCGTCTGTACTCGATATTTTTCAAAAAGAAGGAAATAGCAAGGAATTTAAAATGAACGGTGGCATTGGTGCCGTAGCTAGCAGATTATTGATCGAAGGACCCATTGTAAAAGATAAGGCCGCTTTTCTGGTGGGCGGACGCGCATCTTACGCACATCTTTTTCTTCCCTTATTCGATGTGGACAACACCGCTTATTTCTATGATTTAAATACGAAGTTGAATTATAAGCTGAATGATAAGAATAGTATTTTTCTTTCCGGATATTTTGGAAGGGATGTTTTTGGTATCAGTGATAGCTTTGTAAACACGTATGGAAATGCCGTTGGTAATTTTAGGTGGAACCATCTTTTTTCCGATAAATTATTTTCCAACCTATCACTAATTTATTCCGATTATTATTACGGTTTAAAGCTGGATTTTGTGGGCTTCAATTGGAATTCCGGAATACGGAACTTCAATTTAAAATATGACCTAAAGCACTATGTGACCGATAAATTTCAGGTCAATTATGGTATTAATAATGTGTACTATCAATTCAATCCGGGAAAAATAGAACCTAGTAATCCACAATCCGGAATTCTTGAGGGACAATTGACACAAAAATATGCCAATGAGTTTGCTGCTTATGTCGATGTAGAACATAAGGTGACCGAAAATTTAAGTTTGGGCTACGGTCTACGTTTCAGTCAATTCATGCGATTGGGACAAGATGAATTGAATGTGTACCGAAATAATAATCCAGTTGATTTTGACCCCTTACTCTTAATTTATAAGGAGGCCGAGCCAATAGATGTGATTAATCCCGGTAGAGGTGGTAGTTTAGCCAACTTCAATAATTTTGAACCAAGGACATCTTTATCGTATACCTTAAATGAAACTAGTTCCATAAAAGCAAGTTATACACGTTTGGCGCAGTACTTACATTTACTTTCGAATACAAGCTCCCCTACTCCGCTGGACGTATGGACACCTTCTGGTCCATTTGTAAAACCACAGTTATTGGACCAATATGCTTTTGGTTATTTTAAAAATATAAAAGGAGGCGATTATAGCGTTGAAAGTGAAGTGTTTTATAAAGACATTCAAAACAGGATAGACTATATTGATGGAGCCAATCTCATTGCAAATGATGCCATTGAACAAGTCATATTGAACGGGGAAGCAAGGGCTTATGGTCTTGAATTTTTATTACGTAAAAATGAAGGAAAACTACAAGGTTGGTTAGCCTATACCTTATCCAAATCTGAACAACGCACCCCTGGTAGAACTATTGCCGGGGATAATGGAAGAACGAATCTGGAAACCGGAATCAATAATGGAAACTGGTACAACACCCCTTACGATAAGACCCATGACATTGCTCTTTTTATGAGTTATGATTTAAATGAGAAATGGAGTTTTAGTGGAAACTTTGTTTATCAGACAGGTCAACCTACCAACTATCCTATTGGTCAATACGAATACCAAGGTTTAGTAGTACCTTATTACGGTCAAAGGAACAAACAACGCTTACCTGCGTACAATAGATTAGATGTATCCGCTACGTTGACACCCAGAAAAAATAAGAACAGAAAGATAAAAGGCGAATGGGTCTTTAGTTTATACAACGTATATAACCGTAAAAATGCCGCTTCTATTAACTTTAGAAGAAATGATGATACAGGAGTAAATGAAGCCGTTAAAACGTCAATCTTCGGTATTGTGCCAGCAGTTACCTATAATTTTAAATTGTAGAAAATGAAAAAATTATTTATAGTAGTCGCATGTATTGCTACTTTTATATCGTGTGAAGAGGTCATCGATGTAGATTTACCTCAAAGTGATATACGACTTGTGGTTAACGGGGTTATACGAGTTGATGAAACTCAAGAGTTCGTGCCTATCGAAATTGCAGTAACAGAGAGTAGCACTTTTTTTGAAAACAATACCGTTGCTTCTTTAGAGAGTGTGGTTATTTCCTATGGAACCCCAAACCCTAGATGCACCGGAGATTTTGGAAAACGGTGGCATTTCCAATCTTGCAGAATTAGAGCCAGGAAGTGGTATTTGGGTTCCAGACCCTTCTTTTGATAATGATCAAAGAATTAGGGTTAGCAGTATCAATGATGGAACCGTTTTTCAATTAATTCTTAGAGGTACTGAAGAAACGTACTTTGCCACTACCACTTATGTAAAATCGGCCCCAATAGATTCATTGGTTCAAGGTGATCAAACCTTATTTTCAGGTGATGAAACAGAAGTCATCGTTTCCTTTACAGATGATGGCCAAGCCGATAACTTTTATATTCTTGACTTTGATTTTAATGAATATCTGGTAACTGAAGATGAGTTCTATCAAGGACAGCAATTTGTATTTTCCTACTTCTATGATTCAGATTTGGAATTGGATGTAGATTCGACCATAAACGTAAGTCTTTTAGGAGCCGATGAATCCTTTTATAATTATATGAATCAGGTTATTGTACAATCCGGTGGTGACCAAGGCCCGTTCCAAACACCGGCAGCAACCGTACGTGGCAATGTTTTTAATGTAACCGGTATCGACAACATAGAAGTCCTTGATAATGTAGAGCGTTCAGATAATTTTGCTTTAGGGTACTTTGCCATAGTCCAAGAGTATAAACAAAGTCTGGTCATAGAATGAGAACAAATAAAGATTTACTGGTCAAAGGATTAAAAAAATTAGCCATTACCGTATTGCTAATGTTTACGGCACCCATAATTCTCTGGCAAGCCTTTAAAAATGAAGATAAGCCACTATTCTGGCCAGTCTGTATATTAGGTATACTCCTTGGCTGTTATGCAGTTTATATGGGTTTTAGGGGAATAATGACTATCGTGGATTCTCTATTTGGAAAAAAAGAGAAATAAGTATCTAATTGTCCTTTGGTATTCTGGTCGTTGACTTCCATTTGTTGTACAACTGATCATAGTCATAATCCAAAACTGTAGGTTGTCTTTCCAGTTTTCCCTGTGAAAATGCACGTTGTAATATATCCTCAATAAGATAATCCTCTTCTACCTGATCCGGGTGATATTCTTCTTTGATACTTATTTTGAACAAACTCGCCGTAGTGTTGTACCAAAATGCTCGCCACCCATTTCTTAATTCCTTCACCAAGTCAAAAGATGTTGCGCCTGTCTGCCTATAAATTAATTTTACCAAAATTTGGCCTTCTGTGCGGGTCAACTTCTTTAATTCTTCGGAGAATTCCTCTTCAATGAACTTTTGGACTTTACGAGTGTATCTTTTACGTTTTCTGTTATTCTTGATAGCAGCAAGACTGTCGTTCAATTCTACCAACCGCTCCGCCGCCATTTTGGCATAAGGATAGACTTTATAGGTTTTTCTACGTAAAATATAATAGCGTAATTTCTCGTCATAGGAGGAAAACTTAAGTTTTCCAAAAACATAGGCTTCTTCCAAAGCGATAGAACTTTGAAAAAGTGAGTCACCAGCTACGATAATCATATTCTCAGCAACGGAATCTAGTTCTTGTTCCTCCACTTGGGCGGTAGCTAACATCGTACAACACAAAGAAAAAAATAAGTATGGATATAGTTCTTTTTCATCAATATAGCTTGAACAAAAGTCTTGCCAAAATTAACGATAAATACAGAAGCTTATTATCATTACAGGGCGAATATTCTTAAGTTTGTATTCTAAATTTATACCATGGCCGATAAAAAAATTATAACGAAGAAGTCTCTTGATTTTTTTGAAAAATACTTGAACAATGCTGCACCAACTGGATATGAGTGGGAAGGGCAGAAATTATGGATGAATTATTTAAAACCCTATGTGGATACGTTCATCACTGATACTTATGGTACCGCTGTAGGTGTTATTAATCCTGATGCCAAATATAAAGTGGTCATCGAAGGGCATTCTGATGAGATTTCCTGGTATGTAAATTATATTACGGACAACGGATTGATTTATGTTATTAGAAATGGGGGCAGTGACCATCAAATCGCAACCTCTAAATGGGTGAATATCCATACCAAAAACGGAATCGTAAAAGGTGTTTTTGGATGGCCTGCCATACATACCCGTAAATCTGACGATAAGGAGGAACAAGCGCCAAAATTGGACAATATCTGTATTGATATAGGTGCCAAGGATAAAGCTGAAGTAGAAAAAATGGGCGTTCATGTAGGATGCGTCATTACTTACCCGGATACCTTCCATGTGCTGAACAATGATAAATTCGTCTGTAGGGCGATTGATAACCGTGCTGGTGGATTTATGATTGCCGAAGTGGCCCGTCTATTACATGAGAACAAGAAAAAATTACCTTTTGGATTGTACATTACCAACTCCGTTCAAGAGGAAATAGGTCTTCGTGGCGCAGAAATGATTACACAGACCATAAAACCGAACATTGCCATCATTACCGATGTTTGTCACGACACCACTACGCCAATGATCGAGAAAAAAACACAAGGTCATACTGAAATTGGGGCAGGACCCGTAATTTCTTATGCACCGGCGGTTCAGAATAAATTACGTGAGCGAATCCTAGAAACTGCAGAAAAGAATAAAATACCTTTTCAGCGGATGGCGGCCTCCCGTGCCACTGGTACGGATACCGATGCTTTTGCCTACAGCAATGGAGGTGTTGCTTCTGCATTGATTTCTCTGCCTTTGCGCTATATGCACACTACCGTAGAAATGGTACACCGTGATGATGTTGAGAACGTAATCCGATTGATTTACGAAACTTTATTGAATATCAAAGAAGGGGAAACCTTCAGTTATTTTGATTAATTAGATAGTTTAAATGAATCCCTTCTTTTGAAGGGATTTTTTATTTTTCAGATGGATGAACTTGATTGATATTTTAACGGCCGACGGAAAACCTACGGGAACTACGGCCATGAAAACAGAAGCCCACCGTAAGGGACTTTTCCACCCCACCGTACATATTTGGTTTTACACGAAAGAGGGTAAAATCCTATTACAAAAAAGGACGAAAAATAAGGATACCCACCCCGAATTGTGGGATGTATCTGTTGCAGGGCACATATGGCGCCGGTGAACAAATTTTAGATTCCGCTTTACGGGAAATTGAAGAAGAAATTGGACTATCTATTTCCAGAAGTAGCACTTCAAAAAATCGGGATTTTTAAATCCGTTCAAAAACATTCGGAAGCACTTATCGATTGTGAATTTCACCACACCTTTCTATCGGAATTAAAAGTGCCCTTAGAAAATCTATCTAAACAACAAAGTGAAGTGGATGATTTAAAGTTACTGACCATCAACCAATTTGAAGCGGAATTACAACAACTGGAAAAGTCCAAAGTTTACGTACCACATCGTCAAGACTACTACGCAACTGTTCTAGCCGAAATAAAAAAGTTATTGTAGACTTTCTATGAACGTATCCACTTCAGAAAACGCATAGGTAGTTTGTTGACCACTCTCCATATGTTTTACCACAAAGGAATTATTGTTCAATTCTTCCGTGCCCAATAAAATGACATAAGGTACATTTCGGTTATTGGCATACTTGAATTGTTTCTGGATTTTTACATCCGACGGATATAAATCAGACAACACCCCTTTCTTACGTAGCACTGTCACTAATTTTAAGGACGCTAGTGCTTCTTTCTGTCCAAAGTTAAGGCAAAGCACATCCAAAGACTTATCGACGGACTGAGGGAATAGGTTCAGTTCTTCCAATCACCAAATAAATACGATCCAAACCAAAGGAAATACCAACCCCGCTCACATCTTTTAATCCAAAAATACCGGTAAGGTCATCGTATCGGCCACCACCACCAATGGAGCCCATAGAAACACCTTCTGGTGCGGAAACTTCAAATATGGCCCCGGTATAATAATTTAGGCCTCTCGCTAAAGTAACATCTATGGCCAATTTGGCAGATTGTAAGCCTACTACGGAAATGGTTTCCATAATGAATCGCAATTCTTCAAGTCCCTTTTTACCTTCTTCAGAATTCTGTAAAAGTGATTCCAGCCGTTCTAACTGATCAACATTACTTCCTAATGGTTCAAATAAAGGTGCCGCTTTTTCAATAGCCGTCTCAGAAATGCCTTTAGCCAGCATTTCTTTTTTAACGCCGTCCTCCCCAATTTTATCCAATTTATCAAGGGCTACGGTAAAATCGATTAACAAATGCTTGGCACCAATAACTTCCGCTATCCCGGCCAATATCTTTCGATTGTTCATTTTGATGGTGACTCCTTCCAATTTTAAATCGGAAAAAACAGCATCGTATAATTGAATCAATTCCACTTCTTGTAATAAGCGAATCAGAACCGACTACATCTGCATCACATTGAAAAAATTCCCTAAAACGCCCTTTTTGGGGTCTATCCGCTCTCCATACCGGTTGTATCTGGTAGCGTTTAAAGGGGAAGTCCAACTCATTTTGGTGCATCACCACATATCTAGCAAAAGGTACTGTTAGGTCGTAACGCAAAGCTTTCTCCGTGATTTTTGGTGCAATCGTGTTGGAGTTTTTAGAGCTATACGTAACATCATCCACTTTACTGATAAAATCTCCCGAATTCAAAATCTTAAAAATCAGTCGGTCTCCCTCTTCCCCATACTTACCCAAAAGCGTTTCAGAATTCTCAAAAGAAGGTGTTTCTATAGGCTGAAAACCATAGGTTTGAAAATTCTTCTTTATCGTATCAAAAATATAATTGCGCTTTGCGATTTCCGAAGGCGTAAAATCACGTGTTCCTTTAGGTATAGAAGGTTTTTGAGCCATTAGTTTTATGTTGATGTGCAAATATAGTCCTACTCTTAGTCCTCTCCAAAGCTGGTGAGTTTTTGTTTCGTTTATTGATTCACATACGCTAAATCCAAAATTCAGCAAGTTGTTTCAATACGTAAGGAATTCCCCTTTTTAGGATTATGGAGCAACAATTACCTTCTCGAACCATTGGTACAATTCACCTTTGGTAATTACAGCACCTTGCTGGATCAATAAAAACTTATCCACGTTCTTATCATCCGTGTATGCTTTTGAAGCAGTTAAATAATCCACAAAGTCTGACTGCCAATTTTTCTTGAACCAAGCAAAACCTACGGTTGTCGTTAAATCTACTTCAGGATTCATGACTTTTACAGAAATGAGTTTCATTTCCTTATCGGTCAAATGAAATAAATGCATTTGATCTTTGGAAATATTTTCTAGATAAGCAACCTTATTCAATACACCCTCCCAGACCAAATCACTGAAAATGTCAATTTCCTCTTCAGCTACTTTTGGTTTATCCTTTTTAATAGCTTCCCATTCATCACCAGTGATAGATTGGGTAGCCAAAAAGTTAATGAATTCTGGATGTAGCTCCTCTAATTGCTCTTTTGTTAATCTTATATACTTCATAACAATCCATCAAAAAAAAGCCCTCCAGAAAACTGAAAGGCTTATATATTAAATAATTTTAAAAATTACTTTTGCTCTGCAACAACTTCAAATCCAAAATCAACTACAACTTCACGGTGTAATCTGATCTGTGCATTGTAAGGACCTGTTCTTTTTACAGCTCCACCTTGAATGCTAATGAATTTTTTGTCGATTGCATGACCTTCTTTAGCCAAAGCATCTGCTAAATCACCATTAGTAACTGAACCGAACAATTTATCAGCAGTTCCTGTTTTAGCGGTAATTTTCATTTCTAAAGCTTTTAATGCCTCTTCAGTTTTCTTAGCTGCATCAATTACTTTTTTCTCTTTATGTGCTCTTTGCTTCAGGTTTTCAGCTAAAACTTTTTTAGCGGACGGTGTAGCCATAGCAGCCAAGCCTTGAGGAATTAGGAAGTTTCTTCCATATCCGTTCTTAACACTTACTACGTCGTCTTTAAAACCTAAGTTCTGTACGTCTTCTTTTAAAATAAGCTCCATGTTCCTTTTCTTTTATTATTTTAATAAATCAGCAACATATGGCATTAAAGCCAAATGACGAGCTCTTTTTACGGCCTGAGCCACTTTTCTTTGGTATTTCAATGAAGTACCTGTAAGTCTTCTAGGTAACAATTTACCTTGCTCGTTTACCAATTTCAACAAGAAGTCAGCATCTTTATAATCCACATATTTAATACCGGATTTTTTAAAACGACAATACTTCTTTTTAGTGTTGGTTTCAATGTTCAATGGAGTTAGATACCTGATCTCCCCATCTTTCTTTCCTTTTGCCTGTTGTTGTAATGTTGCCATAATCCTTAAGCTTTAGCGGTTTTGTTTCTTGTTCTTCTTTTTTCTGCCCATGCAACAGCGTGCTTGTCCAATTTAACGGTCAAGAAACGCATAACACGTTCATCTCTTCTAAATTCCTGCTCGTAAGGCATAACTACCTCACCAGGATTAGTGAATTCGAACAAGTGGTAAAAGCCACTCTTTTTGTTCTGGATCGGGTACGCCAATTTTTTAAGGCCCCAATTTTCTTTGGCAACCATTTTGGCGCCATTGTTAATTAAGAAATCTTCAAATTTCTTAACTGTTTCCTCTATCTGAACATCAGATAGAACGGGATTCAAAATGAAAACAGTTTCGTAATGGTTCATATTATATTTGTTTTTAAGGAGTGCAAAAATAGCTAATATTTTAAAATAATTATAAGAAACAACAAAAATCTTCGTTATGGTTAGGTAAGAATTAAAAAAACAGACCAAATCTTGTATAATAATATCATTACCAAATACACGATCAACAGTGCATTGTTCACATCTTTTGTTGTAGTTCAGCCGCTTTTTTCGGTTATTTGTCGATGATTTAACCCCACAAATCAGCCCTTATGAAGTTAAGAAGTATCATCGTTGACGACTCATCCATGCAAAGGATGGCCGTTGCAAAGTTGGTAAACAATCATCCTAATTTAACTATGGTAGCGGAATACAGTAATGCTATCGAAGCTAAAAACGGAATCAAGAACCATGAGATAGACCTTATTTTTCTTGATGTTGAAATGCCAATCATCACTGGGTTCGACCTACTCGAGTCCCTAGAAAACAGTCCTCAGGTAATTTTAATCACTGGTAAACCTGATTATGCGCTCAAAGCATTTGACTATGATGTAACGGATTATTTACATAAACCGATTACCATGGCACGTTTTGATGCTTCCGTTAAAAGAGCGGTAGCCAATTACGAGCAAATGAACAGGGTAAATGAGGACGAAGAGCACATCTTCGTAAAGAGTAATCTAAAGAAAAGAAAGGTTATCTTAAACGATATCAAGTGGATAGAAGCCCTTGGTGACTACATAAAATTGGTTACCGATGAAGCCAATATCGTAATTTTATCAACAATGAAATCTTTTGAAAAGCAATTACCAGAAGATAAATTCTTGAGAATTCACAAATCCTACATCATCAATCTAGAAAAGGTTGAGAAATTCAACAGTAAAAATGTTGAAGTAAGTGGAAGATCTATTCCTTTAAGTAGAAATAAAAAGTCAGAACTAGCCGAAGCGCTTAGTAACGTATAAATTATATATGGTATACTTATACTTGAAAAAGACCGCGTAATACGCGGTCTTTTTATTTTATATATGGTCCACATTGTAGATTACACGTACGCTTCTATAAATAGAAACGCTATTGAATGATTTTTCTATCCGTTTGATATTTGCTTTTGTCTGGGCTATGGATTGCCCTTTTTGAATCTTCACCAGAATATGCTTTAAATATTGGTTTCGAATCCTTGCTACTGGCGGATATTCAGGTCCCAAAACTGTCCCGCCAAAATTGGTACGTAATGCTCCAGAAAACCAATCTGCCGCTTCATTCAAAACCGCATAGTTTTTATGCTTAAACGTAACTTTGATAATACGGTTTACGGGCGGATATTTATATTGCTCCCGTTCATAGAGTTGTTCGGCATACATACCTCCATAATCTCCTGTAGTTACTTGCTTTAATATCTGATGATAGGGATTATAGGTTTGAATAATCACCTTTCCCTGTTTTTTAGTGCGCCCTGCCCTACCCGATACTTGGGTCAATAATTGATACGTACGTTCATGGGCCCTATAATCTGGAAAATTCAATAAGGAATCTGCATTCATGACACCCTACTAGATTCACGTTCCTAAAATCCAGGCCTTTGGTCAACATCTGTGTCCCCACCAATATATCGATTTCCTGCTGCTCAAAAGCAGTGATGATTTTCTCGTAGCCATGTTTACCCCTGGTGGTATCTAAATCCATCCGGCCCACTTTCGCCTTTGGAAATAAGGACATTACTTCGTTTTCAATTTGTTCAGTTCCAAAGCCCTTGGTATCCAATTCTGGACTTCCACAGGCTTGACAGATTTCTGGTAAGGCCGAATGGTGGCTACAGTAATGGCAGCGTAATTGGTTTTTAAATTTATGATAGGTAAGACTTACATCGCAATTAGGGCATTGTGGAGTATGACCACAGGTCAAACATTCCAAAATAGGTGCAAATCCCCGTCTATTCTGGAAAAGTATGATTTGATCACCTTGTGCCAAAGTTTCTTCCATTTCCATAAATAACCGCTCCGAAAAATGTCCTTTCATTCGTTTCTTACGGGCAGCCTCCTTAATATCTACCAGTTCCATTTCTGGCATCAGCACATTACCAAATCGTCTCGTAATTTCCGCATAACCATATTTACCGGTCTGGGCATTATTGAAACTTTCTATACTGGGGGTTGCCGAACCTAACAGCACTTTAGACCGATGCAAATTTCCCAACACAATAGCTGCATCACGGGCGTGATATCTGGGAGCAGGGTCAAATTGCTTAAACGAACTCTCATGCTCCTCATCGACAATGACCAAACCTAGATTACCAAAGGGTAAGAACATCGCAGAACGTGCCCCTATGACCACTTGTGCCTTTGCTTTGGACTGTAATACGTTGTTCCAAACCTCTACCCGCTCCTGAACGTTATATTTAGAATGATAAATGGCTATTTTCTCCCCAAAGTATTCCTGCAATCTACTGATAAGCTGAGTGGTCAATGCAATTTCCGGAAGTAGGTATAATGCCTGTTTACCATCAGCAAGACATTCTTCTATCAATTTTACATAAACTTCAGTCTTGCCAGAGGATGTAACCCCTTTCAACAGCGTCGTTTTATTCTCCGCAAAAGATGCTTTGATTACTTTTAAAGCCTCCAGTTGATATTCATTGAGGTCTTTACTTTCTGAATTATCAGTTTCATTTTCATACGAAACCCTATCGGTCTGGATAAAATATTCTTCCAGAATTTCTTTGTCCACCAAGGTTTTGATGACTGCTTTAGAACTGTTACTGCTTTTCTCCAGTTCAGTTACCTTAATCGGTTTTTTAGAATTCCCTTGTAACTGAAATAAGGTAAGTACGACCTGACTTTGCTTAGGCGCCCTAGTTAGTCCGTTCAAAAGTTCCTCTAATTTTTCATCTGTAGTATAGGCATTTCCCTAATCTAACATATCGGACTAATTTTGGTTTGTATTGCTCGTACACCTCTTCTTTGAGTACGATTACCTTTTTCTCCAATAATCGCTGTAAAATAGGTAGCACATTTTTTCGCTCCACAATAGCGGAAACTTCGTGTACCTTTAAAATGGATTGATGTTGTAGTGCCTCGAATACCAAAAATTCATCATCCTTTAAATCATTCTCGTCAATTTCATATTCGGTATTTCGAAGAATAAGGGTTTCACTCTCCAATAAAAAAGCTCCAGGCAGCGCACTGCGTACCACTTCCCCTATAGAACACATATAATAGGAAGCAATCCACTCCCAATGTTTTAATTGAATTTTTGTGACAATAGGAAAATCGTCTAATAGTTCATGGATTTCCTTGGCTTCATAACCCTGCGGAGGGGTTTCATGAACTTTGGATATGATGCCGGTATATATTTTTGATTTGCCAAAAGGAACAGCTACACGCATACCGGGCTGAAGTATATTTGCTTCAGACTCGGTTATACTATAGGTGAAATGCCGCTCTAAGGGTATGGGTAATATGACATTTATAAAGTGGGCCATGTATTTTTATCCTTCCACACGTAACCAGGTCTGAGTCCTATAAATAAAAGCCAAATACCCTCGTACTTTCAATTCATCTGGATTCTCCGGATTCAACCATATTTTAAACCTAAAGGTCATGGCTTGCTCTGGATCGAACAATCGCTTGCCTTTCCACTCCCCATCTTCATCTTTTTCTCCTGCAGTTATAATCTCCATGCCTTCCACAGGCTTATCCTTTAAGTTCTCCTTCACATTTAGTGCACTTCACATTTTCTTTGCCCTCTTCCAAAATATCGACCACCTTCCCGTACATCAATCCGTCTTTCTTATAAATTTCTATAATACCTTTAGGTTTACCGGTACGGTCATCAATTGTTTTCCATTTACCAAAAACGGACTGTGCAGTAGCACCAATTGAAAAAAGTAGAAGAAAAATTAGAGGGAACAGTTTATTTGGAGGATTCATTCTTTTCTGGTGATTTTGCGTAAAGAGTTCAAGGATGCGTTTAATTCAAAACCAAGTAGCAATATATTGGAATTTAACCAGATATAGACCATCAAAATCAACAAACCTCCAAGAGCACCGTACAATTCATTATATCGCGCAAATTTCTCCACGTAAATACCAAAAAGGTAGGATGTTATCAAAAACAAAACTGTGGTCATTAATGCACCAATAGAAAAGAATCTGGCTTGCTTACCTTCTCGTGTTCCAAAATAATAGAGTATTGCGGTCGTGAAATAGGATAAAACAACAAAAAACAACACCTTCGCAATCTGTACCCCAATTAATTCTCCCTCTCCCAAAACATAGCCACCTTGCCGTGCCGCAAACTCAGACAGATAACCTAACACATAAAATTCAAAGTAAACAAAGGCTACGAAACCCAAGATAATCAATACTGCCAAAATAAGACCTACCATTAAGGCATATAGGTATTGCCTAAAAAAATTACGGGTCAATTCAATGTGATACGAGGTTTCAAAACCACCGAAAATGGAGTTAACACCGTTGGCAATCAAGAATATGGAAAGTAAGAACGCTGATGAAAGCAAGCCTCCCCTTTTTTGGTCCTTTATTTGTTGAAAAACTTCCCCAAAATAATCCCCTGTTGCTGAAGGTAGAAATGATTCTAAAAATAATTGAAATTGCACATCGAAATCACCGTGTTCTATACTCACATAGGATACCAAAAACGGAATCAAGGTGACCATAAAAATCAGAAGCGGAAAAAGAGCCATGAACAAACTAAATGCAATGGCACTCGCTCGTGTGGACAAGGTACCTTTTAAAACCCCAAACACGTACATTTCTAAAAGGTCATAAGTAGAAAGTCCTTCAAAACCAGGTAATCTTAGCTTCTTTAGGAAGCGGACACACCAATTTATTACCGGAATTTTATCTAGTTTTTCTTCGACCTCTAAAGACATTTACACCGCTTTTAAGCTTAAGTCCATATTATAGACCGAATGTGTTAATGCCCCTGAAGAAATGTAGTTGACACCACACTCCGCATACTCCCTGATTGTTTTTTCATTGATACCGCCAGAGGATTCCGTCAAACAGCTATCCCCAATTAATTTAACCGCTTCACGTGTATCCTCGTAATTGAAGTTGTCGATGAGAATACGATAGATTCCGTCCGATTTTAGAATTTCCTTAATCTCCGTTAAGTTTCTAGCCTCAACAATAATTTTCAAATCTCTATTGGTATCCTTTAGATATTGTTTTGTCATATCAATGGCCTTGGTAATACCGCCTGCAAAATCGATATGGTTATCCTTCAGCATAATCATATCGTACAAAGCGAAACGGTGATTTTCTCCTCCACCAATGGTCACGGCCCATTTTTCTAAAGCACGTATTCCTGGTGTGGTTTTACGGGTATCCAATATTTTGGTGCCGGTACCCTCTAAAAGATCTACGTATAACTTCGTCTTTGTAGCAATGGCGCTCATGCGTTGCATCGCATTTAGGACCAAACGCTCAGCCTTTAAAATACTTTGTGAACTGCCTTCTATGTAAAAAACGATATCACCTTGTTTTACCGCTTCACCGTCTTTTATCAACACCTCAATTTTAAGGTTGGGATCCACAAAATAAAACACTAATTCTGCAAAGTCCACTCCCGCAATAATTCCTTCGTCCTTAACCATTAATTTAGCCCTTCCGTTAGCGGTAGCCGGAATGCAAGCTAGTGAACTATGGTCACCATCACCTACGTCTTCTCGTATGCCATTGGCTATGATTAACTTTATTTCTTCCTTAAATTGTTCTTGTGAAATCATGTTTATATATCTAATGCATTGCTAAATTACGAATCCATTTGTGAAATTGATTTACTTTTGGGACATGACTATAAAACTATTGGCCATTGGCAAGACGGATAGTTCTGAACTCCAAAAGCTTATTGAGGTGTATCAAAAGCGATTACAGCACTATATTTCTTTTGAAATAGATTTGATTCCCGATTTAAAAAAGACCAAAAACCTATCCGAAGAACAACAAAAAACAAAAGAAGGAGAATTGATTCTTAAAAAATTAGCTCCAACCGATGTATTGATTTTGTTCGACGAAAAAGGGAAAAATTATTCCTCAGTAGAATTTGCAAACTACCTACAGAAAAAAATGAATTCTGGAATAAAACAATTGGTTTTCTTAATTGGCGGACCTTATGGCTTTAGCGATGAAGTGTACCAAAAAGCAACGGGCAAAATCAGTCTTTCCAAAATGACCTTTTCTCACCAAATGGTAAGGTTATTTATAACGGAACAGATTTATAGGGGGTATACCATTCTAAAAAATGAGCCCTATCATCATCAATAGCACTTTACAATTTACGAAGTTGTATTCTCAAGAGTTTCTACCATATCCTTGGAAACTATCTTCCAAATCAACCAATTCATTCATCATACATTCTATAATCTCCTCTTTAAACTCCATCTTCTTTTCAATTTTCAATACGTGCTTAAGCCCTTTTAAATTTTTAATATGTGAACTAAAAGCATGTGTTTGGTACCAGGAAATTTCTTTTAACTTACTATTTTGTAAAGTGATTTTTTTAATTACCGGGTTTACAATGAATAAAACCTCGAGTAATATTATAAGTATGGTTACAAAAGCCAATTCCAATTCAATAATCATTAAGGTCCTGATTTCCTCTTCTGCAAGTTTTTGGAAAAGATTTACAATAGTATCCATTAGTTTTAAGAAGCTTGCGGTCTCTGTACGCAATTCTGTATAGGAAACTACCTTTAGTTTCTCAAAATCATTTAAATTGAAATAAATAAAATTCATATGCTGATTCAATTTATCGAACAGGATTTGAATTTCTGGATTTTCAATAGGTTCTAGTCCAATGCTAGGATTACCTTCTTGTAGTGCAATATTGGTCCTGTACAACCTTTCCAGTGCTACCTTTAATTCTGAATAATCGCATTCCAAAAAACGACACTCATAAAAATTAGCAAGCACTTTCTGGCTAAGCATACGTTGCTTACCCGCAATATTTATAAGAGCCGAATTCCGCTCTTGATTTTTTAAGGAATACTGAATTATTGACTGAATGAATATAGTTAATAGGATGACCGTAAAAACCAGCAAGTAATATTGATAGAAATTCTTAAAAGACTTTTTCGGCTTTTGCATTAAAGATATTTCCTACAAAATAATCTTAAAAAGTTTTGGTTTAAAATTATTTGTGGTGAATTAGTCTTTTAACCCTATGAACTTAGCCATACATGTAGACAAGAAATAAATCATATCTAAAATATGGTAAGGTGTATCCTTCAAAAACTTTAAACTTCTAGTAAAGAACTCTGAACTTAATGGTATTCTCCACCTTTTTAAGCGCCTTAATCACATCCTTATTATATTCTTTATCTAAATCTGTAATTACATAACCAACTTCATTATCCGTAGAAAGATACTGACTTGAGATGTTTAATTCATATTGCGCCAATACCTTGTTGATTTTGGCCATTATGCCTGGTACATTTTTATGGATGTGCAGAAAACGGTGTGCTTTATTTTGTTTTGGCAAACGGATATTTGGGAAATTAACCGCATCAACCGTATTACCGGAATTGATATAATCCATAATTTTATTCGGGACAAAGTCGGCAATGTCTCGTTGTGCTTCCTCTGTACTACCACCCACATGTGGTGTCAAGATTACATTAGGAAACCCTTGTAATTTAGTATGGAATTCACCATTACTTGCAGGCTCATCTGGATAAACATCTACAGCGGCACCTCCAATATGACCTCCTTTTAAACCTTCGGCAAGTGCATCGATATCAACCACAAAACCTCTGGATAAATTGATGAGCATGGCACCTTTTTTCATTTGTTTGATTTCACGCTCCCCAATGAAATTCTTATTGGCTTTATTATCATCGATATGCAACGTAACTACATCGGATACGTTCAATAAATCTTCTAGTGTATTGCATTTTACTGCGTTACCCAATGCCAACTTATCGTCCACATCATAATAATATACACGCATCCCCATGGCTTCCGCCAAAACAGAAAGTTGCTTACCAATATTTCCGTAACCCACTATACCAAGGTTTTTGCCCCTAACTTCCCTAGAACCAGCAGCCGTTTTTTGCCATTGTCCTTCGTGTATTTCCCTACTACGGTCAAAGACGCTACGCATCAACATAATTATCTCACCTATGGCCAATTCTACTACGGATCTGGTATTACTATAGGGTGCGTTAAACACCACAACGCCTTTTTTCTTGGCATTTTCCAAATCTATCTGAGTGGTTCCAATACAAAAAGCGCCCACTACCAATAATTTATCGGCAGCATCAAGCACCGTTTTCGTCACTTGGGTCTTGGAACGTATTCCTAAAACGTGAACTCCTTTGATTTTTTCAATGAGTTCCTCTTCGGATAAACTATGTTTTATCAACTCTACTGAAAATCCATCTTCCGATAAATTTTCAAACGCAGCGGTATGAACATTTTCTAATAAAAGGACCTTAATCCTATTCTTTGGGTACGAGATATTTCTTGGCAACTTATTCACAAATAAAAATTCATCTAAACTTGGTGTAACATAATCCGCTTTATTGGCGGCCTTTTCTCTGTGCACGTTTTCAGTATAAGCAAAAAACTTATGTGCTATACCTGCTTCGCGCATCACATAATCACTATAACCATCCCCTATGACTTGAACTTCTCCTTCGAGGTCCATCTGCCTTAAGCAATCAATTTTACCATTGTGCTGGGACAGTACATTCTTTTCATCAAAACCGATGATGTTCCCTTCTTGGTCGAATTTAAAGGTATTTGCATACACTCGGTCAGAAGGTATGTTATATTCCTTAACAATAGGGTCAATAAACTCTTTGAAACCACAGGATATGACATAAATATCATCTGCATATTTTTCAAAAAATTCCTTATTGGAAGCGATGGACTTCGATATTTTACTCTTTAGTTCTTCTAACGAGTCCGTCTAAATCCTCTTTATTGGCATGCAATAATTTGATGCGGCGCTCTAAAGATTCTGTAAAAGAAATATCCCCATCTATTCCTAAATTGGTTATTTTCTGGATTTCCTTTATTATTTCGTCCTTGTTGGATTTTCCTTCCAAGGTCATTTCGGCTAGTACATCCAAGGCCTCAACCCTAGTTAAGGTACTATCGAAATCAAAAACATATTTTCTACTTACTTCGGTCATGGTAAACCTTTGGTTTTAGCTATAAAATCTTGCGACTAAAATAAGTGGCAAAAGTAAAAATTTAATTTATCCCATTAAATCTTATCCTGTAAATAAAACAAAAAGAATCTGTTATGATGCAAATGCATCAAAATGTATTTTACTTGTTCAGAAAATGAAGTATTTCTTCTGAAAATGTCTTTGTTTTATAGGTACCATTATGGTTTCCCGGAACTTTTTTCAATTGTCCATTTTTAAAAGCGGCACTTAGTTCTTGAGCATTTCCATTATCATCATCTTCGTCACCACAAATCACCAAAATGGGAATCTTCACTTTAGCTAATTGTTTCATCGAAGTTACGGGTTGATATTTCTGTTGCAAATGAAGGGAACGCAGATCTGCGTTGATGGATTTTGCATATTCGACTGCACCTTTCGTCATTTCGATCACTTCGCCATCAAAAGCTTTGGCGAACATGATTCTCCTGTCCCAATCTGGATTTGTAAAATCGATGCCCATACCTCCTAATACCGCTTTTTCTATCCGTTTATCTTGGGTCAATAATTTAGCCAAAACAATGCTTCCCCTCGAATACCCTATTACTTTATACTTTTTGATGTTGAGATGGTTCATCAATAATTTCAAATCCTTGACCTCCGCATCCTTACTATATGCTTTGTCATCTTGGGGTTTATCAGAATTACCGTTTCCTCTTAAATCAGGTGTAATTACGCGATATCCATTCTCAAGTAAATCTTTTTTTAATGGTGTTTTGTTCCATGACTTTCCGGCATTAATAAACCCGTGAACCAATAGAACAGGAGTTCCTTGACCTTCATCTGTGAATGCAATTTTCACACCATCAAAAGAGGTAAATGATTTTGATTGCGATAGCATTAAGTTGCAAATCAAACATAAGATTAGTAAGGTACAAATACGCTGCTTATTCATAGTCGAAAATTGGGGTTTAAGAAATATAGAGGAGCCCTGTTAAAATGGCCAATCCAAAACTAACAAGCGTTCCTATTAAAATATACTCCGTTAGTTTTCTATTGTTTCGTTCCTTAAGGTCATTGAATCTAAAAACCGATTTTGCAGCGATCAATAGACCAATCACTTCCCATCGTCCAATGACTATAAAAATCAACACGAAAAGTCTTTCTATAATCCCAATATATTTACCGGCATTGGGTAATGATTTGTGATCTGTTTCGATTTGATCGGACATAGGCTCCATGATTTTTCCCATAATGATTGCTGCAGGATAGGTAACGAAGACGATGGCAGTAATTAGATACCAATCTAAATCTTGAAAAATTGTTAGGGTATGCTCATATAAATCGGTATAAAAAACACAGCAATAGATAAGTAGCACATGTAAAACTTGGTCTATAAAAAACGGGATGCCCTTATTTTTAAAAAAGGTGTCCGTATTTAATTTAAGAAGGTCGATGGCATAATGCCCTACTGCTATAACCACAGCTATTTTCCATAATGATAAGTCCCACAATAGCAGCATATACAACAGAAAATGCAGCAGCACATGAAGATACAGATACTTGGATTTAATCTTATGTACCTGTTTATGGACTACCCATTGGG
Organism: uncultured Flavobacteriaceae bacterium; assembly: GCA_963842105.1. Lineage (GTDB taxonomy): Bacteria > Bacteroidota > Bacteroidia > Flavobacteriales > Flavobacteriaceae > Maribacter. The sequence continues at coordinate 39,667 of CAWJFH010000006.1, forward strand.
TAGGCTGAAAAATGAAATCACCTATAAGATGGGCCAAGATTAATTTTATGAATAACAACATATTAGTTTTTTGCTATGGTCTCTTTATAATAGGCCAATACATCTAAAACAAGATCCAAGCGGGCTCTCTTTAAGCGTTGGCTTACCGCAGATTGTTTAATACCTAGTTTTTGGGCAATTTCTTTCTGGGAGTCTCCTGGACAATCTAGTACAAGTGCCACAATTTCTGCGGATACAGCACTCCAGTCATCCATAAAATCCAGGGCCAATTGAAGCATGAGATTTAGCGTACGGTCCATTTCCTCTTTACCCGTTGCGATACTTAGATTAACCTTACTCTCCTTAAGCGATTCGAATTTACGGCCTGAGCGCTGGTAAGCAGGTCCATTAGATTCCGTAACACCTGTACCCATATACGTTTCCAAACCAATCCCAATAGCCATTCTCACATCCAACCCTTTAATGGATTTAAGCATTGCCTTAATTCGGATAGCGGTGAAAAGTGCATTAGACTCGGTCACTTTTAGCTGAAATTCATCTCCCCTATATATTTCCCAGTTCATGGGTGACGGACCAAAACCATTAAAATAATCCTTCAGAAGCGCCATCCACTCTGTAGATGGGTGGTTTTCAGAATTAATAATATCACCTGTAATTATTGCAATCATAATTATTATCTAAAAAGCTAATATATGATTTAATAAGCTAATTCGCTAATATTTTAAAGTATCAGTTGTAATACTAATATATTCACCAGCTAAGAAATACTAAAACCACCTCCTGGTCAGAATACAATAATCTTTATAATCCCGACCGAATTTTTCCAACAAAACTTTTTCTTCAGGAATAATTTGAAATCGGTTCATATAAGCCACAAAACCAGCAGCGACCAATACATTGAATGCATTACCCAAAGCCACACCCAATGACAACAACAAAAGCAATAATGATAAATACATGGGATTTCGGGTAAATTTATAAACTCCACCAACCACCAAATTAGAAGCCTTATTGGGTTTAGAAGGATCAACACTTGTTTTGGCCCTATAGAATTGTACTAAGGATATAAAAGAAATTAATATACCCACAACGGCTAATCCCATAAAAAGCCATACTCTACCAAAAAAATCGAAAAATCCAAAAGGTAAAAACTTAGCTACAAGATACATTGCCAAACCAAATAACAAAAAAACGAACGCAGGTGGTAATTTTAATTCCATCTTATAAAATTACTACTTTTGATTTTCAAAAAAGGGATAAAACCTAATTGAATTCGCATACATGAAATTGATTTTTGCCACGCATAATCCTAATAAACTTATAGAAGTTCAACAAATGGCTCCCTCCCCTTTTGAAATTTTAGGATTGGAGACCATAGGGTGCACCACCCCAATACCAGAAACAGCCAACACACTAGAGGGCAACGCTAAATTAAAGGCGGATTTAATAACCACCACTTATGATTTACCCTGTTTTGCAGATGACACGGGACTATTAATCTCATCACTAAATGGAGAACCAGGAGTATACTCCGCTAGATATGCCGGTGAGGAAAACAATGCACAGGCCAATATGGATAAAGTATTAGAAAAACTATCTGATGAAACCGAAAGATCCGCTTCTTTTAAAACGGTCATCGCCCTGAATATAAATGGGGAAACACATCTTTTCGAGGGAAAAGTGGATGGAGCAATCACAGAAGAAAAAAGTGGAACAAACGGATTTGGATATGACCCCATTTTTAAACCTAAAGGATATGACCAAACCTTTGCAGAACTCCCTTTAACGATTAAAAATGAAATTAGCCACCGTGGAAGGGCATTTAAAAAACTTATGGATTTCTTAAAAACCATTCATATTGCAGGATAAAAATAATAGGGAGACCGTACAGGTTTCCGTAGCATCTGAGCGCGCAGAGGCAATTGGTGGAGTACTAATCGCTCTTTTCGCAGCACTAATGGCCATTTCACAAATGGTAAACGGTGAACTAGAGGAGCAAATGATGATCGCACATAATAATGTAGTCAGTTACTCCAGCTGGTACCAATCTAAAAGTGTAAAAGAGACCTTAAAGGAAAGTGAACTGGATTATTTAAGTGTTTTGATCAGCAGCGGAATGGTGACGGAGGAAAACGTTCCTGTTATCCAAGAAAAAATTGCGATGGTAAAAAATCAGATTACCAAATACGGCGCTGAAAAAGTAGAAATATTGAATGGCTCCCTACAAGTGGGTAAAGAAAACTGGGTGCAAGATCTGGATGGAGAACTGGGAAAAATAGTTGGCGTAAAAGAATGGGAGCGTTTGGCCGCTACCTATGATTACGCCACAAAGAAGTTCGATTACGGAATGTTATTCTTTCAAATCTGTATTGTTCTAGGCGCAGTATGCATCATTATTTATGACAATCCTATACTCCAAAAAAGTCTTATTGTATTAATGATCGTGTTTGGAGTGATAGGAACAATCCTTTCTTGTTACGGTTATATATTGGCCCCTCAGTAATAGTTTACCAAAAATTATACCAAACCAATAAATAGAAGTATCTTTGCCGATTAATTAACGCCGCTGGTATAGCAGGTGTTGCGCTGAGTATAATAGGTTACGTACGATAATCGCTCTATGCAACATTCATATTTGCGATTTAGTATAACATATTATGACAAAGTTTGAAGCACTAGGACTGCAAAAGTCCCTATTGGATGCTATTACTGATATGGGTTTTGAAACCCCATCAGAAGTACAAGAAAAAGCCATTCCTATCTTATTGGAAAGCGAAACAGATTTGGTCGCCTTAGCGCAGACCGGAACAGGGAAGACCGCAGCTTTTGGTTTTCCATTAATTCAAAAAATAGATAGCAACAGCAGAACTACACAGGGATTAATTCTTTCCCCTACTCGTGAGCTTTGCTTACAGATTACCAATGAAATGCAGGCGTATTCTAAATACGAACGCAATATCAATGTAGTTGCTATTTACGGTGGAGCCAGTATTACCGAACAAGCAAGACAGATAAAAAGAGGTGCACAAATAGTAGTGGCAACTCCTGGTAGAATGAAGGATATGATCAGTAGACGTCTTGTGGATATTTCCAAGATCGACTATTGTGTGCTTGATGAAGCGGATGAGATGTTGAACATGGGCTTCATGGAAGATATTAAAGAGATACTTTCCAATACGCCTAATGAAAAATCTACGTGGTTATTTTCGGCCACCATGCCAAAAGAGGTATCGGTAATCGCAAAAAAATTCATGCATTCCCCTAAAGAAATTACAGTGGGTGCAAAGAACGCAGGAGCGTCAACCGTACAGCACGAATATTACGTGGTTGGCGGAAGAGATCGTTACCCTGCTTTAAAAAGATTGGCGGATACCAATCCTGATATCTTTTCGGTAATTTTCTGTAGAACAAAACGCGATACACAAAAAGTAGCCGAGAAGTTAATAGAAGATGGATATAATGCAGGTGCCTTACACGGTGATTTGAGTCAGAACCAACGTGATTTGGTCATGAACTCTTTCCGTAAGAAGCAAATCCAAATGTTGGTTGCTACAGATGTTGCCGCACGTGGTATTGATGTAGATGATATTACCCATGTCATCAATTATCAGTTACCGGATGAAATTGAAACCTACACCCACCGTAGTGGTAGAACAGGTAGAGCTGGTAAATCTGGTATCTCCATGGTCATTATCACTCGTAGTGAACTTCGCAAGATAAAGGCTATTGAAAAAATTGTAAAACAGGATTTCATCGCTAAAAAGATTCCTACAGGAATGGAAATCTGTGAGATTCAGTTGTATCACCTGGCCAATAAAATTAAGGACACAAAAATCAATAAGGATGTAGATAGTTATCTACCAGCTATTAATGATGTACTTGAGGGGATTGATCGTGAAGAATTGATCAAAAAAATAGTTTCCGTAGAATTTTCAAGATTTTTCAACTATTACAATAAAACTAACGACCTAAACGCTTCTGATAGCGATAGGGATAGAGATAGAAACGACGATAGAAATAGTGATGCCATTCCAACTAGTGGTGCGGTTCGTTATTTCATTAATGTTGGTGAAAAAGACGGTTACGATTGGATGTCCTTAAAAGATTTTATTCGGGATACAGTTGGCCTAGGACAGGAAGACGTTTTTAAAGTAGATGTAAAAGAGAGTTTTTCTTTCTTTAATACCGAAGCTGAATCAACTCAACAAATTTTAGATAAGTTCACTGAGTTTAAAGTTGATGGCAGATTCGTAAACGTTGAAGTATCCAAAAACCCAGGAGGTGGCGGAGGTGGAAAACGCAGAAGCAGTAGCGGAGGCGGATTTAAAGGAAAAAGAAGCAGCGGTGGTGGTCGTAGAGATGATGACCGTGGAGGTAGCAAAGGCAGAACTAGGGAACGCAGTAAAGCTGCTAGCCCAAACTCTGGAAAGAGACGTACCAACAAAAGAAAAGGTGATTTCTTTTAGTTAATTGTATATTAAAAAATACGCTTCGGCGTATTTTTTTGTTTTGTTTGTACCCTAAACAGTGGCGTTAGCATCATGAGGTTATTCTTAACAGGTATTCTATTTATTATTTCTTTTTTAAGTTTTGCGCAGGAAACTGGTGAAGATTCCCGTATATCGGCCGTTGTAGTCAATGCGCAATCAGAAGCTCCGTTGGAGAGTGTACACGTGGTGAATTTAAATCAGGTCAAAGGGACCATAACCAATGAAAAAGGAGAATTCAGTATTACTGCCGCCGTTAATGATACCTTGTATTTTTCCTATTTAGGTTTTAAATCTCAAAGAATTAGGGTTACCAACGATATGTTCAAATTTGAAGGTACTCAAATTGCATTAACAGAATTGGCCTACGCCCTTGAAGAAGTTATCGTTAGACCTTATCAACTCACTGGTTATCTTGAAATAGACGTTAAAAACCTACCCATTAACAATGGTTATCAATACAGCATCTCTGGTTTGAACGTGAGTTATGAAGGGGGTAATAAAAATACTAGTGCGGTGACCAAAGTGTTAGGTGCCATTTTAAACCCGGCGGATTTACTTCGAAATTTGTTCGGTAAGAAACCGACTCAATTACGCAAGCTTAGACAAATGCGTGAAGATGATGAAATTCGTAATTTACTCGCTTCCAAATTTGATAGGGAGCTTTTGACCGAATTCCTCCAGTTAGAAAAAGTGGATATTCAAGATATTTTGAACAATTGTAATTATTCCAAGTCTTTCATCACCACTGCGAACGACCTTCAGATTCTTGATGCAATCAGCAGTTGTTACGAGGAATACAAAGTATTGAATCGGAAGAAATAAAGTTTTCAGTATTGAATACCATTTAATAGCTTTAGCCGAAATACCCTAGCTATGAAATCTTACCTATTCATTCCATTTTTATTTTGTTTATTATTTTCCTGTAAGACGGATAAAAAGCAGGATAATACTATCCTTGCCCAAACGGATACTGTCGTTGTTCAAAAAAAGAATCCTAATTTTCAATGGGAAGCTGCCACGGTTTATTTTCTTCTAACGGACAGATTTAAAAACGGTAATCCAAATAACGACATCAATTTTGAAAGGGACAATGAAACCGGTAAACTACGTGGTTTCATGGGGGGCGATATTCAAGGGATTACCGATAAAATTAAGGATGGATATTTTACCAATCTAGGCGTAAACGCCATTTGGTTTACTCCAGTAGTAGAACAAATACATGGCGATACAGACGAAGGAACAGGTAATTCATATGGCTACCATGGGTATTGGACCAAAGATTGGACCTCATTAGACCCTAATTTTGGAACTACCAAAGATTTAGAAAATCTCATCAAAACGGCACATCAGAACGGAATTAGGATAGTAATGGATGTAGTCATGAACCACACAGGGCCCGTTACGGAAAAAGACCCGGTTTGGCCAGAAGAATGGGTACGCACCTCCCCTACTTGCGAATTCACCACTTATGAAAATACCACAGACTGCACCTTAGTGGCAAATCTACCAGATATTGATACAGATTCAGATACTGCCGTAAATCTTCCAGATGCCCTATTGGCAAAATGGAAAACAGAAGGTCGATTGAGTACGGAGTTGGATGAATTGGATTTGTTCTTTAAACGTACCGGCTATCCAAGAGCACCCAGATTTTACATCATTAAGTGGCTCACAGATTATATACATGAATACGGTATAGATGGTTTTAGGGTAGATACGGTCAAGCACGTTAATGAAAATGCATGGGCCGACCTTTATAAAGAGGCATCATCAGCTTTTGAAATGTGGAAAAAGAAACATCCTAATTCAGTTTTGGATACGAGTCCGTTTTACATGGTAGGAGAAGTTTACAACTATGGTATTTCCGGTGGAAGGGAATACGATTTTGGTGATAAAAAAGTAGATTATTTTGATAATGGCTTTAAAAGTCTCATCAATTTTGAATTAAAGACGGATGCGGAAAAAGATTATGAATCCATATTTTCCAAATACAGCAAACTCTTACATACCAGTTTAAAAGATAAAAGTGTTCTTAATTATTTGACCTCCCATGATGATGGTCAACCATTTGACAAAGAGCGGACACAACCTTACAAATCGGCCAACGTGCTTTTATTAACTCCGGGTGCGTCACAAATTTATTACGGTGACGAAACTGCCCGTAACCTTGTTATAGAGGATACTGAAGGTGATGCTACCTTGCGTTCATTTATGAATTGGGAAGAATTGGACAGTATTCCTGAAAAACAGAACATCTTGGAACATTGGCAAAAACTGGGTCAATTCCGTAATGACCATCCTGCAATTGGCGCAGGTATTCACAATAGACTATCCCAAAAACCATATGTATTCAGTCGGTATTTAGATAAAGGTGAATTCATTGATAAAGTGGTCATTGGCCTTGATTTGCCCAAAGGTAAAAAGTCGATTTCCGTCAAAGGTTTTTTTGGAGACGGAACAACGCTTTACGATAGCTATTCCAATACGGAAATTGTAGTGACCAGTGGTAAAGTAAACTTGGAGAATGAAAATAATGTTGTCCTTTTAGAATTGAAGAAATAATTATTTAAAAGATGTGTTCTCATGAATGAGTACAACAAAAAGAAAATACTAGCACATGACGATTGGGAGAAGGTCCTTTATTTTACGGTTTTTTTTGGGCTTTTTAGGTTTAATAGGATTAACAGCTTTAGATGCTTTTTGGTTTGAAAAATATATTATCGATTGGACGGAATATGATTTGACCGATAACGAATCGGAACCCATATCGCTTATTCAATTAACGGATATCCATTTAAAGGACATCAACTTTGCCCTTAAAAATATTGCTGACAAAGTAAATAGATTGAATCCCGATATTTTGCTTTTTACCGGGGATACCGTTGCAAGAAATCGATATTTTGATAAGCTAGAAAACCTACTCGAACTATTCAACGACAACATTTTGAAAGTCGTAATTTTAGGCAATAAGGAGTATGACAGTAGAATTTCCCTTGTTGATTTCGAACGAATTTTCAAAAAATACAACGGTATGGTTCTAGTGAATAAGAACCTTACTTTTAAAAAGAACAACAGAGCTATTAATGTTCTTGGTATTGATGATTTTTTAGCTGGAGATGCTGATTTCACTAAAGCTATAAGCACCATAAAAAACAAGGATTTAAGTACCGTAATATTGAATCATTGTCCGGGATATAAAGATGAAATCGATGTGCTGAATCAAAAAGAAAAATTAAATATTAAAGTGATTCTTTCCGGACATACCCACGGTGGCCAAATCACCTTTTTTGGAAAGAAAATCTACACCCCAGGGGGCAGTGGAGACTATTTGAGAGGATGGTACAGTAACGAGCAATCAAAAATGTATGTTTCAAAGGGCATTGGTACCACTATTCTACCCATTCGCTTTTTCGCAAGAGCCGAAGCATCCATATTTTACGTGTAGTTGATGGAATGTTTGTACTAAATGAGCAAGCAGTAAAATTGAAGTGTACAGCTAATTTATTAATTGAAAATTATCATTGATTTTCCTGCTCATAGCGTTGAAGGATGTCATCTATGCTTTTAATGGATTTTTTAGACCAATCTAATCGTTTTTCTAAAATTTCATCTGTACTTAGTTTCCAATCCAAGGTTGACCTTTTTAGTTGAGCCGTTAACTGTTGTAAAATAATTGCGGCGGATACAGAAATATTCAAGCTTTCCGTAAACCCTACAGTAGGTATCTTCAAATAGGCATCGGAATTATTCAAAACATAATCGCTTAACCCGTTATTTTCTGTTCCAAAAAATAAAGCCGTCTTCTTGGTCAGCGTAAAATCCTGTAAAAGTGAACCATCGTCATGTGGTGTAGTAGCGACGATCTGATAACCTTTGCTCCTTAAGGTCTCTAAAACCCTTTCTGAATTTTGATACCGATGCACATCTACCCATTTTTGGGCACCCATCGCTATTTCTTCATCTAAGCGTTTGCCATATCGTCCTTCAATCAAATGTACTTGTTGTACCCCAAAAGCCTCACAACTTCTTACCACTGCACTGGTATTGTGCATTTGGTATACATCCTCTATAGCTACAGTAATATAATTGGTTCGTTCCTGTAAAATATCTAGAAACCGTTGTTTTCTTTCTTCGGATAAAAACTCCTCCAAGTATTCTAAAAGTTGTACTGATACCATGGGCCGAAGTTAAGAAAAGTATATTTTTAGAACTTAAATGATGCTCAATGAAAAATATAGTAGTATTAACCGGCGCAGGAATAAGCGCAGAGAGCGGACTAAAAACGTTTAGGGATGCCGATGGATTATGGGAAGGGCATGATGTGATGGAGGTCGCTTCCCCTCAAGGCTTTGCGCAAAACCCAGAACTAGTCCTCGATTTCTACAATCAACGCCGGAGACAATTGATGACCGTTTATCCCAATGTTGCACATGACGCTTTGGTCAAGTTAGAATCTCAATTTAATGTACATATAATAACCCAAAATGTAGATGACCTTCATGAAAGAGCTGGCAGCAATCAAGTACTGCATTTACATGGAGAATTATTGAAAGCCCGAAGCGTTCTAACCGATGAATACATTTTTGATTGTAAGGAGGATATCCATATTGGAGATTTGGGTAAAGATGGATATCAAATAAGACCACACATTGTTTGGTTCGGTGAAGCGGTCCCACTTTTAGAGGATGCCATTTCTATTACTGAGAAAGCGGATATCCTGATTATTATTGGAACTTCTATGCAAGTGTATCCCGCAGCGAGTCTTATAGATTTCGTTAAGGCTGACACTCCAATATATTTTATAGACCCCAAACCTTCCATCTCCTCAGGTTTTAAAAGGAATTTAAGGATAATAGCCAAAACAGCGGTAGAAGGTGTTCCCGAAGTCGTGAATTCACTTCTACAATAGTCAACCTTTATTTAAATATGGAAGAATTTAGTTTCACATTGGTTGATGAATATTAACAGTACTTAATATGGATAAATCCGAATTAGAAAAAATGCTGGATTATGTGGATGCTACCCGAGAAAAGCGGACTTTAATGGCCTACCAAATTCTAGAAAATCCAGATTGGATTCCTACTTTGCTTAATATCATTGAAGAAGATAATGACCCTTTAGCCTGTAAGGCGAGCTGGGTCCTAGAATTTGTTTTGAAAAAGGATATTTCTATGATATTGCCAAATTTGGAAAAGTTTACCCAAATCATTTCAAAAATCTCCTTGGATTCCTCGGTTAGACCCATGGCTAAAATTTGCGAACTGCTTAGTATCGAATATTTCTCTAAAACTTATAATCAGACCCAAAAAAGCTTAACCAAAAATCATTTAACAAGAATTACGGAAGCCACATTCGATTGGGTCATAGGAGAACATAAAGTAGCAGCGAAAGCCTATTCAATGACCACTTTATTTTTGATAGGTCAAAAGTTCCATTGGATTCACCCAGAATTAAAGTTGGTTTTAACTCAAAGCTATAACACTGGAAGTGCCGCATATAAAGCTAGGGCACGAAAAATTTTGGAACAAATTAAGAAATTGGAACAGTCCTGACTATGCTTATATTGCATGCTTTGATTTTACAGAACAATCGAAAACTTCTCGCAGTATCTGCTTTTAAACTTTGCTTCGAATAGGTATATTTGCCCCTTACAAATTCAACCAAAACATATGTCACTCAACGCTCTAAATGCTATTTCTCCGATTGATGGTCGTTACAGGTCTAAAACCAATGCCTTAGGGGCTTATTTTTCTGAAGAGGCCCTGATCAAATATCGGGTACGAGTAGAAATAGAATACTTTATAGCGCTTTGTGAAATCCCTTTACCTCAGCTTAAGCATTTTGACGCTTCTAAGTTTGCGGAACTGCGTAAAATCTATGCAAATTTCACAACGGAAAACGCTCAAGAAATTAAGGAAATCGAGAAAACGACCAATCATGATGTAAAAGCTGTCGAGTATTTTATAAAAACCGCTTTTGATAATTTAGGTCTTTCTTCGTTTAAAGAGTTTATCCATTTTGGACTTACATCACAGGATATCAATAATACGGCTATACCGCTTTCCATCAAAGAAGCAATGAATGATGTGTATGTGCCGCAGTATCTTGAAGTTTTAGAAAAACTTACTGTACTATCACAAGAGTGGGCCCTTATTCCTATGCTGGCAAGAACCCACGGACAACCGGCCTCCCCTACCCGCTTAGGAAAGGAGATATTGGTCTATGTAGAACGATTAAAGGAACAGTTCAACCTTCTTGACGATGTACCCAGTGCCGCTAAATTTGGAGGCGCTACCGGTAATTACAATGCACACGTTGTTGCTTATCCCAACATAGATTGGAAAGAATTTGGACATAAATTTGTTCAGGAAAAATTAGGACTTCATCATTCCTTTCCAACAACACAAATAGAACATTATGACCATATGGCCGCTTTGTTCGATGCGCTCAAACGTATTAATACCATCATTTTAGATTTGGACAGGGATTTTTGGACCTATGTCTCAATGGATTATTTTAAACAAAAAATAAAAGAGGGCGAAGTTGGCTCCTCTGCAATGCCACACAAAGTAAACCCAATTGATTTTGAAAATTCAGAAGGTAATTTGGGTATTGCCAATGCCTTGTTCGAGCATTTATCCGCAAAATTACCAGTTTCAAGATTGCAACGGGATTTAACGGATAGCACCGTATTACGTAATGTGGGTGTACCTTTTGCACATACGTTAATTGCTTTTCAATCTACCTTAAAAGGATTGAATAAATTATTATTGAACAAGGTTAAGTTTGAGCAAGATCTTGAAAACAATTGGGCCGTCGTGGCAGAAGCCATACAAACCATACTAAGACGTGAAGGTTATCCAAATCCTTATGAAGCTTTAAAAGGTTTAACCCGAACAAATGAAAAAATAAACCAAAATTCCATAGCCACGTTTATCGATACACTAAATGTTTCAGATGCTATTAAAAAGGAATTAAAACAAATAACACCTGCCAATTATACGGGTATTTAATCCGTAAGTGTTCCTTATACTATTTTCTTTAGTTCATTTGAGTAAGATGTGCTGGTTTGCACTGTGCTGATTTTCAGTTTAGGTCACATAATGTCTATATTAAGAACTGAAAATAAATAAAATAAACTAAGTATATGCAAGCAAATTTTTCCGTTGAAGAATCCGTTGGTAGTCTTTGGACCAAATTAGATGGTTGGTTAGATGCCATCATTTTAAAATTACCAAATTTTGTTATGGCCATTTTGGTCATGGTCTTATTTTACTTTTTAGCCAAAGGAATTCGGAAAGTATTAAAAAGAACGGTTCTGACAAGAATTAGTCAGGTCTCCATACGAGAAATAATTGCTAAAGTGGTATTTGTTTCCATCATACTCATTGGATTTTTCATAGCTCTAGGAGTTCTAGATTTGGATAAAGTTCTTACAAGTATACTTGCTGGTGCTGGAGTCGTTGGTTTGGCTATTGGTCTAGCTCTTCAAGGTACACTTAGTAATACTTTTGGGGGATTGATCTTATCCTTCATGCCGCAATTAAAAATTAATGATTTTATAAACGCAGATGGTATTTCTGGTTTTGTAACAGAAATTACTTTGAGAAATATTATTCTTAAAAAACCGGATAATACTGTAGTCGTCATACCTAATTCCAAGTTCATAGACGGTTCCTTTCACTAACTATTCTATGAACAAAAGAAATCGGATTTTTGTGAATTGCGGAGTTGGTTATGAAAGTGACCTACAAATGGTAGAAGACTTAACCGTTAAAATTATTGAGGATAACTTTGAACAACAAAGTGATGAACAAGTAGAATTCTTTTTTACGGAGTTTGGGGATAGTTCCATAAATTTCATGGTCCGGTTCTGGGCAGATTGTGTAAATATAAAACAAGAGCACGCTGCACGGCATAAGGCCATTAAATTAATCAAAACTCACTTTGACGAGCGTGATATCAATATTCCATTTCCAATTCGCACGTTGGATTTTGGTAAGAATAATTTACAAATCGTTAAAGAGGCAACTTCAAAATAGAATCGGATACTTTAATAAAACAAAAAGCCCATTACGGAAATGTAATGGGCTTTTTAGTTGTTATAATTCAACTAGCCTTTCAATAAATTCCCCAACTGCTTTAAACCATCAATATTCATGTCAGAATTTTGCATGGCTTGAATAGCTTGCATCAAACTAGCTGGATTCATGTTATCCCCAAGTACCCGAATCAATACGAAACCCTTATCGGTATTATTGCCATAGATAATAAGCTCATCCAAAGTATTGTCCTCTCCTTTTACTTGAATCGTAGCTTTACCAAAACTCGTATTCATAGTCATGAGCTCACTGTACTCTGCATTTTTTAAAATTGATTTTACCTTTAGTTTCTCCGCTTCAAATTCAGCTGTATTACTTTCATTCTTGGTGAACGCAAGCACGTTTAATTTCTTTAACGATGACACAGCTTCTTTTTGGTCTTCGGTCAATTCAACTTTTTCCAGATTTAAAAGACTGGCCGGTACGTCGAATGAAATAAAATTTGGGTTTTCAGCATTGCTGACATAGTACTCTTGTAAACTTTGTTCCGAAGAACAGGAGCCAATCAGCAAGGTGAAAAATAGGGCTCCAATTAGTTTCAAATATCTCATAGGAATTAATTTTGAAATAAAAAAGCCTCATGCAATATAGCATAAGGCCTTTTTCAAATGATTACTTTTTACCTGCTTTGTTTAAATCTTTTGGCAAATCCATGTTGTTGGTAATGGAGCCAATTTTATTCAAATCGATATCTCCTGTTAAACTCACCAACACGGTTTCCAATTTTCTTCCTTTATGACCAATCTCCACATCATTTAGCCCTGAAACGAACATCAACAATTCACTAACGTGGTCTTTCTCTTTTCCATCACGTATGTAGAATTTTACATTTACATCTTCGTCCTTGACCCGCATCAGTTCTTCCAAGTTAGAAGATTTAAGATACTTCTTTACGGTAGCCGCCATGTCTGCCGAAACGTTGGTATCCTCCGTCATAAAGACCTTGACACCTTTAAGTCCGCTAGCTACTTCCATAAATTCCTTTGCGTCTGCATCATCGCTCATAGCACCTAATTTGGAAACTAAGTCTATCATTCCTTTGTTGACAATGACGGCTCCTACATTATCCATATCCTCATACTTATCGAACACGGATTGTGAAAATCCAAATAATGGCAAAATAGCGATTAAAAATACTGTTGTTAGTTTTCTCATGACTGTTGTTTTTAGAACATCTACGTATATTTAGTTAGATGCTTGATTAATGATTTGATTTGATGAATACTACTTTTAAACATCAGAATATAGCTTAAGGGGTATATTCTAATGGTTCCTTTTAATTCCCCTTTTTTGAAGCTTTTCCTAACTGGTCTCCTCCAGGTAAATCCATTTTATCCGTTAATTTCGATACAGACCTTAGATTAATATCTCCGGTTAAGGATAACAATACTGTTTCCAGTTTTTTTCCATTGATATCAATGTTCTTATCCTGTAAACCGGTAACGAACATTAAAAGCTCCTTGACATGGTCACTATCCTTTCCTTCTTTTACGTAAAATTTTACGTTTGAAGTACCATCACGTACCCGCATTAATTCTTCAAATGCTGAACTTTTTAGTCTATTGTTCACCCAACCATCTACATCGTTAGAAATAGAGGCATCATCAGTGGTTATAACCTTGAAACTGGTTATGGAATTTACTAGTTCAAAAAATTCCTTTGCTTCCGGGTCATCAGAGCTTACGCTCATCTTACCCAGCATTTGAAACATTTTAGGCTGCATGGCCACATAGGTAACCTTGTCGTTATCCGCATATTTCTCGAATATATCCTGTGCCTTTGATACAAATGGTGCCAAGGCCAATGCTATGATTACAATTATCTTTTTCATCTCTGCTTTACTCTTTAGTTAAAAATTTATTTGTTGTTTTCTCAAATTCCTCCAAATAATACAGTTGTTCTGTTCCTTTGTTGAAATTCATTGCCAATAAAGCGAATGCCTCTTGAGCCGATTCTATTTCTTCCTGTGTATACTCATCTGCCAGAGTTACAGGACTTGGTTCTGGACGGAGAAAATAAAACCCGACCATAAAAACTGCTACTGCTGCAACGGATGCCCATTTTAAATAATTTTTTCTAGGTGTTAATGGTACCTGCTTGGTAAAACGTTCTTTCTTTGCTTCAGACATGTAATTGAACATTGGGGTATACTGCTCCAAATGTGGTGCAACATCGTTTTGTAAAAAGTAGTTCCTCAATTGTTCTTCCTCTGCGACCGTTGTGGAAGCATCAAAATACTTATCCAATAATTTCTCTATTTTATCCAATTCCATAGTTATGCTTTTCCATTAATTTTTCCCGTACTGTTTTTCTCGCCCTGGAAAGCGCTACTCTTACGGCTGTAGGTTTCATATCCAGTAATTTTTCTATTTCCTCATATTCGTATTGTTCTACATCTCTCAATTGTAGTACCATTTTTTGTTGTTCCGGCAATTCATCCATAATGCGCTCCACCCAACTAATACTGTCTTTTGCCTCCAAGTGACCTTGCAAGGAAATATTGTTGTCACTGTAATTACTGTGCACCAATTTTAAATTTCCCGCTTGTTTAGATTTTAATCGGTCCAAACAAAAGTTCTTGGTCATGGTCATTGCAAAGGCTTCCACACTATTATAACTTCCCATTTTATTTTTCTTGGACCAAAGCTTAATCAACACTTCTTGGGTCGCATCTTCGGCTTCTTCTGTAGAAACCAAGAGTCTTTTCGCCATGCGGAATAATTTATCCTTAAAAGGCATTACGATATGTAAAAACTCACTTTGTTTCATTATTGGTTTGGTTGTTCATACCCATGCGAACATGTTTATAAAAGGAAGACGAAGTACAACGAATATTGTTACAATTAATTTTTATTTCTAATGGATGTAAGTAAATTTAACATCCTTACACTAAAGATTTACGTAGATAAAAAAAGAAGTTGTCATTTTGGTGTAGTGTCCAATTTGGAACGATTATTAAAAATTGCTAGTACATTAATAAAAAAGCTATGAAAAAGTATTTCCTTTCACTCCTACTTTTAGGAGTAGTTTCTATTTCCTGTAATAAAGATGACGATGGTCCTATCATTGAAGAGATAGAAGAAGTAGATGAAACTCCAGTAGAAGAGGCAAAAATTCCGGATGATTATCCTGTTCAAAATTTTATGTGGCAAGCTATGAATGCCTTTTATTTTTGGCAAGGTGATGTAGCCGATTTAGCGGATGACCGCTTTGATACCACTGAAAAATATGTGGAATTTTTAGCATCGGAAACAAATCCGGGAACTTTCTTCTATAATATTTGCAATCAACACGTTAGAGTGGTTGGTGAACAAAATGCAACAGATCGTTTCTCCGTAGCAGTGGAAAATTATAAGGACTTAGTAAATAGCCTTCAAGGTGTATCTAAAAATAATGGCTTAGAATTTCAATTATATGCTTTTAGCAATAGTAATAATATTTATGGAGTTGTCAATTACATTGCTTTAAATTCAGATGCATCTACTAAAGACATTCAAAGAGGTGATATTTTTATAGGCGTTAACGGCGTTATGTTGGACCGAGATAATTATATAAATCTCTTATTTGGAGAAGCTAACTCCTACACACTTACCATGGCGGAAATAACTTCGGAAGGCATTTCAGAAAATGGTGAAGAGGTATCCTTAACTAAAGAAGAGAATTTTTCTGAAAATCCAATTTTGGTCTCGAAGGTTATACAAAATAATGGAATACCCACGGGATATTTGATGTACAACGGGTTTTTGGCCGCCTTTGACGAACAACTGAATACGGTTTTTGGAGAGTTTAAAGCTGCGAATGTTCAAGAACTGGTATTGGATTTTAGATATAATGGCGGTGGTCGTGTTAGCACTGCTGTCCAAATTGCAAGTTCCGTATATGGCACTAACACCAATGACCTATTTTTAAAGGCCCGATACAACGATAAAATCCAATCTACTTTTGAACCTGGTGACGGAGAGACCAATTTTTCGAGCACAACTATTGATGGTTCCGCCATCAATGCCTTGAACCTTGATCGTGTTTACGTAATTACGACAGCAGCAACCGCTTCTGCAAGTGAATTGGTTATAAATGGATTAGCGCCGTATGTAAACGTAGTACAAGTTGGTGAGACCACTCGGGGTAAAAATGAATTTTCTATCACCTTTGTAGACGATAGGCAGAACAATTATTTTTACGACAATTCCAGGGAGGCTAACATCAATCCAGATAACCAATGGGGTATTCAACCTTTATTGGGTAGAAATGAAAATGCGGATGGATTCTCTGATTATACTACCGGTTTGATTCCTAATCTACCTTTAGAGGAAGACATTGCTAACTTAGGAATTTTAGGAGATCCTTCAGAACCGTTATTAGCATTGGCCTTGAGCAATATTAGCGGAGAGACTGGTAAGTTCAGTCAGCAACCTTCCATGACAGGTGATTTTTTTAGTAGTTCTTATGAATTTAAAGGAACGAATAATGTTTCCTCCATGAACGGTTTAATTAAAATGAAATCTGATAATACCTCTAAATTTGGTTTTAAGAACGATTAATATATGTTTACTAAAAAAGTTTATTGCCTAACATACTACGGTCATGACAAAATAGTGTTAAACGCACTTCTGAAAAGAAATAAAATCTAAAAAAAACAGTTCCTCATTATATGAAAAAAATACTTTTTATAGCAATAGCTATATTATTGTCCTCCTGCTCTAAGGATGAAGACCTGACTCTTAAACCAACGGTAGACCCAATCGATGAATCAGAAGTACAGGTACAGGATTTTATGTGGAAGGCTATGAATTTTTGGTACTTTCTGGCAAGCTGAGGTCGATGATTTGGCGGATGATCGCTTTGCAAATACGGAAGCGGGAAGAATGGAGTACACTGAATTCTTAGCCTCTGAAGATGATCCGGCAGCATTTTTCGAAAATAAACTGCAGTACATTCAAGATCGATTCAGCTTTTTCAATGCTGATTATAGGGAATTGACCAATTCACTTTCCGGAATTTCGAAAAGTAACGGACTCGAATTTGGCTTAGTTCGTTTTCAGGACAGAACGGATGTTTTTGGTTTTGTACGCTATATTGTCCCTAATTCCAATGCAGTTACTGTTGATATACAACGAGGTGATTTGTTCACTGGTGTAGATGGAGTAACACTAACCGAGGATAATTACATCTCTCTCCTTTTTGGAGCCAATGACACCTATACCTTGAATATGGCAGATTTTGTCAATGGAGAGGTAGTTCCAAATAATGTTGAAGTAACGTTAACCAAAGAGGAAGCTTTAGCCGAAAACCCTGTTTATATCTCAAAATCCTTTGAAATTGGCGGTGAGAATATCGGTTACCTAATGTACAATCAATTCACTAACGAATACGATGATGATTTATATGCGGCAATTCAATCCTTACAATCAACCGGTATCACCAGTCTTATCGTCGATTTAAGATATAATCCTGGAGGCTCGGTAAATACAACCAGACTTTTGGCGAGTATGATTTACGGCACCAATACTTCTGATGTATTCTTAAGAAAACGCTATAATGCTAAAATTCAAGAGCAATTGAGTGATAGCCAATTAGAGGTCTATTTTGCGGATAAAGTAAATGGTGAGACCATTAATTCTTTAGGCCTTTCTAAAGTATATGTCCTTACTTCTGGCGGGTCAGCTTCTGCAAGTGAACTATTGATCAATAGTTTAGAACCCTACATGGATGTTATACAAATTGGAGATGTCACCAGAGGTAAAAATGAATTTTCAACCACAATGGTAGATGATCGTGAAAACTCTTATTTATACACGCCAGCCCGTGTTAATAAAATTAATCCGGATAACCAATGGGCCATTCAGCCACTAATTGGCCGTAACGAAAATGCTGAAGGCTTTTTTGATTACACTAGTGGATTACAGCCTGATATTCTTATAAAAGAAGATTATGGTAATCTAGGTATCTTAGGAGATGAGAACGAACCCTTATTGGCTAGAGCAATACAGGAGATAACCGGACAAACTGGGAAGCGGGACTTTACCGTCAACAACCCAATCGATATCTTGAACGATTCAAAAATGTTGAGTCCGGTGAACGGTAACATGATTGATGATACTGCCAATAGCATTCAATTTGAATAGGAAAATCAGATTTTACTAGAATAAAAAAAGCCGCCTTTAGGGCGGCTTTTTAAGTTATAACTTTAAGCTAAACCCTAAATGTACGTTACGGCCTTTGGTCGTAAAATCGACTAACTCTACATAATCCTCATTAAATAAGTTAGCAACGGATAGGAACATTCCAAACTCATCATTAAAATCATGTTTGATTCTTGCATCGAACAGATTAAAAGCATCTAAATTCACTTGACTAAAAGTTGAGAAATCAGTATCCATTCGGTCAGAAACATATTGATAGGAAAGTGAAGCATGCGTTCTAGCGCCTATTTGATACCCCAAGTTTGCATTTATTTTGTTCGTGGGTACGCGTAACGCTAAGCCCTCTTTAGAATTGGTGTAGGTATAGTTAGTGGTCAAGAGCAAGTCCTTTATTATTTCGGCATTCAGAGTAACTTCTATTCCATCAAAGTGTTCAACGGTGCCAGAATTCCGATATTGACTTTCAAAGGTTACCGGATTAATGGTTTTGTATAGGATTCGGTCATTTTCAGTTCTATTAAAATATACGGAACTTAAGGTCAATTGATCAGACAATCGTACTTCCAATCCACCTTCCCAAGTTCTATTTTCTTCAGGATTTAAATCAGGATTTGGGCCAAAAGGTCCGTATAGCTGCGAAAGATTAGGAGCTATATAAGACGTGGCATAGGAACCAAAAACCTTAAGATATCCCTCATTAAATTTTAAGCGATACGATGGATTGATATTGTAGATAAAGTGTGACCCATAGGTACTATGATTGTTTAAACGAACACCCGTATTTAGGTTGAGACCTTGTTCGCCAACGTATACAAGATTCAAATAAGGATCCCAAGAACTGGCATCAAAAGAACCAGTAAAAAGCGTTTGATTCTCAATATAATTGAGCCCCACTATGGTATACACCTTATCAGCAAACGTATACTTATTAAAAACATCCAACACATACGATTGAGAATCATAGGCGGATGGAAAGTCGGCAAAATAGGCCCTATCGATTTGATTAAAAGCGGTATTTAAAGTTAGGGTTCCATTTTCATAGGTATAATTGGAAGCCAACCCAAATCGTGATTGCTCTCCTGTAAAATAAAAATCAGCATCTTCAATTGGAAAACCATTGTCATAATCACTTGTCAATTTGTTGTAATAGGCCGATGCCGTCATATCAAATCTATCCGTGAATTGATAACCAATTTTTACATTTCCATCGATTCGAGAAAAAGCATCAGGTTCTGTTCCAATTGCTGCCGATAAACCATCTGTGAATTGGTGTCCGCCAGAAACCAAATAATTCAGTTTTCCAGTTTTACCACTTATGGTTGCTGTATTGGAGAAGTCTGAAATATCATAATGTTGACGGTTTTGCGATTGATTTGTGCCAAAGTTGGATAGCACTTCTAAGCCAATTCCTTCTTCTTTGGCTTTTTTGGTGGTAATGTTAATGACCGCCGTGGCTGCGGAATTCCCATACAAGGTACTTGCCGCGCCTTTTAATATTTCTATACTTTCAATCTGCGACGGATTGAGCAACCGCAAATCATATTCCCCATTGGTGCCCGATGGATCAGAAACCTGAATTCCATCAATGACCACTAATACTTGTCGGTTATTACCCCCTCTTACATAGGAAGATAGGTTCTGGCCCGTATAACTACGAGTACCGTTGATTTCAATACCACTTTTTGTATTGATCAATGCGGCGACAGTTTGGCCTTGATTACGTTCCAGCTCTTGCTGACTAATTTTAATCACGGTTTTACCGGAGTTCTCTCGCTTTAGTTCAAAGCGTGAATCACTTACTACGACTTCCTCTAATTGTAATGTTTTAATGGAGTCCTGTTCTTGTTGTGCTGTCAATTTTGCGCACAACAATACTGTGACCGTTGGCCACATTAAATAATTTTTCATTCGTTTACATTCATAAACGGGAGCTTGGTATGTCTGTACCCATACGTAAACCTCTATCCCGAAAGTTTAACAATAGTTGTTTGAATAAGGCAGGTCTCCTGACTTGTTTAAAGCTATTTTGCCTTCCCATGTTTACTGAACCGGTTCAGTGTTCACAGTGGCTTAGTAGAAAATAACTCCCTCTTGTAAAAGAGGTGCCCTTAAATAATTGGGCATAAACTTACAGTTGCGGGAACAGTTCCGGATTTACACCGGATTCCCTTTTAATTGAAAGAGTCTCAACAAATACGATTCTGTATTCCTATCTTGACCCAATCAAACCAAAATTCACGGCGAAAGTAAACATTTTGTTTAATCTTTTTGGAAGAAATTTTATAATACTACTTTTGAAATCCAATACTAAATTCGGCATATTGAAAAGAGTCCTATTCCTCAGTTACTTACTTTTATTTCTCGCTTGTGATGAGCAAAAAAAGGAGAAATTACCTCTGGATACTCAAAAAAAAACAAGTAACATAGGCTATGCCAAAGGTTTCACTGTTGAAACAGAAGCATCGGGCATTACGATAATCAAGGTAACCCATCCGTGGCCAAATTCAGAAACCACATTTACGTATGCGTTAATCCCTAAGGAAAAACAGGCCTTCATCACCTTGAACAAAGACGTCTATGATGCTATTATCTCAGTACCCGTAGAAAAGTTGGTGGTAACTTCAACTACCCATATTCCGGCCTTAGAAGCTTTGGGTGTTTTGGATAAACTAGTTGGATTTCCAGATACCAAGTATATCTCCTCTAAAACTGCTCGTTCAAGAATAGAAAGTGGTTTCATAAAAGAACTGGGACAAAATGAGTCTTTAAACACAGAAGCGGTTTTAGCCTTACAGCCAGAATTAGTGGTAGGTTTTACGATATCTTCGGATAATGCCACATATAAAACGTTTCAACGTTCGAACATCCCAGTAGTCTATAATGGCGATTGGGTAGAGGAAACTCCATTAGGAAAAGCGGAATGGATTAAATTTTTCGCTCCCTTTTTTGGAAAGGAAATCATGGCGGATAGTATTTTTAACCAAATTGAAGGTTCCTATCTTCAAGCAAAGGAATTAGCTCAGAAAGCACCAACTACACCAACCGTTTTGAGCGGAGCATTGTACAAGGATGTCTGGTATTTGCCAGGTGGAAAGAGTTGGGCTGCTACTTTTATTAAAGATGCCAATGCAGATTATCTTTGGAATGAAACTCAAGAAACTGGAAGCTTATCTTTGAGTTGGGAAAGCGTTTTAAATCAAGCAAAACATGCTGAGTACTGGATTGGGCCAGGACAATTCAAGAGTTATGTTGACATGAAGGAATCCAGTACCCATTATGCACAATTCGATGCATTTCAAAATCAAAATATTTTTACATTCACCAATACGCTAGGTGAGACCGGTGGAGTGCTGTACTACGAATTGGCACCACAAAGACCAGATTTGGTACTTCAGGATCTCATTCATATTTTTCACCCGGATATTTTACCTGACCATAAACCCTATTTTTTTAAACCATTGCAGTAATTGACCCAACAAAAACCATATACCATTACTTTTATAATCCTACTGTTAGGATTGTTATTTTGCTTTATTCTCAACATAAGCTTAGGTTCCGTTTCTATTTCATTTAAAGATACTTACACTGTACTTTTTGGAGGTAAGGTTGATAATGGTTCAGTCTCCTATATTATCTTGAATTACAGGTTACCAAAGGCCATTACCGCCATTTTCGTTGGGGGCGGACTTTCACTTAGCGGACTTTTAATGCAGACCTTGTTTCGAAATCCCCTAGCTGGTCCTTTTGTGCTGGGAATTAGTTCTGGGGCCAGTTTAGGAGCCGCACTTTTAATTATGGGTGCGTCACTATTTTCTGGATTTATTGGATTTAGCCTCTATGATGATGTCGCCTTGGCCGTAGCCTCTAGTATGGGTAGCTTTTTAGTATTATTAATGGTACTGACCGTTTCTACAAGAGTTAAGGACACCATGACCTTATTGATAATCGGATTGATGTTTGGCAGTATCACCGCTGCCATTGTGAGTGTACTATCTTATTTTACAGAAGCTGAAAAGCTAAAGCAATACATCTATTGGTCTTTTGGTAGTCTTGGAAACCTATCTTGGCCACAATTGTCTATTTTATGCTTTTGTATTGTTCTTGGCAGTCTACTCAGCGTCATCTCAATAAAACCTTTGAACGGATTATTACTGGGAGAAAACTATGCCCAAAGTTTAGGGGTAAACTTAAAAAAATCCAAATACCTTATAATTATTGCTACCGGTATATTAGCCGGAGCGATTACTGCATTTGCCGGACCAATAGCGTTTATAGGTTTAGCGGTACCACATTTATCCCGACAAATTTTCCAAACGACTGATCACAGAGTTCTTATTCCGGCGGTATTATTTTGTGGTGCAATACTAATGTTACTTTGCGATATCATTTCTCAAATACCTGGGTCTAATACTGTACTCCCAATTAACGCCATTACCAGTATTTTTGGTGCACCGGTCGTTATTTGGTTGTTAGTCCGAAAAAAGAAAATGATTTTTTAAATGACATTTGCTTTACAAAAATTTGGTTTAATTTAGAAGGTAGTCCTATTTTAGTAGAGATGAACTTATTTAAAAAAGGTATTATCTAGTTATTCGTATAATTAATAGTAAGGCTTATTTATGAATGTCAATTCGATCTGCATAATAGATGATGATCCAATTTTTGTTTTTGGTACAAAAATTTTGCTGAACCATAATAAAGATTTTGGAAATGATATATTGGTTTATGAAAATGGAAAGGAAGCGTTAGATAGTCTTTCCTCCATATTACGAAGCGGAAAAGAATTACCAGGATTTATATTTTTAGATTTAAATATGCCCATCATGAACGGTTGGCAATTTTTAGATGCCTTGATAAAACTTCCGGTAAAAAGAAAGCCTCTTATTTTCATCATCACATCCTCTATTGATCAAAAAGACAAGGATAAGGCCAATAGTTATGAGATAGTAAAAGAGTTTCTAGTTAAGCCACTTTCTGAAAATAATTTGAAAAGAATATTTGAAGAATATAAAGGGTAGTACTTTATAAATCCAAATCCCTATAATTTGAATACTAGAATCAAACTATCCGTTGTATTTTTCTACATCAAATAAATTCATAGCATTTAGTTACTAGACCATTAAAAATTAAGTGTCATCAAAAATTCCGAAATAAATAGCCATTTAAATATCAACGCATTAACTATTGGGTATGGCTCAAAAAGTATAGCTAAGGATATTTCTTTTAACCTTTACAAAGGTGAGTTAGCGGCAATTGTAGGTATTAACGGTATTGGGAAATCCACATTACTACGAACCATAGGTGGGTTTCAACCCAAACTTTCGGGTTCTATCAGCATTGATGGGCAGGAATTAACTACCATTTCAGCCATAGAACTTGCCACCAAAATTAGTGTCGTTTTAACTGAACCCATTGCTTCAAAAAATATGACCGTGAAAGAACTTTTGGCACTGGGCAGACAACCCTATACCAATTGGCTGGGAAGCTTATCTCAAGAAGATATTTCGGTCATCAATAAAAGTTGCGCACTTTTAGAATTGGAAACTTTTATGGATAGAAAATGCTATGAATTAAGTGACGGGCAATTGCAACGTGTCATGATTGCCAGGGCCTTGGTTCAAGATACAGATATTATACTTTTAGATGAACCCACCACTCATTTGGACCTCTACCATAAAGTCCAAATTTTGAAATTATTGAAATCCATCGCTGTAGAAACCCAAAAAACAATTCTTTTTACCAGTCATGAAATAGAATTGGCCATACAACTATGCGATAAGATGTTGTTATTGGATGGCGACCAAAACACTTTCGATGAGCCATGTAATCTTATTACCAACAAAAAATTTGAGGCACTATTTCCTTCGGACACTTTGTTTTTTGATGGTACCACCGGTTCTTTTCGGATAAGAAAATAAAGATGAATCCTTTAAAACTGCTTACTTGTTATCAATTAAATCGGATATTCGGTTTTTAAAAGTAGTAGGCAATCCAGTATCTTTACAAGAGCGCATTATTCAATCATGAACGAAATTTACATTTACCTTATCGTTGGACTGGTCTGCCTTGTATTAGGCTATTTATTAGGGACCTACATTGAACGATTAAAGACAAAATCAAGTCAAAGTGCATTGCAAGAACGAGAACAACAGATGCATAATAATCTTTCTGTTTTACAGCAACGTATACAGGAAAGAGAATTAAAAATCACCTCCCTTCAATCTGAGAAAACTTTATTGGGAAACCAAATCGTAAGAGCCCAGGCCGATATTGAAAACCTTCAGGAAAAAAACCGCGAACAAAAACAAGAGGTTGAATTGTTACAGGAAAAATTCACCAAAGAATTTGAAAATCTCGCCAATAAAATTTTAGAGGAGAAAAGTCTGAAATTTACGGAGCGTAATGAGAAGAACATCAAGGATATATTGAGTCCGTTAAACGAAAAAATTCAGCTCTTCGAAAAAAAGGTTGAAGAAAGTCAGAAAGAGAATATCAGTATTCATTCCGCATTAAAGGAACAACTGCTCAATTTGCAAACCCAAAACCTTAAGATAACCCAAGAAGCGGAAAACTTGACCAAAGCCCTCAAAGGGGATAGTAAAATGCAAGGAAATTGGGGTGAATTGGTATTAGAACGGGTATTGGAAAAATCAGGATTAGAAAAAGACCGGGAATATACAGTGCAACAAAGTTTTACCAGGACTGATGGGAGCCGAGTGCTACCCGATGTCATCATCAATTTACCCGACGGTAAAAAAATGATTGTAGATTCTAAGGTTTCGCTTACGGATTATGAGCGCTATGTAAATGCAGATGAAGAACTTAGGGGAATGTATTTAAAAGACCACATTAATTCCTTAAGACGGCATGTAGATCAATTATCCGCAAAAAAATATGAGGATTTGTATGAAATGGAAAGTCCGGATTTTGTACTCATGTTCGTCCCCATAGAGCCTGCCTTTGCCATTGCGATCAACCAAGATAATTCATTATACAACAAAGCCTTTGAACAGAATATTATCATTGTCACCCCTTCTACCCTTTTGGCGACATTACGGACAATCGACAGCATGTGGAACAACGAGAAACAGCAACGTAACGCGCTAGAAATAGCCAGACAAGCCGGTGCGCTTTATGATAAGTTCGAAGGATTTGTTGGCGACCTTATGAAAGTTGGGAAAAAGATGGACGAAGCTAAAGTAGAATACAGGGGTGCCATGAACAAACTGGTAGAAGGCCGGGGCAATATTGTCAACAGCATCGAAAAACTAAAAAGAATGGGTGCGAAAGCAAAGAAATCCCTTCCAGAACCTATTTTAAAAAGAGCCTTAGACCATGATGAGTTCGATGATGATCCCAAATTAAAATTATAAATAGAATTGACCATTTCCATAATTTGATGGGAATATTAAAATCCTCGTATTATCTTAACATCGATAAATATAAAATCACACCAATGAAAAAGATACTTTCCATTTTTATAATCACAGTAGTGGCCCTAGGAGCCATATACTATGCATTCGTCTACTTTGTACCTTTTAGTGAAGGGGTACGTTCAGGAGAATTGATTAAAATAAGTCATAAAGGCGTTTTGGTAAAAACTTGGGAAGGAGAAATAAGCCAAGGCATTTCTGGCGCCCAAATCTTTTCCTTTTCGGTTTTGGATAAGGACAAAGAGGTTATTGAAAAATTAAAAGAATACCAAGGACAATATGTTAAGGTGGATTATACGGAACGATACGCGACTTTCTTTTGGCTGGGGGATACCAAATATTTCATTACCAAAGTTCAAGCTGAAAAGTCACCTCATTTTAGGAATTAATAGCTACTAAAATTCATAACCGACCAATACCAATTCATGGAAAAATTTAAAAGTGTAAAGGAATCTCAGGTAGCTATTACGGAATTGATGCTTCCCTCCCATTCCAATTTTGGAGGAAAGGTTCATGGAGGACACATTTTAAGCTTGATGGACCAGATTGCCTTTGCTTGTGCTTCTAAACATTCACAACAATATTGCGTAACTGCATCTGTTAACCGAGTGAATTTCTTGAATCCTATAGAAGTTGGCGAATTGGTCACTTTAAAAGCCAGTATCAATTACACCGGACGAACTTCTATGGTTGTTGGGGTACGTGTAGAATCTGAGAACATTACCTCAGGACAGCGTAAACACTGTAATTCCTCCTATTTTACAATGGTAGCTAAAGGAGAGGACGGCAAAAATGTCCCCATACCTGGATTAATAGTTACAGACACACAAGGAATGCGACGTTTTGCAAGAAGTAAGGTCCGAAAAATAGAAGCCCAAAAAAGGGATACAAAATTCGAACCTAAAAACTTTAAATCCTTCGATTATATATCAGAATTGGAAGGCGAAAACATTAAGATGGAGCTTAAGTAATTTTCTTTGCTGCATCTGCATCCAAAAACCAAATTAAATCTTTGGTCCTAGGCGAAACATAACTCGCAGGATAGTCCATGTATCCGGCTTCCCTATCTACTATAATTTTTACTTTTTCGGCTTTACTTTCCCCAGTAACTAAAAAAGCTACGGTTTTGGCATTATTGATTATTCTACCCGTAATTGAAACCCTTTTTTGTCCGGATTCCGGATGTGTTGCGACTTCGCAATTATCCGGAGACATCCATAATTTTAATTCGTGTGGAAAAATAGAAGCGGTATGTCCATCATCGCCCATACCTAAAATTACCAAATCGAACTGCGGTAATCCTAATTCTTGAGGTAATACCTCTTCCAACAATTCTCCATAACGTATAGCTTCAGATTTTGGATTATCCTCACCTTTTATGCGGTGGATATTAGCTTCTGGGATATCGATTTTTGAAATAAGATGCTCCACGGTCATCTTATAATTACTTTCTTCATCGGTTGGCGCAACACAACGTTCGTCTCCCCAATACAAATGAATCTGGGACCAATCCATATCCTTAGCAAACGCATCGGCTAAAACATCGAACACAATTTTTGGGGTGCTACCACCTGATAATGCAACATGAAAAGGTTGTTCTGATTTTGATTTTTCTGCAAAAAAAGCGGAAAATTCTTCAGCAGTTTTTATTTTATTTTGAAATATCCTTACATCCATTTTAGATTCTTTATCTATTCCGTACATATCTTTATTCTATCACTAACAAATGACACAGTATCCCGGATCATCCGCTAAATTCTCAGTGGGGTTGCGCCATTCCCCAAGACCTTCTATTAGTTCATTGGCATTCTCAGGACCCCAAACTCCGGCTGCGTAGCCATACATTTTAACATCCTTCCCATTTTCCCAATAATCTAAAATAGGATCCACAAAAGCCCAAGCGGTTTCCACTTCATCTGCCCTAGCGTATAAAGTTGCATCGCCTTGCATGGCATCTAACAATAAACGCTCATAAGCCTCCATAACATTGGTTTCTGAAAGACTTGAATAATAAAAATCCATATTGGCACGTTCCACCTTAAAACCTTGACCGGGTACTTTTACACCAAATTTGATCAAAATTCCTTCATCCGGTTGAATACGGATTACTAACTTGTTATCCTTATTATTCAACCCTGCTTCATTAAATATCTGATGGTGAGGGGTTTTGAAATGGATAACCACTTCTGTAACTTTTGTTGGCATTCTTTTAGCGGTCCTCACATAAAAAGGAACATCTGCCCAACGCCAATTATCCACAAAGAATTTAACGGCCGCATACGTCTCCGTTGTAGAATTTGGGTCCACCCCTTCTTCTTCTCGATATCCTTTTACTTCTTTTCCATCAACATGAGAGTTCACGTATTGTGCCCTTATGGTATTATCAAAAAGTGTTTTTTCATCGGTCATCACCCGCAGTGATTTCAATGCCTTCAACTTTTCATTTCGTATTTCTTCCGCATTCGCACTTAATGGTGGTTCCATTACGATTAAGGCTACAATCTGTAACAGGTGACTTTGAAACATATCTCGTAAAGCTCCCGATTTATCGTAGTATCCACCTCGTTTTTCAACACCTACGCTTTCTGCATTGGTTATTTCCACATGGTGAATATAATTACGGTTCCATAACGGCTCAAAAATACTGTTGGCAAAACGTGTCACCAATAGATTTTGCACCGTTTCCTTACCTAAGTAATGATCTATCCTGAATATTTGGTTTTCCTTGAAATAATCATGTAAACCGTCATTCAATTTTTTGGCGGATTCCAAACTATATCCAAATGGTTTTTCTACAATTAGTCTGCGCCAACCGTCTGTTTCTGTATTCAAACCTTGATCAGATAGATTTTTAGCGATAGGCTCATAAAGGCTAGGCGGCGTGGACAAATAGAAAATATGATTACCATCTGTTCCATATTTTTGATTAAGGTCAGATATCCTCTTTTCTAGGCGTTCGTAAGACGTATCATAATCAGACCCTAAATCTTCGTAAAATAACTTTTCTGCAAATTTTTGGATAAACTCTTCATCGTGTTCCTTACGGTCCTCCTCAAAATATTTACTGTCAAGAACCACCTTGTTCCTAAATTTAAGGTCACCAAGATCGCTTCTGCTCACTCCTAAAACCACAAAATTTTCAGGTAAATGATTCTCTTTATATAGACTAAATATGGCAGGTATTAGCTTTCGAGCGGTCAAATCTCCAGATGCCCCAAAAATAATGAGCATTTGATTGTCTGTTTTCTTCATAAACTCTTTCTCTTCTTATTTTCAAATTTATTTAAAAGTAACGTAATTTTGGGTGCCTTTGCAACTGTGTTCTTGAATAAAGTCAATAATTTAAATTATTTTTGATGTACACCGCTTAGGATTAGGGAATTCTTATTTTAACTAAATTCCCGATTATTTTTTAACTCTTTAAATAGCTTTTTATGTACGATTTTGGTTTGGTAGGTCTTGGAGTAATGGGACGAAATTTTATTCTGAATGTAGCTGACAATGGATTTACCGCTTATGGACACGACCTTGATGAAGAAAAGGTAAATTCCTTAAAAAAGGAAGGTGGTAATCTCGAAAAAGTAGATGCCTCTACCAATATAAAAACCTTTGTAAAGTCCTTAAAGCAGCCTCGTAAAATAATGCTTTTGGTGCCTGCAGGAAAAATTGTGGATTCTGTTATTGAATCGCTTCTTCCCCATATCGATAAAGGAGATATCATAATCGATGGTGGAAATTCCTTTTACACCGATACCGATCGTAGAGAAAATAAACTTCAGGACAGGGCAATTAACTTTTTTGGCGCAGGAGTATCCGGTGGTGCAAAAGGAGCACGCCGTGGACCTAGTATTATGCCTGGCGGTTCAAAATCTGCTTACGAACATATTAAACCCATTTTTGAGGCTGTCGCAGCCAAGTATAAAGGAGAACCCTGTGTTGCCTACCTAGGGCCAAAATCTGCGGGTAACTATGTAAAGATGGTACATAATGGAATCGAATATGGCTTGATGCAGTTAACTTCTGAAATCTATGATATACTTAGAAAGGGTGGAGATTTAAACAATGACGAATTACATGACACTTTTAGCAAGTGGAATTCAGGAAGACTACAATCGTTCTTGGTAGAAATTACTTCTGACATCTTTAAACAAAAAGATGATTTAACCGATGGTCGTTTAGTGGACCAAATCTTGGATAAGGCAAAGCAAAAGGGAACTGGAAAATGGACCAGTCAAAATGCCATGGATCTAGGTATTCCAGTACCTTCTATAGATATTGCCGTAAGTATGCGTGAACTTTCTGCCTTAAAGGAGGAAAGAATTCAGGCCGACAATCTATACGACAGACCTAAGGTTGCCCATATGGATAAAGAAAAGTTAGCCGAACTTTCTGAAAAAGCCTTGTACTTTTCCTTTATCATTACCTATGCACAAGGATTACATCAATTAGCGGAAGCTTCTAAAGAATATGGTTATAAATTGGATATTTCCGTAATCGCTAAAATATGGCGTGCAGGTTGTATTATCCGTGCCGGTTTATTAGCTGATATTACAGAGGCTTTCAAAAAGGATTCGTCGCTACCTAATCTCTTACTAGCCCCTAATTTTGTAGATAAGGTTAAAGAAACAGTTGGTGCCGCTAGGGAATTGGTCGCTTTTGGTGCTACCAATGGAATTCCATTACCCGGACTTTCTAACTCTCTTACCTATTTTGATGCTTACACTTCAACTAGATTACCACTGAATTTAATTCAGGCACAGCGTGATTATTTTGGTTCACACACCTATGAGCGTTTAGATCAAGAAGGGATTTTTCATACGGAGTGGGAAGATTAAAACTCAACTTAAAAAGGTCCATGTTCAAGTTAAAATGTTTTTCCTTTATAATTGTTCTACTATTAATACTTTATTCTTGTAAAGAAATTAAACAGGAAGAACAACCTGTAGAAGTTTTGGACAATCATTCCTTGGACAGGCGTGTAAATAAGGCTGTAGTTGACTCGTTGGTCCGAGAAGTATATGTTCCTATATATTCGGACATCTACAACCAGACCAGGGACTCTAGAACTTTATTGACCGCAACGTTGAGCATTCGAAATACGAGTTTGAAGGATAGTCTATTCGTGAATAAAATTGATTATTACAATACACAGGGAGACCTTGTAAGGAGCTATATCGACTCCCCTATATTTTTAAAACCGATGGAGTCCATCGATTATGTCATTGAACAACAGGATACTTCTGGTGGTAGTGGTGCCAATTTTTTGATTGATTGGTATTCCAAAAAGAATTTGAATCCCTTATTTCAAGCGGTAATGGTGGGTGGTTTGGGAGCCCAGGCATTTTCATTTACCACAGAGGGCATCGAAGTTGCGAGGGATTAATTAAAATCATGGGTCACCATTATGATAAATTACAATAACAAAAAGTTCCGGCCCTTAGAAACCTCTGAAAATGGCGAAACCAGTGCAGAAACCATATTTGTTTATAAGCAAATCGGGAATATCCTTACCTCAGAATATAGAGGTGGTCAAATAGTACAAGGTCATCTTTTAGGTGTTGTTGATGAAGAGGGAAATATTGACATACGTTATCATCAAATTAATTTGGAGGGTAACTTAATGACGGGTATCTGCCATTCAAAACCAGAACTACAGCCAAATGGTAAGTTAAAGATATATGAAGACTGGCAATGGACCTCGGAGGATAATTCAAGTGGAAAATCTGTTCTGGAAGAAATCTGATTGATTTTTTAAATTGATTTAACTTAGGGTTTAAATCCTTAAATTCCTATCATACTATTCAATCTATACTTTTTAGATTTAAAGATGTATATGAAAAATGAACGGATAAAATTATGATCAGAAAATGAAAAGTTTTAAGGACAAACTAGTACTCATTACTGGCGGGGCTTCCGGTATCGGTAAAATAATGAGCCGATTATTTTTGGAGCGAAATTCGAAGGTCATTATCTGGGATATCAATACTGATAATTTAAACCAAACCGTTTCGGAATTAAGTAAATTGGGAGAAGTTTATGGTATGGAAGTAGATGTATCCAATCCAGCACAAATTCAATCTTCCGCTGAAAAGATAAAGGAAACCTATGGTGCTATTGATGTGCTGATCAACAATGCCGGTATCATCGTAGGAAGTTATTTTCATGAGCATAGCCAAGATGATATTGCACGCACCATGAATATTAATAGTCTTGCGCCAATGTATATTACCAAAGCTTTTATTGGAGATATGATGGTCAAAAATGCAGGTCACATTTGCACCATAGCTTCCTCTGGAGGATTATTAGGAAATCCTAAAATGTCTGTGTATGCAGCGAGCAAATGGTCTGTTATTGGATGGTCTGATAGCCTTAGGATTGAAATGAAGCAGTTAGGAAAAGATATTCAAGTAACCACAATCATGCCCTATTATATCAATACCGGAATGTTTGACGGTGTTCAATCTAAAATACCCATTCTTAAACCTGAAAAAACGGCCTTGACCATCATCAATGCAATTTCTAACAAAAAACAAATGGTTACCATCCCTGGATATATTTACAGAGTTACCCGCTTTGCACAAGCAGTACTACCTTTATCTATATTCGACTGGTTTACAGGAAATGTTCTTGGTATTTATAAAACCATGGAAGACTTTACCGGCAGAAAGAATTAATCTGCAACAGCTATAATAAGTTGAATTTGAATTTTAGGAATCATAATCGCTTTTATTCTTTTTTCCCGTAAACAATAAAATGTAAATACAGCAAACAGCGAAACAAATTGCGAAGAAGGAAAATAAGGTAATATAATTCGACATAAGTAGGATGTTTCCTTAAAACTAGAAAATAAAGGTTTATAGCTACTCATTTAAATCATAATTTCGACCAAATACCTAATTGTATTACGTTATCTATTAATTACTTACAAGAAATATGAACATGCCATACCAGATATATGTGGTTGAATTACGAAAGAAGGTTTTTTCTGAAAATCGAAAATTTAGGGAGGCCAATCCTCAATTCAATGGTGTTTTAGAGTGTCTTTACGTAGGCATGACCAGTAAAACACCTAAGGAACGTTTTGAACAACACAAAACAGGTTTTATAAATAAAAAAGGCCATAATCTTTCTTCTTCCATTGTAAAAAAATATGGTTCATATCTGAGGCCTAGTTTATACAATCACATAAAGCCAATGACTTCTAGAGCGGAAGCCTTGAAAATGGAAGAGCTCCTAGCGCTCGAATTAAGAAGGAAAAAATATGCGGTTTGGTTTAATTGAATGGTTTAGGAAGTAATAACCGTATAGCCTATTGGGCATTGAATACTTTACTGAACTCCAGGAGTCACTGCATCCAGTAATTCATCCTCCATTCCATAATACTTGAGGGCAATAGTAAAAGCCACAACGGAAAGGATAATGCCAATTATAAAAATAGTATACGTCCAGCGCAACAATCGATATTTCTGCTGTAATACTTTACCTAAATAATAGAGGTCCATACTAAGTGAATCATAAATTGATTCCTTGTTTTTGATAATCTCTTTAAGCTTGGCCTTAAAGTCCTTAAGTTCAAGGGAATGAAAATTTCCAAAAAATAAAAAATTGGTTTCCTTCTTTTTAATATCTTCTTCTACCAATTGTGTATTGTCCACCTTAGGCCGAGTTGCCAAAACGGACATTATCATAGAGGCAATACTGAAAAGAACAAAGATAGCCGTTGGATAAATCAGGTAAGAATTGGAGGGGGAATCTAATTTTGGTAATAGATTGGCTAATAAAAGGGAAATAATAATGGCATTGACCGATAATAGAATATTCGCCTTGGTATCTGCTATATCACTTAGTTTAATATGATTTCTTAATTCGATACGGTATAAAGATTGAATTGCCCTTTGCGGACTATCATCTTTTAGCCTTGCTTTTAAGGTTTCTTTCTGTTCCGTTTTTACGGCTTTCTGCATACTCTTAATTAGTGACAGCACATTGTCCTCTTTATCTTCTTGCCAATTCTCTTTAGCATAATCTGTATAGAATCGATGTTCTATTCTTAATTTTTCTATAAATTGCAATCGCCATGACTCCAAATCTGGAATAGTTTTATCCAAATTTTCCATTTCAAGTCTTAACAATCCCAACATTTCTTCAAAATCCTCCGCAGCATAGAAAAAAGTTCTGATATCTTTTAAAATAGCTTCTTCTTCCTTTTGAGGCTCAGTATATTCCCAAGCGGATTGGATGAGTTCGCCTATCGTTTCTATGTCTTTTTCAGAAACATTTTCTTCCTTTAGAAAAGTAGAGGCCAAATGAATACTTTCTTTTTTGTGATTTTCGTAAGAAACTGTGTAACCAACGTTAAGAAACCAGGCAGCGATAAGAACTTGATTTTTATTCAATTTATCAGAAGTATACTCTTCAAGAATTTTTTCTGTTTTCCTAACCTGTTTAATGGTGAATCCCTGACTATGAAACAGGAAATTATTGTTCAGTTGGTCTGCCAATAAATGTTTCACATGCTTTTCAACCTTTTTAACTACTGCTACATTCATATTACTGATATTGGTTTAGGTATTTCATTTGAAATATTGAGGTAATCGCCTTTTAATTAGTTATAAACAGTTGAAGCACTGCATTTGTTCCATGGTCATTTTTAAATCTTCAGACCCTTTTAAATTCTCTTTTATGGCTCCACTGTCATTCAATATTCTTTTGAACTGAATCGCATATTCGTTTAGTTGATTACGCCTGCTCTTGATTTTTTCAATCAAGTTCTTTTGCATCCAACTGATAAATATCTTCTGGCCAAACTTCAAATGCGGATTCAATAACCTTATCTGTTAAGATATTCTGCAAATAACTAGATTCTTGTACAAAAACTTCTTGAGGAATATCTTTCATAAAATAAACATCGAATGGAGATATTAACCCTTCCAGAAAATCAATTTCCTTTTCAAAAGACTGTACTTCTGGCAAGAATGCTTTGTTTGATATCAAAGTAGGAAGTATACCTTCCAAATTAAAAAATGCATTATCCCGATCGCATGGTAAAGGTATCGCCCTAATTGAATTTGCATTTTCTTCAAGTGCCCATCCCCATTGTTTAGCGTGACGGTCCCAATCACCAATCAACAAATCGAACAGGCGTGCTCGCACCAGTGCATGGTCATCGATGGAAATCATTTTATTAGGATTTTCGATTTTCAATTCCTGTAAATCTTCGGTATCTACTAATTTATTTATATTCTTTTCACCCAACCAACTGGCATTTCCTTCCGTTTCATATTCCAAAAGAAACAATCGGTTACCAAATTTTTCATTGAATTCTTTCAGCTTATCCTGTTTGGGCACAAAGACCAGTTTAGGTTTGGTACTGTAAATTTTAGCTTCCTTAGATAACTGCGATACTACCAACGCGGCATATGGGTGCTGTGCAGAAATACCATCTACAACAATGTTCTCAATCCCCAATTGCTCAGCTATTTTTGGAATTACGGGTGATGGATCTTTGGTTACGCTTCTTAGCGTCATTAAAGTCCCATTTTGCGTTTCCAGTTTTAAGGAATGGGTTTGGTGTCCGCCACCCTCTTCTAGTATCTTAACGTCGCCCTTTAGTGTGTCCAAATATAGAATAGGAACCTTGACCGGAGTAGACCATGCTTTTCTGTATTGGCTGCCCTGCATCAATTTCTTAATCTCATTCCCGTTGTACAAAGTACTTGCGGCAACATTGACGGAATCGTAATCCTTAAAATTTAGTGTATCAAGATTTTCCATTCCAATAATTTCACAAGTACCAAATGTTTTCGAGGTACTGGAAAGGGACCAAAAGGTTAGCCCAATAAAAATGAGTATCAAAATGCCTACAAACAATAGTACTTTTTTCAATAGGGATCTATTTAAATTTCAACAGTTAAGATTAACATTTTTTAATATAATCGGCTTATCTAATAAAATTAAATTTTAGCCTTATAGCCGTGAATTGCATAGCTTGATTAAAATTAAGAAGTCCCAAAAATCTTTCTATGTTCAAGGATTTTCATACTCTAATTATAGCTTAAAAATTCAATTCAAATTGAGTTATCTCTATTTATTAGATTTAATTTTATTAATTTCCTATAAATTGGATTGTTTTATTAAAATTTAAACAATCGTGATTTTTAGATTAAAGACAGATAATTTTATACAATAGTTGAGCTATGAATGGATTAATAATGGATTACCCACTTACCACCAACACCATATTAAAATATGCGAACAGTGCCTTCCCAGATAAAAAAGTAATCTCTTATCTCCCTAATGGTACACGACATGAATATTCTTACGGTGAGTTGTACAAACGTTGCTGCCAATTGGCAAATGCCTTAAAAAATAAGCTGGGGATTACAAAAGGTGATATGGTAGGAACTTTTGCTTGGAACCATTATCAGCATGTTGAGCTGTATTATGGAGTTCCGGGAATTGGTGCTATTTGCCATACGATCAACATTAGATTGTCATCACAACAAACAGAATTCATTATTAATCATTCTGAAGACAAAGTAATTTTTGTAGATGCCACCTTGGTTCCCTTGTTAGAACCAATTGCCCCTAAACTTGAAACGGTAGAAAATTATATTATCATTAATGCACCAAAAGATTTTAAAACCTCATTGCGTAATATTATTCACTATGAAGATTTAATAGAAGATCAATTGGAATCCATAGATTGGCCCTCCATCAATGAAAATGACGCTAGCGGAATGTGCTATACCAGCGGTACCACTGGTATGCCTAAAGGGGTTTTATATTCCCATAGATCTACCTATCTGCATGCTATGACCATTTTATCCCCAAATGCTGGTAATTATAGTAATGATGATATTGTGTTATTGATTGTGCCCCAATTTCATGTGATGGCTTGGGGTTTCCCGTATATGTGCCTTTTAGCCGGAAGCGATATGGTAATGCCTTCACTTCATCTTCAGCCCGCAGCGATTATCAATATGTTGGAAAAAGAAAAGATTAATAAAGCCAACGGGGTACCCACCATCTGGATGGGAGTTTACGAAGAAATGAAAAAAAATCCGCCTAAGGAAAAATTAGCGTTAGAAGAATATCTCGTAGGAGGTTCAGCATTATCAGCTAGTCTCATTGAAAACTTTGAAAAGGATTTTGGAATTAAAGGAGTTCAAGCATGGGGTATGACGGAAACATCCCCTCTAGGTACCGCCAGTAGATTGCAAAACAAACATAAGGACTTGGATGAAAAGAGTAAATTAAAAATACGTGCCAAACAAGGTATAGAATTCCCAGGTATAGAAATGCGCGTTATCGGAGATGACGGAAAAGTAGCCCCTCGTGATGGTAAGACCATGGGAGAGCTTCAAGTAAAAGGAGCTTGGGTCATCAACTCCTACTTTAAAACGAACAATCGGGAAAATTTCACTGACGATGGATGGTTTAGAACTGGGGACGTAAGTACTATTGATAGTGATGGCTATATGGAAATAACCGACCGAACCAAAGATTTAATTAAAAGTGGCGGAGAATGGATTTCTAGTGTGGCTTTGGAGTCGGCGTTGATGGCGCACCCTAAAATAAAAGAAGCTGCGGTTATTGCGATTCCGGACGAAAAATGGTCAGAAAGACCTTTGGCGACTATCGTATTGTCCGATGCCGATAAACCTATTTCTGATGAGGAACTAAAGGAGTTTTTAGCGATGGACTTTGCCAATTACCAAATCCCGGACAAATACATCACCATAGAAATGGTTCCAAAAACAAGTGTTGGAAAATTCGACAAGAAAGAGATTAGAAAATTATATGCCGAAGGAAAACTTTAAGCTTATAAAGTTTTCCTTCGGCATACAATCATTTTGAACTACAACTTATTTACTTAGATACATTTTGCGTCTAGCATATAGGTTGTAGAACTCATCGTCTTTTAAACTATCAATAAATAAAATACTTTCTCCGGTACTTTTCATTTCCGGACCTAGATTTTTATTTACGTTAGGGAATTTATTAAAGGAGAAGACAGGTTGTTTAATCGCAAAACCTTCTAGTTGCGGATTAAAGTTGAAGTCTTTTACTTTCTTCTCTCCTAACATCACTTTTGTCGCATAGTTAACGTAGGGCTCTTTATAGGCCTTTGCAATAAATGGTACTGTACGTGAGGCTCTTGGGTTGGCTTCTATGATGTAAACAATATCGTCTTTGATGGCAAATTGAATATTAATTAAACCAACCGTATTCAATGCCAAAGCAATTTTTTTGGTATGGTCCTTTATCTGCTGCATTACAAATTCACCAAGATTGAATGGCGGTAACGTAGCATTAGAATCTCCTGAGTGTATACCACAAGGCTCTATATGCTCCATAATACCAATGATATAAACATCCTCACCATCACAAATAGCATCAGCTTCTGCTTCTATGGCACCATCTAAATAATGATCTAATAATAACTTGTTATTCGGGATTTTACGTAAAAGATCTACAACGTGCTCTTCTAGCTCTTCCTTATTAATTACAATTTTCATTCCTTGACCACCTAATACATAAGAAGGTCTAACCAATAACGGAAAGTCTAACTTATCTGAAAGTGCCAATGCCTCTTCAGCTGTCTCGGCAACTCCAAACTCTGGGAATGGAATGTTATTTTCCTTTAATAATTCAGAGAAACTACCTCTATCTTCGGCTAAATCCAAAGCTTCGAAACTAGTTCCTATGATTTTTATACCATATTTAGATAACTTCTCCGCTAATTTAAGCGCTGTTTGGCCGCCTAACTGAACAATGACACCTTCCGGTTTCTCGTGACGGATGATATCATAGATATGCTCCCAGAAAACAGGCTCAAAATACAGCTTATCTGCTGTATCGAAATCTGTTGAAACGGTTTCAGGATTACAGTTAATCATAATGGTTTCATAGCCACACTCTGCAGCCGCTAAAACCCCATGAACACAACAATAGTCAAATTCGATTCCTTGACCAATTCGGTTTGGACCTGACCCCAGAACTACGATTTTTTTCTTATCGGTAACAATACTGTCATTTTCAACATATCGTGTTCCATCTGGTTTTTCTATTTCCGCCTCAAAAGTGGAATAGTAATAAGGAGTCATGGCCTTAAATTCAGCTGCACAAGTATCCACCAGTTTATAGACCCTGTTAATATTCAGTTCTGTCCGTTTATTATAGACTTCACTTTCATAACAGTCCAGCATATGTGCTATTTGTCTGTCCGCAAACCCTTTTTGTTTAGCTTCCAATAACAAATCCTTGCTTAATGTTGCAATCGTATACTTTGAGATTTCCTTTTCCAAGAAATGCAATTCCTCATATTGCTTAAGGAACCACATATCAATTTTTGTGATTTCATGAATCCTACTCAATGGAATACCCATTTGTATAGCGTCATAGATGACAAATACCCTGTCCCAACTTGGTATCGTAAGTTTACTTATGATTTGATCGTAATCTTTATAGCCTTTGCCGTCTGCTCCTAGACCATTTCGTTTGATTTCGAGAGATTGGGTTGCCTTGTGTAGTGCTTCTTGAAAAGAACGACCAATGCCCATTACCTCTCCAACGGACTTCATTTGTAGGCCAAGGGTACGGTCAGAACCTTCAAATTTATCAAAATTCCATCGTGGTATTTTTACGATAACGTAATCTAGGGTAGGCTCGAATAAAGCCGATGTTGATTTTGTAATCTGGTTATCCAATTCGTCCAACGTATAGCCTATTGCCAATTTGGTGGCTACCTTTGCAATTGGATATCCTGTTGCTTTTGATGCCAAGGCGGAAGACCTTGAAACACGAGGATTGATTTCTATCGCAATTATATCTTCCTTCTCATCTGGACTAACGGCAAACTGCACGTTACAACCTCCCTCAAAATCCCCGATACTGCGCATCATATGAATGGCCATATCACGCATTTTCTGATAGGTTCTATCAGATAAGGTCATTGCTGGCGCCACCGTAATCGAATCTCCAGTATGGATTCCCATAGGATCCATATTTTCAATGGCACAAATAATTACGACGTTATCGTTCTTATCCCGTAAAAGTTCCAACTCATATTCCTTCCAACCCATTAGGGCCTTATCGATCATCACTTCATGTATAGGAGAGATTTCCAATCCGTAACTTAACTGGGCATCAAAATCTTCTGGTTTATAAACAATGGAAGCTCCTGCCCCACCCAAAGTATACGAGGCTCTGATTACCAAAGGAAACCCAAATTCCTGTGCTATTTCCTTTCCCTTTAAAAATGAAGTTGCTGTAGCCTGTGGCGCCATACCCACTCCAATTTTCAACATCAACTCCCTAAATTGCTCCCTATCTTCTGTAATATTGATGGCATCAATATCGACACCTATCAATTCTACGCCAAAATCTTCCCAAATTCCTTTTTTATCAGCCTCAATACAAAGATTCAATGCAGTCTGCCCACCCATAGTTGGCAAAACGGCATCTATTTGCGGATGCGCCTTTAATATTTCAACAATAGACTTTGTGGTCAATGGCTTTAGATATACATGATCCGCCATTGAAGGATCGGTCATAATCGTTGCTGGGTTACTATTAATGAGAACGGTTTCTATTCCATCTTCACGCAAGGAACGTAAGGATTGACTACCGGCATAATCAAATTCACATGCCTGGCCAATGATTATAGGGCCAGAACCTATTAACAGGATACATTTTAAGTCTTCTCTCTTTGGCATTTTCTATAGGGTATTTTAGGAATTGGTCAAAAAAAAGGTGTTACTTTCAGAAAAGTAACACCTAAATATTTTTTAAAAAAATACAATCATTATTTTTTATGGCTTGGCTCTGAGGAAACAGTTAATCTCTTTCTTCCTTTTGCTCTTCTTCTTGCAAGAACCTTTCTTCCGTTTACGGAAGCCATACGCTCACGAAAACCGTGTTTGTTCTTTCTTTTTCTCTTTGATGGTTGAAACGTTCTCTTGCTCATCGCCTATATAAATTAAATACTATCAGTTAATATGAATTTCCCTTTAAAAGGAGGTGTAAAACCGGGTGCAAATATACAAAGGTTTTTTTCTTTGGCAAGTGTTATGAAAAAAATATTTTTACAAATCATTATGCCTCAAAACCTAGGTTTTGCCTAATTTTGCCCGAATTGAATTTTAAGTACCAAAAATGCTTTATCTAAAGCCTATTTCTCAAAAAATCTGAAACAATAGTTTCAAAAAACACCTAAAATAATATAACCCATGTTCAACAAAAATATAAAATTAGTCATTGCAGGACTGATTATAGCATATGCCGTTTACCAATTTATAGAAGGTAATATTGGAAATGGTATCTTTCTTATACTACTATCCCTCATCTTCATATTCCTATATTTTAGAAACGAAATCATTTTATTGGCTTTTTTAAGAATGCGTAAGCAGGATTTAGACGGAACAAAAAAGTGGTTGGATAAAATTAAAAATCCTAAAGCTGCCTTAACACCTAAACAACAGGGTTACTACAACTACCTACATGGTATCATATTTTCACAAACGAACCTTACCCAAGCAGAGAAGTATTTTAAAACTGCTTTAAAATTAGGCTTAACGATGGATTATGATGTTGCCATGGCTAAATTGAGCCTAGCGGGTATTGCGATGCAAAAAAGAAGAAAACGGGAAGCTACCATGCTTTTAAAGGAAGCTAAGAAATTAGATAAGAACAATATGTTAACGGAGCAAATACGAATGATGCAACAGCAGATGAAGAAAATCTAAACGACATCTTTACTCCGTTATCTTAAACTAAAAACCCTTTCTGATTCCAGAAAGGGTTTTTAGGTTTAAGGATGTTCTCAATGGATTATTTGCCCATTTGGTAATACCCCTTATTAGGTATTTCTATAGCATACTTTTTTCCTGAAGTATTGTTCAAATGAGGCTCTCTTAACCAAGGATTGTGTCTTTTTAAAATCTTATAGTTAATTTCATATTCCTGCGCAAAATCCGCAAAATCGCTCACCGGTTTATCAACCTCCACTGTAAAACTAGGCACGGGCTGGTACATATCTTCTTTTTCTACATGGAAACCATATTTTTCTGGATTGGCAAGAATTTCTTTGATTGCCATAATCCGGAATACATATCTTCCCGTTTCGTCACCTAACAATAAATCCCAATAATTATCCACTTGTTGTATTCCCATATATTTATTGATGGCTCCTGGTCCTGCATTATAAGCTGCGGCTGTTAATGCCCAACTTCCATATTTATTTTTCCATCGGTTCAAGTACTTACAAGCTACCTCTGTAGATTTTTCTAGATGATAACGCTCATCAACATTCGAATTCACTTCCAATCCATACTCTCTACCTGTTTCTCTCATTATCTGCCAAAAACCGGTGGCACCTGCAGGAGAAACTACATTCGTTAATCCACTCTCCGCAACGGCCAAATACTTAAAATCATCTGGGATACCGTTTTTTGCCAAAATAGGTTCGATGATGGGAAAGAATTTATGTGCTCTTTTCATTAGCAACAAGGCATTCGATTGCCAATACGTGTTTACCAAGAACTCACGATCTACACGTTCCATAATTTCTGGATCAGATTGAGGTACAACCTCTCCGGCAAAATTCAAATCCTCCGGTATATCTATCGAAGAAATTCGGTATTCCGTAGCTACATTTTTTTGAATGCTATCATTCTGCATTTCCTTATCGCTTTGCATCGCTGTATTACCGCCTTGGACCGCAAAAATTAAGGTGCCGGCCACAAAGACGATACCCAATAACATCAAGATGTTTTTAATGATTTTCATAGATTCTATATTTTTTAAGATATGTAGTTATCAAGTTCCTCTACCAAAGGTAGATATAGAACTATCTTATTCCAAAATAATTGTTGGCAAGTTCTCATTAAACCATTTGAACCGGTGTATTATCATCGTATGGGTTCCATTTTCAACGGTGATACAGTTTTTAATATTGATGATTGGAAAGACAGCATCTTTATCTCCTTGAATATGAACTAAATTTGGCGGTGGTACTTCCTGATTCCAATTCACCAAACAATCAATACACCAATCAATATATAATTTATCACGTATGGATAGATAACGTTCATATAAGTCTAACCGTTTAGTTACCGATTCACCAAAAGCATACTTAGCCAAAAGTTCCACATTTTGAACCAGCCCAGTTGGTAATAGCTTATGTATTCTGGTATACTTTGCGAAAAGCATTCGCTTTGGCAGTTCGTGTTTTGATTTAACACTTGAAATGATAATTACTTTTCTGACCGAAATATACTTTGTCATTTCCTGAACCAGTAAACCTCCCAAGGAAACCCCTATCAATATTGGGTTCTCTTCAGTGACCTCTTTACTCATCTTTTCCGCATATTGGGTAAAAGATTCTTTGGGCCTTGGAACAACCCAATCCAAGTAATAGATTACGAATTGATCACTTGGTAGTTTTATATATTCAAAAATGGTCGGGCTAGCAGCCATACCAGGCATAAAATAGACATGTATTTTAGATGAACTCATAAGGGGTAGATACAATAAGAATAGGAAATTAGGTTAATTTTAACTACTTTTGAAGGATAACGACAAATAACCGGCTTTAAGGTTATGTTATTTATTACTTTTTAATTTTCAGCAATTACGATAAAATAACATCGTAATTTTTTTGTCTAATAGCAATACAAAAACGAACTATATGAATGAAGTAATTATTAAGGACAATGCGTTCTTGCGCCAATTTGAAACTACCAAAGATGGACATCTTGCAAGAATCGAATATTCTTCCCAAGAGCGAAAAGTCTTTTTAACCAAGTTGGTTGTTCCTGAAGAAATTACCGATGAGGATTTTAGAGAAAATTTTATCAAAGCCGTTCTTAGTGTAATTCAGGAAAGAAATTTAAGAGTCGTTCCTACCAGCCCACATATTGCTGGTTTTCTAAGGAAAAACCGATTAAAATATAAGGAGATGTTGCCAATTGGTATTCGAATCTAAAAATATAAAAGCCTTTCTAACGAGAGGCTTTTTTTATGCTTCTACT
Source organism: uncultured Flavobacteriaceae bacterium (assembly GCA_963842105.1). GTDB lineage: Bacteria > Bacteroidota > Bacteroidia > Flavobacteriales > Flavobacteriaceae > Maribacter. The sequence goes on from CAWJFH010000006.1 coordinate 83,870, forward strand.
TCTTTCTTCAGAAAATCAAACCGAACCAACCCATCATTATCAATTTCCCGAAGCTTAACTTCATGTAACGTATTTACTAATTCTGGATTCCAGGGCGCTTTCACTTTTACATAGTTCTCCGTGAAGCCATGAATATAGCCTTCTTTATTCTCCCCTTCAAAAAGTACTGTTAGCACATTACCTATCTGACTTTCATAAAAGGCCCTTCTTTTTTTAGCAGAAAGTCCCCTTAACATTTTACTTCTTTTATGACGTACTTTTTTAGGTACTACGCCTTCCATAGTTGCAGCTTCTGTATTATCTCTTTCTGAATAGGTGAACACATGTAAATAAGAAATATCCAAGTCATTTAAAAAGTGATAGGTTTCCAAAAAGTGTTCCTCTGTTTCTCCAGGGAAACCAACGATTACATCCACCCCAATACAACAATTAGGCATAACCGATTTTATTTTCTCCACACGCTCTGTGTAAAGAGCGGTCATATACCTGCGCTTCATCAGTCTTAAAAGGGCATCACTTCCACTTTGTAATGGTATGTGGAAATGAGGTACAAACGTGTTACTTTGAGCAACAAAATCTATAGTCTCATCTTTCAAAAGATTGGGTTCTATAGATGAGATACGTAGTCTGTGTATACCCGTTACGTCATCTAAGGCTTTCACTAAATCTAAAAAAGTATGTTCGTGTCTTTTATTACCGAATTCTCCTTTACCATAATCCCCAATATTGACCCCTGTTAACACAATCTCCTTAATCCCTTGAGCGGAAATATCTGCGGCATTTTTCAAAACGTTCTCCAACGTATCGCTTCTTGAGATTCCGCGCGCCAGAGGAATGGTGCAATAGGTACATTTATAATCACAACCGTCCTGTACTTTTAAAAATGCCCTGGTCCTATCTCCTATGGCATAACTACCTACATAAAAGTCAGCGTCTACAATTTCACATGAATGGACTTCACCATGGTCGTTCTTAGTAAGGTCGTTGATATAATCCGTCAATTTGAATTTTTCGGTAGCTCCTAATACCAAGTCCACCCCCTCAACATCAGCCAATTCTTCTGGTTTTAATTGGGCATAACACCCTACTGCAGCTATAAAAGCTTCGGGATTTCCCTTTAAGGCTTGCTTTACGGTAGTCTTGAATTTTTTATCGGCATTATCCGTCACAGAACAGGTATTTATTACATACATATCTGCCTTTTCTGAGAATTCTACACGTTCAAAACCTTCATCGACAAAACTTCTGGCAATCGTAGAAGTTTCGGAGAAGTTCAACTTGCAACCAAGCGTATAGAATGCGACCTTCTTTTTCATCGGACTTTATTCAAATTGTAAAGGGGTGCAAAGGTAATCAAAGTTATTACGGACAGAAAACTTCTGTAAAACCCCTACTACTTTTGCTCTAATAATTACGCCACTTTTTGGTGATTTCAAAAACATGGGTAAGAATATCAGCTTCCACCTGGTTAAACTCCACTCCCCTTCTAGCCATCATAACTTTTGCGGCTTCAAAAGCTTTTTCGGGCTGATAGGCTGTAAAACCACTAGCCCCGCCCCAACTAAAACTGGGTACAAAATTCCGGGGAAATCCAGGTACATAGATATTTGAATTAACCCCAATGACCGTACCGGTATTAAACATGGTGTTAATTGCCGTTTTACTATGGTCGCCCATCATCAAACCACAAAACTGCAAACCGGTTTGCTCAAACCGCTCCGTAGCATAGTCCCAAAGACGGACTTTAGCATAATTGTTTTTTAGGTTGGAATTATTGGAATCCGCACCAATATTGCACCACTCCCCTAAAACCGCGTTTCCTAAATACCCCTCATGACCTTTACTGGAATATCCAAATATGACGGAATTACTAATCTCCCCACAAACCTTACTGTGCGGACCAATGGTTGTGGCTCCATAAAGTTTACCCCCCATTTTAACGATAGCGTGCTCGCAAAGTGCCAATCCGCCACGGATCAGACTACCCTCCCAAATCTCCGAGTTTTTTCCTAGATAAATAGGTCCGTCTGTTGCGTTTAGAATACTGTATTCCACTTTAGCGCCTTCTTCCAAAAATATTCGCTCTGGATGAATTAACTTATTGGTATCGGATATTGGCTGACTTTTTCTGCCCTCCGTCAACAAATCAAAATCCAGTTGAAGGATTTCAGCGTTTTTATCAAAAATATCCCAAGTATTCTTTATCTGAATTAATTCTCCTTTAAATTCAACCTTTTGAAAAGTTTGAAGCTCTTCATCAGATTTGTTTTTATCACTGACATAAGCAATAACCAAATCACCCTTAACCAATAATTCTCCTTTCCCCAAATTCTTTAAAGATTCTAGTAAATCTTTGTTCGCTATAATAGACCCATCTATGAATGTATTGACACCTTGTAAATGAATAGGATATTTAGCACTTAAATATTCCTCTGTGCAAGAGCTTGTTTTTGCATCCAAGTAGATTTCCCATCGCTCCCGTAAGGTCAAGATACCCACCCTAATTTCAGCTACAGGGCGTGTAAATGTAAATGGAAGCAAATGATTCCTAGCCGGTCCATCAAATAGTATATAATTCATATGGGCAAATTTCTTCAAAATTAACGATTCTTCGTAAAGCAATATTACTAACCGGTTGAGATTACCTAAAAGCTAGCTATTAGGAACAAAAACGCCCTCGAAAATTTCGAAGGCGCTGTATGATAATTAAAAGTAAAAGAAAGTCTATTCTTCCTCTTTCTTTTCTTCTTTTGAAAATTTCTTGTACTTGTTCTTGAACTTATCGATACGTCCTGCTGTATCCAAGAATTTAGCTTTACCAGTATAAAATGGGTGAGAAGTTCTTGAAATCTCCAATTTTACAACTGGGTATTCAACTCCGTCCACTTCTATGGTCTCTTTTGTCTCCGCCGTAGATTTTGTTAAAAAAACCTCTTCATTAGACATGTCCTTAAAGGCAACTAATCTATAATTTTCTGGGTGTATTCCTTTTTTCATGGTAAAATTATTATTGCACCCATTCCAACGGGCACTCATTTTAAGGCTGCAAATTTAGTTAAATTATACAAACCTACAACACAAAGATGCTAAAAAATATGCGAAATAATTTATGCTGAAAGTTGTAACAATAGTAACGCTAATCATACTAATATTACAATCAACTTAATAAAACTTATAATCATGGAAGAAAATCTACCAAAAACCGGTAAGTACGCATTTAATTATGGAGCATTATATTGGCGGTAATAGGCGTAATATTTGCCATTATGCTGTATACTATGGACATGCATTATGAACAAGGTTGCATTACTTTTCAAATTATATAAGCTATAAGTCTTAGTCATTGCTGGTATTGTACTTGCGCATGATTCAATTTAAAAAAGCGAATAATGGATTTCTGCCTTTGGCACAAGCCCTGAAAATTGGTGTTGGTGTTTGCCTTAATTGCTGGTATTATTGGAATTATATTTGGAATTTTATATTCGGCAATATAATTGAACCCAGATATGCATGAAAAAGCTATTGAAATTGGAAAAGCTAAAGCTATGAGCAGACAATCCAGAAATGACCGAGGAACAAGTATGCACAAGATTGGAAATGGAGAAGAAATTTGCTTCAGCTTCAAATTGCAATCGGTTTAATATTTACAGTTATTATGGGATTAATAGTTGTCCTTAATCCTGCATTGGTCATTAAAAAAGAAGAACCGGCATATTAATACCTAAGTAATTGTAGTATTTTTGGCGGGAATACCAGAAGTAACGCATGCAACTATCCATAGTTATTCCCTTACTTAACGAAGAAGAATCACTTCAAGAGCTTCATGATTGGATTGTATCTGTAATGCAATCCAATCATTTTTCTTACGAACTTATTTTTGTGGACGACGGTAGTACCGATGATTCTTGGAAAATAATCGAAGAATTAGGTTCTAAAAATCCGTCAGTAAAAGGACTTCATTTTTTAAGGAATTACGGAAAATCACAAGCCTTACATGCCGGATTCAAAGCGGCTTTAGGCGATGTCATCATCACCATGGATGCAGATTTACAGGATAATCCAGAAGAAATTCCGGAATTATACCAGATGATTACCACAGGAGATTTTGAACTGGTTTCTGGATGGAAAAAGAAACGTTACGATTCCATTATCTTTAAAAACACACCCTCCAAACTTTTCAATTGGGCAGCCAGAAGAACTTCCGGTGTAAAACTGCACGATTTCAATTGCGGACTTAAGGCCTATTCCAACAAATTGGTAAAGAACATTGAAGTTTCCGGTGAGATGCATCGATACATTCCCGTGTTGGCAAAAAATGCCGGTTTCTCTAAAATTGGTGAAAAAATTGTCCAGCATCAAGCCCGAAAATACGGTAAGACTAAATTCGGCATGGAACGCTTTATCAATGGATTTCTAGATTTATTGACCATTTGGTTCGTATCCCGTTTTGGTAAGCGTCCTATGCACCTTTTTGGCGCTTTGGGCGTGGTCATGTTCCTAATCGGGTTCGGTTTTGCCATCTATTTAGGAGTTGATAAACTTTTTTTAAATCCTTTTGGTCGGTTGATTACCGATAGACCCCAATTTTATATTTCTCTCATTGCAATGGTCATCGGAACGCAATTGTTCCTAGCCGGTTTCCTTGGCGAAATACTGATTCGCTCCAAAAAGGAAGAAAATAGATACATTATATCCGAAGAAATAAATACAACGCTTTCAGAAGACTAAAATTCTAAGTAAATTACTAGCACAAATTAAACGTAACAATAATGGATAACTTCCTTGATAGTGCCAAAAGCTGGCTAACCGATTTTTTTGACGCAGACGTTAAAAAAGAAATAGAGCACCTTATAGAAAACGACCAAGACGATCTTAAAGATCGTTTTTATAAAAACATGGAGTTTGGTACTGGAGGTATGCGTGGCGTAATGGGCGTAGGTACCAATCGCATTAACAAATACACCTTAGGTAAAAGCACACAAGGTCTAAGCAACTATTTACACCAGGTTTATAAAGGCGAAGCCATTAAAGTGGTCATTGCCTTCGATTGTAGACATAATAGTGACACCTTGGCAAGAACGGTGGCAGAGGTATTTTCTGCGAACGGCATCAACGTGTACCTTTTTTCAGAGCTTAGAACTACACCTGAGTTATCCTTTGCCGTGCGCCATTTGAATTGTCACGCAGGTATTGTTTTGACAGCTTCCCATAACCCTCCAGAATATAATGGCTATAAGGTTTATTGGACAGATGGGGGTCAAATTGTGCCACCACAGGACGGAGCTATTATTTCTGAAATTAATTCTTTGAGCTTTGAGGACATAAATTTTGATGCTAATGATAATCTGATTAAAGTCATTGATAAGGAAGTTGACGAGGCCTTCATCAAAGCATCGATTGAAAACGGAAACTTTAATGCCGCCGGAAAAGATGATTTTAAAATTGTATTCACTTCCCTACACGGCACTTCCATAACCGCCATACCAGAAGTTTTAGATCGTGCCGGGTATAAAAATGTAACCGTCATTGAAGAACAGGCCAAACCTGATGGTGACTTTCCCAACGGTAAAATCCCCAAATCCAGAAGAACCGGAAGCTTTATCCATGGCCGTTAAAAAGGCTGAAGAAATTGGAGCCGACATGGTTGTGGGTACAGACCCAGATAGTGACCGTTTAGGTATTGCCGTGCGTAATTTAGACGGTGAAATGGAAATCGTGAACGGTAACCAGGCCATGGTTTTAATGACCAAATTCCTTTTAGATAAAACAAAGGCTAAAGGTTTTAAGGGTAATGAATTCATTGCTACCACCATCGTTTCCACTCCTATGATGGAAGAAATGGCAAAGGCTTATGGTGTAGAATTCAAAACGGCTCTTACGGGGTTCAAATGGATTGGTAAAATGATTAAGGATTTTCCACAATCACATTTTATTGGTGGTGGTGAGGAAAGCTTTGGCTACATGGTGGGTGATTTTGTACGTGATAAAGATGCGGTTACCTCTACCCTACTCGCTTGCGAAATTGCGGCACAGGCAAAGGCGAACGGCAGTTCTTTTTATAAGGATTTGATTGACTGTTATGTTCAATTTGGTTTTTATAAGGAGCATTTGATTTCCATCACCAAAAAGGGAATCAGTGGCGCTGAAGAAATCAAACAGATGTTGAAGGATTTCAAGGAAAACCCTGTAGCATCTGTTGCTGGTTCTAAGGTAAAATGGATAGAGGATTACAATACATCTACCGCCACAAACGTAATTACTAAAGAGGAAATAGCTATCGATATTCCGAAGTCAAACGTGCTTATTTATGAAACCGAAGACGGTACGCGTATCGCTGCTAGACCAAGTGGTACGGAGCCAAAAGTAAAATTTTACATTAGCACCAATGCGAAATTGGATAAGGCAGAAAACTATAAAAAGGTATCAAGCGAACTGGATGCGAAAATTGAACGCATTATCAGTGAGCTTAAACTAGGTTAATGGAGTATTTCAAAAAGATTCTTCGTTTTGCGAAGCCCTACCGTACTTATGCTGTTCTTAACATAATTGCGAATATTTTTTATGCATTATTTGCAACGTTGGCAATGGTTTCGCTATTTCCAATGCTCGCCGTATTATTCAATCAAACAGAAAGAGTTTTGGTGGCTCCAAAATGGAACGGGATTACTCAAACTAAAGAATATCTTTTAGATTATCTCAACTTCTTTGTTACCACAAAAGCTGGTGAAGGTGAAGGAGAAGCTTTAGTTTTCATGGTGATTCTGGTAATTTCCATGTTTTTTTTAAAGAATCTTTTCGGTTACATGGCAATGTACTTCATTACGTTTTTACGTAATGGAGTATTAAAGGACTTAAGAAATGAACTTTATGAAAAAACCATAAGTCTTCCAATATCTTTTTATTCCGAAAAAAGAAAAGGTGATACCATTGCCCGAATAACTTCGGATGTTTTGGAAATACAACATTCATTTCTTTCCATCTTAGAATTGATTGTTAGGGAACCTCTTACCTTATTATTTACAATTTTAGCCATGTTATCCATAAGTGCTAAACTTACCCTTGTTCGTTTTTATTTTTCTTCCTGTTTCAGGTTATTTGATTTCATTAATTGGAAAATCACTAAAACGAAAATCTGATAAGGTTCAAAAAGAGCAAGGTGAATTTTTATCCATATTGGAAGAAAGTTTAAGCGGATTACGAGTTATAAAAGCCTTTAATGCTGAATCTAAATTCTACCAAACCTTCAAAAATTCGACCGGACGATTTTACAAGTTTTCAAATAGTCTTTTAAATAGACAGAATCTTGCTTCTCCAACAAGTGAGTTTTTTGGAATAGCAGCCATAGGTGTAATTCTTTGGTACGGTGGAAAAATGGTCTTAATCGATAAAAGTCTTCAGCCCGAATTATTCATTACCTACATGGGATTGGCCTATCAAATACTAACCCCTGCAAAAGCTATTAGCAAAGCCTCCTATGGTGTCAAAAAAGGAAATGCTGCTGCAGAACGGGTGTTAGAAATTCTAGAAACTGAAAATCCTATTTCAGAAATTGAAAACCCTATTCAACAGGATACTTTTGAGAAAGAAATATCCTTGACTAATATCTCGTTCAAGTACGAGGATGATTATGTTTTAAAGAATTTCAATCTTAAAGTCGCTAAAGGAAGTACGGTGGCTTTGGTGGGTCAATCCGGTAGTGGAAAAAGTACCATTGCGAATCTGGTTACGCGCTTTTATGATGTGGACCAAGGTTCCATTGAGATTGACGGACATAATATAAAATCTCTTTCAAAAAAATCGCTTCGAGGGCTATTAGGCCTTGTAACCCAAGATTCTATTCTCTTCAATGATTCCGTCAAAAATAATATTGGTCTCGGAAAGGCAAATGCCACAGAAGAAGAAATTATAGAGGCCGCTAAAATTGCAAATGCCCACGATTTCATTATAGGTCTACCCAAAGGTTACGAGACCAATATTGGGGATAGTGGAAACAAATTAAGTGGCGGACAAAAACAACGGCTATCCATTGCTAGGGCCGTATTAAAGAATCCACCGATTATGATTTTGGACGAGGCTACTTCCGCCCTGGATACCGAAAGTGAACGCTTGGTTCAAGATGCCTTGGAAAAAATGATGAGAAATAGAACTTCCATTGTCATTGCACATCGCTTGTCTACCATTCAAAATGCGGATCTAATTGTAGTTTTACACAAAGGTGAAATTGTAGAGCAAGGTACGCATACTCAATTGCTGGAATTGAACGGCACTTATAAAAAGCTGGTTCAAATGCAATCGTTAGCTTCTTAAAATCCTACAAAAGTCTCATCTCAATACTTAAGGATTTTTATTTCGTTTACTATATTTTTTACCTCTAATTAAACCTTTGCTTACATTTAGCGTCCAACAAACCAACTAAATCTAGTTTCATTGATTGCTGAGGAAACACTGGTAAAGGATTTAAAAACCAAAAGCACCCAGTCCCAAGCTTTTGAAATACTTGTAGATATGTACAAGGAGCGTTTGTATTGGCAAATACGAAATATTGTACTCAACCATGACGATGCAGATGATGTGCTTACAAAATACTTTTATCAAGGTTTTCAAAAATATAGATAGTTTTAAAGGTGAAAGTCAATTGTTTTCGTGGATGTACCGTATAGCTACCAACGAGGCCTTAAGTTTTATCAAGAAAAATGCAAAAAAACAAGGGGTAACTGACACGGATTATCAGGAAAAGATAATCTCCAATTTACAGGCCGATGTTTATTTTGAAGGCGATGAAATACAACTTAAGCTACAACAGGCTATTGCCACATTACCGGAAAAGCAAAAATTGGTTTTCAATATGAAGTATTTTCAGGAATTGAAATATGAAGAGATATCCGATATTCTGGATACTTCGGTTGGGGGCCTAAAGGCTTCTTACCACTTAGCAGTTAAAAAACTGGAACGATTTTTAAAGGCTGATTAAACCTTTTACAAAGTTGATAGTCAAATTAGTACAATGAAAAGGAATAAAAAAAATCCATTTACTACTCCAGAAAATTACTTCGATAATTTTCAAGACCGGCTTATGGATAAATTATCCAAAGAAGAACATATAATCCCAAGTAATTCAGGATTCAAAACTCCGGATACTTATTTTGAAAGTTTTCAAGAGCGCTTGAACTCAAAATTGAAAAAAGAAGAGGTCAAGGTTATTTCTCTATTTCCATATAAAAAAGTGATGGCCAGTAGCTGCCTCTATTGCAGCGATTGTATTGGTTTATTTTGGCCTTAATTCTAAAAATACCGACATCAATTTCACTGATTTGGCCAATGTAGATATTGAAGCTTATTTTGATAATAATGAATTTGATTTAACATCTTATGATATTGCAGAAGTAATTCCATTAGAAAATACGGAAATGTCTGATATGTTGAATTCCCCTTTGGATGACGAATTGATTTTAGATTATTTGGATGAAAATACCAATGGTCTAAATGATTTAAACTTACAATACGATGAATAAAATTATACTAACACTGTTTTTATTAATTTCCGGTATTTCCTTTGGTCAGCAAAAACCTGATTGGGAAAAGATAAAGTCCTTAAAAGTGGCTTTTATTACGGAAAAGCTTTCACTTACCTCTAAAGAAGCCCAAAGCTTTTGGCCGGTTTATAATGAATTTGAAGAGAAAAGGGATGCGCTGACGAAAAAAGGAACATACTGAGATTCGCAGTAAAATGGACAACTTGGATGCACTATCTGAAAGTGAAGCGAATAGCCTACTTCAACAACACATGAAATTGGAAATTGAAGAAGAAGAACTTCAAAATAGCTTCCTAAAAGAAGTGAAAGAAGTTATTTCCGCTAAGAAAACCCTTTTATTAATGCGCTCTGAAGAGGATTTCAAACGACAATTGATTCGACAATATCGGCACAATAAAGGGGGTAAATAGTCTAATGAAAAACTAATTTAGCAATCCTATTTTTACCAGATGCATAGGCTATTGAATCATTTTGGAATCTAAGACTAAAAAAGGATTCCTTTGAAAGTTCTATCCAGTGCTCACCTTGATCAGAGGAATAACTGACACCTGTAAAACCTAAGGCAACCAAACCTTGACCTTGAGTTCCAGGAATCACTTGAATACAACTTTTATAACTAGGTTCTGCACCGTCTGCTAAAAGATTCCAAGTTTTACCCCCATCTCTCGTAATCGCCTTATTGGCGTTATTAGAATCGGGTTGTGTATAATCCCCACCAATGGCGAACCCTAAATTTTCGTCGTAAAAATCCACCGAATATATACCTTGGGTTGGCTCCTTATTAATAATCGGAGTTTGGGTAACCGACCATGTTTTCCCCTTATCGGTTGTATGAAAAATTCTTCCGGAAGTAGTCCCAATCCAAGCATTATCCCCTATTGTTTTAATATTGGTGTTACTTGCCGCAAATGCACCCTCTCCTTCAATCCCCTCGGGTAAGTCATCACAGGAAACCTTATGCCAATGGTGGCCACCATCCTTTGTCAAAATAATAGATAGACAACCATTTCTGCTATCTCCAACCGCAATACCTTCTCGATTGTTCCAAAACGTCATCGCATCATAAAAAACATCGTCACCTTCTTCAGTATAGACCAAATCCATTCTACCGTCTTCGCCGGTCTTATATAATAATGCGGGATTCGCTATCGAAAGCATGAAAAAATCGGTTGCATTATGTGCCACAGCCCTAAATTCTGGAATAATCGTATGGTATTTTTCCACATTGGAACGTACTTTTCCACTGGTTAAATCTACGGTACCAAAAGTGCCTTTATCGGCTGCAAAGGCCAAACTATTTCCCATTAGCTCAATGGCTCGAATACTCAAAGAATCGGTATATAAATCGGTAATTTCAACAGATGTGAAGGGTTTATTTTTTTCGGTTTGGGAACAAGAAATAAAAAGTAGAAGTAATAAAAAGGAATAGCGCATGGTACAACAGATAAAGTTATTCAAAAATAAATGGAATCACTTCTAAAACAATACCTTTGCACCCATAATTTTCAGATGATTTTCTTGTGCCGATGCTGCCTTCTATAATTACTCTGAGACTTTTTAAATCGATAATACCCATCCGATGAAATTACATAGAAACCTTGTTTTTGCAGTCATAGATGCCCTAAACCTAATATTCAACGAAAATGAATATGCCGATAAGGTGGTGCAAAAAGTTTTGAAATTCGACAAACGTTGGGGTGCTCGCGATCGTGGATTTATTGCTGAGACCACATATGAAATGGTGCGCTACAAACGTCTATATGCTGAAATTGCAGAAGTAAAAGCGCCGTTTTCAAGACCGGACCTTTTTCGTATGTGGGCCGTTTGGGCGGTTTTAAAAGGCATTAGCTTACCGGATTGGAAACAGATTGAACCTACGCCCGAACGAAGAATAAAAGGCAAGTTCGATGAACTTTCTCAAATTAGAAAATACAGGGAATCTATTCCTGATTGGATAGATGAGTTATGCGAAAAGGCATTGGGTGAAAAATTATGGACTGCAGAAATGGCCAAATTGAATGAACCTGCAGATGTGATACTACGAACTAATACCATTAAAACAACAAAGGAAAATTTACGTAAAACTTTATTGGACGAAGGCATTGTTGCAGAACCAATTAAAGGATATCCTTTGGCTTTAAAATTGGTAGAACGGGCTAACGTATTCGTAACCGAAGCCTTTAAAAATGGAATGTTCGAAGTACAGGATGCCTCTTCTCAATTGGTGGCGGAATTATTGGACGTACAACCAGGTCAGCGCGTGGTAGATACCTGTGCTGGCGCAGGTGGTAAATCATTACATTTAGCCGCACTTATGGAAAATAAGGGACAATTGATTTCCATGGATATTTACGGCAGCAAGCTTAAAGAGTTGAAAAGAAGGGCTAGAAGAAACCAAGCCCACAATATTGAGACCCGTGAAATCGATTCAACCAAAGTTTATAAAAAATTATACGGTAGCGCTGATCGAGTTTTGATAGATGCACCATGTACAGGTTTGGGTGTGCTTCGAAGAAATCCGGATTCTAAATGGAAAATGCAACCGGATTTTCTAGAAAAAATTACGAAGACCCAACAAGAGATATTGCGTAATTATAGTAAAATACTAAAACCTGGCGGTAAATTGGTCTATGCCACCTGTTCCATATTACCTCAAGAGAACAGTGATCAAATCAAATCGTTTTTAAGTTCTGAAGAAGGAAAGGGTTTCAGCCTGGATAAGGATAAAAAAATCTACGCCTCAAAAAGTGGTTTTGACGGATTCTATATGGCCTTGTTGACCAAGAGTTCATAATTGTTGGCTGTTGGCTGTTGGCTGTTGGCTGTTGGCTGTTGGCTGTTGGCTGTTGGCTGTTGGCTGTTGGCTAAATAATCAAATCAACATTAGCTTTCAAAATATTTAAGTATAATAAAGGGCGGAGTCGAGAAACTAGTTTCTCGACTCCGCCCTTACGTATTTTGGTTTCTTTTATTCCCCTTTTACGGTTGGGTATTCTACTCCCAATTGCTCCAAATACGTATCATATTTGGTTTCATCATAATAGAATTTCTCTAACGCAGGTCTAAATTGATCTTGCTTATCCTTATTCAAATACACAGGTGGTAAATCACTTTCAGATATCATCGGTTGATATTTGGTTTCCTTTTGTTGCTCATTATTGAAATAATCCCAAGCTCCTTTTAATAAGTCTGGTTTAAGCAAAAAGTCCAGAATGGTCATTGCCTCTACTTTAGCTCCGGCGACAACACCTTTATGGGCAATTGGTGTTGCCATGGCAATGGCATTACTCCAGTGATGCCCTTGCAACCCAGGGATATTGGATGGGTAGCGTAAAGTCACCGTGGGTACTTTCCATGAAATATCTCCAATATCGTCAGAACCTCCGCTTATGGGGTCAATCACGGGAAGTCCTATGGTATCCAGTTTTATGGGTAAGCCTTCTATTTTCTCTGAATTCACTTCAGTCTGTACCGCTTTGGCCAAGGTTTGGTCGGCTTCTGACCATTTAGGCAAACCTATTTCCTTTATATTGTCATACATGGTTTCTGCAATCACCTTATTATAATGACGTGGCCATGCTGTTCCTAAAACTTTAGAGGTCATGGTAGTACCTGTCATCAACGCTGCACCTTTTGCCATATCATTGGCCAAGGCATACATTTCCATAATCCCTTCGTATTTGATATCCCTAAAATAAAACCAAATCGCCGCTTTAGAAGGCACCACATTAGGTTGATCGCCCGCATCGGTAAAAATAGAATGGGAACGCTTTAAGGGGTGAAGATGCTCCCTTTTATAATTCCAGCCAATATTCATTAGCTCTGCAGCATCCAAAGCACTTTTCCCACGCCAGGGTGACCCTGCCGAATGTGCCGCTTCCCCTTCAAACGCATATTCAACGGATATTAATCCGGTCCCCCTCGTAGGCCCATAGGAAACGCCTAAATTGTTACCCACATGTGTAAAAATACACATATCGATATCATCGAACAGTCCGTCCCTTACATACCAAGCTTTGGCAGCTACCAATTCTTCGGCTATTCCTGGCCAAACAATTAAAGTTCCGCCAATTTTTTCACGTTCCATAATTTCTTTTACGGCCAAGGCGGATGAAATGTTCATGGGAATACCAGAATTATGACCTTCACCATGACCGGGTGCACCGTCTACTATTGGTTTGTGATACGCAACACCAGGGTACTGGGATGCTTTTGGTATACAATCCACATCACTACCTAAAGCGATTACTGGTCCATCGCCATTACTCCATGTGGCAAACCAAGCTGTTGGAATTCCTGAAATGGAATTTTCGATTTCGAATCCGTTATCAGCCAATATACCTGTTAGGTATTTGGAGGACTCCACCTCTTGGAATCCAAGTTCCGAAAAACTGAAAATTTTATCCACCATCACTTGCGATTGCTTCTTATTAGCTTCAACAATTGAGGCGACTTCAGATTTTAGTTTGTCGATTTCTTTGTTAGATTTTTTCTTTTGTGAGTACGTGCCAGTTAAACAAAGTAAGCAGCAGGTGAGGGTAATTAAGGTAGTTTTTTGTTTCATGTTGGTTTTTGAATTAGTTAGTAAAAGATACATAATTCTTAGCATGAAAATGAATCGGTTATTCATTTTTGTCTAATTCAAAATTTAGAAGTTTCAATTTGCCATTATGCCATCACAATGTCAAATTTTCTGAAATTTCTTCACCTTAGTACCCAGAAAAAATTTAAAATTAAATACTGCTTAAGCTATTCAAATAAAGGCAATTGCTGGGTTGAAGTTGCTTTAGGGAGCACAGGTCTTTCTTGCTGTTTTTGTCCCCACTTGTCCATAGATTTGATAATTGGTAAAAGAGTTTTACCCAATGGCGTTAACTTATATTCCACCCGTGGCGGAATTTCTGGAAACATGGTGCGCTCCAAAATTCCAGCCCGTTCCATCTCTTTCAACTGTTTGCTCAACATTTGGCGATTAATTCCTTCGATTTCATTAATCAGTTTATTGAAACGGTTTACACCTTTTGAAATTCTAAAAAGAATAATAGGTTTCCATTTACCCCCAATCATAGACATGCAAAATGCTACCCCACAACTCTTTGAATGAATTTCCTTTTTGTCCATGACTTGATATTTATCTTTTAAGTATTCAAATATCTTAATAACAAACGTAATCTCAATATCATATCTATACTTATTCAAAGGATAAATCTATTTTTCATACTTACTTAATTTATCCAATCAATCTGTGGGATTTAATTAATTTGGATAGAAAAGAACCCTATCGTCATTAACAATGGCTGTTCAAAAGTGTTTTAAATTGATGAAAGATATAGGTCTTAAAATCGTAAATTTGTGCTTTCAAAAACCTAACAATTTAGCGTTACATGATTCACTTTTTCGGGGAACCAAGCATCAAGGTTTATGCGGTACAGACCGCTCAGGAACTTTCAAAAGAAGACATTAATAAATTGATATGGTTGTTTGGCAACCAACCCAAAATAAACACGGCGTCACTTGACGCCTTTTTTGTTGGCCCTAGAGCAGCCATGATAACTCCTTGGAGTACAAATGCTACTGAGATTACCCAGAATATGGGTGTTCAGGGTGTTATCCGGATTGAGGAATTTAATTCCGTACCAAAAGATTTTACAGATTTTGACCCTATGTTATCTTACAAATTCAGCAAACTTGGTCAAGATTTATTCGATATCCTTGTAGAACCTAAACCAATTCTAGAGATTGCAGATATTGCCGCTTTCAATCAGAAAGAAGGTTTGGCCCTTAATGAAGAAGAGGTTATTTATCTAGAAGAATTAAGTGAAAAAATAGGAAGAAAATTAACCGACTCCGAAGTATTTGGTTTTAGTCAGGTGAATTCAGAACATTGCAGACATAAAATATTCAATGGAACTTTCGTTATCGATGGTGATGAAAAACCTACCTCTCTTTTTAAATTGATTAAGAAAACATCCCAAGAACATCCAAACGATATTGTATCGGCCTACAAGGATAATGTTGCTTTTGTAAAAGGGCCTAAAGCGATTCAATTCGCACCCATTTCCGCAGATAAACCTGATTTCTATCAAGAAAAAGAATTTGATTCCGTCATCTCACTAAAGGCTGAAACCCATAATTTCCCGACAACAGTTGAACCTTTTAACGGAGCGGCAACAGGTGCTGGTGGTGAAATTCGGGATCGTTTGGCCGGAGGCAAAGGTTCTTTGCCTTTGGCAGGAACAGCGGTGTACATGACCGCATATTCCAGATTGGCCAATGACAGAAAATGGGAGAATGGAATGAAAGAAAGGGATTGGTTGTACCAAACCCCAATGGATATTTTGATAAAAGCTTCGAACGGAGCTTCGGATTTTGGCAATAAATTTGGACAACCCCTAATTTCAGGATCTGTTTTAACCTTTGAGCATGAGGAGTCTGATGCTACAAGTGAAGCCAAAGCCCGTAAGTTGGGTTACGATAAGGTCATCATGCAAGCTGGTGGAATTGGTTATGGAAAACAAAATCAGGCATTAAAGGATACTCCAAAAACAGGTGATAAAATTGTAATTCTTGGGGGTGACAACTATCGTATTGGTATGGGTGGTGCCGCTGTTTCCAGTGCAGATACAGGAGAATTTAGCTCTGCCATAGAATTGAACGCCGTACAGCGCTCCAATCCAGAAATGCAGAAAAGGGCGGCCAATGCCATCCGTGGTATGGTAGAGAGTGAGGAAAATACGATTGTTTCCATTCACGATCATGGTGCTGGCGGACATTTAAACTGTCTATCAGAACTAGTTGAGGATACGGGTGGAAAAATTGATTTGGACAAATTACCTGTCGGGGATCCAACGTTATCGGCTAAAGAAATCATCGGAAACGAATCTCAAGAACGCATGGGGTTGGTCATTGGTAAAAAAGATATTGATCTCTTACATCGCATAGCCGATCGGGAACGTTCACCCATGTATGAAGTTGGAGATGTTACCGGTGATGATCGTTTTACTTTCGAATCCAAGACCAACGGTGCCAAACCGATGGACTTGGCGCTATCGGATATGTTCGGGAGTTCACCAAAAACCATCATGACCGATACCACCATCATCAGAAAATATACCGATGCCGATTACTCCTTAGAGTTCTTTCATGACTACTTGGATGAAGTTTTGCAACTGGAGGCCGTGGCCTGTAAAGATTGGTTGACCAATAAGGTAGATCGTTGCGTTGGGGGCCGTGTCGCAAAACAACAATGCGCCGGACCTTTACAGCTTCCCCTAAATAACTGTGGGGTGATGGCTTTGGATTTCAAGGGTAAAGAAGGGATTGCCACCAGTATTGGCCACTCCCCCATTTCAGCTCTTATCGATCCCGCTTCCGGAAGTAAAAATAGCATTGCCGAAGCTTTAACGAATCTTGTCTGGGCACCTTTGCAAGAGGGATTGAAATCCGTCTCCCTTTCTGCCAACTGGATGTGGCCCTGTAAAAATGAAGGTGAGGATGCAAGATTATACAAGGCTGTAGAAGCTGTTTCAGAATTTGCCATTGCCTTAGGTATCAATGTACCTACCGGAAAGGATTCTCTTTCCATGAAACAAAAATATAAGGATGGCGATGTCATTTCTCCAGGTACCGTGGTCATTTCTGCTGCGGGACATTGTAATGATATTACGAAAGTAGTTGAACCCGTTTTACAAAAAGATGGCGGCGCTATTTACTACATCAACCTATCCAAAGACGCTTTTAAATTAGGAGGTTCTTCTTTTGCCCAAACGAGAAATGTGATTGGAAGCGAAACGCCAACGATTACGGATTCCAGTTATTTTAAAACGGTTTTCAATTCCATCCAAACTTTGATCAAAGAGGGTCAAATCATTGCTGGTCATGATGTTGCCTCTGGCGGATTGATAACTACGTTACTCGAACTTTGCTTTGCGGATGTTGATTTAGGTGCAAAATTGAATTTGTCCGATTTAGGGGAATCCGATACTATAAAATTGCTATTCTCCGAAAATGCAGGTATTGTTTTTCAAGCGAAAGATGATACGATTGAGGACAAACTGAAATCGGCCGGAATCGAAGCTCATAAAATAGGAAGTGTAACTTCAGAAGCCACTTTAACCATTAAGAATAATGGGATGGAAATGGGCTTGAATATAAATTCGTTAAGGGATACTTGGTATAAGACCTCTTATTTATTGGATAGACAGCAGACCGCAAATGACCTGGCGAAAGTTCGATATGAAAATTACGCAAAGCAGCCTTTACACTATTCTTTTCCTACTTCTGCTTCACTCACACTTCCTAGCCGCTCTATGAGCGCAGGCAAAGAAAGACCAAAGGCCGCGATTCTACGGGAAAAAGGAAGTAACTCTGAACGGGAAATGGCCAATGCCATGTTCTTGGCTGGATTCGACGTTAAGGATGTGCATATGACAGATTTAATATCTGGTCGTGAAACCTTGGAAGATATTCAGTTCTTGGGGGCCGTGGGTGGTTTTTCAAATTCAGATGTTCTAGGAAGCGCAAAAGGTTGGGCAGGTGCTATCAAGTATAACGAAAAGGCCAATAAGGTCATTAAAGACTTTTTCGCCAGGCCAGATACCTTATCCGTCGGTATTTGCAATGGTTGTCAATTATTTATGGAATTAGACCTTATTAATCCTGAGCACGAAAACCATGGTAAAATGACCTATAATGACTCCCATAAACATGAGAGTAATTTTACATCCGTCCATATCCAAAAAAATAATTCCGTCATGCTTTCATCTTTGGAAGGAGCAACGCTTGGAGTTTGGATTTCTCACGGAGAAGGAAAATTCGATTTTCCACTTACGGAAGACAATTATGATATTGTAGCCAAATATGGTTACGATACCTACCCTGCCAATCCAAACGGCAGTGATTTTAATACGGCTATGTTGTGTGATACAACAGGGCGACATTTAGTGACGATGCCACACATAGAACGTTCTACTTTTCCTTGGAACTGGGCCTATTATCCATCGGATAGAAATGATGAAGTTTCCCCTTGGCTAGAAGCTTTTGTGAATGCCAAGGAATGGATTCAAAAAACAAGCCGATAGAAATGGATTCTATCGGCTTGTTTTAAAATTTCTTTAGACTCAAATGTAAATATTATTGGGTCTTGGTAGGATAATTTTCAAAAATATCATCTACGAAAGTGGCTATCGCTTTGGAATCTTTTTGTCCACCAATAAAATCGGAGGCAGTTCCTTTCCATACTACATTCCTGGATTTTCTATCGACCAAACTTAGGAACAGTGTTCCTTCTTGAAAAGTCTCGTAATCCCTATCATACCCAATCAATTGATTGTATCCTGAGTATCCATTATAATAATACGGTTGATAATAATTACTTACGCGATAATTTGAAGCGTAAAAATTAGGATAAGTTGCATATACAGGTTCTTTATATGTTTCTGTTTCTTTATTGGTCTTTGTACCCAACAATACCAATAAATCTGGTGCGTTTTTATTTATGGTGTATCCTAGGTTTTTCATTTGTGCGTTTACTTCATTGATGACGGACTCACCAACTGTTTCATCAGTATACCCCATGTTTGGGTCATCAAAATTACCATTGGGTAAATAGGCGAAAGTATCGTATTTGGTCAAATCAACACTGGCCGTTTTAGTGGTAGTCACTTTAGGTCCACAACTCATAAATAGAATTGAGGTTATTATAATAATCGGTACTAGTTTTAAAATTTTCATATACTTTTTTTAATTGTTTTTAATAAGATGAACAATCTTTAAGGAAATCCTTGACCATAATGCGACACAAATTGGTCGTATCAATAATTGACGATTGAATTGTGTGAAAATTTTATGAAGCTTAAGTAACTTAATCGCTCAGCTGTTTAATAAATGAACTTCTAATCTACGGTTACTCTACCAAATGGACTTTTCATTTATTGTTGATGCTGTTCAATTGAATAGTCTAAAACGTTCAATTACAATTTATTGAAAATGGATTTACCTTTCCATACGCTTAAAAGTGAATTTTCTAATTATTGATACTACAATAAGAAGTTCATTCAATTAACAATCTTATTTTAAAATACCATTCTCTTTGCTTATTTTGCATTCATTTAAATAAACGTACATGCAGAAGGTTACTCGACTATTTGATATTCCGTACTACCAATTAGAGCAGTATAATCTTGATAAATCGCTAATCACCAAAAAAAATGGAGAGTGGATTGCGACATCTACCAAAGAATATATTGAAAAAGCAAATGCAATAAGTAGAGGCTTATTGAGAATGGGCATTCAACCTAATGATAAAATTGCGGTTATTTCCTTGACCAATAGAACGGAATGGAATATTATGGATATTGGTATTCTACAATTGGGTGCGCAAAACGTTCCTATTTATCCCACCATATCTGAAGAAGAGTACGAATATGTATTGAATCATTCCGAAGCAAAATATTGCTTTATCTCCTGTAAAGAAGTTCTAACGAAAGTCAATAAAATCAAAGGAAATGTAAAATCCTTACAGGGTATTTTCTGTTTTGATGAAATTTCAGAATGCCCAAATTGGAGAGAGGTTTTAGAAAAAGGTGCGGATGCATCTAATCAAGAAGAGGTAGAAAAAAGAAAAGAAGCGGTGAAACCTATGGATTTGGCGACACTCATCTATACTTCGGGTACTACGGGAAAACCAAAAGGGGTGATGATGTCACACGACAATATTGTCTCCAACGTAATTGCAAGTACGGAACGGGTACCTTCTTCCAAAGGCGATAGTGCATTGAGTTTTTTGCCGGTATGTCACATTTTTGAAAGAATGATTCTATACCTGTACCAATACTGTGGAATCCAAATATATTTTGCCGAAGGACTTGATAAAATAAGTGACAATCTTAAAGAGGTCAAGCCAGAAATCATGACCGTGGTACCGAGACTTTTAGAAAAAGTGTATGAAGCAATTATCGCCAAGGGATCTGATCTGACCGGAATAAAACATAATTTATTTTTCTGGGCAGTAAGTGTTGGTTTGAAATTTGAACCTTACGGTGCCAATGGATGGTGGTATGAACTCAAATTAAGTTTGGCACGAAAATTAATATTCAGCAAATGGCAAGCAGGTCTTGGTGGTAATCTCACTACAATGGTATCTGGTAGTGCCGCATTGCAACCTCGTTTGAGCAGAGTTTTTGGTGCCGTGGGAATTCCTGTTATGGAAGGCTACGGATTAACAGAAACAGCACCAGTAATTTCGGTGAACGATCAAAGAAATCATGGCTGGAAAATTGGCACCGTTGGTAAAGTTATTTCCAATGTCGAAGTCAAAATAGCGGACGACGGAGAAATATTATGTAAAGGCCCAAACGTGATGATGGGGTATTACAAGGATACCGAAAAAACGGACGAAGTGATTAAGAACGGCTTTTTTCATACCGGTGATATTGGAGAAATAGACCATGAAGGGTTTTTAAAAATTACGGATCGTAAAAAAGAAATGTTCAAAACTTCTGGAGGTAAATATGTAGCTCCGCAGTTATTGGAAAATAGATGCAAGCAGTCTCGCTTTATTGAACAGATCATGGTCGTAGGTGAAGGCGAAAAAATGCCTGCCGCTATTATTCAACCTAATTTTGATTATATAAATTCTTGGGCTAAAAAGAAAAATATCGTTTTAAAAGATAATCTCGACCTTGTAAGGAATGAAAAGGTTATAGCCCGTATTGAAGAGGAGGTGACTTTAGCCAATGAAAATTTTGCCAAATGGGAAAAAATCAAAGTCTTTAGATTAACTCCAGATGCCTGGACCATTGAGGCAGGACATCTCACCCCAACCATGAAACTGAAACGGAAAATCGTTAAAGAAAAGTATATCGATCTTTACAATGATATTTATGAACATGTTTAATGTGAACTCAAATCAGGTGAAATTTATTTCCTAGGTATTTTTGAAAAATGGCATTTGAAAATTACACTACGGATAAGCTTAAAAAGTATAAAACCATTTTACTAGTTTCCAGTATTATTGGGTTAGGAATCATGTGTTTTCTTTTAGGAATAGGCTTATACCAATCTACACACGACTTAGGTAATAATTTTATATTCATTGTTCCCATAATTTGCCCACTGGTTATTCTTCCCGGTATTTTTAGCGGTATAATTGATAAAGAGCTCAAAAGGAGAGATTAATAAATCATTTATCCGAAATTATAGCTCCTATTTATTATCAAAAATTCATAAATTTATTATGCATGCATAATAAATTTTTATATATTTGGTAGCCAACTAAATGAATATGAAAGAAGCGACCATTGATTATGCGCTACGTGCCACCTGGCAAGCGGTTGCTAGAATGTATAATGAAGAAGCAAAGAATTTTGATTCTACAATGGCCGTAGGATTTACGTTATTGAGTATAGACCCTAAGACGGGGACTCCTTCCACTGCTTTAGGACCAAAAATGGGAATGGAGGCTACCAGTCTTTCCAGAATTTTAAAAAGTATGGAGAAAAAAGGTCTGATATTAAGAAAGCCGAATCCAAATGATGGAAGAGGTGTCCTTATTTATTTAACCGATTTTGGTTTGGAAAAAAGAAACGATTCTAAAAACACGGTGCTTCTATTCAATGAAGCGGTTAAAAATGAGGTTTCAGATGAAAAATTAAAAAACTTTTTTGAAGTAACGGATACTATTAACAAACTGATTTCGGACAAAAAGTTATTTACGAAAGATATTTCTAATCAATAATACAGTTTAAAGTACATGAACAAGCATATTAAAAAAGTAGCAGTAATTGGCTCAGGAATAATGGGAAGCGGTATCGCCTGTCATTTTGCCAATATCGGCGTAGAAGTTTTATTGCTCGATATTGTCCCACGAGAATTAAATGATAAAGAAAAAGCAAAGGGTTTAACCCTAGAAGATGAAGTTGTTCGTAATAGATTGGTTAACGATTCATTAGCTACGGCTCTAAAATCAAAGCCCTCTCCTATTTACGATCAAAAATTTGCAAGCCGTATTACTACTGGTAATATGCAAGACGATATCTCAAAAGTTTCCAAGGTAGATTGGATCATTGAAGTAGTTGTGGAACGATTGGATATTAAAAAACAAGTTTTCGAGAATCTTGAGAAACATAGAACTCCGGGTACCTTGATTACTTCTAATACCTCTGGAATTCCAATTCATTTCATGTCCGAAGGCAGAAGTGATGATTTTCAGAAACATTTCTGTGGCACGCACTTTTTTAATCCGGCTCGTTACTTAAAACTATTTGAAATTATACCTGGCCCTAAAACAGACCCTGAAGTATTGGAGTTCTTGAACGGCTACGGTGAAAAATACTTAGGTAAGACATCGGTTATAGCAAAAGATACTCCTGCGTTTATTGGAAATAGAATTGGAACATTCAGCATTCAAAGTCTTTTTCATAGTGTCAAGGAATTAGGAATGACGGTTGAAGAAGTAGATAAGCTTTCCGGTCCCGTTATCGGGAGACCAAAATCCGCCACCTTCAGAACCGTTGATGTTGTGGGTCTTGATACCCTTGTCCATGTAGCCAACGGTATACATGAAAATTGTCCTGATGATGAGCGTCGTGAAGTTTTTAAATTACCGGATTTCATCAATACCATGATGGAAAATAAATGGTATGGTAGTAAAACCGGACAAGGATTTTATAAGAAAGTATCAGATAAATCAGGTAAAAGTGAAATCCTTACTTTGGATTTAGATACCATGGATTATCGGGCGTCCAAAAAAGCGAGTTTTGCCACCTTAGAATTGACAAAAACGATTGACAAAGTTGTTGACCGCTTTAAGGTTCTTGTTGGCGGAAAAGATAAGGCTGGAGAATTTTACCGTAAAAATTTCGGTCAGTTATTCGCCTACGTATCGCAACGTATTCCTGAAATCACTGATGATTTATATAAGATTGACGATGCCATGAAAGCTGGCTATGGCTGGGAGCACGGTCCGTTTCAAATTTGGGATGCCATCGGCCTAGACAAAGGGTTGGAATTTATAAAGGCAGAAGGTCAAGAAGCCGCTCAATGGATTCATGAAATGAAAGCTTCAGGCACTACTTCATTTTATTCAGTTAAAGAAGGAAACACGTATTTCTACGATATTCCAAGCAAATCCATGAAGAAAATTCCTGGACAAGATGCATTTATCATCTTGGATAATATTAGGAAGTCGAAAGAGGTATTCAAAAATAGTGGTGTTGTTGTAGAAGATTTGGGTGATGGAATATTGAACGTTGAATTCCAATCTAAAATGAACACCATTGGTGGAGATGTTTTATCGGGATTGAATAAGGCCATCGACATGGCTGAAAAAGATTTCCAAGGTTTAGTCGTTGGTAACCAAGCTGCTAATTTCTCTGTTGGGGCCAACATCGGCATGATATTTATGATGGCGGTGGAGCAAGAATATGATGAGTTGAATATGGCCATCAAAATGTTCCAAGATACGATGATGCGCATGCGTTACTCGGCCATACCAACAGTTTCTGCCCCACATGGTATGACTTTAGGTGGTGGTTGTGAATTATCATTGCATGCAGATATGGTAGTTGCCGCAGCGGAAACCTATATAGGATTGGTTGAATTTGGTGTAGGAGTTATTCCTGGTGGTGGTGGTTCTAAGGAATTTTCCGTTCGTGCACAGGATACCTTCAAAAAGAATGATGTGGAGTTGAATGTATTACAGGAATACTTCCTAACGATAGGAATGGCGAAAGTATCTACCTCCGCTTACGAAGCCTATGATTTAGGAATTCTTCAACATGGAAAGGATATCGTAGTGGTCAATAAAGACCGACAAATTGCAACAGCGAAAGCCTATGCAAAATTAATGGCAGAACAGGGCTATACACAACCTGTAAAACGTTCTGATATTAAAGTATTAGGTAAGCAAGCTTTGGGTATGTTCTTAGTAGGAACAGATTCTATGGAAGCTAGTCACTATATCAGTGAACATGATAAGAAAATCGCCAATAAATTAGCCTATGTAATGGCCGGTGGTGACTTATCTGAACCCACCTTGGTTACAGAACAATATTTATTGGATTTGGAACGTGAAGCCTTCCTTTCGCTTTGTACCGAAAGAAAAACATTGGAACGCATTCAACACATGTTAAAAACTGGTAAACCGTTGAGAAATTAGAATTAATACTATTAAAGCTATTTGCCATTAGCCATTAGCTATTGGCGGAAATCATAACAATAATAAATGCTAATAGCCAAAAGCTAATAGCCAAAAGCAAGATTAGAAATGAAAACAGCATATATAGTTAAAGGATATAGAACCGCCGTAGGAAAAGCGCCCAAAGGAGTTTTTCGTTTTAAGCGTACTGATGAATTGGCCGCGGAAACCATCGAATACATGATGAAAGAGCTGCCCAATTTTGACAAGAAGCGAATTGATGACGTTATCGTAGGTAACGCAATGCCCGAAGGTTCACAAGGTTTGAATATGGCCAGATTGATTTCCTTGATGGGATTGGATATTGTTGATGTTCCCGGAGTGACCGTTAATCGATTTTGTTCCTCAGGAATAGAGACCATTGGTATAGCAACGGCAAAAATTCAAGCAGGAATGGCAGATTGCATCATTGCCGGCGGAGCCGAGAGTATGAGTTCCGTACCCATGACCGGTTATAAGACGGAATTGAACTATGATGTAGTTAAAGCCGGACATGAGGATTATTATTGGGGTATGGGAAATACGGCGGAAGCTGTAGCCAACGAATACAAAGTATCCAGAGAAGATCAGGATGAGTTTGCCTACCACTCCCATATGAAAGCGCTAAAAGCACAAGCTGAAAATCGTTTTCAAGATCAAATCGTTCCTATCGAAGTGGAAGAAACCTATGTAGGTTCTGATGGTAAAAAGGCGACTAAAAAATATACGGTAACCAAAGATGAAGGTCCGCGTGCCGGAACTTCGGTTGAAGTATTGAATAAGTTAAGACCGGTTTTTGCAGCTGGTGGAAGTGTAACTGCGGGTAATTCATCTCAAATGAGTGATGGTGCCGCTTTTGTAATGGTCATGAGTGAGGAAATGGTCAAAGAATTGAATCTTGAGCCTATTGCGCGCTTGGTAAATTATGCCGCTGCCGGGGTACCACCAAGAATAATGGGTATCGGTCCTGTAGCTGCTGTTCCAAAAGCATTGAAACAAGCCGGATTAAAACAAGAAGACATTAAGTTGATTGAATTGAATGAAGCTTTCGCCTCTCAATCTATAGCCGTTATTCGTGAATTGGGTCTGGATCCCAATATGGTAAATGTTAATGGAGGTGCCATCGCTTTAGGTCACCCATTAGGTTGTACTGGAGCTAAACTATCCGTTCAACTATTTGATGAGATGCGTAAGCGTAACATGCAAGGACAATACGGATTAGTGACGATGTGTGTAGGTACTGGGCAAGGAGCTGCAGGAATATTTGAATTTCTGAACTAGAAAATAGACTTTAGAATAGAGAACATAGACTTTAAGATGGCTATGCGACATAACTTTAAGAATTTGAAGATTTGGAAATCGGGATTAGAAATTGCTAATGAAATTTCTGACTTGATAGTTAGCTTTCCTAAACATGAAAAGTTTGACTTATCATCTCAAATGAGTAGATGTTCCATATCCATACCAAGTAATATTGCTGAAGGTTCATCAAGAACTGATAAATCATTCAGCCATTTTATTGATATATCCTTGGGTTCCTCCTTTGAATTAGGAACACAATTATTAATAGCTAAGCATAAAAATTACATAAAAGAAGATAAATTAAAAACGATTGAAGAAAAACTAGAAGAGTTTCAGAGAATGACCATGGGTTTTCAAAATACCCTTAAATAATTCTTTTTTCTATTTTCTCTTTTCTAAAATCCAAATACAACATGAGTACAGAAACAATAAACAAAGAAATTCTTAGAGGGGGACAATTCCTCGTAAAGGAAACCAATTGCGAAGACGTCTTCACCTTAGAAGATTTGAACGAGGAGCAACGCATGATGCGGGAAAGCACCAAAGAATTTGTGGACCGTGAACTTTGGGCACATTGGGAACGTTTCGAGAAAAAAGACTATGCCTATACGGAAGAATGTATGCGCAAAGCTGGCGAAATGGGACTTCTAAGTGTAGCCGTACCAGAATCCTATGGTGGAATGGGCATGGGCTTTGTCTCTACCATGTTAGTTTGTGACTATATTTCAGGAGCTACCGGATCTTTCAGTACAGCATTTGGTGCACACACGGGTATTGGCACTATGCCAATTACCTTATATGGCACAGAAGAGCAAAAACAAAAATATGTTCCAAGATTGGCTTCAGGGGAATGGTTTGGAGCTTATTGTTTAACCGAGCCCGGTGCTGGATCAGATGCTAATTCAGGTAAAACAAAAGCCGTTTTATCCGACGATGGAAAGAATTATATCATCAACGGTCAGAAAATGTGGATTTCCAACGCAGGATTCTGTAATATGTTCATCGTATTTGCTAGAATTGAAGATGATAAGTACATCACAGGGTTTATCGTAGAAAATGACCCAAGTAATGGAATCACTTTAGGTGATGAAGAAAAGAAATTGGGTATCCACTCCTCCTCTACTCGTCAGGTATTTTTTAACGATACCAAAGTACCGGTAGCAAATATGCTTTCTGAAAGAGGTAATGGATTCAAAATAGCCATGAATGCCTTGAATGTTGGTCGGATTAAATTAGCTGCGGCTTGTTTGGATGCGCAACGAAGAGTCATCAACGAAGCTACTAAGTATGCTAACGAACGTGTTCAGTTTAAAACTCCGATTATGAACTTTGGCGCCATTAAGGCAAAGATTGCAGATATGGCCACTAGTGCTTATGTAGATGAAGCGGCTTGTTATCGTGCTGCAAAAAATATTGAGGATAGAATCGCTATTCGTGAATCAGAAGGAAACTCACATCAAGAAGCGGAGTTAAAAGGAGTTGAGGAATACGCTATTGAATGTTCTATTCTTAAAGTAGCGGTATCGGAAGATTGTCAGAATACGACAGATGAAGGTATCCAGATTTTTGGAGGAATGGGCTTTAGTGCTGATACTCCAATGGAATCTGCTTGGAGAGATTCACGTATTGCACGTATTTACGAAGGAACCAACGAAATTAACCGAATGTTGGCTGTAGGCATGTTGGTTAAAAAAGCAATGAAAGGTCATGTAGACCTTTTAGGACCCGCTACTGCTGTTGGTGAAGAATTGATGGGGATTCCTTCATTCGATACGCCTGACTATTCAGAATTATTTGCTGAAGAAAAGGATATTCTAAAAAGACTGAAAAAGGTGTTTCTAATGGTTGCCGGTTCAGCTGTTCAAAAATATGGACCCGAACTAGATCAACATCAACAGTTGATGTTAGCGGCATCTGACATTTTGATTGAAGTCTATATGGCTGAATCTGCCCTACTAAGAACAGAAAAAAATGCGAAACGTTTTGGTGAGGACAAACAAGCAACGCAAATTGCCATGTCTAAACTGTACTTGTTCAATGCTACGGAAACCATCATTAAAAAAGGAAAAGAAGCTATCATCTCTTTTGCTGAAGGTGATGAGCAACGTATGATGTTAATGGGACTTAAACGTTTTACAAAATATACCAATTACCCTAACGTAGTAGCTTTACGCACACAAATTGCGGATAAAGTAGCTGCAGACAACGGGTATACCTTTGACTAATTCAGATTACCATTTTGTTTCGTAAGAGACAAAAGAAAAACCGCTCCAATTGGAGCGGTTTTTTATTTGGTGAAAATGGACGAAGCACCTACTTTTAATCCATGCATCAAGAACTTTTAAAAAGGGTCTATAATCCTATCGATTTTCAGCAAAGAGGACATCAACTAATAGATTACCTCACGCTCCATTTGGAAGATAAATTAGGAGAAAGATCGGACAAGGCTATCCATTGGGTCACTCCTGAAGATGAACTCAACTTTTGGAAAGAATTTTTAACAAACGGTGACGAAAAGGATTTGTTTAAAGAAATTACAAAACGCACTACCTATGTACACCATCCAAATTATATAGGGCATCAAGTCTGTGCGCCAGCACCTATAACCGGACTTACAGGGTTAATCAGTGCACTATTGAATAATGGAACTGCTGTGTATGAAATGGGCATGTCCTCCAATGCCATAGAGCGCGTAGTAACGGATTTCATTTGTAAAAAAATTGGATATAATGATATTTCTGGTGGTTTTTTGACCTCAGGTGGCACCTTGGCTAACCTTACGGCATTGCTCAGTGCTAGAAAAGCCATTTTGGACGAAGATGTGTGGATAAATGGGGCGACACAAAAACTAGGTGTTATGGTCAGCGAGGAGGCTCACTATTGTGTAGACCGCGCAGCTCGAATCATGGGATTGGGAGACCCCGGAATCATAAAAGTTCCGGTGACCAATGGCTACCAAATTGACACCGAATTACTGGATGAAAAGTATAGAGAAGCTAGAAAAAACGGTATTAAAATTTTTGCTATTGTAGGTAGTGCACCTTCTACAGCAACTGGTATTTTTGACCATCTGGGTGCTATCGCAGCCTTTGCCACAAAGAATGATATTTGGTTTCACGTAGATGGGGCACACGGTGGTGCGGGCATATTTTCAGATAAATATAGACATACCGTTAGCGGAATAGCGCAAGCGGATTCGGTGGTGATTGACGGACATAAAATGATGATGATGCCTGCCATTACCACAGCACTTTTATTTAAGAATCGACTACATTCCAATGTCACCTTTAGCCAACAAGCAGATTATCTATTGACGGAATCTGAACACGAAGATTGGTATAATTCCGGTAAACGTACTTTTGAATGCACCAAAACCATGATGGGTATACATTGGTTTACTTTACTTAAAGTGTATGGTGAGGAACTCTTCGACGCCAACGTTACCAAATTATATGATATGGGGATGGAGTTTTCTCAAATCATCAAATCGGATAATAATTTTGAATTGGCCGTAGCTCCAATGTCCAACATCGTATGCTTTCGATATCTACGAGATGGGTTGGATACTTCTGAATTAAATACCCTAAATGCAAAAATTCGCCAAACCTTGTTAGAGGATGGCGAATTTTATATTGTACAAACCAAATTAAGGGGTATTCAATATATGAGGGTTACGGTAATGAATCCGTTTACCAATACTACCCATTTCATTAACTTATTGAGCAAAATTAAAACGATTGCCCAATCTCTTTAACTGTTAATCTCTCAAGGTTTCCAGCATTTCATCTTCACTTTCCTTTTTAGAGAAGTTGATGGCACATTCAATCAAAGCTAAATGCGAATACGCTTGAGGGAAATTACCCAATAACCTTTTCGTCTTAAAATCAATATCTTCACTGAACAAACCTAAATGATTACTATAGCCTAACAAACGTTCAAAATACTCCAAAGCTTTTTCGCGTTCCCCAATTTTAAACAAGCTGTTTATGTACCAAAACGTGCACACCGTGAATGAGGAAGAAGGTAGCCCAAAGTCATCTTCATTCTTATATCGGTATAGTAATCCATCATTATTTAATTCCCTTCCAATTGCATGAACAGTTTTAATGTAACGTTCGTCCCTGGCATCTACACATCCATAAGATTCCATTAGTAGTACGGAAGCATCCATTTCCTTTGATCCATAAGACTGGGTATAGGCACCAACTTCTTCGTTCCAGGCATTATCATAAATATCCTTCCAAATTTCTTCACGTATGGGTTCCCATTTCGCAATCTTATGTTTTTTTCCAAGCATTTCGGCTACTTTAATGGCACGGTCCAAAGCGGTCCAACATAAAACTTTGGAAAAGGTAAAGTGCCTGTCCTCTGTTCTAAATTCCCAAATACCCTTATCGGCATCTTTCCAATTGTTACTTACGATCCACACAATGCCTTTGGTTATGGCCCAAATATCTTCCCCATTATCCACATCTACGCTAAATTTTTGCATCTGAACGTAAATCACATCCATCAAAATACCGTAGATATCGTTCTGCTTTTGGTGGTACGCTGCATTACCAATACGCACCGGTTTGGACCCTTTGTAGCCAGAGAGGTGTTCGAGCGTTTCTTCGGTCAATTTCTTTTCCTTGTTGATTCCATACATAATCTGTAGCTTTTCAGCCTTATCAGGAATCAAATCGATAATGAACTGTAAGTATCGTCTAGCAACATTTTTATGACCGAGTTCTGCTACTACTTTAATCACCATAGAGGCATCACGTATCCAACAAAAACGATAATCCCAATTACGGACTTCCCCAATCGTTTCTGGCAAAGAAGTGGTGGCGGCGGCAAGAACAGCCCCGGTCTTATCATAGCTCAGTAATTTCAACGTCAAGGCACTTCTTGAAATTTCTTGATTGAATTTTTTATAGGTCGGAGTAAGGTTTGACCAGTTCAACCAGTACACTTTGGTATTCTGTAAATCTAAATAGACCCGTTCAATGGTAGGCAATAGCAGTTTCTCATTGTAACCTACCATTACAAAACCATCCTCCTTTAATTCTATTTCTTCACCTTTGACCAGGTATTCCTTGTCAAAAGAGCTGTATAGAAAAATGGTATCGAACTTCACATCATGGGTTAGGCTCGCTACAAAATCCTTTTTGATAAAGGATTCCGTTTTCCCCATAGCGTATTCCAATTTAGGATCGTATAGGATTGAAAATTTTGGAGTACCGGAAATCAATTTAAAGTATCTGACCAGTTCAGGCGGTGCATGGTAGGTATTGTCATGTTTTCGATACCTGGGCATGAAATCATGAATCTCGAAATGATTTTCACCGTCTATAAACGTAGTGATCAAAATATTGGTAAAAGGCTCATATTTTTGAGTGATGACATAAGTATCGCTCACCTTGATTTCAAAACTTCCACCAATTTCCTCGTCCAAAAGCTTAGCAAAAACAGACGGACTGTCAAATTCTGGCAAACAACACCAATCAATACTTCCTGTTTTAGAAACCAATGCTGCACTTCTGCAATTCCCTATTATTCCGTAGTCTAAATTATCCATTCAATAAAAATCTTAATTCATCTGAGGTTTCAATTGTATTTACCCTCCTTTTTGCCGAAATTTAGAGAAATAATAATCAAAAAGAAGTAAATAATTTTGTTTTATGGCTAAAACTATCATTATCTCAAATAGACTCCCCGTACAATTACAAATCAGCAATGGCGACATTACGGCAATACCTAGTGTAGGTGGTTTAGCGACCGGAATGAAGTCCGTACACTCCGGCGGTGATAGTCTCTGGATTGGTTGGAGCGGACTTACCGATGAAGAAATTCCTGAGGAATTGGCTGATAAAATTGATAATGCCTTGGCAGAACATGGTTCTTCTAAAGTAAACCTAACCGAGGAAGAAGTAGATGGATTTTATTACGGCTTTAGTAATAGGACCGTTTGGCCCTTATTTCATTATTTTTTAGAATATTCTGAATTTGAGCTGAACAGTTGGGAAATCTATAAAAAAGTGAACCAAAAATTTGCGGACGCTATTTTGGCAAAAGCCGATAATGAGGATACCATTTGGATACATGATTACCAATTAATGCTAGTACCACAAATGGTACGTGAGCAACGCCCGGATATTTCTATTGGCTTCTTTTTACATATCCCCTTTCCTTCCTTTGAGATTTTTAGAACACTGCCTTGGAGAAGAGAGGTTTTGGCAGGGCTATTGGGTTCTGACCTCATCGGTTTCCATACCTATGATTATGAACGTCACTTTTTAAGTTCCGTTAGAAGATTGTTAGGATTGGAAGTGAGCTTCAATGATATCTATATGGATGAAAGGGTCATTAAAGTAGACTCCTTCCCTATGGGCATCGATTATAAAAAATTCAGTGAAGCGGCCAAAGAACATTCCCTACGGTCTGAAGATGAAAAGTCAGAATTACAAAAACGCCTCGATACCCATAAGAAATCAGCTCCAGATGCCAAATTCTTTTTATCTATAGACCGATTGGATTACACCAAAGGAATAGCCAAGCGACTGAAAGCCTTTGAATATTTCTTGAACAAATATCCTCAGTACAAGGAAAAAGTACGGTTAATCATTCTTGCAGTACCTTCTAGATCTAACGTGCCCCAATACCAATTACTGAAACGGGAAATTGATGAGTTGGTAGGCCGTATCAACGGAGAACTTTCTACGGTAAGTTGGACCCCTATATGGTATTTCTATAGATCTATGCCCTTTGACAATCTAATCGACCTATATACCTCATCTGATATTGCCTGGTTAACACCAATTCGCGATGGTATGAATTTGGTGGCCAAAGAATATATTGCCACAAGAACGGATAAAACGGGTGTTTTAATTTTAAGCGAAATGGCGGGTTCTGCTAATGAAATGAATGAATCCTTATTGATTAACCCGAATAATTTTGAACAGATTTCAGATACACTTTACAAGGCCATTAACATGCCGAAAGAGGAACAACAGGAGCGTAACGGAATTCTTCAAAAACGATTGGAACGTTATAATGTGGAAAAATGGGCAAATGATTTTATGACCTCATTACTCAACCAAAAAGAAAAAGACCAAACGTATATCTCTAGGCGCCTTTCTGTAGATATCATGAACGTAATCATGAAGGATTATAATAAGGCATCGCGCAGACTTGTCTTTCTAGATTATGACGGAACCTTGGCCGGTTTTCATAACGACCCACAAAAAGCAAGTCCAGATGAACGACTATATGAACTACTAGATCAGATCTCCTCGCAGGAAAATACGGATATGTATTTGATTAGTGGCCGAGATAAGGAAACCTTTACCAAATGGTTCTTACCTAAAGGTTATAATATGATTGTAGAGCATGGGGTTTGGATTTCGCAGGGTGGCGAAGAATTCCGTATGTTGGAAAACGTAAAAAAGGACTGGATGGAAAAAATTATGCCCGTTTTAGAATCCTTTGTAGACCGAACACCAGGTAGTTTTATCGAAGAAAAAAACTACTCCCTGGCTTGGCATTATAGAAATACCGATCCTGATTTTGGTCAAAAACGTGCTGTAGAACTCAATACCGTATTGACCAGTCTTATTGCAAATGACGACCTAAGTGTTCTTAACGGGAACAAAGTAATGGAAATTAAGAGCAGTAACGTAAATAAAGGAAGAGCTTCCATGCGTGTATACAGCGAACACGATTACGATTTTGTTTTCGCTATTGGAGATGATTGGACAGACGAATTCATGTTCCAAGAATTGCCAAAGGAAGCGGTTACGATTAAAGTTGGTCGCCAAAAAACCCATGCCAAATACTTTGTGGACAATACCAAAAATGTAAGGGATATTTTAGGCCGATTTGCGGAAAAACGCTAAGTATCTTTTTTACTAAACATACAGCATGAAAAAAGGTTTTTGTCTATTTCTTACGGGTATACTATTATCATTAACAGTTGTTTCTCAACAAAATACGGATGTCTATCTAGCGAGTTTAAAGACAAAAAACGATAGCTTACAGATTGGAGAAATTCTTAATATCACCAATAATGAGGGCTATGACAATCAACCTTACTTCTATGATAAGGAAAACATACTATTCTCATCTACCAGAAACGGCCAAACTGATATCGCACTTTATAACCTCAAAAATCGTGCGACTAGTTGGCTTTCCAATACACCCAAAGGAAGCGAATATTCCCCCCTTAAAATTCCAGGAAAAGAAGCGGTATCGGCAATTCGATTGGATGAGGATGGGCTACAGCGATTATACGAGTATAATTTTAAAACCGGAAAGTCAACAGAGCTTTTAAAGGATTTAAAAGTTGGCTATCACGTTTGGTACAATGAAGATATACTAGTTTCATCGGTGCTAGTGGAAGACC
The DNA here is from genome assembly GCA_963842105.1 of uncultured Flavobacteriaceae bacterium. Classification (GTDB taxonomy): domain Bacteria; phylum Bacteroidota; class Bacteroidia; order Flavobacteriales; family Flavobacteriaceae; genus Maribacter. The sequence goes on from CAWJFH010000006.1 coordinate 118,263, forward strand.
GGATGGACTTAGTGGTTTCAAACCTAAAGGACCGTAGCAAATATACGGTTCAGAAAAATGTAGGCAGGTCACTCCATAAAATTCCAAATACGAATTTGATAAGCTTCGTATCCAAAGAAAATGATACCGTAAAGATCATGTCCATTAACCCAATTTCTGGAGCTACAAAAGAAATTAAAATGCTCCCAGGCAAATTGGAGGATGTTTGTTGGACTCCTGACGGAACCTTTATTTCGGCTTATAAGAATACTTTGATTGGTTACAATCCGTCCCATGACCAAGAATGGCGGGCAATACATAGTTTTGATGAAAACGTGATTCATGCTATTTCTAGAATAGCGGTTAGTCCTGACGGGAAGTATATCGCCTTTGTTTCTCAGGACCCACCTTATAAAATGGTACAGAAACAGGTGGATTACTATAATACCGGAAACTTAGATGCCTTTGTAAATTGTTATGACGAAAACGTACTTGTAAGCATATTCCCGAAGGACACTTTGTACGTAGGTCATACCAAAATGCTGGAGAATTACAAGGGTCTTTCCCCTAACAGCAAGACTTACGATGTTGAAGTTGTAAAACGAATCACTATTGGCAATAAAGTCATTGACCAAGAAAAAGTTACCGGAAATGGTAAAGTAACCATGCAAGTTGCGATTTACGAAGTTACTAATGCTATAGAAAGCATGACCTTTATTTTTGATAAACTGGATTCTCCCAACCCAGAACCTATTGTACAGAAACAATTGAATGCCTATAACTCAAGGGATTTAGAAGCATTTTTGGATACCTATTCCAAGGACATAAAAACCTATGACTTTATTAATAAACCTAGGTCGAGTGGTCAAGAAGACCTACGGAAAGGATACACTGACTTTTTTGAATCCACTCCAGATCTTACATTGTGAAATAAAAAATAGGATAGTCGTTGGAAACAAAGTGATTGATGAAGAAGAAATAACCGCAAATGGAAACACTTTCAATGCTGTTGCCATTTATGAGATTGAAGATGGAAAAATTGCAAAAGTCACTTTTGTACGCTAATGCTAATTACCAAACCCAAACCATACATACTACCCACCATAATTCTTGCACAATTTGCATGTACCTCAACATGGTTTGCGGGAAATGTCCATTATGGAATCCTCTCTTCACAAATTGACCTTAGCGTGGGTATTCAGAGTTGGGTTTTATCTGTCGGTTCAGCTCGGTTTTATTATTGGAACCCTACGTTTTTGCACTACTCATGATAGCAGATCGGTTTTTACCGTCCAAAGTATTTATGATTTGTGCCGTCTTAGCTGCACTGTCAATTTGGTTATGACCATACCAGGGTTAAATGCGGTTACACTTATTACTTTCAAGATTTGGCACCGGTTTTTTCTTAGCGGGTATTTATCCTGTAGGTATGAAAATTGCAGCTGATTATTATGAAAAAGGTCTAGGCGAAGCATTAGGATTTTTAGTAGGCGCTTTAGTTTTAGGAAGTGCTTTTCCTTACTTAGTTGAAGGTACGGATTGGGGAAATCATCCAAATACGGTAATTCAAATTACTTCCGTTATCACGGCATAGGCGGATTACTATTATTCGTATTAGTTCCCAATGGTCCTCTCGAGTGGCAAGTAATAATCAAATTCAATTCGGTGCAGGACTTCGCACCTTTTTAAAAACTCTAGTTTTCGGAAAGCTGCAATTGGTTATTTTGGACATATGTGGGAATTGTATACCTTTTGGGCTTTTACTCCTATAGCACTTTCATGGTTAATGGAAAAATCCGGATCTGAAATTTCGATTTCCTTATGGACCGGAATAATCATTGCCGTTGGCGGAATTTCCTGTGCTTTTGGCGGAATTCTTTCCAGACGAATCGGAAGCAGAAAAGTTGCTTTATTCTCATTAATCATATCCGGATTCTTCTGTTTGATTTCCCCGATTACTCTTTCACTATTCTAATCCACTTTTTCTGACCGGTTGGATGTCTTTGGGGAGTTGCTGTTACTGCAGATTCCCCTCAACTTTCTAGGCTTATTGCCAATACCGTAGCTCCGGAATTAAAGGGTACAGCACTTACATTTAGTACCTGTATTGGGTTTGCTTTAACTATTGTAAGTATTCAACTCTTAACACATCTTCAATATGTTATTCCTGGGAACTTCTTATTTCTACCATTAACAATTGGTCCGGTAATAGGGGTTTGGCAACTTATCAGCCTTAAAACCGATTAATTTTTAATACTTTTAAACTTGGTTCTAAATTTAGCCAAATTTAAAAACCTACTAACGAACTCAAAACTTGAACATACTATGAAAATGAAAAACACGATATGCTTTTGGACTTTTAGCCTTTACATCAACAATTTATGCACAAACCAATCAGCGTATTTATGATATTATAGATGCGGTATCTGCGATAGAATTGAAAACGATGTTACGAAACTGGCCAACTTTGGTACCAGACACACCTTAAGTGATACCGTTTCCCAAACTCGAGGAATTGGAGCAGCACGACGTTGGATAAAAAGTGAATTCGAAAAAACGTCCCAAGCTTGTAATGGATGTCTAAATGTCATTTATCAAAAAGATTTAATAAAAAAAGGAGCAAATCAACGCATTGTAAAGGATGTTGCAATCGTTAATGTTCTAGCGATTCAAAAAGGAACAAAATATCCTAATCGCTATATCATCATGAGCGGTGATATCGACTCTAGGGTAAGTGACCCAACCAATTTTACAGATGATTCACCCGGCGCCAACGATAATGCAAGTGGTATGGCAGGAACTATAGAAGCGGCAAGGGTTTTATCCAAATACAAATTTGAGAATAGTATTATTTACATGGGTCTTTCCGGTGAGGAGCAAGGTCTATTTGGTGGTGGCGGTGTTGCCCAATATGCCAAAGACCAAGGTTGGGAAGTCATCGGTATTTTTAATAATGATATGATCGGAAACATTACCGGGGTTGACGGTATTGTGAGCAATGTGGACTTCAGAATATTTTCAGAACCAGTACCTCCTACTGAAACCGAAGAACAAAGAAAAGCCCGTCGCTTTTATGGTGGTGAAGTAGATGGTATTTCCCGTCAATTGGCAAGATATGTGCATAAGAATGTGAAGCAATATATGCCTGAAATGAACCCGATGATGATTTATCGTTTAGATCGTTTTGGTCGTGGTGGTCATCACAGACCATTCAATGACGCTGGATTTCCCGGTATCCGTATTATGGAAGCTCACGAAAACTATACGCAGCAACACCAGGATATTCGTGTTGAGGACGGTATAGCCTATGGTGATGTCTTAGAGCATGTAAATTTTGACTACGCCGCTAAACTTACCGCCGTAAACGCCATAAATTTAGCTTCTTTGGCTTGGGCCCCACCAGCGCCGGAAACAGTTAAAATCGGTGGAATTGTACAACCATCAGCTAAATTTCAATGGTCTAAAGTGGAGGGAGCTGTTGGTTATAAAATCTATTGGAGAGATACCACTTCGCCTACTTGGGATTCTAGTCGCTATGTTGGTGATGTAACGGAATTCACTTTAGACGGCATCGTGATTGACAATTTTTTCTTTGGAGTAGCAGCTGTGGGTGCTGACGGTTTTGAAAGCCCCGTAGTATTCCCCAATGGTATTTTTAGGGAATAAAGAAGATCTCTACCCTTCCATTTAAATCTAATTTAGAAACCAATTTGAAGATTGAATTGTAAAAATGAAAAAACTATTTTTCACCATTTTATTTGGAACCATAAGTGTACTTCAGGCACAAATTTTTACTGAACAAGACACCTTGAGGGGAAGCATTACCCCAGAACGTGCTTGGTGGGATTTGAACTACTACCATCTGGATATCGAAGTGAATGCCGACGATAAATATATAAGTGGCAGCAATACCATCCGCTATAAAGTTTTAGAATCCAAACAAGTGCTTCAGATTGACTTACAACCGCCATTAGTAATTGAAAAAGTTACTCAAGACGGTAAAACTTTAAAAGTGGAACATAAGGGTAACGCTCATTTTGTCAAACTAAAAAAGAAACAACAAGCAGGTGATTTCAATGAAGTCATCGTCCAGTATTCAGGCCATCCAAAAGAAGCTATTCGTGCGCCTTGGGATGGCGGTTTCTCTTGGACCAAAGATGAAAACGGCAAGCATTTTGTTGCTACTTCCTGTCAAGGTTTAGGCGCTAGTGTTTGGTGGCCCAACAAGGACCATATGTACGATGAAGTAGATAGTATGCTGATCAGTGTAAAGGCTCCTAAGGGTTTAATGAATGTCTCCAATGGCCGACTAAGAAAAGTGGACGAAGACACCAATACCTATCATTGGTTTGTGGATAACCCCATCAACAATTATGGGGTGAACGTTAATATTGGAGATTATGTACATTTTGGCGAAAAATACGAGGGAGAAAAAGGAATGTTGGACATGGATTATTATGTACTCAGTTATAATCTTGAAAAGGCCAAGGACCAATTTGTACAAGCACCTATGATGATGCGGGCCTTTGAATATTGGTTTGGCCCCTACCCTTTTTACGAAGATAGTTTTAAGTTGGTTGAAGTGCCCTATTTGGGCATGGAGCATCAAAGTTCGGTAACCTACGGTAATAAATATGCGAATGGCTATTTAGGAAGAGACCTTTCCGGCAGCGGATGGGGCCTTAACTTTGATTACATATTAATCCACGAATCGGGTCACGAATGGTTTGCCAACAATATCACGTATAAGGACATAGCAGATATGTGGGTACACGAAAGCTTCACTACGTACTCAGAAGGTTTGTATGTAGATTATCATTTTGGTAAGCTAGCCGGAAACGAATATGAACAGGGCGTTCGTCAAAACATTAAAAACGACAAACCGATTATTGGCGTTTACGATGTAAACGCAAGAGGTAGTGGCGATATGTATCCAAAAGGATCTACTATGCTACACACCCTAAGGCAGATTGCCAACGATGATGAAAAGTGGCGTCAAATCTTGAGGGGATTAAATACAGAATTCTACCATAAAACGGTTACTTCTGATGAGATTGAGCATTACATCAGTATGCAATTACAGCGAGACTTACGTCCTTTCTTTAACCAATATCTAAGAACTACGGATATTCCCGTTTTAGAGTACAAGGTTACAGAAGATGAATTACACTATCGTTTTACACAAGTTGTGGATGGTTTCACTATTCCTGTCCGGATGCTTACCAATGATGAAGAAATTTGGATAGAACCAACTGAAGAATGGCAGATGACCTCTATCCCTAAAGGATTAAAAGAAATAACGGTTGACCCTAATTTCTATATCTACAGCGAACAAAAGGACGAATAATTTCGATACCCTAGCCACGATTGGTAGGTTTATCATAAACCTGTTGAATTAAGGAATTTAATATAAGTTTCAATAGAATTAACAATGCTTTTTTATGGCTAACCTGATTATCTAAATTGAAGTACATTAGTCCAAAATTTAAATCTTAAAATGAAGAGGACACTAGTACGGTTTCGAAATAGTGCTTTCAGGAATTTTATTAGAAAACATTCTAAATATGCTCCTATTTTATTTTTTATAGGTGGTTTTATATTTGATAGTCTCACCTTGGGCCGAATTGATCGCACTTATGATTTAATCATCCTTTGTGTTCACATGACTTCCTTATCCATTACACTATACTTGTACAATATGGTGGATGATGGCAGATGGAGGAATACTCTGCTAGAGCGTTATCAAGAATATTTACCATTGGCTATTCAATTTTTCTTTGGGGGACTTTCCAGTGCCTATGTAATTTACTTTTCCCGAAGTGTTTCCTTATCAAAAACAGCGTCCTTCTTTGTAATTCTTATTTTATTATTTATTGCCAATGAGTTTTTAAAAAAGAGGATATCCAATAAATACCTGCAGTTTGGCGTCTATTCTTTTATCAGCTTTACCTTTTTTGCATTTATGATTCCTGTATTTATCAAGGAATTGAATACCACCATTTTTTTAATCTCCGGGGGTTTGAGCCTTGGCATAACCTTACTTTTGGTTTTTATCATCTATGCCGAAAGTCCCAGTACCCGGCGAGAAGTGCACCTAGGAAAACTCATGGGACTTATAATTCTCATTTATGGGATCATCAATCTCTTTTACTTCTTACGGTTGATTCCACCTGTACCTTTGGCATTGGACAAAGGTATCGTTGCCCATAGCATTGAATTGAAAGATAACGACTATCTGGTTTCCTATGAAGCTGAGGATTCCTTTGTTTTCTGGCGAAAGCATAAAGCTGCTTTCAGTTATTCTCCTGGAGAGAATATTTATATTTTTTCTTCGGTCTTTGCTCCAACCGATTTAAAGAAGCAAATTTTCCATCGCTGGAAATGGTATGACGAGGCTACCCGAAAATGGGAGGTCATGGATAAAATTGGCTATGATATTACGGGAGGTAGAAATGGCGGCTTTAGGGGATATACCTATAAAAATAATGTAAAGCCCGGCGAATGGGAAGTGGAGGTAATTACCGATGAAGAACAAATCTTAGGTGTGATTGACTTTACCATAATACAACCAACTAACGGAACCACCCAAAAGTTACGTACCGAACGATTTTAAAATAGTATATTCAAAATTTCAGGTACACATGTGCAATGTATTCAAACTTAGTTTACCTTCGCCCACCTAATTTATACTTTGTCGATATACCATAAAGTCCGAGCGGTAGAACGTGTCTTCTATCAATTGGAAAAGGAAGTGGGATCCTTTCAAAAATCCACAGGTTTAGGATGTATGCCCAATTGCGGTAAATGTTGTTCAAAACCTGATATTAACGCCACAGCACTAGAATTTCTTCCGTTGGCCTATCATCTTTTTAAACAGGGCGAAGCTGAAATCTGGTTAGAAAAACTGAACAATGACACCTCAACTACTTTATGTCCCGTTCTAAATGTCATCATGGCGCCGAATGCGAAAGGGTTTTGTTCTGATTATGAGCATCGTGGGTTGATTTGTAGGTTATTCGGTTTCTCCGCTATGCTGCACAAAAATGACAAACCGGTATTGGTTACCTGTAAACCAATTAAGGAAGGAATTCCTGATGCCGTCGCAAAGGCAGAAACACTATTAGCTACCAAAAAGGATTATCCCTTGATCAGTAATTATTATATGCAATTAAGGTCTATCGATGAGTCTTTGGGAGAAGAATTATTTCCAATAAGAATGGCCATTGCAAAGGCTATCAATGCAGTTTTAGGCTATTACGCTTACCGTAAACCGCCTAAGGGAACAAAAGTAGCTTAAGGAATATTTATAAAATAAACATTAACTGTACCTTTAGGGCAATCAAGTATTTTATCGCATTTTCGAATATAAAATATGTATTGAACTGAAGTAATTATGGAAGTACCTTTAAAAATTACCAAAGAATTGACAACAGAAAATCCTAATTGGAATGATTTATTAGGATTTGTATTGGAACATTTTTCGTGTTCAACTGGAACGTTACACTTTTTAGATAAGAACACCTCACTATTACAACTCGAAACACAAATAGGAATTCCTGATTTTTTAATTCCGAAGTTATCCACCATTCCCATTGGAAAAGGTATGGCAGGTATTGCGGCAGAACGAATGAAACCGGTAGAGATGTGTAATTTACAAACGGACGATTCCGGGGTAGCTCGGCCTTCAGCGAAGGATACGAAAGTAGAAGGTTCTTTAGCAGCTCCAATGATACTCAGTGGCACATTGTATGGAACTATAGGAATCGCAAAACCTGTACCTTATGATTTTACTACAGAAGAAATGGAGTTGTTGATGGCTATTGGTACAGCTATTTCAGAAAATATAAAATAAGTAGAAGTACCATTTTGCTCTACATAAAAAAAGCCCGCTATTTAGCGGGCTTTTAATTTATACATTATAATCCTTAATTAAAAGTTGCACCCATTAAGGCAATCATAGAAGGGTCCTTACCTTCCTCCGTTGCATAGGTTATATAAATGGTTTTTGGACCACCAGAAGATTTACCGGTTAGTGGTATGTTCACCATTCCACCTTGACTACCTTCTGCCTGTGGACCCATCGTAGCTTTTCCTAATAAGGGGCCATCTGCGCTTCCTTCGTGAACTTCAAAATTAAAGCTGATTTTAGGAGCTGTTTGCCAGCCAGTTGTTAAGGAAACTGATTTTAACCTGGACATATCGATTCCATCAAGAGAAAACCACCCTTTCTTTTTATCTAAAAGCAATAGGTTCATCCCATTAAAGGACATTAGACTAGCACCTTCTTTTCCTACAGCCTCACTAAATTTCATAGAGTTACTTGGAATGGCAACAGAATTTGAGCCGGTTAAAGGAATAGTACCCTCAGCACCTTTATCCGTGTAACTTGCCGTAATCACCATCATATTACCAGGAGCTGAAGGTTCTGCAGTAATGGTTCCTTTAGCAGGTAAGGATTTCTGCTCTAAACCATCACTGGCCAATGATCTTATGTACATGGCTATCTGCCTAGATTCATCAGAGGTGATTTTTGGGTGAGCAGGCATCATTACCTCTCCCCAAACACCACTACCACCAGCAACGATCTTTCTTTGCAAATAACTAAGACCATTTCTCTGATCCTTATATTTCATCGCTACGTCTTTGTAATTAGGTCCAATGGAAGCTTCTGCTTCTTTGTGACACGTTTTACAATCCATCGCTTGTGTCAAAGCCTTACCTGTTACTGCAGCGGATACTTGTTGATGCCCCATATTCATGGCCACCTTATCCATACCTTCCATATAATCAACACTCACAAAAATATTATCCTTGTTAATGTTGTCATTCTCATCTGCATCTTTTACGATTACCTCATAACCGATTTTCTGTCCCGGTAGGTAAAATGCCTGGTTTATCACCGGTTAGTACGACTTCCACTTCTGGTCTTGAATTGCCGGGTACTACGCCAACACTTTCACTAGTGGTTGTCGCTTGCTTATCATCCGAAGCGGTAACACTAATTTTGAATGCACCACCAGTTTGATACGTATAACTAACCTCTGGTTCGGTAGTTTCCTTGGTTTCTCCATTACCGAAATCCCACACATAAGTAACTGGCGTCTCCATCACGGTCATTACCTTCAACCGAAGCATTTACTGTAAGTGGCAATTTACCCGAAGTTTCATCTACCATTAGATTGTCAAGTACCGGAGGTCTATTCCCATCATTATATTCAATATAGCCCAAAGCAGAATTCGCATTTTGAGAAAACCATCCACTACCATATTCCAACACGTACACTTTACCGTTTGGTCCTACTTCCATATCGATTAAGTTGTTGAATTTGATTTCGGGTCCAAAAGGTTCCATTTTACTATAACTACCATCTTCTGCCAAGGTAACCGCGAACATCCAACCACGCATCCAATCGTAAATAATTACTTTACCATCATAGTAGCTTGGTAATTTTTCAGTGCCTTCATACAAATCTGAATAGTAAGTAGGTCCTGCCATTGCATTACGACCACCTGTACCCGTTTGAGGAAAATCTTTAGATTCTTCGTACGGATAATAAACGTAAGCTGGTTCCGCTGGAGGAAGCTCCGTTAGACCAGTATTGTTCCTTGAATTATTGATCGGTTTTTCTGGGTTAAAACTTTCTCCAGATTCACCTGTCTCATAATTGTATTGACGATAAGGTAAATTATTGGCAATGAACAAAGGCCAACCAAAGTTCCCTGGTTTTCTCGCCTGGTTCATTTCATCATAACCTTTAGGTCCCCTTGTATCTAAACTATCCGCTCTTGCATCTGGACCTACATCACCCCAATATACATAGCCTCTTTTTACATCCACCGAAATACGGTACGGATTTCTATGACCCATAGTATAGATTTCAGGTCTTGTTTTTTCAGTTCCTTCAGCGAAAAGATTGCCTGCAGGAATGGAATAACTACCATCTTCGTTTACTTTTATTCTAAGTATTTTCCCTCTTAAATCATTGGTGTTACCAGAAGAACGTCTGGCATCGAACTGCTCATGACCTGGAGTATCGTTTAAAGGTGCAAAACCATTGTTTACGTATTTCTCATCCTTTTCATTAAATGGGGTCGAGTTGTCCCCAGTAGATAAGTATAACAAATTATCCGGTCCAAAAGCAATGGATCCACCGGTGTGACAGCAAATTTCACGTTGGGTGTCAACTTCTAAAATTACCTGCTCAGAGGCCATATCGAAATTACCAGCGGTATATTTAAAACGAGATAATCGGTTGATCCATTTATCGCCTGTTGGTGCATAGTATAAATAAATCCAGTTGTTGGTAGCATAGTTTGGATCTTTTTGTAAACCCATAAGCCCTTCTTCTGCATTTACGCCTGGTGTATTTAAGGTTTTACTGTATACATCCAATTTTGCCACTTGGGTCAGTTTTTGGGTTTCTTCACTATACAACATCACCTCTCCCCTACGTTGTGCGACCAATACATCATTATTGGGCAATATGGCCATTTCTGTAGGTTCAAAAAACTCACCTTCAATAAGCGTCACTTTTGTAAAACGATCGGCATCCGGTGGTAATTGCGTAGTTGCTTTAGCATAATCCAATTTCAAATTATCCCCTATGGCATATTTTATTCCTCCTAATAAATGTTTCAAGAATAAATCCTCAGAAAAACTTTCATCCGTATGACCTGCTCCTGTATAAAATGCACGACCTCCATCAAAATCATGGTACCATGCGATAGGATGATTATCCCCATTTTCGCCTCCTTCGTACGAAGACTCATCCAAAGTCATCAAAACATTTACATCGGGATTGATGCTTTTATAATTATACAATTCATCATCCCTGTTCCAAACCGTATCTGTAAAGAATTCAGTAGCAATAAAATTCTTATCCTTAATGATGAAGTCCGCATTAGGCGTACCTCTTGGGTGGCTTAAAAATTGCGCACCTGCCAATTGGTTATACCACGGCCAATCATACTCCGTATCAGCGGCAGCGTGTACACCAACGTAACCTCCACCTGATTGAATATAACGCTCCATGGCAGCTTGTTGCTGATAATCCAGAACATCACCTGTCGTACTCAAAAAGATAACGGCAGCATACTTCTGAAGGTTCTCCTCATTAAACATGTCTGCATTTTTGGTGGTATCTACGGCAAAACCGTTTTCCTGACCCAATTTTTGAACGGCAGCGATTCCGGCTGGAATGGATGCATGTTTAAATCCCATTGTTTTGGAGAAAACCAATACTCTTGGCTCGCCCTCTCTTTTATTGCCACCACATGAGACAATAACAAGCGCAAAGCCCAAGAGCAGCGCTATGAATACTTTTTTCATACCTTAATTTATGTTGTTAGTTGATTTAATAATTTCTA
>CAWJFH010000007.1:0-253079 GCA_963842105.1 uncultured Flavobacteriaceae bacterium
ACCCAAAAAGAAGGGAAGCTGAATTTTACGATACCGAAAGTGGTACCTCAATAATAGATAATACGGATATCTTGGAAGGTGGCCTAGAAGCGGTGAGAGTGGATAACAATGGCTTCATATCCTTCTCGGGAAGGAATCTGTTAAACATGACCGGTGTCAAATATAAAGTCTCATCGGCAAATACCGGGGGTACAATAGAATTAAGGGTAGGTAGTCCTACGGGAACCTTGGTCTCTACGACCGAAGTGCCGGCTACGGGCGGGGCCAACAGTTGGCAATCGGTCACCTCTAATATTTCCCCTCCTTCCGGTAAGAACGATCTCTTTTTCGTCTTTAAAAGTACAATGGGCGGTCAAGGTATATTCGATATCAACTATATCGAATTTATCGGGGCAGGGGTTTCTTCGGATAGTACCCCACCCTTGGTAAACGAGGTGGAAGTTGAGGATACCGGTAATGTACTTGTTCAATTTTCCGAGTATATATCCGCAGCTACGGCCGAAGAAATTTCCAACTATAGCATAGATAATGCTGTTGCCATCTCATCTGCAACCTTGCTATCTGACGGACGAACGGTGTCTTTGGAGACCACCGCATTAACGTCCGGCGTCCCCTATGCCTTGAGCGTCTCCGGAGTGGAGAACTTGGCGGGCCTATCGGTGGTGTCCGGGAGTTATACATTCTCTACTTTTGGGGCGACCCGAATAAACGCTGGAGGTGATGAATATTCAGCTTCGGGGAATACGACCTTTACGGCCGACGACCATTTTTCAAGTGGTTCAATATTTGTTAATTCGCCAGTAATTTCTGGAACCGACGACGAAACTTTATACCAAAGCGAGCGCTATGGCAACCTTCACCTATGATATACCTGCGCCCGAACCTGGAGATTACGATATACGCCTGCATTTTGCCGAGATATTTTTCGGTGTAGGGACGAACACCGGGGGAGTCGGTTCCAGGGTGTTCGATGTATCGATCGAAGGGGTCACGGTACTGGACAATTTCGACATCCTTTCCGAGACGCAGCCCGCCACGGCACTGATCAAGGAGTTCAGGGACGTTGCGGTGAACGACGGATTCGCTACGATTTCATTTACAGCAGTAACGAATAGTCCTAAGGTATCTGCAATAGAATTGTTGCGACCTGGTACGTTGCCCAGTGATGCTAACATTAAGATTTTATCACCTTCTGAAGGTTGGGATGTAAACCAACCATTTGAGGTCAGCTTTTCGGTGGAAAACTGGGCGATTGGTGAGATGGGATCAGGTATGACACATGTGCACTATACGGTAGATAATGATCAAAATACCCTGGCCCCTCATTATAGTTATGATCCCATTGTATTTGACAATCTTTCATTAGGTATGCACACCATACGTGTTGAACTCTACAATGCCAACCATACCCCCACGGGTATTTTTGATGAGGTGATGGTTAACGTGACCGATCAGCAGGTTTGTAACGATACGGATTTCCCTGATCAATGGCAAGTTCGTTATCTAGAGGATGAAACTACACAATTAGCTTGGCGATCGGTGTATATTCTTCCCCATGACGATTTGGATGGAGATGGTTTAAAAGATATAGTTACTGGAGCTTGGTGGTATAAGAACCCTGGAACTGCTTCGGGTGATTGGATTAAAAATACAATAGGAGCCCCTTTTAATAATGTAGCCTATGTTTATGACTTTGATAATGATGGAGATATGGACCTTTTGGGTACACAAGGTGATTATGAAGGATCGGATATGGCTTGGGCAGAAAACGATGGTACAGGTAACTTTACCGTTCGTCTAAATATACCAAGTGGAGATGAGGATTATAGTGAACCTTTCTTAGCTGGGATTGCTCCAGGACCTTTTACGAATAATGGACTGCATCAAATGGCTATTAATTGGAACGGAGCGGAAAATACTGGTAATATCAAAGTTCAGTTATTGACCGTACCGGCAGATCCCGTGAATACCCAATGGTCTTTTGTGAATATAGGGCCGGACTCAGCAGGTGAAGATATAAGAAGCGGAGATATTGATGGGGATGGCGATTTAGATTTATTCCAAGGTGTCAATTGGCTGCGAAATGAGGGTAATGGAACTTGGACAGAGTTCGACACGGGCATCAGCTATATAACGACACCTGACAGATCACAATTAGCTGATTTTGATGGTGACGGTAGATTGGATGCCGTCGTTGGACAGTTAAGCTTGGGCAGTAGTAGTCCGGCTAGATTGGAATTTTCGTGGTTTAAAGCACCCTCGGACCCTACCCAACCCTGGGAACGAAATGTTTTAGCTACGGATATCAATGGTAGTTTAAGTGTTTTTGCTGTGGATATGGATATGGACGGCGATCAAGATATTATTGTAGGGGAGTGGAAAGGTAGCAATAGACTTATTGCTTTCGAGAATGATTTATGTGCCAGTGGAACTTGGATAAAACAGGAATTAGATGCAGGTGGTAATGGAATTGATCATCATGATAGTGCTCAAGTTACAGATATTGATAACGATGGGGATTTAGATGTAGTCTCCGTAGGTTGGGATAATAGAATCGCCAGAATATATGAAAACACAACGGTTATTGACACTCAGGATGGGATTGCACCGGTTCTAGAGACACTAGGTCTGCAAATTTATAATCTGGCAAGTGAGGTAAATCTGCAAATAGTAGCAACAGATAGTAATATCGATGATACTTTAATGTTCATGGCGTCTGGATTACCTGATGGATTAAGTATAGACATGGCCTCAGGAGCAATAACAGGAACATTAACAGCTATAGCCGGTGAATATGAAGTAGAGGTTGTAGTTACAGATTCATCAAATTTAACGGATACCACTTCCTTTACCATGGTAGTTGGTGAATTTAGTACTCTTTTACGAATCAATGCAGGGGGCCCTTTAGTAGCTTTCAATGCAGAAAATTGGATAGCTGACGAATTCTTTGAGAATGGAGCAACTTTTAACTCTACCACAGCAATAGCTAATACCTTAAACGATGCAATTTTTCAAACAGAGCGAAATTCGGGTAGTGGGTCTTCCAACGCGGAACTGGTATATAATATACCTGTACCCCAAAATGGAGTGTATGGCATTCGCTTATATTTTTCAGAAATTTTTCATACGACTAACGGTGCTAGAATATTCGATGTAGATATTGAAAATGGTCAAGGACAGCTTGTTAATTACGATATATTCGCCAAAGCTGGGGCTAATACCGCAACTAGTGAGTCTTTTGTTGTTGATGTACAGGATGAACTTTTGACTTTGGTATTTAGTAATATAATAGATAGAGCAAAAATTACGGCCATTGAGCTCCTTGGTGATTCTTCCAATAGTGAACCTGTGGTAGATGCAGGTGATGATCAACAACTATTGTTGCCCAATACATCTACTACAATTACAGGGGTAGCTTATGATCCTGATGGCGGTATTGTACAATATCTTTGGGAACAATTAGCTGGACCAGAGCAAGCCACGTTATTAAACATTGATGAAGCACAATTATCCGTTAACGATTTGATTGACGGCACCTACAATTTTAGATTAACGGTAACGGATGATGAGGGACAAACAAATTCAGATGAAGTTCTGGTGGAGGTGATTGAGCCTGTTTCCGATGTTGTTAATATCAATGCAGGTGGATCCTCATTTGTTTTTAGGGATAAGGAATGGAGTGCTGATCAATACTTTATAGATGGGGAAGCATTTTCAGCTAGTATTGAAATAGCAAATACGGAAAATGACCTTTTATATGAAACAGAGCGCTATGATACGGATGGGACATTAATTTATGAAATTCCTCTTTTGCCTGGAGAGTACAGTTTGGATTTACATTTTGCTGAAATATTTTTTGGCGTTGGAAATAATCCAGGCGGTATAGGGTCAAGGGTTTTTAATATTGATGTAGAAAATGGACAAGGGATAGCTTCTAATTATGATATCATAGAAAGAGCAGGAGGACCTGCTGCAGCTATTGTTGAAAGCTTTACAAACATATCTGTGGAAGATGGAAATTTGACCATTACCTTAACTGCTGTGACAGGTGACCCAAAGATTTCAGGTATTTCCGTTAGCCAAATTCCAAATAGTACTCCTACCGTTGCCGTGGGTGAGGATATCGACTTGACATTACCTGAGGATACTACTGTAATTACAGGAACGGCCTCAGATGCGGACGGAACGATAGCAACGTATGAGTGGACACAAGTTGAGGGTCCATCGGTAGCTGTGCTGAACGGTGAGACGACTTCAGATGTTACAATATCAACATTGATTGAAGGTTCATACATATTCAGGTTGACGGTAACGGATAACGACGGTGCAACTGCTTTTGATGAAGTGACGGTAAATGTCTTGTCCGCAACAAATAACGAAATCCCAACAGTTTCTGTTGGTGAGGATATCAACTTAACATTACCTGAGGATACTACCCTAATTACAGGAACGGCGTCAGATGCGGACGGAACGATAGCAACGTACGAGTGGACACAAGTTGAGGGTCCATCAGTAGCTGTGTTGAACGGTGAGACGACCTCAGATGTTACAGTATCAACATTGATAGAAGGTTCATACATATTCAGGTTGACGGTAACGGATAACGACGGTGCAACTGCTTTTGATGAAGTGACGGTAAATGTCTTGTCCGCAACAAATAACGAAATCCCAACAGTTTCTGTTGGTGAGGATATCGACTTGACATTACCTGAGGATACTACTTTAATTACAGGAACGGCCTCAGATGCGGACGGAACGATAGCAACGTACGAGTGGACACAAGTTGAGGGTCCATCGGTAGCTGTGCTGAACGGTGAGACGACCTCAGATGTTACAATATCAACATTGATAGAAGGTTCATACATATTCAGGTTGACGGTAACGGATAACGACGGTGCAACTGCTTTTGATGAAGTGACGGTAAATGTCTTATCCGCAACAAATAACGAAATCCCAACAGTTTCTGTTGGTGAGGATATCGACTTGACATTGCCTGAGGATACTACTTTAATTACAGGAACGGCCTCAGATACGGATGGAACGATAGAAACATATGCGTGGACACAAGTTGACGGACCTTCAACCGCTTTGTTGAGCAATGACACTACCATGGAAGTTACTGTATCTAATCTAGTGGAGGGTACTTATATATTTCGTTTGACCGTGACCGACGATACGGGCGATGTAGGCTTCGACGAGGTTTTAGTAAACGTATCACCATTGGTTGTAAATCAAGCTCCTATTGCGGCAGCATCTGCCTCGGTACTGGAAGGGAATGCACCGTTGGAAATTGAATTTTCTTCAAGCAATTCTACAGATGATTCGACCATCGTATCTTATTTATGGGATTTTGGAACTGGAGATATATCTACTCTTGAAAATCCTACCTATATTTTTGAATTGCCTGGTACTTTTGAAGTTACGCTAACCGTTGTAGATGAGGAGGGGCTTGAAGATAGTTCTGTCATTACTATTTTAATTAATGATAACATCCCGTTGGAAAACCCTGAAGAAAATAGCTTAATAATTGCACCAAATCCAGCAGTTAATTCAACTGAAGTTGTATTAGACTTGGTTGAGAACAATGATATTTTGGGTATCTATATATATGATTTGAGTGGGAGATTATCTCAAAGTTATAACCTTATGGAATTAAATATGGATAATGGTAGCTACACAATTAATACTGCTATATTAAATGATGGAATTTATTCTGTGTATGTGTTTATTGCTAATGAAGCTAAACCTCTTGTGACTAAATTGCTTGTAAAGCACTAGTACTAATCCCATAAATGTTGTATGTAAAACCTGAGAATTTGACTTCTCAGGTTTTTTATTAATAGGGCTCATGATACTGGAATGAATTTTAGGATACAAGCGCACAAGTTAGGAGTATTTTCACTAACTAATTGCAAAGCTTGTTTTAGTACTTCCTTGCTTGAGACTTAGGTGATTAAATTTTCGATATATAGGAGGAACAGAACGCAAATCTCAATTTATTTTAAACTTTTTTAACAAATATTGTAAGCCTTAAAAAGCTACTCATTATTTAAAGAAAATATCTTTAGATACTTAATTGACTAGAAGATTTGTAGATGCAAATACGATTAGTGGTATACCGTATTTTGTTAGCAGAAAGAAATTTTTTTTTTTGACACAAAAGTGTTTCTATATAATCAACACAATACTATTAATACTTAAAATTATAAATTGTCTTTTCTAATGTTGGAAGGATCAGATTTACTTGTTTAGAATTAATTTCAGTTTCTTTTAATAATTTGAATTGTTTCATATTATGAATATCTGATGCGATAAAATCTATCAATTGTTCTTTTAAAAGATTTGTGCCTATTTTTTGAACATCTTTACCATAAAATCAGTAAAGGATAGGATATTCGTTTGGAAAAGGAGTCCTTTCTTCTTTAATCTTTTGTACTCATTGGGTCTATTGTGAAGATACACATACCGTTCCGGGTGGGCTAGAATAGGAAAGAGTCCTTTTTCCTTTATTTTAATAAGCGCTTCATCAAAATTGATGGAGGGTTGTAAATAGGACATTTCAATCAATATATAATTTTCAGCTAAGGGCATCATTTTGTTGGTTTCCATCAGTTTCTCAAAACCAGCATCGATCATGTGTTCTGCTGCTGCTGATATTTTAATAGACTCCATTCCTTGCATTTTTAACTCATTTTGTAATAAGGCAAGGGAGGTATGAATACTTGTAGGGTCGTTTGGATAATAATTCTCCATTATATGGGGAGTGCAGATAAAATCAGTTACTCCAAATTCTCCAAAGGCCTTTATTAGCTGAATTGAGTCTTCAACCGTTTTTGCTCCATCATCAATTCCAGGAAGAATATGATTATGAATGTCCACAAAACCATCAAGGTGATCTACTAAGTATTCTTTTTTACTAAAAAAGTTAAACATATTGGGTTTGGAATTTTGTGGATGAGAACACGCTGGTATTCTACACCCTGGTCAAAAGCTTAGTATTGATTTTAGAAGGTTGCCATCTAAAATGGCATTGCAATTATTTTACAAAGTTAAGGTGTTTTACCCAGCTGTTTGTAATACAAATTAGGTTACGGTTTATTTGATGGTTGTTTGATGCTTTAAGTAAGGGTACTAAATGTCAAATATCTATTAATTAGTGAGATTCGAGAAAAGGCAAAGTAAATTTAAATGTACTTCCTTTTCCTACTTCACTTTCAACCCAAATTCGCCCACCGTGTTTTTCAACAAATTCTTTGCAGAGTAATAAACCTAAACCGGATCCGACTTCATTCCCAGTGCCCTTAGTGCTGATGTTATTATCAATTTTAAATAACCTATCCTGAATATCATTACTGATTCCAACACCATTATCTGATACTGAGATTTCCACAAAGTTTTGTTGATGTGAGGCTAGAACTTGTATTGCACCATTTTCTTGGGTAAATTTTAAACCATTGGAAATAAGATTTCTTAAAATGGTCTTTAGCATATTTGCTTCTGCATATACTTCTATATCAATAGATAGGTTATGCTCCAAGGAAATATTTTTAATTTCTGCAGCCGGATTGAGTATTTCAAATATTTCCTCAATTATTGATTTCAATTTTTGAATTTCAGGTTGAAACTTCATTTGGCCAGTTTGTAATCTTGCCCACTCCAATAGATTGTCCAATAAAACAAGTGCACTTTTTGATGAACTATGTATCATTTTTGCAATACCTTCTATTTCATCGAAATTTTGATGTTGAGCACCTACAACTAGTAAATCACTTAAGCCTAAAACACTCGTAAAAGGGCTTCTTAAATCATGCGAAATGATTGAAAAAAGCTTGTCCTTTGCGCCGTTAATTTCTTTTTGCTGTTTTTCGCTTTCTAAAAGAGCCAATTCTGCTTTTTTCCGATTGGTGATATCGTGTATAATTGAAAACAAGATGCGTTCTCCTTTAAATTCAATTGGAGAAGAATGTACCTCTACAATACGTATTTCGCCGTTTGCTAATTTATGTGGGAAGATAAAGTGATTTTGCTCTTCATTTATGGCATTTGTTCTTACTTTAGAAATTTGTTCAGAAGATAAAGTATTGATTTCATCAATTTTCATGGAACAAAGTCTGGCTTTTTCGTATCCGTAAAAATTAATGGCCGATTGATTTGCATCAATTATTAATCCCGTTTTCGCTTCTATCAATAGCATAATTGCATTATGCTTTTCGAACATTTTTTTAAACATCACTGAATTTTATGGTCGGTTGAGTGGGTCGCTGTTTTAATATTCAATGAATTCATTTTAATTGAAATAAATTCTATAGATAATATTGATTTATATAAATGTAGGTTTCCTGCATTAAACATACTAATAATGTATTGATTTACAGCCAGAAGTACACACTTAAAATATAGTTTTGGATGGTTGACAGCGTACCATTCTACCCATAAAACGTTAAATTAATGTTCAGGGCGCTAGTGTTAATTGAAGAAAATGAATTTTAAAAGAATTAAGATGATTACAGTTTTCACTATCTTTCTATGAAGTTCATAGAAAATGGTGATTTTTCAACCCAAATAGAACTAAACGTAAACCCTCTAAAATATTCTGATTATGGCTAAAAGTCAAGACGCAAAGAAAAATGTCAAAAAAGCACCAGTAAAAACAGCAAAAGAAAAGAAAGAAGAAAAGAGATTGAAAAAATCAAAATAAACAGCTTGAAAATGTTTGTTATTCCTCCTTTTAAACTTAGTATCTACTAATTCATGGGATTATTAAATAAAATTTTAGGCAACGCCAGTGAGGTTTCCTCTGAGAAATTGAATCAAAAATACGCTAGGTTACTTGTGGATAATGAACAAGTAGAACTTGGTTTTACTCTTTTTAGGGATGTATTTATGTTTACCAATAAAAGATTGATTTTGGTTGATATTCAAGGTTTGACGGGTAGTAAAATTGAATATAAATCTTTGCCCTATAAAAATATCTCTCGTTTCTCTTTAGAAACATCTGGAACATTCGATTTGGACGCCGAATTAAAGATTTGGATTTCAAGTGAGGATATCCCTAGTGTAAGTAAGAAGTTCAATAAGAGTATAGATGTATATGAAGTTCAAAAGTATTTGGCCAATAAAGTAATGTAAACGATTAAAAGCTTTTTAAACAAGTATTAATAAAGTCCATGCCCTATTTAGCTTCCTTTGGAATAGAAACTGAAAGGACCCATCCATTTCCTTTTAGTGCCAGTGCAGTTCGATACGCTAAGCAAATAAATTTAACTTCACCGGTAACCTTTATCGTTGGAGATAATGGCACAGGTAAATCTACCTTATTGGAAGCATTAGCATATCGTTTACAACTTCCGCATATGAATGGGTCTGGATATCAAAAAAGTTGCTTTGAAGGAGCAAGGGCTTTACTTCCTTTTATTAAATTGAAATGGAATATTGAGCGGTCCATTGGCTTCTTTTTCAGGGCAGAGGATTTTGGTGATCTTATTAATAGTGTTGATCGGCAGGATTTTAAAATGCAAAGCGATATGAGTGATTTGGTTGGGGAAGTACCGGATCATATTATAAAGGAAATGAAGGATAGTGCTAATTTTCAGCTTCACCATATGCGTAAAAACTATGGTCAGGATTTACAGAGTTTTTCCCATGGAGAGGCTTATTTAAAAATAATGCAGGAAAAAATTGAAAAAAGAGGAATTTTCATTTTAGATGAGCCTGAAGCCGCATTATCTCCTTCTAAACAATTAGCCCTTATTTATTATATTCAGCAACATTTAAGTACGAATACTTCCCAATTTATAATAGCCACCCATTCACCAATGTTGATGGCTTACCCAGAAGCCTCCATTTACGAAATCACCGATTCCTCTATGCAACAAGTTAACCTAGAGGATACGGAACATTATTCCATTACAAAATCATTCCTGAATAATCCGGAGGCTTATTTGAGATTCTTTAAATAGTACAATGAGAAGGATTTATCTAAGGGATTTATAAAATTAGGTTTTATTATAATCTGCTACCCTGAACCTCCTAGGTTTGAGGTTGTATTCGTTAATGAAATTTAAATTTTGTTTTCAGTTCAATTTTTGAGGAATGAAGGCAATCGATGAAGGCACTAAGATGTATTTTAGCTTTTTAAATGTTTAATGGACGGGTTAGGGCAATTCAATGAAGACTTATCTTGATTTTATATTTATTTTAAAATTGATTACTTCAGTATAAATTCTTTTTATTTGAAGCTATTCAAGTGATGTAATTAATCCTTGAATGATTCTTCAAATTAATGTTGTAAAAATTTACTGAATACGTATAGACCTACAACTTAGTCCATTTTTGCAAACTTTATTTTTATCCATTAAACACAGTTGTCCTTTGAAAAAATTATTTTCCAAATATTATTATGTATTACTTTTTGTATTTCTTACTATCGGTTCGATAACCGCCCAGGAAAGGGAGGTATCGCAAGTATTTTACCTAACAGGAAATACGGGTGTTGATGATAGTAAATATTCCACCGAAATTTTAGAAGCCATTACCAAGATGTCTCAAGACGATGCCAAAGCGACCTTTTTGGCGCTAGGTAATATTACAAAAGGGGGGTATCCTGAAAACAAAAAAAAGCGGGAGAAAGTTAAGGAGCAGCTTCGGGAAACTTTATTGGATCCGTTGAAAAAATTTAATGGAAATATCATTTTTATTCCCGGCACTAACGAGTGGAATAAATTTGGCCACAATGGTTTGGATGATATGGAGTCCTATATACAGGATAACAGTAACGCAGAGTTTTGGCCAAATGATGGCTGTGTTCGTGAGATAGAGGATTTGGATACGGATAATGTTGAACTGTTGATGATCGATTCCCAATGGTTTTTGGAAGATTGGGACGACTATAACTATATCAATAATGATTGTGGTATCAAAACACGTTCAGATTTCTTCGCCAAGTTTAAAGACGACCTTAAGGATGAGCAGAACAAAACCGTAATCGTGGCGTTGCACCATCCCATATTGAGCGAGTCCAAGCGCAACTTTTTGCAAACTATTGGTGGAACTCAAAAGGAAGATTTTTTTAGTGCGGAACGAAGTAAATTCCGTAATCAATTGGCGTCGCTGGCAGAACAATTTCCTGATGTTATTTTTGTTTCCGGTAGTGATGAAAATCTACAGTATATCAATGATGATGGTATACCTCAAATCATCAGTGGTGCCGCAACAAAAAAATTAAGGAACGCAAAAAGAGCCGATGAAGATGAAATCCTTTTTACCGAGGCTACTCATGGTTTCGCTCGGTTAATTGTGTACACGGATAATAGCTCTAATGTTGAATTTTATGCTACGGAAGATGGAACCACTCAAAAGCTCTTTGAGAAAGCGATAAAACGTCAACAAACGACTATTGATGAAGTGAATCTTCATAAAGATTTTAAGTATAAAGATACTTTTGAAGCATCTATTTATACAAAGAAAGAAACGCAGAAGAGTGGCTTCTACCGATGGTTTTTTGGAGATCATTATCGCCAGGTATACAGCAAAGATATTGAAGTACCCGTTTTAAACTTGAATACCTTACCTGGTAATGTACACGCTATTTCTGAAGGTGGTGGTAGTCAATCTCGCTCTTTACGATTGATTGATGACAATGAGCATGAATATACCGCACGTGAAGTTCGTAAAAGCGCAACCCGTTTTATCCAAACAAGTATTGCAGATTATTACGTAGAAGATTATATGGAGAACACCGTGGCAGAAGATATGGTGCAGGACTTTTACACTACGGCACACCCTTATGCCAATTATGCATTGAACCCCATCTTTGATAGTCTTAATATTCTTAATGCGGAACCTAAATTATATTATCTACCAAAACAGGAACCACTTGGAATTTTCAATGAAGATTACGGTGACAAACTGTATATGTTAGAAACCCACGTTGGTGATGAAAATAAGGATTTAGAACTTTTTGGCAAACCAGACGATATTATCAGTACTACCGACCTAATAGATAAACTACGTGAGTCCAAGAATGATTATGTAGATGAAGACATGTACCTTAAGGAACGCCTGACCGACCTTCTTATTGGGGATTGGGACCGTCATTTTGACCAATGGCGTTGGGGAGCCCACGAGCAAGCTGATGGCACTACTAAGTATGAGGTCATACGCCGTGATCGCGATCAAGCATTTCCCAAGTATGACGGAGTTTTTGTCAAACTTCTTAAAGCCGGTGCCATTCTACTTCGAAAAATGCAGACCTATGAAGAAGAAGTGAGCAGTATCAAATGGCTCACACTGTCAGCTTATCCGTTGGACCAGGCCGTCATCAAAAATTCAGATTGGGAAGTGTGGCAGAAACAGGTGGAGTTTATTCAAACAACCTTGACCGATGAAACCATTGACGCCGCTTTTAAAACCTTGCCGGAAGCAGTTCAGGATGAAAGTGTAGAATACATTATCAGAACCCTCAAAGCAAGACGTGAAAAATTGGGAGAGATTGCTAAGGAATATTATGATTTTTTAAATAAGCATCAGATCATTTTAGGTACGGAAGATGATGATAAATTTTTAATCACCCGTAAATCTAAAGGTGTAACTACTATTCAAATTAATAAGGAAGATAGTGTCGTTTACGAGCATACTTTTAAAAAGGAACTCACTAAAGAAATTTGGTTGTACGGGTTGGATGGCGAAGATGAATTCACCCTAGAAGGAGATGGAGATCAGCTTATTGATTTGAAGATTTTAGGAGGTGAGAATAATGATATTTACGATTTTAAAAACAACAAAAAAGCAAAGGTTTACGATTACAAGAGCAAAAAAAACACCTTTGAGCAGAAGAGCATTCACAAATGGCTGGTGGATAGTTATGACATTAATAATTATGATTCAGATAAGCGTAAACTTAATGCCAATACGATTTTACCAAGTATAGGTTATGATCCAGATGCTGGGTTTAAAGTCGGGTTTCGAGATACCTACACGATAAAAGGATTGGCGAACAATCCGTTTTCATCGAAACATATGCTTACTGCGCAGTTCTATTCAGCGACCAGTGGAATCGAAGTAAATTATACAGGAGAGTTTGCACATCTATTTTATAATTGGAATTTTAAATTGGATGCCGGGTTTACGACTCCTAATTATGCGATTAATTACTTTGGCACAGGTAACGATACTGCCTATGAGGAAGATGCTGTAGATCGAGATTTCAACCGTTTAAAAATTCAACAATGGAATTTTTCCCCTTCTCTGGTATATCGTAATGACGGACTACAATTCGAGGTTGGTCCCACTTTAGAGTCCATCAGTGTTGAATACGATGCCAATAATGTTACCGCTAACATTTTTGCCCAAGACGATGATGTATTTTCTACACAAAACTATGTAGGTGGGGAAGCCAATTTCCAGTATAAGAATAAAGACCCACTAATTGCCTATCCTAAAAGAGGATATCAGTTCGACCTTACTACTGGGTACAAAACTAATCTGGATAAGGAGTTCAATAACAGTTTTAGTTATCTGAAACCTACACTTTCCGTTAGACTATCCGCTGCACCCTAGTGGTATCGTCGTTTTAGCGACTAAATTAGGTGCACATATGAACTTTGGAGGTGACTATGAATTTTACCATGGAGCTACTGTTGGTGGAAACACTAGTTTACGTGGGTTTCGTAACGAGCGCTTTAATGGGAAGACAGCATTTTATCAAAGTACAGATTTACGTATTGGTTTAGCCAAGTTTAGGACCAGTTTTGTTCCCATTCGTATGGGGATTTCCGGAGGTTTTGATTATGGTAGGGTCTGGACGGAAGGTGGTGATTCTGCCCAGTGGCATAATAATTACGGGGGCTCTTTTTTCATCAATGGTTTTAATGCCTTGACGGCAAATGTTGGATATTATAAGAGTAATGAAGATAACCGAATCATATTTACCTTGGGCTTTGCTTTCTAATTGGTTCTGTGGTAATTTAAGTCCGGCGCAATAGACTCCGTGCTGGTTAATTTTCACTATTTTAGGCGATACGTAATGGAATCGGGTAATTTGCTGGACTCCCTGTTGATTTATTTTTTAAATGTTCATAGGATAAGATCGTACCGTTTAGCCCTTCAAAATGAGATTCTATTTAGTAGCATTATGTATCCTTCTTTTTAATCTAAACCTATTTTCCCAATCAGTTCAAGTATCCGGAAGGGTCATTGACAATTCAGGATTAGCCGTTCCTTTTGCAAGTGTGGTTTTTTCAAACCAGACAGACGCTATGAAAACCTATGGTACCTTAGGTTTGGAAGATGGTCGATTTTCATTAATAGTAGATAAGGATAAGTATAGTATTGAAATATCGGTAGTCGGGTTGGTTTCGAATAAGTTCAACTATGACTTATCGGATAGTGGAGACACTTTTGATTTAGGGGAACTTGTAGTTGAGTCTGAGACAAAATTAGATGAGGTTACCGTCAGGAATACTACCTCGGCCATTAAACTGGGTCTCGATAAAAAGGAATATGATGTCACTAAAGATTTACTTTCCAAAGGAGGCACGCTTCTAGATGTGATGCAGAATGTGCCATCGGTACAGGTAGATGGCGATGGTAGTTTGAGCTTACGGGGTAATGGGAATGTTCTTATCCTTTTGGACGGGAAACCAAGTGGCTTTGCCAGTAGTTCTGAATTTCTTCGCTCCATACCATCCAGTAGTATTGCAAAGGTGGAAGTAATTACCAATCCGTCAGCAAAATATACGGCAGAGGGTGCAGCCGGAATTATTAATATCATTCTCAAAAAAGGCAAGGAAAAGAGATTGAACGGTAGCGCGGAACTTTTTACAGGATATAGACTAAACTTAGGTTCGAACGTTAATCTAAATGGGGCAACTAAAAATGGCAATTGGTATACGAATACCGGTATTGGTTATTCTGAGCCTCTGGGAAAAAGTAGAATATCCTTAAATAACTTTCAAACCGATCCAGATAGTACCCAGCAAACTACAGAACGTCTGCGTAAGCAGCTCTATTTTTTATTGAACGTTGGAGGAAGTACAAATCTTGATGAACACCAAACACTTTCAGGAAGTATCACCTATCGACCTGTTCAAGCCAATAATGAAAACACCACGAATTACAGAGACTTTAATGAAACAGCACTTACATCGATAATTAATCGGTCTGAAGAAGAACATCAAAAAGGAAATTTTTTTCAAGGAAGAGCAGACTATGCTATTGAACTCGACACCTTAGGTCAGAAAATAGACTTAGGAATTAGTGGGGAATTTGCACGAGATACAGATGATGCACAGATTACCGAGAATACACTATTCCCAGATGGAGAAAACAGTAGTTTGGATTTTATCTTAAATAAAGAAAATCGAAGGCAATGGTTAGTATCGGCAGATTATGTTTTGCCATTACAAAAAAAATCAGAATTGGAAGTGGGTTATCTCGCTACCCTAAGTACAACAAAAAATGATTTTGAAGTAAATACGGATACTGGTACGGGTTTTTTCAATATTCCCGAATTTACCAATACCACGGAATATCAAGAGAATGTTCATGCGTTTTATGCCCAATATGCAAAATCTTGGGATACATTTTCCTATAAGGTTGGGCTAAGGAGCGAAGTGACCGATATTGACATAACGGCTAATTCCTCAAATGTTAAACAGCGAAAAAACTATACCGATTTCTTTCCTTCGGCATTTTTTAACTATACCCCCAATGAATTTGGAGGTTATAGTTTGAGCTTTTCCAGAAGAATAGGAAGACCCTATTATAAATTGGTTGTGCCCTTTTCCAGTTACACGGATCAACGTAATGTTTTTGTGGGAAATCCAGATATAAATCCAAGATATATAACGGGAATCGAATTAGCGTATTCTAGGAAGATAGTTGACCACTTACAAGTAAATCCAACCCTTTATTTTAGGGATACGAAAGACGAAACAGAGTTTTTTGTGGAAAAAAGAAACATTACCGTAGGTGAGGAAACTAGAGAGGTATTTGCGTCGACCATAGCCAATATTGGCAACTATACGGCGTACGGCTTGGAATTAGGTGTTTCGTATCAACCAACCAATTGGTGGAGTAGCTATTTGGAGACCACATTCAATGGCTTTAAACAAGTAGGTTCATTTAGGGGAGCAAGCTTTAATGGGGAGGGATTATTATTTTACGGTCGCTTTAATCAAACCTTCAGTCTGTTCAAGTCCTTAAAATTACAATGGCAAAATAATTACAGAGGTCCTATTGAAACTGGACAATATAGGCGTCAAGGCATCTATTACATGAATTTAAGCTTCAGTAATAACATTTTTAATGATAGATATACCCTGACCGTTAATTATAGTGACGTGTTGAACTCTAATAAAAGAATTGTGACTTCATTTGGTAGTGATTTCACAAGGGAATTGGAAGTGCAAAATCGAGTGCCACAGCTCAATATTTCATTATCCTATCGATTTGATTCAAAAAGTCGGGTGAAGGGAAGGTCTACAATATGATGATATTAAAATCATTAATTAACAGGCTAATTGCCATTGCTTTTAAAAAATTTTCAAGCCATCAAAGTATTACCATCAACATTTTAATGGGTTTAGGTTACAAACATTTGGCATATCAATTTTGTCACTTCATACCGTGGAAGAGTAGGTAAGGGGTAATCCCTCATTAACTCCTTAGATGTTATTTGTACGATTTAAAAAGATTTGCAAGTACTTCAAAATCAAAATTTTAAGAGTTTTCTAAAGTAAGTTGAACCGCATTAAGCTCTTCCTTATAAACTAAAAGTTCCTTTTGAATAGTCTTGCCGTCCGCAGCTGTTGACGTTTTAAATAAGTCTTGGTAATAGCTTATTCCTGCAAGTAAATTACTTTTAAAAGTATCCCACTTCTTTATCTGTTTAGCGGTAACTTCTTCTGAAATAGTTTCCATTTCATTCCTTAAATAATCTACATACATTTTCAATTCCTTAATAAACATATTTGGACGGTAATTTGGGGATAGGACAGAACTATTTCCATAAATGTGTTGCATCATATTGGAAAGGGAAACTTCTTTATTAAAATAGGCAATATTAGGTCCCGGACAGATTACAACTCCCTGTTCCTGACCTTTTATTTTAATATTGTTTTCCAATAAAGAGGCATTGGCCAAACCTACACAAAGACAAGCTTTTTCATTTATTTTGGTCTTGGCGTTTTCGTAGGTATTTTTAGATAATTCAAATTTTCTTGCTTCTAATTCCCGTAGTTTAACGTCTTGGTATTTTTTTGAAGCGGTACAAATACCTTCTGGACCCAATTCTTTGCTTAAGGCCAAATATTTTTTAGGACATGAACTTCCGGCTTTATTGTTATCGATACGTTGTTGTTTTAGGTATTCGTTTGTGGTTCCTTTTAGGGTGTTAAACGGAATCCCTAAAGGGGATATGTTGCTTAAATACAAATCTTTTTCATTCGCTTTTGCCAATAATGTTCTGGTTTGTTCGTCTACGGATGTAGCCTCTGGGACTAATAAAAATGGGGTTCCCCAACCTACGGAATCAACCTGGTAATTTTCAAGTAAAAATTGGTGTTCAGCTGCAGTGCCCACGCCACCTTGAACGGTTAGTTTTAAATTTAAAGGCTGCTCAGGGACATTCAGTCCTTTTTGATGTAATGCCTTTACGTAAACATCATGTGTATCTTGAATTAATTCTGCTTTTTTATTTTTAAATTCTTCCAAAATGGGTCCCAGTAAATACCCCTCTGTTGCAAATGCATGTCCGCCACAATTTAGACCAGATTCAATTCTGTATTCTGAAACCCAAAGTCCTTTTTTCGCTAAGAATTTACCCTGAATGGTAGCTGAACGATAATCACTGACTTTAAGAATAATCTTCTTTTTCAACTGGTTGTTCTTGTCCGGAAAGAAGTCTTTAAAATTCTCAAAATAACTGTATAACCTTGGATTCATTCCTGCCGAGAGCACCACAGAAGAATTGAGATTACTATTGGCAAAACCGCGAAGTGATGCATGTGCATCGTTAAATTCAATAGGTAATTGTTCACTTTTACTGTAGTTGTCCTTATCAACCTTGGTCATGATGTTTACATCAATGTCCCCAGCTTTTAAATGCTTTTCTAGAAAGCGTTCTATATTTTCCTTTAGAACATAGCTTTCATCCATTAAGTTAATTAGTCCTTCTTTTATACTGGAAGTATTAGGCAAAGTAGCTATAAAATTTTCTAAGGCTAATTTATTTTCTGTTAGTTCTGATTTAAATCTGGAGAATTTTTCCTTAACAAGAGTATCTACTAAATTTAAATAGGAAGTAATACGTTCCGCACGATGGTCCTTTACTTTTTTTGATATTTCTTGATAAGGGAGATTGAATTTTTCACTGTAAAATGCATTCATTTTTTCCATAAGCTCATCATCAATTATGGAAATGACAGAAGAAATTCCATAATGAGCCACACGAATAGGACTGTCTATGGTATAGGCTAATCCCATTACTGGAATATGAAAAGTGTGTATTGGTTGCGTTGCCATCATTTGTTTTTAACTTTAATAAGCTACAAATGTTGGTATTCTTTTTTATCTAAAATCTGACTTATATCATAATCTAAAGTCTTTTTAATCGTATTTGTTAAAGGAAGTACTCAATAACTAATAGGAAATGAACAGGGTCTTATTTTATGAATCGAAGATTGAAAGTGTCCTTTTATATTTAAAGCGGGATACAAAATAGGTACAAAAAAAGGCTAAATAGCGCTTAATTATGATAAATAGACCAAAGTCAAAAACCTATATTTTATTCAGGTTTACTGAGTTTTAGTAAGTGTAGCTTTGTATTGTTATTTGCCTGATTTATAAATGCAATTTGAGGAAGTTTCAAAAAATTTGAGCATGATCTTTTATAATTAAGAGGGTGAACAAATAGTTACCTGATTTAGAATGCTTTTGAAAAAATGGTACAATTAAGAGATTTTAAATCCATCAGTTTCAAAGTATATTTTTAGAAATATTTATCTAAGTTGTGATGATTTTATCAATGTTGGATTACTTGAATAAATTTTGAGCTTTTTCTTAAATGAGTTGTTAGTCTTCCATTATTTATTTTTCAAATCTGTGGGTAGTACACCAAAATTTTCTTTGAAACATTTGGAAAAATATGAAGGGGAGGAGAATCCAACAAAGTCACATATTGCACCAATAGAGTATTCAGTACTTTCAATGAGCTCCTTGGCTTTGTCCAATCTTATTTTTCTTATCAACTCATTTGCAGTAATACCCGTTAATGCCTTAATTTTTCTGTAAAGCTGGCTTCTACTAAGATAAAATTCACTTGCAAGTTTTTCTACGTTTAAATCCGGTTCGCCTATGTTCTTATTAATATGCGCAATAACGTTTAAAATAAATTGTTGATCTAATGAACTAGTTTCAGGTTCAAGAATTTCATAACTACTTTCACCTAAGTATTTAGAATAGAGTAGAGACCTATTATTGATCAGTTGCTTAATATGAGATTTCATGATTTTCATATCAAACGGTTTATTCATATAAACGTCGGCACCGGAATCAAGACCTTCAACCCAATCATCCGAGGAAGCTTTTGCTGTTAGCATTAATACCGGAATATGGCTCGTTCTTATGTCATTTTTTATTTCTTTACAAAAATGAATACCATCCATAATTGGCATTATGACATCTGTTAATATTAGATCCGGTACATTTTTATAGGCCAATTGCAATCCTTTCTTCACCATTTTCAGCAACAATGACTTTATACTCCCTTTTTAATTCCTCCTTAATGTAATTTGCAAGTTCAATATTATCTTCAACTATTAAAATTGATTTTTTTTGCTCCTTAGTAGAACTAATCAAACTATCAACATCTAAGGCTAAATCCTTCTCCAATGGAATCATATTGGGTACTACCTTGTTAAACTTACCTATATTGGGTATATCAAGTCGATTCATGGTCAAAGGAACTAATATTTTGAATTTTGTTCCTACTCCTAATTCGCTCTCTACTTGTATTTCACCTTTATGAAGATCCACAAAACTTCGAACAAGTTCCAAACCTATACCCGTACCCCCATAATATTGCTCATTCAGTTCCTTAATTTGGTAAAATCTATTAAAGATATTGTTCAACTCTTCTGATTCAATTCCTTTCCCGGTGTCCTCGATACTCATTTCTAAAGCATCAGCAGAATATTCCTCCTCTTTCAATTTAAAATTATATTCCTTTCTAATAGCTAGTGTCAATGTGATTATGCCGTTATTAGGGGTGCTTTTAAAAGCATTGGAAAGAATATTGAAGGTTATTTTTTCAATCTTATTAAGATCGGCCCAGACCATTATCCTATCATTTGTAGTTTCTAAGGATAATACTATATTTCTCTGTTCAGCCTCCTCCTTAAAATGAGAAATGATATCTTCAAATAACAAGGTTATATTAAAATAGGTGACTTTCAGTGGGATTTCGTGGTATTGAAGTTTTCTAAAATCCATTAGTTCATCAATCAAACGTTTTAAACGCAGTGCATTTTTGTGTATAATGCCGTGTTTATTTTTAACTCTATCTGACAAAGTGGTTTCATTCAAAATATCTTCAAGTGGACTTAAAATTAGGGTTAAAGGAGTTCTAAACTCATGTGATATGTTGGTGAAAAATTGTATTTTTTTGTTGTTCAAAGCTTCCTCTTGAGCGTATTTTTCACGTTCCTGAAGAATCAAACGTTTATTTTTTAATCGAGAATTAATAAATTGAAAAACAAAATAACTTCCCGATATAAAAATTAAAAAGTAACAGAAAATTGCAAAATTGGTAAACCACCAAGGTCGTAGTACAGAGATACCAAGCGTTACAAAATCTTTATTCCAAACTCCATCACTGTTGGCAGACTTGACTTTAAAAGTATAGTCACCTGCAGGCAAATTCGTATAAGTAGCACTCCTGGTATGCTGAACATAATTCCAATCACTTTCAAAACCTTCCAAATAATACGCGAATTGTATTTTTTCCGGTCTTGTGAAATCTATAGGTGCGTAATCAATGGTAAAAACAGATTGGTCATGGGTTAAGGTTATATGTTGAGTTTGAGATATTACTTTTTCTAATGGTGAGCCCTTTTTTCCAGGAACAATACTCTTATTAAAAAGCTTTAAGTCAGAAAGATAAATCGAAGATTTATTACGATTAGTAGGTAAGTTTTCAGGATTAAAATAATTTACCCCCTCATAAGACCCAAAGAAAAGCGTACCCTCTTCATTTTTGTAGGCAGAATTAATATTAAAATCATTGGTTAATAATCCGTCATTGAATGAATAGTTTGTGACTGAAGTATCCGACACAACTAATTTAGATATGCCATTGTTACCGGCGACCCAAAGATTTCCTTTTTCATCCTCTATGATAGAGGAAACGGTTACTTTATTGAATCCATCAGGATTTATACTGTTAAACGGATCTTTTTTCATGTCATATTTATAAAGACCTGTGCCATCAGTTCCAATCCAAATATTCTTTGATGAATCTTCATAAATTTGTAATATAAGTCCCGTATAACTAAGTTTGCTATCCGCTGTATTATGTAGTCTATGAGCAAGGGATTCTATTTGAAATTTATTGTTCTTTTTGACTAGTTTGAAAAGTCCTGCATTACCACCAACCCAAATATTGTCTTCACTGTCTACATAAATACTTCTAACGTCACTATAGCTTATTTTGTTCACTTTAAACGGTGTTTCAATATAGGAGGAAAATTTTTTGGTATTTGGCTCGAAAGAATAAATGCCATTAGAAAAAGTACCAATCCAGATGACACCATTAGAATCTTCTGAAAAACATAATATTCTATTGCTTCCCAGTTCACCTTTTGTACTATCAATGGAATAGTTGATGAATTTTTGATTTCCCTTTTCCAAAAAGAAAATACCAGAATTCCATGTGCCAGCCCATATATTACCCTTGCTGTCCTTGAAAAGTGTTTGAACATCAGAGGCATACAAACCTTTAGCAACAGTATTCTTTTCATCTAATAGGTGTGTGAATTTTTTTTGATTTATAGTATAGACATCTATGCCACCCCCATCCATTCCAAACCATAATCTATCTTGTTCATCTTCAATAATTCCCGTAATAGAGCTTGATTGCAAAGAGTTCACAAAATTAGTTTCGCTCTCTATATCCGAAAATTTATCATAAAACCTATCATAAACACCAATGCCATTATTATAATAAGAAATCCAAATGCGCTGCTGTTGATCCAAGAATAATTCCCAGATAGAATTGGATTTTATGTTACCAGCCTCAAATTTTCCATTGACATAGTGATTAATGATTGTTCCCACCCTATCAATTTCAAACATTCCTTCATTTTCACTACCGCATAAAATGGTATTTCGCGGAGTTTCTATAATGGACATAATTCGTTTAGAAGTAATATTCAAATATTCAATTAGATAACGACCCTTTTCATTTCCATCTATTTTAATAAGCCCTTTGCTGCTAGTGCCCAACCAAAGGGTACCTTTAGAATCTACTATCATGGTCTCTATGGAAGTAGATATTCCTAAATCTCCATTTTGGGTCTTAAAACTTTGGGGTTGAGCTACATCACTTTCTGATTTTTCCAACTCTAATAATCCTAAGTTGCTTCCTACTAAAATTCTATCATCAAAATTGACCACATCATTAATCAGTAAGTTATCGAGATATTCTATGCCCAAAATTGGAATTACATTTATCTCTAGAGTGCTTGGGTTTAATCTAAAAAGACCTTGTTGGTGTGTTCCTATGATTATGGTCCCATCCTTATCCTCTAAAATTGCTTGGACAGAAATATTAATTTTGGGTAAATTATCACTTAATAATTTAATATGGCTAAAGTTATCCTGCGCCCTGTTATAAAGATCTAAACCAACCTCAGTACCAACCCAAAGCCTATTATTACTATCAACAAAGGTTTTATGGATAAGGGAATTACTGATACTTGTAGAATCTAATTCATTAAACTGATAGGAAATATAATCAATACCATTATACCTGTTTAGTCCAAGTCCGTTAGTACCCATCCAAATAAAACCTTGTTGGTCTTGTGAAATAGTCGATACAGCACGTTGAGTTTGACTGTTTTTTAGCGTTTCAAATTGATACTTGGGAAATACTCCTTCCTGTGAATAAACAAAGGAGAAGGAGAATAAAATATAAACCAAAACACAAAATAATTTCCAATCGAAGAGGATTGTTCGTCTGTTAAAATTCATATTAAAATACCCGTATAATAGTAAAATTGTTCAAGATTATATCCAGAAATCGTGTTTTTAAGTTCGCTAATTTCATCCAAAAATAACAACTCCGGTCATATAGCATTCTAGTTCTAATTTCAATTATCAAAAACCTAGTTAATACTGAAATCATTAGCTCAATAATAATATGCTAAAAAAAAGTATTCAAATAGAATATTTGGCAAAATAACGACCCTATAATTGGAAATGCTTCAAAATTTATACTCCCAAGCACCAAATGTGACACTGCCTTGATAAGCAACCCAGTAAGTTTGAACCATAAGATTTTATAGAATTAAAATCTACTAAAAAAGCAATCACCTAGTAAAGTTGTGTATCAAAAACAACTCAATCTAAAACCGCCACTAAATGCCTCTATTAACAACTTTTTGTGGTAAAAAAGATGATTGCGCTTTTTCCAAAAAAATAATTGCCAACAACACTTTTGAAATTAATTTTTATGAACAAGAAACTATTTTTTAAACATGTTTTTATTAAGAATCTAGGATTCTTAATTATTCTATTACTCTTTTTCAATGAAGTCAATGCACAAATATCAGTATCTGGTACGGTGACTGATGACCAAGGCCCCATTCCTGCTGCAAATATTATTTTAAAGGGCACGTCGATTGGAACAGCAGCTGATTTTGATGGTAATTATACTATTGACAATGTTCCAATTGATGGAATATTAGTATTTAGCTCAGTTGGCTATAAACCAAAAGAAATTGGCATTAAGGGGCAAACATCCATAAATGTCCAATTAGAATTTGATGTTTCTTCATTAGATGAAGTTGTGGTAATCGGCTATGGTTCATTGAAAAGAACTGATTTAACCGGTGCCGTAACCTCAGTTTCAGCAGAATCAATTGAGCAGTCTGTGCCCACATCTATAGACCAGGTTTTACAAGGTCGGGCAGCGGGAGTTCAATTACAGCAAAATAGTGGTGCGCCAGGTGGTAGTTCGTCTATAAGAATTAGAGGTGTAAGTTCTTTAACTGAATCCAACGAACCAATTTTCGTAATAGATGGCGTAATTATTGACAACACTACAGGATCCGGGTCACAAAATGCACTATCGGCCATAAATCCCTCAGATATTGTTTCCCTCGATGTATTGAAGGATGCCTCGGCTACCGCAATATATGGATCAAGAGCGGCAAATGGAGTTATCATCGTTACCACAAAGAGAGGTAAAAAAGGGGAGTCTACCATTAACCTGGACTCTTATGTAGGGTGGCAAGAAATACCTACCAAATTGAACTTATTGAACCTACAGGAATATGCCATTCATAAAAACACGAGATCAGACCTTGGTATCGTCCAACGTGATCCAGATTTCGTTAGGACGGATTTACTAGGAGAAGGAACAGATTGGCAGGATGCCCTGTTCAATAGAGCATTTATACAAAGCCATAATTTATCAATCTCTGGAGGTAGCGAAAAAAGTACCTATTCCATGGGAATCGGTTATTTAGATCAAGAAGGTATTGCCTTTGGTTCTGGTTTTGAAAGATTTAACCTTAGAGGTATGGTTGATACGCAAGTGAAAGAATATTTAAAAGTAGGTATCAATTTTGCTTTTAACAATTCAAAGCAAACCACTACGGTATCAGATGGTTCACTTATATCCATAGCGTTAAGACAGACACCTAACGTAGCGATTAGAAATGCGGACGGTTCCTTTGATGGTCCGGCTACAAACGAGTTTGTTCAGAATAATCCGATAGGCCTAGCAAGTATTAGAGATAATCGCAATGAAACGGCTGGTTTAAGAGCAAACACTTTTGCTGAATTAAGCATTTTCAAAGGGTTAAAATTTAAAACGCAATATGCTATTGATTATGGATTTTCTAATGCATATACCTTCAACCCTTCATATACCTTTGGAGCGTTGCAAAATGATATTAGGGAGGGAACAAGAACCAAAGCTTACAGTAAATATTATAATATATCCAATTTACTTTCCTATGATAATACCATCGGAAAAAGTACCATTAACGGAATCTTAGGACAGGAATATCAGGAAAGTAGTTTTGAAAACCTCTTTGGTTATCGTTCCGGATATTTAACAAATACAGCTACTGATCTTAATTTGGGTGATGCGACTACGGCTAGAAATAATAACGCTAGATTCAGCAATTCTATAAGCTCCTATTTTGGTAGGGCATTCTATTCCTTTGATGATAAGTATTTATTAACCACCACCTTACGTTACGATGGTTCCTCACGTTTTGCGAAAGAAAATCGTTGGGGTTGGTTCCCTTCTGCCGCATTGGCCTGGAAAATTTCCAACGAGAATTTTTTAAAGGACAATACGACCGTAAATAATTTGAAATTACGGGTCGGTTGGGGAGCCGTTGGTATTCAAAGTGTTCCTAATTATGCGTTTACATCCTTATACGGTGCCTCGGCAACAAATCAAGGAACGGGACTTTTACCTTCAAATACGGCGAATCCAGAATTACAATGGGAAACTACCTATTCCAGTAATTTAGGCCTGGATATTGGACTCTTTAATAATCGTGTAGAATTAATTGCCGATATCTATTATAAAAAGACGCAGGATCTATTACTACAACTTCCATTACCCGCTTACGCAGGGAGTAGTGGAGTTGGCTCAACAGCTGCACCAACAGTAAATATTGGTTCCTTAGAAAACAAAGGTCTTGAACTTACCCTAAACACAGTCAACGTAGATTCAAAGGATTTCCTCTGGAGGTCGAATATTGTTTTTTCAATGAACCGCAACAAGGTATTGTCGTTAAATTCTGAAACGGGAATTTTAGATGAAACCTTACAGGAAGGCTCCGAAACAACCATTGTTACCCGTACCGCAGTGGGGCAGCCCATAGGTCAGTTTTATGGATATTAGGTCATTGGTCGTTTTGAGACTGCAACTGATTTTTATTACAGAAATGCTGACGGAGAAGTTACACCTACACCCTTACCTAGTGATGTAAACAGCATTGGTGAGAATGCGACTTGGATAGGGGATTACAAATTTGCAGATATCAATAACGATGGAGTTATTAACGAGCAAGATAGAACCTACATTGGAAACCCTGCACCTGACTTTACTTTTGGTATAGGAAATACCTTTTCATACCAAGGATTGGACATGACCATATTTTTATCCGGGTCTTATGGTAATGAAGTTGTTAATTACCAAAGACGATTTCTCGAAAACCCACGTGGAAACACCAATTTGCTCAATGCAGCTCTAGGTTATGCTGAATTGGCGCTAATTAACCCTAATGGTCCAAATGACTATAGAAATGTGGAAATAGTAGGTGGGGATAAATACATGCCTAGGATTGCTGCTTCTTCCGCTTCTTCTACCTCTAACTTTAGATATAGCGATCGATTTGTGGAAGATGGATCTTATTTAAGAATTCAGAATATCTCCCTAGGTTACAACCTGCCTCAAAAATTTGTGTCCAAATTTGGCTTACAAAACCTTAAGGTCTACAGCAATATGCAAAATGTATTCACCTTCACTAAATACTCTGGCTACGACCCCGAAGTGGGCTCGATTAATCAGAATGTTCTGCTTACGGGTATAGACAATGCCCGTTATCCTTCACCCCATATTTATACCATAGGGATTAACGCTAAATTTTAAAAAAGAAACTTATGAAAACATACATATCTATAAAACATATTCTCTTTACAGCGCTTTTCGTATTCGTAAGTAGCTGTAGCGATGATCTGGACATTGCGCCATCAGACCAGATATCCAAAGAAAATTTTTTCCAATCGGAACAGGATTTCTTGGCGGCGACGGGTCCTCTATACAATAGGGTTTGGTTCTCCTTTAATGACAAATTCTATTTTGGATTAGGGGATGGTCGTTCCAATAACCTATATGCCCCTTTTTCTGACTATGTATTTCCATTTACTGATTTAACGGAGACTGGTTTAACAGGTCCCTTAGTGGAAGCATGGGGCTCACTGTACATCGTTATTCAACAATCCAATCGTGCTATACTTGGAATACAGGAAAGTGATGTCGATGAGGAGATAAAACAGCAGTTTATTGCCGAGGCGAGGTTTATGAGAGGAACTGCTTATTGGTACCTTGCCTCACTTTGGGGAGATGTCATTATTTCAACGGACCCTGCTGAATTGGTGCAGAATCCAATTGTAAATACTAGTCCTAGGAGTGATGTATACGAGTTTGCTATTCGAGATTTGGAATATGCAGCTAAATATTTACCAGAACAGGCACGCCAAACTGGCCGTGTGACGAAATACAGTGCATTTGGCATGCTGTCCCGTTTTTATCTGTCTTATGCCGGTTTAAGTGACAACCCAAATAGTGGTCAACGCAATCAGGACCTTTTAAATCTTGCTTTGCAATCTGCTACAAAGGCTATTGATGAAGGGCCTTATACCTTGTTAGACGATTATGCGGATCTATTCACCATTGAGAACAATAACAATGAAGAATCCATGTTCGCCTTACAGTGGGTACCCAATGGCGAATATGGCGTGGGTAATGCACATCAAGCCTTTTTTGCACTCAATTCTGAAATCACTGGTGACGCCGCCGCATATGGTTTTTTTACCAGAGCTTCCTACGACGTGCTTCAAATCTATGAAACAAATGATTTACGTCGTAAAGCAACCTGGATGGCGGACGGTGATTTCTATCCAGAAATAAATCAGGAAAATGGTGGGTACACGGTTGACCATGAGAATACCTATGTAAATGTAAAAAAGGGAGTTGTGGGTTCCACCAAGGACAATCCGGCAATTTCAATACAAAACTCTGCTTGAAACACCTATATGTTACGATTGGGTGAAGTGTATTTAAATTATGCCGAAGCAGTTATGGGTAATAGTGAAAGTACTACAGATGCAAATGCTTTATTCTATGTAAACGCATTAAGGTCAAGAGCAGGTTTAGCAGATTTGGCCATATTGACTAAGGAGGATTTATTCCAAGAGCGACGAATAGAACTATGTATGGAAGGTCAATTTTGGTATGATTTGGTAAGGCGTTCGTACTACGAGCAACAAGAGGTACTCAACTTCATTGATAACCAAGAAAGGGGATTGGTCATTCCATTTACGTATGACGCAGCTACTAATGAGGTAAACATAGATGAAACCCGTGATGTTACAACACAAGCCGTAGGTGCTGTAAATGAAGGTATTTTACTTCTTCCTTATCCGGAATCGGAGGTGGTACAAAATCCACTATTGGCACAATCCCCTGTACCCTATGAATTTACAGAGGAACGTATTACAGACCTTTTTTTAGACTGAAAATAACTAACTGAAAATTTAAGTGAAATGAAAAAAATTATAATTAATAACATCCTAAAATCTACAATTCTTTTAGGCTTGTTCCTTGTAGGATTGTTTTTTACGGCATGTGAAGAGGACGATGCTGCTAATGGCCCTATAGGAATTAGTGCCGTATATCTGCAGGATGTAAATTCTACCGTACAGGATAGGGTCGTCAATTTTGCTCGCCTTGGTCAACTTTTACGAATTGAAGGTTTTGGATTTACCGGACTTTCAAAAATTTATATCAACGGATTTGAAACCTTTTTCAATACGGTTTACGTTTCGGAAAATTCATTGTTGGTCCGAATCTCAGGCGACACCCCAACCGTAGATGCGGAAGAGATGGACAGAAATACGATACGATTGGTAAAAGGTGATACCGAAACAATCTATTCTTTTGAGGTTAGGGCATCGGCACCCACTATTACCAATATTTCAAATACATTGCCCAATGCTGGGGAGTCTATAACGGTATCTGGAACTGGATTGCTAGAGGTTTCAAAAGTTATATTTCCTGGGAACATAGAAGTAACTGATGGAATTATTTTTGACGAGGAGGATGGAGAATTTTTTACCGTGACTGTACCGTCAGGAATTCCAGATTCAGGAGGATCATTATTGGTAGAAACAGCTAATGGCCGAGTGTATTCACCTTCCTATTTTAATGTGCGAAGAGGTCTCATTCTAAACTTTGATGGTACCGGTGCCCTTGGGGAATTTGGTAATACGATTCGCCAAGATGAATTGCAGTCCGTACCCATTGGTGAGGGCAATGTATCACAAGGAAATTATGTCTATCACGGTCCTGCTAACGGCGAAACGTTTGGAGCTGGAGCAAATAGAAATTCTGAAGTATTTACCGGTGGCAATGAAAGCTGGCGCACGGCTTACACATCATTTATTCCCGTAACAACTCCGGTTGATTCAGTAGCATTTCAATTTGATGTTTTTGTGCCAGAACCTTGGGAAGGCACAGGATTTATTCAAATTTTATTGATCAATAATTTCAACGGTGGTGAATTTGCAGGTGGCACCTATAATTATATTCCTTGGATTGTTGATGGGGAAATAGAAGCCTTTGAAACTTTAGGTTGGACTACGGTAACGGTTCCTTTAAGCGATTTCTATGCCTTTTCAGACGGTGAGTTCACCTTTGAAGATGTACTCCAATTACGAGAAGGAGCTGCATTTAAGAATTTCGGTTTTTTCTTTAACAATTCAGATGTACCCTTAAGTAGTGTAAATGGAAGTACAAGTGAAACGGTATTTCCTGCCTCGGAAACTTCGATAGCGGTTTATACCGATAATTGGAGAATCGTGCCATTATCTGTACCTGCCTTAAGCGATTTCCCTGAATGATATTAAAACCGGAAGAAGATATTCTTTACAATAAAAAACGAATTATGAAAAATAGAAAATTAATAATATACGTAGCCAGCGCATTGATGCTATTCTCTTGTGACGATACCATTATGGAATGGGAGTCCGTGGATGAAGACGACCAAATTACAGAAGCCGAATTGCCTCTGGGGCTTGAGGAAAAAATTAGCAGGTATGCCCCTCTAAAAACTTATACAGATTTCGTTCTTGGTTGTGGAATCATCATGGATTTATATGTCAATGATGAGGAATACAGAAATCTCGTCAATGAAAATTATGATGATGTTACCGTTGGCTATGCTATGAAACATGGCGCAATGGTAAATTCCCAAGGAGATATCAATTTTGAACCTGTAGATAATTTCATCGCACTTACTAATGAAGCGGGCGTTGATGTATATGGGCACACCTTGGTTTGGCACGCCAATCAAAATGCCAGTTACCTTAACGGATTAATTGCATCTACCGTAATCCCAGGTTCTAGTGGTTCCAGTGCTTTGGACATTTCTGGTTTACAGGATGGCACTCTAGCGGGTTGGGGCGCTTTTAATTCAGGGGACGGTATATCTATCGTAGAAAACAATGGATTATCAGGAAATTCGCAGGCGGTCCAATTAATTTCAGGAGCAGCATCTGCACAACCTTTCGAATTGCAATTAATTACCCCAGATATTCCTGTGGTTATGGGCAATACTTATGAAGTTTCTTTTTATATTAGATCGGACCAACCTGGCCAGGGAAGAATTTCTTTTTCAGGTTTAGAAAATAATTATCCTTATCAAGATTGGTATAACACCGGAGAGGAGTTTACAGAATCGTTTCAAACAAATTCACAGTGGCAACAGGTAAAATTTACTGTCAATGATTTTACCGATAATACTTTTGGGATGGCCTTTGACCTAGGTTATTTGCCCGGAGTTACATATTATATAGATGTGGATAATCTTAGCGTTGTGGATTTGGATGCAGAGCCTTCTTTTGTGAATCTAATTACGAATGGAGACTTTGAAAATGGAACATTAGATGGTTGGAACGGGTATGGAAACGGTTCAACTAGGGAAGTCAGT
The DNA here is from genome assembly GCA_963842105.1 of uncultured Flavobacteriaceae bacterium. Taxonomy (GTDB): domain Bacteria; phylum Bacteroidota; class Bacteroidia; order Flavobacteriales; family Flavobacteriaceae; genus Maribacter. The sequence goes on from CAWJFH010000007.1 coordinate 31,014, forward strand.
GCAGAAGGTGGCGGTTTTGGAGATACTGGCTATGCTATGGTACTTACCAACCCCACAGAGGCTCAAAGTTTTGAGGCCCAACAGCTATTTACGTTTGAACAGCCTCTAGATTCAGGAACAGATTATACATGTTCTTTTTGGGTAAAGGCTAGTTCACCATCAACCTTACAATTTGAATTACAGAGTGAAGATTTCAATGGAGATTATTTTGGTGGAATTGCTGTAGGAACGGATTGGATGCAAGTAACGCAAACGGTTACCCCATCCACTGATGATAGAATACGGTTCATTTTTGATTTTGGTGAATCCGCCACCACCTATACGATTGATGATATTGTATTCACTTCCGGTGAAGTTTCAGGAGGCTCCGAACCGGTAATTATTGAAAAAACCGATGAAGAAAAAACGGCAATTATCGGTGAGGCAATGGAAAACTGGATAGCGGGAATGGTAGGTCATTACAAGGATGAAGTATTCGCTTGGGATGTGGTCAACGAGCCTATGTTAGAAGGAGGCTCATTGCGCACTGGCAATGTTGCTGAGTTGGCCAACGATGATTTTTATTGGGTAAAATACTTAGGTCCAGATTATGCGGTTACCGCTTTCAATCTTGCAAGACAATATGGTAACCCTACAGATGTATTATTTATTAACGATTATAATTTAGAAGCAAGTCTTGCCAAATGTGATGGTATTATTGAATATACCAATTATATTGAGAGTCAAGGTGCAACGGTTGACGGTATAGGAACACAAATGCATATTTCTTTAAATACCAGTCGAGAAAATATTGTGGAAATGTTTCAAAAATTAGCAGCAAGTGGTAAGCTGATAAAAATCTCAGAATTGGATGTTAGGTTAGGAACGGCTTCCCCAACTATGGCGCAATTATTGGAACAGGCGGATATGTATAAATTCGTAGTACATTCTTTCAACGAGTATATTCCTGCAGAACAGCGGTATGGTATTACATTGTGGAACCTTTCGGATAAAGAAAATGAACATGAATTTTGGTTGCCAAATGAATCTCCCAATGTTTTTGATGGTGATTTCGGAAGAAAACCAGCCTATAAAGGTGTAGCGGATGGACTTGCCGGAAGGGATGTCAGCGAGGACTTTACCGGTGAGATTCAAAATTAAACCTAGTACAAATTAAAATTAGTTGTTGTTAAGTTGAGCGATAAAGGTACAGACAGGCTGTACCTTTATCTTTTTATATACTCAAAATAAAAAACCTATATTTTATTGAGGTTTACTGAGTTTTAGTAAGTGTAGCTTTGTAGTGTTATTTGCCGATACAATATGTTATACCGTACTGTTTGTAAGGGTTTATCGAGTTTGTGGGGTACGGATGGGGTACAGAAAGTTGAGTTCAAAGATCACAAAGTATAGTAAAAGAATTGATTTATAGATCTTCATAACTATCACTATTTTTTATATTACCAATGTAACGGTCAATAATTCGTTTCATTTTTCGATGTTATTAAACATTATTATTTACTGATATGGAAATTAAACTTGCATTATCAATAGCTTCGTTTTTAAGTCTATGATTTAATGTATCTATAAAAGAATTAGGAGCTTTATTATCATTCATTAAAAATAAAAGCGTCTGACTATCAATGACACTATGAACTCCATCAGAACATATTATAAGCTCATCTTTTTCTTTAGTTATAAACTCTTGATAGGAAATCATAGATTTCTTAACATCTCCTTGTATAGAGCGAGTAACTATATGAGAGTATCTAGATGATTTGAAATTTTCATTTAAAGGTTCATTATTTGAAAGTTCATTTATTAAATTATGAGATTTACTTTCAAATAGCAACTTACTGTCTGAATAATGCAAAATCTTAATATCCCCTACCCAAAAGCATTTAGCTACACCTTTTGATAGCACAATAGCCCCAAGAGTTGTACCCATCTGTGAATGGTGTTGTTCTTGGTATTGTCTTATTGCAAGATTTGCCTTATTAATTGCTTTTTGAATAGTTTCCTTAGTTATCTCATCGACATTTGATAGAAATGTTAGTATGCTTTCAGTTGCTATTTGTGCTGCTACTTCACCATTATCATAACCTCCCATACCATCTGCAACGAGATATAAATACGTATCAGGATTTATGTTCCTTGTTAAAATAACATCTTGATTGACTTTCCTTTTTCCTTTATGTGTTAATGTAGTTGACTTCATTAATTACCTGTAGCTTGTATAGTGCCACCTCCGTGTTTTGTTACTCTTGGTCTAGTTGAAACTTTTACTGGTTTTGCAGAAATACTTTTCTCAGTTGCTTTAGTAGCCCACAAAAACCCTTCTCCAGGTGTTAATGCACTCATATCTGCTGGTGTCAATGTTGAAAGCTGAGTAATTGATTTTTGAATATGTTTAAGCCAATGAGGACTATTAAATTTATGAAGCAATACAACCGAACTCAATTCAATGATTTCATTAGGAAGGCTAGGTGGATCTTGACTCGCTATCATTATACTCACCCCTTTATGCCTCATTTCTCGTATTGCAGTTACAATATTACCTGTCAGATCTTTATTGTCCATATACTTATGGGCTTCATCAAAAACTATAAACTTATTAAAGTGAAGGCCATTTAGATTTTTCACTGCCGAGAAAATATTAAGCATAATAACAAAGAGACCTAGTGCTTCATCCTTAACAATAAATTCATCTCTAAGGTCAACAACAATTAATCTACCAGGCTTTAAAACATCTCTCATCATAAAACCGTCATCTACATACTCACGTGCAAAACTAAGTTTTTGTCTAGCTAAGGCTTTTTGAGAGTTACTTAAAAGCTCAGATGCCTCCACACTTTCAGTTAGAGCTTCAATTGTAATATTTGACCTATGTTCTTTCATAATAGCTTTGAGTTGCCTTATATAAGTAGAGTCGTTACCAATCGCCCCTAGTATGAACATCCAATCTTGTACGTTGAGCTCTTTGGAATTAAAAGCTATAGGCAACACCTTTATAGAAGGATACTCGGCTTTTCTTTCTTCAATTTTGTCCTTTGGAGTTAATATAATAACATCTTCAATATTGTCTGGTTCAGCTCCATATCTTGCTTTTAATTTAGTTAGTTCATTTTCATTGTCATTCGGTAAAATCATAGAAGTGAACTCAGGCTCATAGTCCATACTTTCGCTGTAATGAAAAATTACTCCTGCTAATGGAGACGGTAATTGGTTGATGTTACTAAATTGTTTCAATACCATTTCTGAAATGGTACCTATCGTATAACTTTTTCCACCACCTTGAACGCCAAATAAACTTATCGTATTGGTTTCGCTTAGATCAATAGCTATTTTCTTTTGAAGGATACTTTCTCCAAGTATACCAAACTGATTACTCGGCGATGTTTTTCCTATTAGTATATCGTATTTCGGTACAATATGCTCTTTAGACGCCTCTTTAGTCATTGATATTTTCTCCTCCGCAGCTATAATATGCTCCTCGGTGTGTTCTGGATAAGGACTTTTATCTTCAATAGGACTATCGTCAACAATAGCAACATTTTCTTCTCTTGTTTCTTCTGTATCTAAATCTTCTATATCCGTCTCAATCTCGTTTTCAAGCTTTGACTTGAATTTTTGCATAAATGGCTTAAGCTCATTCTTATTCCCAAAGGCTTTGTTCAAATCCTTATCAAAGTCACTTTCTTCTAGTCTTTTTGTATTTAAATCAGAATCAGGGTCTAATATTTCATCTATTAACTTACCTCCAAAAGTGAAAAAGGTAGAGTCATTATCTAACACTGTTTTTTTATGTCTTTCTTTTGCTGCAAAATCAAAGATTAAACCAAGCCTTTTAAATCTTAATGTAAAGCCTGCATCTAGCTTTTGCATAAATGCAAGATATTGATTGTAAGCATTATTGGATAGGTATTCATATCTATTGGCTCTTTCTAAATAGAAAGTAAGTAACAATTTCAACTCTTTGTTCTTAATCTCGCGATCTAAGCGGTCAAATGAATTATTATATTCTGGGTCAAAATGGTTACGCAGAGCCTCAATAGTGTTCTCTATTTGATCTAACATCTTTAATCGCAGCGCATCCTTTTCTGTCTCGCCTAATGATTTTCTGCATTTTATTTCAATTACAGAAATGGATATTTCCTTTTTAGAAGGGTTTATAGAAACCAAAAGGTTATCTGCTCTAGATTTACTTCCTGAAGGAAGGTTTTCAAATAGATTTTGATGAAGATCAATTGGAATTAAGAAAGCATCTTCGAGCATTTCTTTTTTCTCTAAAACACGTTTTGTGAAGGCAGAGCCTATTACTTCAAAAGCTTTATTTTTTGTAGAGTTTAATTGTAATACTAAAGAACTACTCACAGCTCTAAGATCTTCTAATAATATTTTAATCTTATGTTCATCTTCCTCGTTATGAATATCAAGATTAAACTCTTCAAAGTGTGGTCCCAATAAACCGAGTACTTCTGATGTAGGTCGAGTAGTTAAAAAAGAGGAAATACCAAGTATTTCTTCACCAGGAACGTAATCTAATAAAAATGGAATTTTACCATCTTTTGAAGGTTGATCAAAAATTTGAGGGCCAAGGTTCTTGTCAAATGTAATTACCCAATCTGAATAATCGTGTAAGTGCGTTAATAGGACTTTATCTCGATCATTTAACCTAAGCTGTGTAGAAGGAATTGAAGTGGTAAATTTTGACACTAAGGCACTACTAACAAAGCTCTGAATATTTTCAAATAACTTAATACCGTTAGTTCCTGTGCTATCATATTTAACAGGTAATTGATTAGCTTGAATAAACCTATTCCATTTTATTTGAGATCCATTTTCATCAACTACTATAGAAGAATCTGTAATTAATCCATTTAGAAAAAAATTTCGATTTTCTATCGATGGCTTTATTAACTCTATAGAAATGGGGAATGGGCTAATTAAAAAGCTAAGATGCGATGTATAGCTTGATGGATCTTTAAGAAAGTCGGTAATGTTATTTATTGAAAAACGAAGTTTAGGAAACAATCTATTTCTTGAAGGTTGAGAGAATGCTTCTGCTTCTTCAGAAATATTTGATTCTGGGTTGATAAGTATTTTTAGAGATTCTCCGTGCTCTATAATTTTATCATTGCCTTTAAATATTCGGACTTCGTAATTGATGTTTTCAAAAACCTTTTCTTTTTCTAATTCAACGAAGGCACTAGAAAATACTTCTGCGTCACCGGCATTAAATAAATTAACAACTAGCTTATCTATATAAGGGTGTTGCGCTAAATAATTCTTTATGTGGCGAATAACAAGCTTTAAACTTAAATCTGTCTCTACATAATTATCCTTGGTAACATTAAATAGTAACCTTAAATAATGTTGTAACTGCCTAGATATAGATGTCATTCCATTTTTTGATTCCTGAGAAATTGTACTCAAATACAATCCCCAACCAAAAGATAGCTCACCACTATAATTATAAGCTTTTTGTGAAATTGGTTCAATGAGTACCAATTGATTGTTCTCAGGAGATAGGTTACCAATGAACAAGTCTTCAAGATGTTGAGACCAAGCTTCTTTATGGCCAGAGAATTCTCTTGTCTTTCTTTCCCAGTCTTCAAAAACTTCTATTAACTGAATTGTCCAAGCAAGTCTAAGTGGATGTAATGGAGAGACTAATAATGCTTCGACTTTACTACCGTCAGGTAATTTGCTCTTCACACGAGAAACATCAATCATTTGAAGCTCTATTAAAAACTCCTTAAGTTTAGTTTTCTCCTCTAATTCAATGTTATCAGATTCTAATTGTGTTTTTATTTTACTAGTCCATTTTGAATAACTCTCAACATACTTCTTTATCTCTTCCTTGTGGATAAACAAATTAGTTGTTTCAAATATTCCATCCTCATTATCATTTGAATTAACAATAGCATCAAAAACATCTTTTCTAAGTTTTAATAATGACTTAGGTACAATTTCATTTAATTCACTTTTTACAAACTCAATGTTCTCAAATCCTATAGCTAGTTTATTACTTTTTAGCTGGCATTTAACATAACCTAGGCTGTCAGCATTTAAGAGAAACTTATTTTCTATTTGCCTAAGTTTCGTTGAAATGTTGATTTGGTAATTATGCTTGTCAGAATAATTAATATGAAATGTAGAAGAGTGTTTTTCCTTTCCATCGTTAATCCAAACATTGGAAGTTTCTGATGGTTCTGGTATATGGTATTCTTCATCGTTCTTAAGTGCCTCAATGCGATACTTTAAGAAAGCTTGCAACACATTATTAAGTTTGTCTTTTCTCTGGTTTTCATCACGGTCGATTACGTCCTCTATGACATAATCAAAATCGTCTGAATCACAAGTTAATTTATAAGGGAAAGCGTATTTATGAGTATTTGGATCAGCCTTTTTTGCTTCTTCCCAAGCCCTTTGAATTTTGGAATCTCTAAACTCATCATCATCATTAAGCATATTTGCGTGTTCATCCTCGGCAAAGACTTTTAGAAAGTAAGACCCTTCTTCTATTATATTTGGGTTGAGCTCCAAAGTAACATCTCTATATGGCCGGTTTGAATTTGAGTTTTTTACTTTTCTTAAAACAGTGATTTCTTCTCCATTACTACCATTTACAGCCATCAAAATAATTCTAAAGAACTTCAAGTCTTTGATGTCTTTAGGATTAGGATTTGTGCGGAAACGAACTTTTAGCTTGGCGATTTTACCCTCATTTGCATATAAGACATTAGTACCTTCTTCAACTTTTAAATCTGTTGACTTTATTTCGTCTGTAATTAATTTGATATGAGTGAAATCTAAATCAGGTATTGGCCAGTTACTAAAATTTAAGTTTCTGTAACTCTCATTTATTGACTCACAAATATCCTGAGCATTTTTAGCATCTTTTTCTTTCTTTAAAAAATCAACAATGTCCTTCTGGATAGAATCATTTTCTAATCTTAAATCAGCTATACGATCATAGAGCGGTTTATTGAACGCAGATAACAGCTCAACACTTTCTCTATTAAAATTAAGCCTAGATCTTATTTTCTCTTTTTGATTTAATAATATCCCATCAGGAATTAGAGATAAATGGAACAAGTTATTACCAATAGACTTCTCGTTATACTTATCTTCTGCTACTGCAATTAGGTAATCTATTACTTCTGAATTAGATGGATCTAAGTAATCTATGATATCTGTAGATATAACCTCATACATATCATCAGGTATTTCATCTATAAGTGTGTCTACTAACTCATTTTCTATTCCCTCTAGAGAGATCTCCTTAAATGTGGCATTACCGTAAGAATCCTCGGCAGCTGTTCTACTGTTAGATGGAATTAAAATTAATAAAGGCTTATCCTGTTTATTTCTTAATTCAATAAGCTTTGTGGCAGAAATATATCTTACATCTGATTTTTCATTTTCTGAAACAATGTGCAGATCTAAGTGCGAATGTTCTTTTCTAATTAAATCCCACAGGTATTCTAATTCTAAAGCGCCCAGTCCAGTAATTTTCATACAATGTCCTGCAGAAGCGTTTTTAAAATCCGTCCTGTGAAGTTCTAGAATAAGACTAATTATCTTTTGGTAATATATGTTTATGGTAATTGTATCCATTCTTATTTAATCGTTTAATTCGTAACGCGGACGTATTCTTTGTAAAATATATGCGTCACTTAAATCATTATAAAAACCTATTTGACGTAACTTCATTTTAAATGCTTCTACATTTTCTTTAAAAGCTAAGTGAGTGTTTAAATCAGCATCTTCAAATCGTTCTTCCGATAAACCATTTATGATCAAACCGTATCTATCTCTTATATTTTCTATAAGTTCTTCTATTGATAAGGTTTTGGTTTTAAACTGATCATCCTCCACATCAAGAACAAGTATTTGAACTAACGTCTCTAGTAATCTAGTACCTAAAACATAACGCCTTGGATGCTTTTTACTTCTTCCTTGAGACATAAAACCTCGTTCAGAATTTTTTTGAGATAAATTGTCAAGAAGTTGAACGTGGTAACGATATTGATAAGTTCCACGAGCCTTAACGATAAGTTCTATGTATTTGTCAAAATAGGTGTCTTCATACTTTACCATATCTTTTATAAGTTCTCTGTCATCTTCTTCAAGAGAATTGTAAAGATTATCCCATTGAGTTTCAAAATAAATTTCAAAACCATCTGGTTTTTTTGCTAGTGCGGCAAGTGCCTTATCTAAGTTAGACGAGTCCGTCTTTTCTAACTTGAGTCTTCTTAAAGCAGCATTTACTTGAAACGTCGCTTTAACATAATCGTAAACACTATTTGTTAGATTTTCTGCATCTGCACTCGCTAGTTTTGAAATTTTACTTTCATTATTGTCGGTTGCATCGATAACTATACTCCAATTATCCTCGTGCTCAATAGATCCTTTTTCTACAATTTCGGGCAGTAGATATACTAGCTTTTGAATATAAATGGAAAGGTGAAAAGAGGTGATTGTCTTTAAATAATCAACCACAACATTTCTCGGAATTTTTCTTTTATAAACAAGTAAGCGTCTTACATCATCACAATATAATTTTGCTTGTTTGTCAAGTAAAGGTCTAATTTGATTTAATGAACTGTTAGTATCTAAAAACCCTGGTTTGATGTTTTTTATAATATGCAATAATCCTAAACTATCGACATCTAAATCATCCTTAACATTTATCTTATTAGTTGTGTTGTCCCAACCTTCCATTAAGAAGCTTTTCAAGTCTTCCTTTACTTTAGGATTAGCACCTAACATAAGATAAACTTGATCTGCCGTATTATAATCTCTATTGTGGGCAGCATTTCTCACACGGTAGCTCTCAAGATGTATTGGTCTTAAGGAAGATATCTTTTCTTTATCAAGATTTCCTCTAAAAACCATATTTACCAAGTTACTACGCATCCATAGCTCAGCAGCTTCTTTATTATCACTAAAGCCTTTTACATCTCCATCTTCTTCAAGCTTTTTAAAAACACGCTGCAGTGTCTTCAAATCTATAAATGAATTACTTCTAGCCCTTTGTCTAGGTCTCATACCATTATGCTTCAAAAGCATAAAAAGGTTTACAAAAACATTATCAATTTTAACAGCTTTGGCATCTCCTGCGTAGATAAGTTCGTTTCTTAATACACTTTCTTCTTTGTTTAATTTTATTGCCATAACTATAATTCCATTGTTACTATGCTAAGATGATTATTAGCATCCTTGCTGATTTCATAAAACTCTATGTTGTCCTTAGTTACTACTACTTTGTTATAAGTAAGATTCTCTAAAAGGTTTTTGAATATTGTTAATTCAACAAACTTTCCTCTTATATCATTTAAAGATGGGCTGTAACCTTTTTGAATGAAGTAAAGCATTTCAAAAAGATCTAGAGAAATTACCAATTCTATATGTTGTTCTTTTTTGTGCCTAAAGACGAGACTGTCTGGTTCGTATTCTAAATACTTAACTAGGTGGTCAGTACGGCTTACAAAAAGTTCAAAATCATTGAGATCAAATAATCTGAATGATTTACTAAAAGGATCATTTATTTCTGAAGAACTTAGAACCAAGTGTTTTTCCCATATTGATTCATTTTCACACCCTTCATTCATTGAAATAGCTCTAGAAATAGATGTTTTCAATTTTAATAGAGTATCCTCGGTTAATTGATCATACAATCGAGGCAAAGATTTTTTAATGGACATTGTATTTGTAGCTCTTTTAAAATCAGTCCAACTACCGCCTTTATAAGAAATTAAGGTTATAATTTCCTTAAATTCAGATGAGTGATTAATAACTGATAGATGCTTTAATCCCTTTCCTTCTAGTTGAACCACCCGTTTAACTTGTGCTAAAAACGTTTTTGCAAATTCAGAATTATTGGTGAAATCAACATCTTTGAACTCAAGATTAATACTACTTGATTTCTCATCATTAGTTAAATAATCCAATTTAACATTAGAAACACTGTTTTCTTTATCTACGTTAAGCGCTTTGTAAAAACTCAACAAGGACTGGTAGGGCAAACGTTTTTGGTAGTTACTAATGCGACCCTCAAAATATTGATGCCTTATATATGTTTTTTGAATGGTCTTAATCTTTTTTAACAATTCTTCAGTTTGCTCGTGTGCCGGAACCCAAATTTTATTGTTATTAAAATCATCTATGAGATTAAACGACCTATCAGAAAACTCTAAATAATGTCTATTAACGTGTTGACCAAAAAACAAATCTCTGTCCAGATTAGGTATTGCCACATTTCCAATATCTGTCTCTCTTAAAAGCTTAACTAATCTATCGTTGTCTCCAGAGTCTTCATAATCTGAGTTAGTAAGATTAAAATAATATAGTTGCCAGTATTGTTCTGGTTTGTATTGAAGTTCTGCGTAAACACTTTCTACTTCTTCACAACTATGATCTCTTGATATCATAAATGCGATGTAAGACCTTAAATCCCGCATTGTGATATGAAGTTCTCTCTTTAAGCCAACAGTGCGCAGCAACCATTCCATTCTGGTTATAACTTCATCTCCAGAGGCAGGATCATTTAGCGATTCTACATTGTACTTTATAAAACACTTATTTGCTACAGAACATCCTTCACACTTATTCCAAAGGCTCTTTTTTGTTAGGGCTTTAACCTGTTGTCTGAATAAACTAGGTTCTTCATCATCTATAGCTGTTACAGATCTTAGATTAAGGTTTATAATCATTAATCCTTGTGGTAAGTCAAAATGGCCTTCCTTATAAAAATATTGATCTATGGTATCATGAAGTGACTTGTACTTTTCTGAGGTTTTTAAAAATTCAACCAAGCGACCTTCGTTAATTGCGATTACTCTTCCTTCACTGGCATTATTATAATTAGTTAATCCTTCAAAAGGATTGAAAAATGATTCAAGAACCTCATTGTTAATTTTTCCATCTTCATCTTGTGAGCCATCATAATTACTCTCATATGGTGTGCCATTAACATCAAATTTAGCTCCGTTTTTATGATCAAAGCGTTTTAGATTCTTTACACTAGGATCACCTTCTATTTTTCTAATAAAAGCGGTTTTACCATCTCCTGCATTTCCTGTAATGATGATTAGTTTAAAACGAGCATCCAGAATATCTGGAATTAATTTTCTATCTAATTTAGATGGAGAATAGGTGAGTTGGTCATAATTAGAGCCGCGATCATTTACACGTGTCCCCCAATTTCCCGACTTAGACTGACTGTAAAGTGAGTTAATATAATCTACTATGTCTATACCTTCAACATCTATTTTATGCTCCTTTAATCTACTAGTATTCTCTTCAAAAGATTCTTTTAATGCATTATAAACTCTTTCAATATTACCTTCGTTAAAATTACGTACGCCACCTTGCCAGAAGGATTCGTTAATCAAAATTTCGTTATCAATTTTAATTACAATTTTGAGTTTGTCACCAAACGAAATTGATGTTTTATAACGATTAATTGTATCCTTAAACTTGCCTAAGGACGAATGAACGGTCTTACGAATATCGTTATACGTTGACATTTCATTTAATAACTTAATACTAGTACTGCCTTGACGTATAAAAACTTCTGTACGATATAATTTACCCTCTTGAACGCCTATATCTTTATTCTTGTTTTCGGCAAGAAGATTGTCTTCTCCTATTTTTTCTAGGCTTTCAAGCATTTCTTTGGCATTTGTAAAACGAACATCACGTTTAGTTCCAATAGCCTTCAATAAAAATTCTGAGAAATCATCAGAGATTCTGGTATTAAGCTCTTTTGGATTTGTTGGAGCTTTACTAATACTTGGTATTCTAAATTGTGGCCAAGGATAATGTTTGGTCACTAATTCATATAAAGTAATTCCTAGAGCAAAAGTATCTGCTGAGAAATCCCAATTAATATTGTGACCATCTAATAAATCTGGTGCTAAATATGGATTTGTACCAACATAAGATTTATCGTTTTCCTTAAGTGAAGCCACATTAAAATCAATAAGTACAAAGCGACCTTTGTTATCCCAAATAATATTTTGAGGTTTTACGTCCCTATGTAATATCGGTTTTTCTCTTGTCTGAAGATAATTTAGTGCAGATAGCATTTCTGTAGCTAATCGATATACTGTGGAAATAGATAGATTTGCATCTGTTTTTACATAGGTGCTTAAGTTATCTCCATCTAGAAACTCTGTAGTTGTATAAAACTGATTTTGCGGTGTTGTACCGTTCCAACTAAACTTTACAATGTTAGGATGGTCAAGCTCAATTAGTGCGTTGTACTCATCTAAAACCGAGCTAATATTTACACTTTCGTGAAAAAGTTTTAATGCGTAATCCCGTCCTTGTAAATCGTGTTTTGCTTTAAATACTCTAGAGTAGCCGCCGCGACCTAAAATTTTGTGAATAATATAATCTCCAACTTTATCTCCTTCTTTAACCTCATAGGTATCTGTCGCTTGAGAAGAAGCAGAAGTTGTTATTTTGGTTTGTTCTTTGGTAGAGATTTCAACTTTTAAGGCATCATTAATAAATGCTTCGAGTTCTTCTAAGCTATCTATACGCTTATCGCTATCTGTAAGAATTGTTTTAAGACAAATCTCATCAAGCCATTGTGGCAATGAGCCATTCTCTGCAGATGGCAAACGGTCTTTAGGTAATTCACCACCTAGATTATCTAACTCAAAAGGACTTTTTATAGGCTCTTTTCCGGAAAACAACCAAGAAATTAATACACCTAGAGAATAAATGTCTGAAGCTCTTGAGGCGTCCTTTGCTATAAGTTCTAGGGGGTGATATGGAGAAGCGTTAGACTCGCTAATCGTGTGCATTACCGTATAACCATTATCATTATGGTCTGTAAAGTATGACTTACCGAAATTACCTAAATAGGCATAACCATTATTTAAAAAGATATTCTCTGGGTTAATATCTCTATGAAAGATATTCTCTTTATGAGCTGCCTTTAAAGCACTCATTATATTTTTAAGAATATTTATCTTTTCATCAAATGTAAAGGTTTTGTTTCTTGCTGCAGATCGTAAGGAGTCTTCTTCCATTAAATCTGTAATCTCATAAAACAGATGATTTTCTTCATCTACTTTAAACTCTACAGGTAGAATAAACGGATTAGATCTTATTTTTAATAAGGCATTATATTGATTCTTAATACTCTCTTCACGAGAGCGTAACTCTTCTGGAGATAAACCAACTACTTGTAAGGCATATTCCTTAACACGCTTGCGTATGTTTGAAGTTACGTTTTTAGGCTTTACCAAATACTCTACATAATTGTCTGATTCTTGCTTTAAAATTTCAACAATCTCATAGCCTTGCACTTCTTTTTTCTGGTCTGGAGACTTCTTATTTTGTTCACCAATTAAGAATTGAACAATATCGTTCTGAATATCTACAATTGCATCATCCCATTTACCTATTTGTTCTGGGTCTGTAATGTACTTAACAAGTTTATCTGTAAGTGTAAACGATAATTTTGCAGCCTCTTGCCATAGAAGCGGTTCAAAAGAGTTTGGGTACGACAAGCTTACCATATTTTGTATCCAGGCTTTTCCCCAATCTCTATTTGCTTCCTTTAATTTTGAAGCAAGAATAGCGGTTTTTTGGCGGTTTGTTTTAAGTGGATTTGGTTTCTGCCTATCGTTAATGTACCAGTAATCATCTGCACCTTCAATTTGCCCTTTCCAATCTTTATTCTCAATATTGTAGACTGCGTGAGGCGCAACAACTACAATATCATATTCCCAAAACTGGGTACGATTGTTACGAGGATTAGTAGATGCTATCTCTATATTAGGAATTAGAAAGTAATTATCTGGAAGATTGATTTGCAAGAAATCAAGCAAACGTTTTTCTCCAGCATTTACAACCGAATCAAAATAAGGTGGTTTAATTATTTTTCCCATTCTTCTATTTCTTTTTCAACTAACGCTATTGCTTCTTTTTCCTTTTCTAAAGCCTGGTATATCATAGTATGAGCTTTTTTTACCTTTCTATCAATTTTTTGCATAATTGAATCTTCCAATATTGGAACAGATATGTCCTTAACCAATTCTTGAATTGGTCTACATAATTTCGTTCCAGTTTGTGTGGATCGAATTAATCTAAAACCATAGTCGGAAGAAAGCCAGGAAAAAAGATAGCCAGAAGGAATTTTTTTATTGGTTTTCATTCTTATAAATTCTCCCGCTACTAATTGGTTTTCTAATTCTTCATTGGCAAAAATCACTCTGCAAAAAGATTCACTTTCTCCTAAAGTTCCTACACCAGCAATCAAAATCTCGCCATATTCCACTAAATTATTGACCTTTACATATCTCCGAGATAGCATTTTTCCTTTCTTTCTGAAATTAAAGATATCAGACTGATTCAGGAGTTTAATTGATTTAGGTGAGTCAATTTCTAATCTTCGGAAAGAACCTGAAGAAAACAACTTTCTTTTATCAAGACACTCTGATAGCGGAATGCTAGGGGTTTTTAGCAACTTGCTCTTTAAGCTTTGAAGTCTTGAGGAATAATTAAATGCATTAATAGTTAATGAACTTATTTCTGATATATTTTTTTGAAATATAGAAGGGTTTCTTTCTGAAGAATGATTTCCGAAAAAATCATAATCATCTACATTTAAGTCATTTAATCCAATTTCGGCTTTTAATTCATCTTGAGTTTCTTGTAAAAGAGTATTAGCTTTAGATAAGAGACTTGATGACTGAATTATTAAGCTATGAATATTTTCTTGCGAATTGATTTCAGGAAGTAATATGGGAAGGTGTCCAAGTTCAGTTGGAGATATTCTAGGTACAACAGCACCATAAATCATAGACTGAATATAATCGTTTATTATAGGAGAACTTAAATATGCATATAAATAACCAAATTTTATCTTCTTAGTTTCAATACGAATTATTTCTTGAGAACCTATAGACCCTGCGAAACTTTGATTAACGAGAGCTGTATTACCAACTGTACCAGCACAGCTAACCAAAATTTGAGATTCACGTAGTGTCATTTCTTCAATCCAAGGTGTATATTTTTTGGAAATCTTCTTAGAAGTATTTGTGGGTTGTGTTTTAACCATATCCGTAGCAGTAACGTAGTCATATGATTTTTCTTCGTTTTCTACAAAAACCCTTTTAAAAATGCCACCTTGATAAATTTTATCCGATACATTTGATAAAGAATCATAAGAGACACCCTTTTCAATTAAGTCCGAAATAGTCTTTTTGCCTTTGTTTAAATAATAATCTGGTTTAAAAACAGTTAGCCCTTCTTTAAACCGATTTAACTTTATAGCTCCAATTTTCATAATGTTTTACCTTTAGTAAAATTGTTATAAGATTGTGTTATAGTTTCTAGATCATCATTTATCTTTTTTAGTTTTTCTTTACGTATTTTAAGAATTCTCTCTCCATTCTTCTTTCGTGTTAAATATTTTGTTTCAGTATTAAATAATAATTCTGCACCATCTTCATCGCGCAAGTAAATAGGATTACCTCTTCTATCTTTTCCTAATTTTTCAGCTATAGCCATAAAAACTTCGTAATTCTCATCTTTTTCTTGCGCTAGTTGTCTTTGTTCTTCTGTTTTTTTCTCTAAAAATAGAAGTGAAGCTTGAACACCGACTTGAGGTAAAAAAGCTTCTACTGCTAGATCAATTGATGCTAGTATTTTGAAACGATTCAATATCCATTCTCTAACGGATTGCATATTTGGATTTCCTAAAATTCCATCGGGAAGCACTATTGCTATTTTTCCACCATCCTTTAATAAATGAAAACTAGCTTCAATAAATAGAACTTCTGGCGCTTTACTGTATTTGCTAAGATCATAACGAGCAGCTATTCCAGATTCTACTTTTACTTTTGCGCCAAATGGGGGATTCGTAAAAATCATATCGAACTTGCCACGTGCATCTGTACCGTATGCATTTTCTATATCCTGCATTTGGCGTAAGCTGTTGTCAATAGCTTTATTAATTTTCTCTACCTCTGTTGGGTGTTCCCATAATGGATATGCCAATGAGTTGACGTGAAAAATATTTGCGTGACCATCCCCACCCATTACCATATTCATACGGGCAGCTTTCTTTAAATCTGGATCAAAGTCAAAACCAAAAATGCTGTTTTCTGCATAAATACGAACACGTTCATTTACCTCTAGCGAGTTGTATTTTTCTTCTAGAAACGGCCCCTCTAATTCCGGAAACATTTCTTTTGCCATTTGCTGACGCACGTGGTCTAATACCATTACTAAAAATCCTCCAGAGCCACACGCAGGGTCGAGTACACGATGGTGTTCTTTAGGATCAAGCATTTCTACCATACATTTTACAATATTACGAGGCGTAAAAAATTGACCTGCTTCTTGTTTTAAAGTATTACTTACAATAGTTTCATAAGCTAAACCTTTAACATCTACAGAAGCATCTAAGAAGGAGTATTTTGCTAATTCTCCTGCGATAAAAGCCAAGCCTTTATCTGTTAAGTCTATACTTTCGTTCCCCTGGAATACTTCAGAGAAAATATCTGCATTTTTTAATTCTTCAAAAAGACCTTTAATTCTTTTAGCTACTGCTTTTCTTCCTTCTTCTGAATTTTGCTCTTTAATTCCGACCCAAAATTTACGACGGTAGCTTTCGCCATTGGGCAATTCCATAAAGCGACGTTTCTCATCATACAGCTTACAGAATATTAAATTCAGTAACTGCCAGAACGCATCTTTCTTACGCCCTTCGTTACCATAAATGTAATCGTGTGAGCGCTTGAATACTTTTATCAAAGAATCATTTGCAGGTGTACGTGTGTGCGAGCGATCTGCTCTGTCTAAATCTTCTAGTGTTTCTCCTTCACCTGGAAAGTCTGATAAATCTGTAAAGTCATAATCAAAACCAATAGCGTCTTCCTCTTTTTGTAAGAAGTTATAACTAGAGCCATTTGCCCAAAGACCAAATTCGCAGCTTTCTACTGCACCCATCGCATTTTCTAGCGTAGCTGCAAGGCCTTTCTTTTTATCAGTTACTTTTACTTTATCATCTTGAACAATAATGATTCTAATGATGAAATTTTGTTCGTGTGGTTTTTCCTTTTCAAAAATTACAAGGTCTACTTTTTGTTTTTTAGTCTTACCTGTTTCTGGATCTTCATACTCCACGGTAAAGTCGCGCTCCATATCATCTAAATCGAAGCCATACTCTTCGTTAAGCATTAGCATGACTGATTGTAGGTTGGATTCCTGAGCTTTAATCTTCTTGACTTCTCCTGAGAGAATACATACCAGTTCGTTATCTTCTAGTACTATTTCTTCTTTACTTTTTATATCTGTAGACATTTTTAAAATGGTTCGTTTAGTTGGTTAACTATGTTTTTAATACTCTCTAAAATCTCTTCGTAAGAGAGCATTTTATGTGTTTCTATAATTTGATTGATTAATACACTGCGTTCTTCCATTTCTAGGGTCTCAATCAAAATACGTTTGATTACTTTCAAATCTTCTGGGTAGTCTTTAAGTATTCCTGAAACGTCAATGCCTAATAACGTTGCGCCGCCTTTTACCGTTGTGAAATCTTCAGTATATATATCATCATAATGATTAACAGCTGCGCGCTCTTCATTTATTGTTAGGTAATTTTCAAGAATAAACCCTATATCATCAGCATCCTTATTGCTTTTGTGATTGCGGTCTTTCCAAGCCGTTATCTTTAGGAGAAATATTCCACTTAAAGAAGCTATCTGTATTTCTATTTCTTGATCTACACTTACTTTTAGTGATGCTTCCCCTGCTGCATCAAAACCTAAAACTGACATCGCAAAATTCTCGTCTGGTGGCCAGAATATTTTACTATCCTGTTTCATTATATCACCAAAAGGCACGATATCTAATTGAAATTTATCCTTATAAAGAAATCGCTGTTTTTGATCTGGATCTTTTGTGAAGTTTTCAAGCTTTACGATATCTCCTTCCACCTTTTGCCATTGTTCCCAATCATTAACAGTAATGGCGATATCCAGATCGTGTGTTAATCGACCTGACTTTTCGTTATGCAATTCCATAACAATATCTCTTGCTGTAGCTCCTATTACAAAAAAAGAGATGCCTACCTGCTTAAAGTACGTGGTAAGCTCAATGAGTATAGGCTTCAATAATGGATGCGTAAATTTGTCACTAGATATATCTAAGCTCATTCTCTAGTATTTGTTTAGCTGTTTCTATGTTTCTGCCAAAACCGCTGTTAATTAAATCTGCATATATTAAAAGTGCTGGAGCTATTTTATCATTCCCTAAATCATTTTTCCAGAATTTTTGTAAAACTTCTATTTCTCCATTTTCTCCTGGTACTAAACGAAATTGTTTAGCAAGTTCTGATAAATCTAGATCTGTAAAAATGACAAATTGCTCAGGTCTTAAATTATTGGTTAGCAAAGCGCCTCCTGGTTCTCCACCCCAAAGTATAACCCCGTCATTACTTTGAGTGTTTAAATGCTGCCAATTGCGTTGCCCATCTGGATTTACAAAGCGCATTCGCTTTCTTACGATACGAGGTCTCAGTACAGCATTGAATTCTACAATCCAACGTTCTAATAATTTACTTGTGTTTTTAAGAACACGTTTATCATTTGTCTTTAGTAGAAAATTTAGTTCTTCTAATTCAGCCATAACGTTACTTACAGAGCCTATAGAAACATCTGCTTTCTCGGCGATTTTTCTGTAAGAATCTTGTAAGTGTTCAGGTTTATATAATAGATGGAATAATATTTTTAAACCAGCCTCTTGAAAAGCACGAGATTGATTTGTTTTTCCTTTCTTCGCTTTCTTTTGACCTTCAATGAGTACAACAAGGTCATTATACTTGATAAAAGCGTTTCCAGCAATATCTATATAGTTAAAACCACGTTCTTTAAGTTCTTCTGTAGCTTTTTTTGAAATGTACTCAGCAATTAGAATAATAGGTCTGTTACTATTCTGTTTCATCTCTTCTAGTTGAGACATCACTAAACCTTGGTTAGATGTTCTTACTGCTGACTTTGCTTCTATAATAAATTGCTGGTTCTTGATGCTTAAGAGCGCATCATAGTTCTGTCTGCTACTATCTATTTCAATAGGTATATTAATAAGCTGTTCTAGCTTAGAAGTAGCTTCATATATGAAGTCATTATTACGATACATAAGATTAAGTGTTCATTATTTTAGAATGTTCAGTGACAATGAACATCCAAATATAATGAACAAAATGAAAATACCCTACTATTATTGCGACTTAATTTCTAGCTGATAGATTAAGCGATAAAGGAAATTATTTATAAATAAAAAATATAAAACAGGGTGTTCCACTTTTCAATATTTTTTAGTCTGCTTAGTAAATTGTTAAATAGTAAAGAGTGGGTGGACGGTTTAAGATTAATTTTTTTGATAAGTTTTAATCTGTTACTGAAGTGTTACTCTGTAATCTGAATTAATCACAAAGCTTCCAGCCATCATTGGTTTTTCTGAAAGTAACCGTTTCCACAATCTCTTTCGGGTATTTCATTTCGATCGATGTTTCAAAAAATGGTGTTTCATTGAATCGAGCGAATGCCACTTTAACCTTTGCTTCGTTGCGTTCAGGAATTTCTTGAATTTCCTTTACACCATCGAATTTGTATTCACAAATTCTGAATTTGCCTGTTATTTTTCCTCTATATCCTTCTTCGGAACTAACTAAATATTCTTTGCCTTTTGCTGTTAGGGCAACATCATACTTATCTTTTTTACTCATAATACCTCCTTCAACTCGCTCTAAAGGTCCAATTTTGACCATTTCCAGTTCTTCCAATTCCTGGTAAGGTTTCAAAAAGTCTGGAAATTTGGATTTGAGCATATCGTTCATTTCCACAGTTCCATAAGTGACTTTCTTTGTTTTGACTAAACTTTCATTGGTTTGGCAATCTTCGATGATGGATTCGGCTTTACTATTGGTCAGTTCGTCAGAACCACAACCGATTAGAATTAGACAAATGATTGATATGAGTATTGATATATTGATTTTCATAAGAATTTTATTAATTGATTAATATTTTAAGATGCGATATCTCCATCGAATTTTATAGGAAAAAGTTGTCCTACACTATAATGAAAGGTTTTACAACCAGGGCATAGCTTGTAAGTTGATTGAAGATATCTGTATAAGTGCGATCTATCATTTATACTCACTTCATAAGGTTTAAAGCATTTATCACATTTATCGACTTGATAAACTGCGTGGAAGTCTGCATTATTCATTTCGTGAAAAGCATAAGTTTCGTAATGTTGATGTATAAATGCTATATCGGAAATTAAAAATCCTTCAATTTTTTTCACTCTTTTGACTGCAAAATACTCTCTAATCAGTTCTTCTGCTTCAAGGCTTAATTTGCTTGTGATTACTATATCTGTTTGTTTCATAATAGGGTATAAAAAAAGCGTGGAACTACTTCTTGTCAGTTTCAAAGGTATCGCCAGACACCCACCCACCAAACAAGAGCAGCCCACGCAGTAACGTGGGCGCCTTGCTTTGATATTGGTGGATTTAAAAAACTGGCGATTTTTTGAAACCAAATCAAAAGCTAAACGCTTTTATATTTTTTTAAAAATTTATTTCTCTCTTATATTACTTTGTTTATTCTCTACAAATCTAGAAATTTATAATTCTAATCTACTGCTTTTTTAATCTTAATGCTTTTGTTGAAGAACGATCAGAAAAACGATTTATAAGCAGTTTGCTTATTAACCCGATAATGTCATTAAATATCTAGAGATTTTATCGATATATTTTTCTAATTGTTTTATCCAGTACTTCTCTCATTTCAAATAGACGTTGATTTAATTCGTCTGCAAACGTTTTAAAATCCTTTTCATAATCGTTATCTAAGTAATTTTTCGATAGCAGAAAATTAGTGTAATTAGCTAATTGATTAAAATTGCTTCCAATTTTATTAAGTTCTGCTCGGTTTGCATAGAGCTCGTTGATTATCAAACTTGGATTTCCATTTGGAATATAATTTCCAAATATCAATCTTCTTACATAGGTGCTAACATCCTTACCATATCCTAAATCTTCACAATTTTGCTGCAATGAAGATTTTTCTTTTGCGCTTAATCTTATACTAAGACAATGTATTCTCCCTGCTTTAGTATGGTACCTTTCTATCCAACTATATATTGTCGAAATATGAACCTTGTATTTATTAGAAATGTCAGTTTTATTTCTAACAAGCATTGCTTCATTAGCGATTAGTTTTTTCTCTTCAATAGAATATTTCATCGTTTATTATTAAAAATTGAGTTGCGAAAATTTTCCCCTTTTTTGACGTTAGGAAAAAACAAGACCTTTTTCGTATGACGAAAATACATCTTGCAAGAAAACTTCACGCTGTATTTATCTTTGTCTAGTTGACAGCAAATAATCATTCACATCTTTGTGGTTTTGGAAGTTTAGACTTTTATTAATGAACACGCTCTTGCATTCTTTTTCTAAAAGTTGAGTTGCCCTCAATCCAGAATTATCATTGTCAAAAAATGTTTTAATTAGACCATAATTCGGTAATATTCCGATAACGTTTTTTGTCATTGCAGTTGAATTTGTGATTACAAAATCTTCATTTTTCTTATTTGGTATTAATGTCAGATAGGATAAAAAATCAGAGAATGATTCAAAAACATTAAGCGTGTCTGAATTATTTTTAATGGTTGTAATCGCTTTAGGTCCTACGCAACCTTTAAAATATTTATTACGAATTTCATAACCACCTTTATCATTCAATATGGCAATAGCATAATATGGTTTTATTGCATTATCATATTGTTGGTTTGTTGCATTATCAGAATGTGGCATTGTTGTATTATAAGAATGATATATTTCTTTACAATAAGTTTTGGCTATGGAAACGTCAATTTTTCTGCTGTGCAAATAACTTATTAAACCTGGCTTTTGAATTTTACAAATCTTGTCAATATTGAAACTTGGTTCAAGATTAGTAATTGATTGATTTTGCTGGCTAAAAGAAAAAGATTTTTCTCTCAGTATATTTAAAGCTTCAGCTATCGAACAATTGTGAAGTTTCATAATTAAATCAACCACAGTACCTCCCATATCTTCTCCGAAATCATACCAAACGTTTTTATTCACATTGACGTGAAATGATGCTTTTGTTTCATTCCTAAAAGGACTTAAACATCGAGCTTCTGATTTACTTTGAATTCTTGGATGTACATTGTAATTAGCAAGAACTTCTATTATATCTAAAGTATTGGCGGTTTTACAGTTCATTTTTAATATCTACTAAGAGTTTTTTCAATTTATGCCTACCTAGTTACCTAAACCTTATAAGTAGCTCTAAATCATTAATTTATAATTAAGGTCGGTAAATTAGCAAACTTACCTGGTTACCTGATAATTTCTATTTAGGTAAGTGTATTTTATAGTTACCTACCTGTTCAACTATCTGATTTTCAATAATATTGATTGCGTTAGGTAACTAGGCAACTATATTTTATATATTAAGTTTATTTAAAGTTTGGCTTCGCATTGTAGCCATAAACTTGTTTTTTGGAATGTTTGTAGCGTACGTAACCTTGTTTTTTAAGAGTAGATCCAATCTTCTGCGCACTTGATTTAATTCCTAGCCTTGTGAGCTCTTGAACTATATCATTCGCAGTACGGAAATATTCGTTGTCAGTATTTTGACTATAATATTTTCTGACTGATTCATTTTCAATACTCTGAACTGAGAACCTTTCTGTTCGCTTTTCATTTAATGCTACATCTTCACTCGTTAAGTCAGATTTGAAATCCGGTACGTTTTTATATATGTGAAATGCTTCACTCCAAAAATTATCAACATCGAAATCTTGGCTATAGCTAAAATCAATTGTTCCTAAAACGTCAAAAGGAATCCAACGGACATTGCCAGTATCATCGTTTAAAAATTCTCCCAGGTTTGTGCTACCTAAGAAGCTACAAATTCTATAAAGCAAAGTCGATTTGTCGGCATACGGTAAGCGTTCGTTAACTGTCATTTGCGATATAATTGCCTTTATCGAATTGATATCGTATTTGCCTAAAACATCTAGTTCTTCAATATTAATAATAAAGGCTTTACACAACTTAATTTTGTCGTCTTTGGAAACCCCAATATTTTCATAATAGTATTGCTTTAAAGACTTTGGACACAAATTCGCCAAATAGGTAGATTTTCCAGCATTTTGCTCGCCATTAGCTAAAATTAGACAGTGCTTATTAATTTGGTCTTCTCGGAATACAGTTTTAATTGCTCTAACGGCCCATTTTTTGAGATGATAGTAATAAAGCTCATCATCGTCAGTTTTTACATAACTAGCATACTTTTTAATGTGCGATACGCCATCCCATTTAGGTAAGTTTTGGAAATAGTTTTTAAGCGGATTGTAATGAGAAACAAAATGACTCTTCAAATAAGTTTTAAAAATCTGTGGACTTGTCCGAATATTTTCTCTGGCCAAGTGAATCATAAGCGAAGCTTCGTTGAACAGAATTTTTTGATCGTTAGATTTGCTAAATATTTCGTATTCCAAAGCAATTTCATTGTATCTAAACGAGTAATACTTTTTTAATTCCTTATCTATATCATCATAAATTGATTTTCTCGAATTTGACTGATTATAGACATTTGTAATTTTCACTTCTTCCATAACATAGATTAATGGGAAGAGTAAAATGCATATATTTGCATCATACTCTATGACACGAGTTAGTAAACTATAAAAGCGTTCAATTTGCGGAAATTGAACGCTTTATTTTTTTCTAGAATTGTTTATGTAGTCGTTTGCCTGGTCTTCTATCTGAGAAATAGATTTACTTTTATTCTGAAGTAGCCAGGAATCAATTTCTGCCTTAACGAAAAAAAGCGTTTTTCCATTTGGCTTCGAGTATGGTAAGATATTGTTATGTACAAGCTTGTAGATATAGGAACGTTTGTAGCCTGTATAATTTATTAAATCCTCTACATTTAGGATTTCTTTTGTTGAATCAATGATTAGTCTTTCTAATCGGTTCAGTTTTTCTAAGATTAATTGATTTTCCATTGCTTTCTTTTTATTTACTATCGAAAACAAAGGTTAGTAATGTAATTAGTTAAAAAAATATGGGCGATAGGGGGACACCGAAATTCATCGGTTTTTTCCCTTGATTTAACATAATAAATAAATTCACGAATTCGTCTTTTTGGGTTTGTAGGCTTTCATAAATGACTTTCTTATTAAATCATAAGGTTTTAAACTACCTTCAAACATAAAATTTTGACTAATGAAGTCTATAAGGTGGTATATTACAGGCGTGTTAATTTTTGAAAAATCAAAATCATAAACATTTTCATATAGTTGAAAAACGCCCCTGTAACTAAAATTGCCTCTAGCTTTCTGGTTCCACACAACTGGGATTGCAAGTTGATCAAAATTTAAAACCGAATTAAATTCTTCTTGTGTACAATCAATATCCCCAACAGCAAGATGGTCTGAATAAAGTTCGGTGAAATTCACATCTTTTTTAAGCGCCATCCAGATTTTTCCAGTTGAAGACTTTCTATATTCTATTTCTTGATCACTTTCTATTGCTAATCCTAAGTTCTTCATTCGTTGAAAATGTATATCATCATAGCACAACGATGTGATATAGGTTCTTAGCATAGTTTCAAAATAGCGATCAATAAAAATCAGATCATCAACTTTTTTCATAGCGGATTTTACAATCTCCTCTTTCCAATCTTCAATGAGTTCAGCTTTTATTTCATCCTTCAATTCTGATTTGATTTCCGCTTTTAATTTATCCCACATTTCATTTTCTATATTCATAATCTATAATTCAATGGTTGGTATTAAATTGGAAGCTTCTTTCATCTTTTGATCTACTATTTTTGCATAAATAGCTGTAGTTCTTATTTCTCGATGCCCTAAACGTTTAGAAACCGTGTATATATCTGCTCCATTTTCTAGTAATAAAACGGCATTGGTATGTCTTGCGCTATGAAATGTAATGTGTTTTGATATACTAGCTCGATTGCACCAGCGTACAATTTCATTATTAAATCCAGCACCGTACTTTAATCCTTTGAATACTCTATCTTCGGGATCTAATCGATTTCCTAAAAGCCCTCTAGCTTGTTTTGATAAATATAAATATTCGACACCATCCGTTTTTTGCTGTCTAAAATTTACTCGGCTTACATCATTATCTTCATCACGCACTTCTGACCAGGTCATCAAATTAATATCTGACCACCTTAATCCGGTTAAACAAGAAAATAGGAAAGCTGATTTCAACACTTCATATTTGCAATGAGTTTTTGCAAGTGTTTGTAATTCTTGAAATGTTAGATATTCTCTTTGGCTTTCAGCTTGCTCGAAAGATTTAGTCTTTGAGGCATAATTAATCGATAAATAACCCTCGTTAAAGGCCGCGCGAAGTGCTGCTTTAAATTTGTTATAATAGGAATACTTGGAGTTTAAAGCTAGTTGAAGGTTGCTCTTGGTTCGAGCATCTTTGTCAAAGTATTTCCGCACACGATGGACGAATTCTTCGTCAACCTCGTCAAAAATAGTATTACCCGAAATGCATCTCTCTAAATGGACTAATGTAGCGGTCCAATTCCCGTAATTTTTTACACTATCAATTTTTGTTTCTGCTTGTTCCTTAAAAAATTCTAAGAACCGTCTCTTTCCTTTGACAGTATTCTTTATGTCGAAGCGACCTTGATAATATTCGGCTTGCTTAATGGCCAGAATTTTTTCGGCTAGGGCAATCGTTTCTTTATTCTTTTTCTTTTCGCCCGCATTTTTTGGATCTGAGTGAAGGAACATTTTGAGGTTTTCATTATCTCTAATGTGCCTTCTCTTTCCGTCTGGTGTAGTTTCAGATCCTTTATAATACTCAATGGACAAACTGATTTTACCGCT
Source organism: uncultured Flavobacteriaceae bacterium (assembly GCA_963842105.1). Lineage (GTDB taxonomy): Bacteria > Bacteroidota > Bacteroidia > Flavobacteriales > Flavobacteriaceae > Maribacter. The sequence continues at coordinate 56,943 of CAWJFH010000007.1, forward strand.
TGAAAGCTTTCTTTCTTTTAGTGTGATTTTCATTATGTAGTACGTTTGTACTGCGTAAAAATAAAATGCGGTACATATGAGGTAACAAATATAGCTACAAAGTAAATCAATAGAAAACTAAAAATACTCTAATGTATTGACAGTAAAGGAAAAGAACAAAAAGGAAACTAGAAGAAATGTAATTTATTTCCCGATGCAGAAATTAGCAAAAATATTTCCTAACAATTCATCGGTGGTGATTTCTCCTGTAATCTCACCAAAATAAAATAAGGCTCTTCTAATATCCAAGGATAAAAGGTCACCACTTAATTCATCGTCAAGTCCGTGTTGCACTTTTTTAATTTCAGCCAATGCATTTAACAGGGAGTCATAGTGCCTACTGTTGGTGACAATAGTTTCATTATTCCTCAACTTTCCTGTTTCCACAAAACTCAACAATAATTTTTCCAATTGCTCCACTCCAACTTTTTCTTTGGCCGAGAGTAAAACAGCATTTGGGAAATGGATATTTAATTCCTGAGTAGTTTCGGCATTAAGCTTGTCTATTTTGTTAATGACAGTAATGACCGATTTTTCATTGTAGCGATCCGTGATTTTCTGTAGACCTGTTTTTGCCTCAGCTAATTTTTCTGAATTTGCAGATAGTTCATCACCGCTAACCAAATATAGAATGACTTGGGCCTTATCGGTTTTTTCGTAGGTACGTTGAATTCCCATCCCCTCGATAATATCTTCGGTTTCTCTGATACCTGCGGTATCTATAAAACGAAAACTGATTCCCCCAATAATGATTTCGTCTTCAATCGTGTCTCTCGTGGTTCCAGCTATATCTGATACTAAGGCTCTTTCTTCGTTCAAGAGAACATTCAACAATGTTGATTTTCCCACATTGGGTTCGCCAATAATGGCTACTGGAACTCCGGTTTTAATGACATTTCCAAGGGAAAAGGAATCGATAAGTTTTTTGAGGACTTCTTCCAATTCGTTCAAGAGTTTTCTAAACTCCCCTCGGTCCGCAAACTCAACATCCTCCTCAGAAAAATCCAATTCCAACTCAATCAGGGAAGCGAAATTCAATAGTTGTTGACGTAGTTCTTTAATCTTATTACTAAAACCACCGCGCATTTGTTGCATGGCCACTTGGTGGTTAGAGGCATTGTCACTTGCAATTAAATCGGCTACAGCTTCGGCCTGACTCAAATCCATCTTACCATTTAAAAAAGCACGCATGGTAAATTCGCCTGGTGTGGCCATACGACATCCCTTTCTTAAAAACAATTGGATAATTTCTTGTTGTATATATTGTGAACCGTGACAGGAAATTTCAATAACATCTTCTCCAGTGTAAGAATTAGGGTTTTTGAAGATGGATACTAAGACTTGGTCCAAAGTTTTTTTTTCGTCTTTTATGAAACCTAAATGTAACGTATGACTTTTTTGTTTTTCAAGTTTTTTGCCAGATACGGATTCAAATTGTTTTGACGTAATAGAAATCGAGTGTTTGCCAGAAATTCTAATCACTGCTATAGCCCCAGCGCCTGAAGGGGTGGCTAATGCTACTATGGTATCTGTTGGATTCATGCAGCAAAAATAATCAAATAAAAATGGCTTTGCTTTGATAACTAACCCGCAGATTTACGACTTTTGAACCCTATATATTTAGAAAAATCAATATTAAAATTAGTGATGATGAAAAAATTAAGTTTGATAGTAGCTTTACTTTTATATGTTTCCATTGGATATTCTCAAGAGAATTCTTCCAATAAAACCGAAGTGACCCCTGAAATGGAACAAGAAGAAATGAAAGCAGTGAAAAAGAAGGTAGACGAAGCTGAGGCTGCGGCTAAAAAAGAGAAAAAGGAAGCTGCAGAATTAAAAAAAATAGAGAAATTAAAGAAGGAAATAGGTGACCGAGAAAAGGAAATTTCCAAAAATGAAAAACAAATTAAAAAACTTAAGGAAAAACTGAACAAAGGTATTGAGAAAGGAACTTTGGCTCCAGTGGATATTACCAAGATGAATGAAAAAATACTTAAGGCAGAAACGAATTTGGTCAAGGACCAAGACCAACTTAAAAAATTAAAGCGTAAACTCTAACCCATCTTTTTTTGTAACAAAATGAGGTTTTTGTCGTCTTATTTGTAGTTATTCATCTTAAATCAATCAAAAAATGGAAATTATAAACAAAAGTATCGCAGTACGAGAAGACAAAAACCTATTGGTTATTACGCATCTTTCTCAATATTTAGATTTTGTAACCGGTTTTGGTGGACTATTGGTGCCACTTGTAATTTGGTTAACGACTAAGGATAGGGTAGTAGGTATGGAAGAACATGGTAAAGCCGTAATCAACTTTCAACTGAGTTTGATTCTATACGTTATTATTGGGATTCCTGGAATTTTACTCTTCGGATTGGGCATATTACTATTAATTTTTGCAGGTACTTTATCACTGGTTATGCCAGCGGTAAATGCTATAAAAGCTAGTAATGGTGAATCTCCAAGTTATTTTGGAACCATCCGATTTATTTCATAATTTATTAACGAAAATATTCCTAAAATAAAAAAGGGCAGTCCATTCGGACTGCCCTTTTTCTTATTGTTTAAATGGTCTCATTGGGTTTAGCTATTCAGCATAACCGGCATTACCAACATGGTTACATATTCCCCTTCGTCCAATCCATCTACAGGGGTTAAAATGCCCGCTCTATTTGGTAAACTCATTTCCAGAGAAACTTCTTCGGCATTTAAATTATTCAACATCTCTGTTAAGAAACGGGAGTTGAATCCTATCTGCATATCATCACCTTGATAAGAACAGGTTAAACGTTCTTCTGCTTTGTTAGAGTAATCCAGATCTTCGGCAGAAATATTTAATTCCGCACCTGCGATTTTTAATCGGATTTGATGCGTAGTCTTATTGGAGAAAATGGAAACCCTTCTTACGGAACTTAAGAACTGGTTTCTCGCTATCGTAAGTTTATTAGGATTCTCTTTAGGGATTACCGCTTCATAGTTTGGATATTTACCATCAATCAATCTACAGATCAATTCGGTTTCCTCAAAACTGAATTTTGCGTTGCTATCATTGTATTCTATAACAACGTCAGATTCGCTTCCGGCCAAAATACCTTTCAATAGCGATAATGGTTTTTTAGGCATGATAAATTCTGCTACTTGGGTTGCAGAAACATCGGTACGTTGGTATTTTACCAATTTATGGGCATCCGTAGCAACGAACGTCAAATTCTCTGGTGAAAACTGAAAGAATACTCCGCTCATTACGGGTCTTAAGTCATCGTTTCCAGCAGCAAAAATGGTCTTATTGATAGCGGTGGCCAATATATCACCTAAAATGGTGGTAGAACTAGGACTTGAAAGTTCCACTGCCTTTGGAAATTCAGCTCCATCGGCGTATGCCAAAGCATATTTACCGTGGTTAGAACTAATTTCTACAGTATTGTTATCCTCCACAACAAAAGTCAATGGTTGTTCAGGAAATGTTTTAAGTGTTTCCAGCAACAATCTGGCCGGTACAGCTATAGTTCCTTCATTATCAGAATCAACCTTAATGACGGAACTCATGGTGGTTTCCAAATCTGATGCGGAAACGGTCAATTTATCCTGCTTCAAATCAAATAAGAAGTTATCTAATATGGGAAGGGTATTGCTATTATTGATAACACCTCCTAAAATTTGAAGTTGTTTTAATAAATAGGTACTCGAAACTATAAATTTCATTATTTCTCGTTTAAGGTAAAATTCTCAAGGATTACAGTAAGAATTGTTGTTCTTGGACTAATTTAAGCCCGGTTTTTAAACATCAACAAATATATTTTAATTGGACTTTTTAAGGAAACAAACTTATCAACAGTCTTTACCTGGTTTTTTGTTGGTTAATGTATTGATATAGCTACATAGGGTAATAATTACATCCTTGACTAAGATAGTTATTAACTTTTAGGAAAAACCGTGATGACCAATTTTGTACAGAATATTTCAAAATGAACCGTTGTCTTAACTAAACTCTACCATTATCGTATCCCTATAATCCAATCCCAATAGGGTGGAGGCACCACCAACGGTATTTCGATTACTTTTATAAATAGCTAATTCTATATAGTCTGATGAATTGAAAATGGCCAATAGATCTCCAGCTCCTTTTCGTTGGTTTTTTTCCTGATCATAGTCAATAAAATCAGTATACGCTTTGTGTATTTTTTTGATTTTATGATTTCTTGCCAATAATTCAAATTCCCTTCCGTTTCGATAGGCTTCGAACAGTTGTTTTTTAATGTTAGTCACCACATTGCCATAGTTGTCAATATATATGACACTACCTATTATTTTTTGGCCATCTTCAGCAATTCTAGGGGCAAATTCCCGAAGATCTTTGAGTCCGGTAAAAGGTTTGCCTACAATCTCCAAAGTTCCTCCTCGAGCAATATGACAAGCTACCTGAACAAATACGTTAAGTACGGGAAAGGAGTTGGCAATGGAATCTGGCAGCATAATTTCCACGATTTTCTCTGGTTTCATTTCAGAGGTTATCAACCCGATTACACCCGTGTTTGTACTTATGAAATAATGGCCATTGACCAATACGGCGATATGTTTATTTTCTGGTGTCGCTTCTGAGTCAACGCCAACGATATGAATTGTACCTTCTGGAAAGCTCTTATAGGAGTTTTCAAGCATATAGGCACATTCGTGAATGTTGAACGGACTTATGTCATGAGAAATATCAACAATTTTAGCTTCGGGCAATTCCGTATAAATAGAGCCCTTTAGTACGGCTACAAAGTGGTCTTTAAGTCCAAAATCTGTGGTTAAGGTGATGATTGCCATGCAGCAATGTTGATATGTTTTTGATTAGTCAAACTTAAAATTTGTTTAAATTTGAATTACAAAACTAAGCAAATTATTAGCCAAGCGAAATTAAACTTCGCTATCTATAAATCTTTATAAACTCCACTATTTGAACGAACTTATCCTAGAGCTTACAGATGTTAGTCCAAGAGAATTCTTTGGACAACAAAACGAGAATATAGACCTTTTAAAAAAGTATTTTCCAAAACTGAAAATTGTTGCCCGTGGTAGCAAGATTAAAGTATACGGTGATGAGGAGCTACTTGAGGAATTTGAAAAACGGTTTGACTTGCTGACCGCACATTTCATCAAATACAATAAATTGGACGAAAATAGTATTGAGCGTGTCTTGACCAGTTCTGAGGAAGACCCTATAAATTCTTCTGCCAATAGTGGTGAAACCCTAGTGCACGGGGTCAGCGGTAGACTTATTAAAGCAATGACCGCGAACCAAAGAAGACTGGTAGATGCAGCAAAAAAGAACGATATGGTTTTTGCCATTGGCCCAGCCGGTACAGGTAAGACGTACACCGGTGTCGCTTTGGCGGTAAAGGCATTAAAGGAAAAACAGGTCAAAAAAATTATTTTGACTAGGCCAGCGGTGGAAGCCGGAGAAAATCTTGGTTTTTTGCCGGGGGATTTAAAGGAAAAACTAGATCCCTATATGCAGCCGTTATACGATGCTTTGAGGGATATGATTCCTGCGGAAAAATTAGTCCATTATCTTGAAAACGGAACCATACAGATTGCACCGATGGCTTTTATGCGTGGACGAACCTTGGATAATGCTTTTGTGATTTTGGATGAAGCACAGAATACGACACACGCACAAATGAAAATGTTCCTTACCCGTATGGGACGGAATGCCAAATTTCTAATAACCGGGGATCCAGGTCAAATCGATTTGCCAAGAAGGACCATATCCGGCTTAAAGGAAGCCTTGTTGATATTACAACCGGTTGATGGTATAGAGGTCATCTATTTGGATGATAAGGATGTTATTCGTCATAAATTGGTCAAAAAAGTTATTGAAGCTTACAAAACCATAGAACACACTAATTAAACTATTCCATGTCTAAAACGTTATACGAAACCAACTTTAATTTTCCAGGACAAAAGAGTGTTTATAAAGGAAAGGTAAGGGCGGTTTATACTTTGGCAAATGATTTGTTGGTTATGGTAGCTACCGATCGTTTATCTGCTTTCGATGTGGTTATGCCTAAAGGAATTCCTTTTAAAGGTCAAATCCTGAATCAGATTGCTACCAAAATGATGGCTGCTACAGCGGATATCGTTCCTAACTGGTTAACGGCAACACCAGATCCAAACGTGGCCGTAGGTGTGGCTTGTGAACCTTTTAAAGTGGAAATGGTCATCAGGGGTTACTTATCAGGGCATGCGGCACGTGAATATAAATTGGGTAAACGAATGCTTTGCGGAGTAGAAATGCCCGAAGGAATGAAGGAGAATGATAAATTTCCTAACCCAATCATTACACCAGCGACCAAAGCGGAAATGGGAGATCATGATGAGGACATTTCTAAAGAAGATATTTTAAAACGAGGTATTGTTTCCCACGCGGATTATGAAGTTTTGGAAAAATATACCTACGCACTTTTTGAAAGAGGTACGGCACTAGCGGCGGAAAGAGGATTGATTTTGGTGGATACCAAATATGAATTTGGGAAAACCAAAGACGGCAGAATCGTTCTTATTGATGAAATACATACTCCAGATTCCTCTCGTTATTTTTATAAGGACGGATATCAAGAGCGTCAAGATGCCAATGAAGCACAAAAACAATTATCAAAGGAATTTGTGAGACAATGGTTGATTTCTAACGGATTTCAGGGATTAGAAGGACAACAGGTTCCAGAAATGACTGATGACTATATCGAATCCGTATCGGAAAGATATATTGAACTTTACGAAAAAATCACGGGTGAAACCTTCATAAAGGCCGATACTTCGACTATTCATGAACGAATAGAAAATAATGTATTGAACTTCTTAAAATCGGTTTAGCACCTATTTTAGTAAGGTCTTAAGGGAAAAGTTTTTCCGTTCCTTTAGTTTTCCTATAATCTTCAGAAAGGCCAAGGCGGTAATGTAGGCATCTCCTAGGGCTGTGTGCCTATCTTTTTTAGAGATGGAAAACTTATCCGCCAGCTCATCTAGGGTATAGTTGGTTTTGGGTTGCACCAAATAGGATTTGATTAGCGATTTTCGATAAAGAACTGCAGTATCAAGAACGGTATTCTTAAGTTTTGGTAAACCGTTTCTTTTTAAGGCTGCATTCAACATCCCCATATCGAAACCAGCATGGTGGGCAACTATTATTGCGTTTCCTACATACGACAAGAATTTCTCAATCGCCTCTAACTCACTGATGCAATTACGTTGTCCGTTTTTTAAAAGGCCATGTACCGGTACCGTTTCTTTGTTGAATTTTTCCTGAAGAAGATAGATATCGAAAATATCGTTTAATGAAATGGAAGTTCCCTTAACTTTTAAAGCACCTATGGATAAGACACGGTCGTCCACAAAATCAAAACCGGTAGTTTCCGTATCTAAAACAACAAAAACTAAGTCATTCAAATCTTTACCAGGTGATTTTCCAAATTGGTCGGCATAGTTCGACCAAAACGTTGGGAGTGGAGGTTTCGAAAAAGATTTGAATAGTCCCATTATCCTAGAATTGTTGCAACTTTAAATCGTAATGAGATGACTTCCTGTATTTCTTTAATCGCCTTAAAGGTACGTTTCAATTTCATTTTTTCTTCTTTCGTCAACTCTTCTAATTCTATGAACCTACCAGAATCATGATGTAGAATACCTTGTTTGGTCCTGAATTTCAATAAGGCTTTGGTAGCATAGGAACATGCTAAGTACAGTTCATGATTGTTAGGTTCCAATTCAGCCAGTTTTTCGTAACGTTCCCAAGTATTACTGATTCCTTTTACATTATGGGATAGTATAAGTACTCTGGCGGCATCTATCAAAGGTCGTAAAGCCCTATTCTTTAAATCGAAAAAATCTTTATGCTGACCATCTTGTTCTACAATGAAAGACCGGAAGAACCCAGAAGGGGAAGGACTTTGTAATGCTCCGTTAGCTAGATGTACTAAGAAAACAGGATATTTTTCCACCGTTCTAAAAATATGGTCAGACATTTGGTTCAACAAGTCCCGTTCCCCAAAAGCCAGACTGTAATCAAAGAAAATGGATGACATTAAAACCTCATTTGGTCCGGGGTTACCGATCCAGTAGGATAATTTATTTTTCCATTCCCGCAAACTAAGGCACCACTTTGGGTTGGAGGCCATCATATCAGCAGGGCAATATTCATATCCTATTTTGTTCAGGCCTTTTGTTATTCTTGTAGCTAGCTTTAAAAAATAGGTGGTGGTTTTAGGGAGTTCATCATCGGATACATCTTCAAAAACCAAAGCATTATCTTGATCGGTATGCAACAGTTGTTCACTTCTACCTTGGCTACCCAAAGCTAACCAAGCAAATTTGACAGGCGGTGGAGTTTTCATTTTTTGGATGGAAATGTCCACCACTTGTTTAATACAAGCATCGTTAAGTTCAGAAATTATTTTTGAAATAAGTCCTAACGGAATGTTTTGCTCCAAATAACCTGTTAACAAGTGCATTACGCCTTTTCGAAGCTCTTTTATCTGACGTATTTTCTCCGAGCGCTTTATCGCCTTCATCAATACGGATGGGTTATCACCAATAGAAACCATGACATCATGTTTGGACAATACTCCTAAAGCCTTCGTATTTGCCGTACCATCTTCGGTGATGACCAAGTGACTAATGTTACTTTTCATCATGGCCATTTGTGCCTGGGTAATGGTCAATTTTGGAGGGTAGGTAATTACCGGAGTAGACATAATGGTTTTAACGGTAGCCGTAATGGGGTGTTTTCCGGAAATCACCTTATTCCTTAAATCTTTATCCGTAATGATACCTGTAGGTAACCCTTTAGCGGTCACTAAGTACAGAGCCAATTTGTTTTTTGGTCATCAATTCTGCCGCCTTCTGAATGGTTGTGCGAGTGGAGCAGGATATGATTTTTTTAGAATAGGTAGCTAATTGTAAATCTGGAATCTTTACTTCCTGAACTGTAGTGCCGCCAGTTTCAGTTTCATAGAGTTGACCTTTATTGTTTTTTGAATATGGATTACGCGTGTTCGATGCAAAACTTTCCATTAGAAAAATAGAAACTTCTTCGTTCTGTTTGGCGATAGGCCTAAAAGTTTCTATGGGAATTCCGTAAAGGATACACTCTTCATGGGCTACAGCTTGTAGTTTATAGTTTTCGTTGGCGATTAAGGGCCTTAAGCCAAAAATATCACCTTCATCACAATAATCGACAACAGAATTGGATGTGGGATTGTTTAAGGAAACGGCACCTTTATGCACCATATAAAAATGAGCATGTGGTAGCTCGTCTACATCAAAAACGACAGTATTTTTTTCTTTGTAAACAATCAGTATTTGTTCGGAAATTTGTTCAAGGTCCTCCTTTTTCAATACATTGAACGGAGGGAATTTCCCAATGAAATCGGCAACTCTTTCTGAAATGAGGTTTTTCATAATTTAAAAGTAGCGGAAATATTTCCCTTGGCGAAATACTGTATCAAGATTAAAGAATAAACCTTTAATCCATGATTTTCATAGTATTAACAGTCGCTTAGATAGACACCAACGGCAAGGCCACCTTCAGAGGTTTCCTTATATTTTGAACTCATATCCTTTGCGGTTTCCCACATGGTCTGCACCACTTTGTCCAAAGGTACTTTAGCGTCCATCGGGTCAGAGCCTAAGGCTAATTCCGCAGCATTTATTGCTTTAATGGCACCCATTGAATTCCGTTCAATGCAAGGTACTTGAACCAAACCTCCAATTGGGTCACATGTGAGCCCAAGGTGATGTTCCATGGCTATTTCAGCAGCCATCAGTACTTGTTCTGGTGTGCCACCCAATAATTCTGTTAGTGCACCAGCGGCCATAGCGGAAGAAACCCCAATTTCGGCTTGGCAACCGCCCATAGCGGCTGAAATTGTAGCGCCCTTTTTGAAGATGCTCCCAATTTCACCGGCCACTAGTAGAAATTGTTTGATATGGTCGAAGTTGCCCGCGTGGTTCTCGATAATCATATAATACATTAAAACGGATGGAATTACCCCTGCACTTCCGTTGGTAGGTGCCGTAACTACCCTGCCCAATGATGCATTCACTTCGTTTACACTAAGGGCAAAACAACTCACCCATTGTAAAATCTGTCTGAATTTGACTTCGGTCTGGCGTAAAGTTTGCAGCCATTCCTCTGGATTTGAATAGGGAAGGGCACTTTTCAGATTTTCATGCATATCAAAAGCACGCCTTTTTACATTGAGTCCGCCAGGGAGAGTTCCTTCGGTGTGACACCCAATGTACATACATTCTAACATGGTATCCCAGATACGCTTTAATTGTATATCTATTTCAGCTTCACTACGTAAGGTCAACTCATTTTTTAACACCAATTCAGATATGCTAAGATTTTCTTGCTTGCAATACGCCAAAAGCTCAGTTCCTTTTTGGATGGGAAAAGGAAAATTATTGAACTTTTCCGTTTTTCTTTTGGCGTTCTTTCGTTCTTCACTCACTACAAATCCACCCCCTATGGAATAATAGGTCTTAGATTTCTTTTTGCCAGATTGCCAGTATTGCGTGAAACCGTAATCCGTTGGCGTGAAAAGGCAAAAACTTTTTATGAAACTGTAAATGGGTTTGTGGAAGAAAGGTAATCTGATGTTGTGCATCCAACTTAAGTATATGTTCTTTATTGATAGCGTCTATTATAGGCTGAATATCTTCAATGGGTGTATATTCTGGATCAGCCCCGGACAAACCTAGCATAATGGCAAGGTCTGTCGCATGCCCTTTACCGGTAAGGGATAAGGAACCGTACAAATCTACATGCACCTCTTTTGTTTCTTGAAGTAGGTTCAAAGATTTAAGATGTTCAATAAAACGTTCTGCTGCTCTCCATGGTCCCAAAGTATGGGAACTAGAAGGTCCAACTCCTATTTTAAGCATGTCGAAAACACTTATACTTTCTCTCTCCAAAGCCATTTTGTTTTAGTAGTTAAAGGTACAATCTTTCACACATCTAAAATTGTTGTTTTGGCATAATTAAATATTCAATTAAGTCCAATAATGACATCATGTCAGTTTTTTGGGCTTGGCATATTGTTTGTCAATTACTAAGCGATTGTAAATAATAGCATTTAATTTAAAACATATAAAATGAGTAAGATTATAGGAATAGATTTGGGTACTACCAACTCCTGTGTTTCAGTAATGGAAGGTAACGAGCCAGTAGTAATTCCAAATGCAGAAGGAAAAAGAACTACACCATCTGTTATCGCTTTTGTCGATGGTGGTGAAATTAAAGTAGGTGATCCTGCCAAAAGGCAAGCGGTAACCAATCCAAACAAAACTATTTATTCCATCAAAAGGTTTATGGGGAATAAATATTCAGAATCTAAGAACGAAGCTGAAAGAGTACCTTATAAAGTAGTAAAGGGTGATAACGATACCCCAAGGGTTGATATTGATGGCCGTTTATATTCTCCACAAGAACTTTCTGCCATGATTCTTCAAAAAATGAAGAAAACGGCTGAAGATTATTTAGGTCAGGAAGTAACCCGTGCGGTAATTACGGTACCTGCCTATTTCAATGACGCCCAAAGACAGGCAACGAAAGGAAGCTGGTGAGATAGCTGGTTTAACTGTTGAACGTATTATCAACGAGCCTACCGCTGCTTCTTTAGCTTACGGTATGGACAAAAAAGATACAGACCAAAAAATAGTTGTTTTTGACTTTGGTGGTGGTACACATGATGTTTCCATTTTGGAATTAGGTGATGGTGTATTTGAGGTATTATCCACAGATGGTGATACGCACTTAGGTGGTGATGATGTAGATCAAAAGATTATCGATTGGTTGGCAGAAGAGTTTAAAACGGAAGAGGATATGGATCTTAGAAAAGATGCCATGGCCTTACAACGTTTACGTGAAGCTGCTGAAAAAGCGAAGATTGAATTATCTTCTTCTGCACAAACGGAAATTAACTTGCCTTACGTTACAGCAACCGCTTCAGGACCTAAGCACTTGGTAAGAACCTTGACAAGATCAAAGTTCGAGCAATTGATTGCTGATTTGGTAAAAAGAACAATCGCTCCTTGTGAAAGTGCGCTAAAAGCTGCAGGTCTTTCTAAAAGTGATATTGATGAAATTATCTTGGTAGGTGGTTCTACAAGGATTCCAGCGGTACAAGAAGCAGTTGAGAAATTCTTTGGTAAAAAACCATCAAAAGGTGTTAACCCAGATGAGGTTGTAGCAGTAGGTGCAGCGATACAAGGTGGTGTATTGACCGGAGATGTGAAAGATGTATTGTTGTTGGATGTGACTCCTCTTTCTTTAGGGATTGAAACCATGGGTGGTGTAATGACGAAGTTAATTGAGTCTAACACTACGATTCCAACTAAGAAATCGCAAGTATTCTCAACAGCGGCAGATAATCAGCCATCTGTAGAGATTCACGTATTGCAAGGTGAGCGTCCAATGGCTACCGATAATAAGACTATAGGTCGTTTCCACTTAGATGGTATTCCACCAGCAAAAAGGGGAACTCCACAGATTGAGGTTACTTTCGATATTGATGCCAACGGTATCATTAAAGTTTCTGCAACTGATAAGGCTACCAATAAGACTCAGGACATTCGTATTGAAGCTTCTTCAGGTTTGACCGAAGAGGAAATCAAGAAGATGAAAGCTGAGGCAGAAGCAAATGCTGAATCTGATAAGAAAGCGAAAGAAGCAGTTGATAAGTTGAACGAAGCTGACGGAATGATTTTCCAGACTGAAAAGCAATTGGAAGAATTTGGGGATAAATTATCCGCTGATAAGAAAAAACCTATCGAGGATGCTTTAGCCGAATTGAAAACAGCGTATGCGTCTAAGGATATTGCTGTAATCACTCCAGCTTTGGATAAAATCAATGAAGCTTGGAAAGTAGCTTCTGAAGAAATGTACAAAGCACAAGCCGATGCTGCACAACAACCAGGCGGAGGAGCTCCACAAGGAGATGCTACTGCTGATGGCGCAGCTCCAGAAGGTGATAACGTAGAAGACGTAGATTTCGAAGAGGTCAAGTAATATAACGTTAAGTTAGTATAGAAAAGGGGCGGTATTTACCGCCCCTTTTTAATTTTACACACCTATTATTTTACGTCCAATATTATTAAACTAGTTTTGCATTATGGTTAACCAATCGAAATCTTATTTTAATACTTGTATTTCTTGTCTTGTCGAGTTACGCAAAGGCACAGGAAATTCAAATTTTTAAGTTATCGGATTTCGACTTGAGAAATAGGGTCAAGTCCTGTTTGGTGAGTACGGATTATGGAAAAGAAGAATACGATTTTAATAAAAAAGGATTTTTAACAAAGTCCGTTACCAGATACAGTGAAACCGATTATGATGTGGTCCATTATCGTTTTGTAGATAGCCTTTTAACCGAAAAAAGGTCTGAATCTTATCGAGATAATATTTTTGACCCTAGCACTTCCATAGCTCATTTTTATGCTAGAGATACCACCAATAACCTTACTATTCAGGAACGTATCTTTTCTTATGACAAGGAGTTTTTAGACGAATTTGTTTATCAATATGATGAAAGCGGAGATTTGATTAGCATTCAACATGTGGATAATGATGGAACCGATGAAACCTTGGTGGAGTATAAAAAATACAAAGGCGAGGAAACGATTACTTACTTTTTAAATGGAGTTCCTTTAAAGTCCGTTCGTACTTCTATCAAAAGGCCAAAGAATAAACCAGAGCAGCAAGTGGTTTTGACCAAGGAATTTCTGAAGGGTGAAGAAAATTTTGCCTTTGAAGAAGTTTTTAATGCATCGGGTAAGTTGTTGGCACAACAGGAATTTGAATATGATGCTATTCAAAAAAAGTTTGTCCCCACAATAAGAACTTCATACAGCTATAATGAGCAGGGTATGCTCATTTCCGAAACAACCAAAACTGCTACGACCACTACGACCAAGGAATATATCTATCAATTTGACAAACAGGATGACGGTAATTGGATTAAACAAATCATTACTCCGGACAATACTTACAAGACTAGAAAAATTGAATATTATAAAGCCTCACCAGCGAAGTCTGTAGAATAGTCTTTAAAAATAGTTTCTTTTATTTCCTGCCAATTCTCCTCTAAAATCCCATAGCAACAGGTACTGCGTTTAAAGTTATTTTTTACAAAAACGTTTTTACGCAGAATTCCTTCTAGAGTTGCACCTAGCTTTTCTACTGCTTTTCTAGACTTTACATTGCGCTCGTCTATCCTAAATTCCACCTTATCCATTTGTAAAATTTCAAAGGCATAGGTTAGCATTAAAAACTTCATTTGCTGATTCAAGCCTGTACCTTGGGCTTCAGGAGAAATCCATGTCCAGCCAATATGTAGTACTTTATTGTTTAGGTCAATCTGTCCAAATCGAGTGCTACCTATGATTTTCGAAGTCTTTTTATCTAAAATAGCGAATGGTATGGCTTGATTCTCTAGTTTGGATTTAAGGGCACTTGATAAATACTGGCTTAGTTTTTCTTTAGTAGAAATGTCATTGGGTCCGTATTCGTAGATGTCCACTAGCTTTGCAATGGGCCAAAGATCGTCAATATGACACTCTTTTAAAGGAACCAATCGAACCCTATTATTTTCTAGTATTACTTCGTTTTTCATCGACACCAGATTATTTATAATTTCTTTTTTCATTTCGTGGCCACCTTTAAAAATGATTTGTTTGGCTTTGTCTTGAAATAGGTTGGTTATTTTTTTATTTTCTAGCCGCATTCTTTCAGGGGTCAAATATTCGTCCTCGTCCCCCACAATACAGACCACTTCGGTTTTATCTTCTATCAGATAAGACACATCTGAACGGTATTAGCTCATTTGGTATTCCACCGGCATAAATTATGAGTTTATGACAATTTAGTTTCGTTTTGGCTAAATAACGGGTAGCTATGGAAACTCCTTGCGAAAATCCTAAAATTATGAAGTTGGTGTTTTCAGGAATTTTTTCAGCCTGTAACACGCTGTCTAAATAAGCTACAAGATTCTCCATTTCTTGTTCCGTATCTACTTTTGTCAACCAACTAGCACCCACATGTTTATATTCGTTCTTTAAATAATATTTAGAAGGAGCTTGGGGAGCAATAATATAATTTTCATCGGGGTTAAGTTCATCAAAATATCTAAGGAAATACTTACTTAAAAAACCGATGCCATGAAATACTAACCATACATTTTTGGTTTTAGGTCCTATTTTATTTAAAGTGTTGTAAGTGTTGGTGGTAGTGTAGGTTACTTTTTTAACTTCATTTTCCATAGTAGATTGAATCCTTTCTATCTTTAAAATTGGTAATGTAATGCTTAATTTTACAAAAAAAAAGCATGGACGAGTACAAAGAAAAAATCCTTAAAATCTGTAATGAAACCTCCAAGAATACCCTTATGGAAACTATGGAGATTGAATATATTGACGTAGGTGAGGACTTTCTGTTGGCGAAAATGCCGGTTACGCCAAAAGTACATCAACCAGACGGGGTATTGCATGGTGGTGCCATGGTAGCATTGGCCGAAAGTGTGGGGAGTGCCGCTTCCTATATATTTCTAGATGCCAGTACGTATTTTGTACGGGGAATAGAAATCTCTGCCAACCATGTAAAAAGTGTTAAGGACGGTTTTGTCTATGCCAAGGGTACTATAGTTCATAAAGGAAGAACCACGCAACTTTGGGATATCAAAATCACCAATGAAGCCGGAGATTTGATTTCTGCCTGCAAATTGACTACCATAGCCTTACCTAGAAAATAGAATGCTACAAGACCTTATAGACCGTGCTACTGAAGCATGGCAAGACCGTGCACCTTTTGTTTTGTATAGTAAGCCGAATGACCTATTGGTGAATGGAATTTTCCAAAAGGATAGTCAACTGCATTTGGTAAAGGATTTCACGGAAACCGGATTCCTCTTCGCCCCATTTGATTTAGAATCTGATATCGTTTTAATTCCGACGGATGAAATGCTATCCGCTGAATTTCAGACCGATGATGCCGATAAAGTAAAAGCACAATTTACCTTAACTTCTGATGCTGAACGTGACGATTATTTGCGAATGATTCAAAAAGCGATTTCGGAATTAAAATTCTGGAAACTTGAAGAAAGTTGTTCTTTCTAGAAAGGTCAATGTTGAACAAAAGGTAACTCCGTTAGAATTATATCTGAAGGTATTAGCTGCCTATCCAAAAGCATTTTGCTATGTATGGCATCACCCAAAAGTAGGTATGTGGATTGGTGCTACGCCAGAAATATTACTAAAAAGCGAGGGTAGACAATTTACGACCATGTCCTTGGCAGGTACACAAAGTGTAGAAGAGTATCCTGAACCACAATGGACTTCCAAAGAATTGAACGAACAACAAATGGTGACGGATTATATATCGGATGCCATGAAAAAGACTTCCATAACGTTGAAAACTTCGGATGTCGAATCAATAAAGGCAGGTAGTCTTTGGCACCTTCGAACTAAACTTTCCGGAAGGTTTGAACCAGGGCAATTTGAATCCATACTCAAGGCCATTCACCCAACTCCAGCAGTTTGTGGTATACCCATGCAAAATGCCAAGGATTTCATCCGTCAAAATGAAAATTATGACCGTTCTTTTTATACAGGTTTCTTAGGGGAGCTTAATTTTAAAAAAGAAAATTCACAGGAATAGAAACCGGAAAAATCAGGAAAACAGTGCTTATAAAACCGTACAGAATACCTCTGAACTTTTTGTAAATCTACGGTGTATGCAAATTTGTACAGAGAGGGTTGAAATTTATGTTGGGGGTGGAATAACTTCAGAATCCAAAGCGGAATTGGAGTGGGAGGAAACGGTTAATAAAAGTAAGACGATGTTAAAGGTATTACTGACCTAAATTAGCGGTCTGCAATTGGGTACTAATTGCTTTAGGTCGTATTTTTGTAAGGCATGAAATACTCTTCTATTCCTACGGCCCAATCTATCGTTCAACACTTTCAAGCAAGGAAAATTTCGAATATTGTAATTTCTCCAGGATCTAGAAATGCCCCATTGACGATTGCTTTTACAGAGAATTCTTTTTTCGATTGTTTTAGTGTTGTTGATGAACGTTGTGCCGCATTTTTCGCCATGGGAATGGCCCAGCAATTGCAACAACCAGTGGCGGTTTTATGTACTTCGGGTAGTGCGCTATTGAATTATTATCCGGCAGTTGCGGAGGCCTATTATAGTAATATACCATTGGTCATCATTTCTGCGGATAGACCATCCTATAAGGTGGACATAGGTGATGGTCAAACTATCCGTCAGGAAAACATTTATCATAACCATATTGGATATTCTGCGAATCTTAGACAAGATGTAACACATGCTACTGAAAAAGTAAGGGAGTATAGACCTGAGTGGTTTATAGGTAAGGAAATACCTGAACTTCAAAAAGAAGTCCAGTACTATAATGATGGGGAATTGAATACTGCTTTGAATTTAGCGATGCGTTCCTTGTATCCAATACATATTAATGTTCCTTTAGAAGAGCCTTTGTACAATACGCTTTTGGAACCTTCTCTTCATGCCTCTATTACCAAATTGGAAAAGCGGAAAGAGGATTTACCTGATTTGAAACAGTACAAGGATATTTGGAATACGACGGACCGAAAAATGATATTGGTTGGTGTATCTACACCCCATACGATAAAAAGTGAAATTTTGGAGCTGTTGGCCAAAGACCCCACCGTTTTAGTTTTGACGGAAACAACTTCTAACATTTATCACCCTAACTTTTTCAATAGTATTGATTCCATTATAGCTCCAATAGAGTTAGGAGAAAACAAAGAGCAGCAATTTAAAAAGCTGAGACCGGGACTACTGGTAACATTTGGAGGATTCATCGTATCGAAAAAGATTAAGGCTTTTCTGAGAAAATATACCCCGGATAATCATTGGCATGTTGGTGGTGAGATGGCCAATGATACTTTTTATTGTTTAGATAAACATTTGAAAATTCCTGAAAATGATTTCTTTACAGAAATGTATGCTAAGGGTAGTCGAAAGGAGAGTGATTATTTTGAAACCTGGGAAAGGGTGAAGGATAATTATATTCAAAAAAGGGATAGTTATTTGAAGAAGATTCCGTTTTCAGATTTTTTAGTTTTCTCTAAAATCTTGGAGAGTATTCCAAGGAATTCTCAGTTGCAACTTGCCAATAGTTCTACGATTAGATATACCCAATTGTTTGAACTGCATCAAAGTTTACAGGTATTTTGTAATCGTGGTACTAGTGGAATAGACGGTAGTACGTCAACCGCGATTGGAGCGTCACTTAAAAGTGATTTGCCTACGGTCTTTATTACAGGAGACCTAAGTTTTTTCTATGATAGCAATGCACTTTGGAATAACTACATCCGTAAGGATTTTAGGATAATCGTTGTTAATAATAGCGGTGGCGGAATTTTTAGAATATTACCGGGAAAAGAAGAGTCCGTCAATTTTAAAACTTTTTTTGAGACGGAGCATGTTTTGGATGCAAAGCATCTTTGTACTATGTATGATATTGAATATCAGCAAGCAATTTCTACAGAAGCTTTAGAAATTGAGTTGAAAACATTTTATGAAAATTCAACAAAGCCTAAACTTTTGGAAATTTTTACCCCTAGATTATTAAACGATAAAATTTTGATGGACTATTTTCATTTCATACCTTAGAGAGGTAATAACCATTAATAGTAAACACAAAATGAGCAAAAGAGACGAGTTAATTGAAAAGTATGCTGCAGATATCAAAGATAAATTTGGAGAAAGTGCAGATATGGATTTATTAAAAAAAGTAACCATAGGTTTAGGACCATCAATTTACAATCAGGATTCTTCAAAAGTTTCAGGTGGTGATGATAAAGAATTACAAACCGTAAAGAATAATTACTTAGTTAAAAAATTAGGTCTTAAGGATAGTCCAGAATTAATGGATGCTATTCAATCCGTTTTGGAGAAATACGGTTCATCGAACAGGAATAAGCATAGAGCAGTAGTATATTATATGTTATGTAAGCATTTTAACAAGGCTTCTATGTATTAATCTGTAGGCTTGAATAATATTTAGACCGTTTCCTAACCAGAAACGGTCTTTTTTTTATCCATCGCTTTCTAAATTTTAAAATGTAATTTTGTAAAATGATAGAATTAGGACGTATCAATAACTTAGAAATATTAAGGGATACCAGCGTTGGTCTTTTTTTAGGAGACGAAGAGGGAAACGATGTATTACTGCCCAACAAATACGTACCCGTTACTTATGAGATAGGTGACAAGATAAAAGTATTTTGTTATCTGGATTATGATGAGAGACCCGTGGCCACAACTTTGGAGCCGGATATTATGTTAGGGGAATTCAGGCTTTTGCAAGTAGCTGAGGTTAATGAATTTGGGGCTTTTATGGAATGGGGTCTAGAAAAGCACTTACTCGTGCCATTTAGGGAGCAGCGTGTAAAGATGAAGGAGGGACAATGGTATGTGGTGCACTGCTATCTTGATGAACGTTCAGGTAGATTGGTGGCGACAAATAAATTGGACAAGTTCTTAAGCAACGATAATCTAGACCTGAAAGAGTGGGAACAAGTCGAATTGGTGGTAACCAGACAAACTGACCTTGGTTGGGAGGTAATCGTAAACGAGCGTCACAAAGGCTTAGTTTATTTTAATGAAGTGTTCAAGCCCATTAATATTGGAGATGTCATCCCCGGATGCATAAAAACGATACGTAGGGACAATAAAATTGATATTTCGTTACAACCCTTAGGGGCCAAAGTTTTGGAACCGGCAGCCAATAAAATTTTTGAAGTTTTAAAGCAACACGGTGGTTTTATGCCGTTTCACGACAAGTCTGCGCCCGAAGAAATAAGGGACACTTTTCAAATGAGTAAGAAAACATTTAAAAAAGGATTAGGAACACTCTATCGTGAAAGAAAAATTAAATTGGAAGGTGACGGATTTTCGATGGCGGATGATTAATCACATTTTAATCAGAAAATTCTTAAGTATTTGATTAATAGATTTCTACTTGAATTAAAACTGGACCTTGTTTGCTAAGTTGGTAATAAATTATATTTTTGCAATAAGTAAAAGTTATTAACAATTTTTAACTTACTTTTATCGCATCACCCCCATAAATTCCAGTGATTATGCCCTTTATTGAAGAAAGTGATTTATTAGAACTACACAAGGATATCGATAAAGCTCAGATTATCAACGAGCGACTTTTAGACCAAATAAAATTTAAGAACAAGGAACTGAAAAAGAGTAAAATCCAACGAAATGTTTTTGCTGGAATTACTACATTGTTCTTGATTGGTGGATTGGCGTTTACTTCTTTTACCGCAGGTTTATCTAGTTCGGGTGGATTCAGTAGAAATCAAGGCAATGATTTGGTTCTGACTTCTATTGATAGTGTGGATGCATTTAGGACAAAATTGGCCAACCTCAAAGAACAGAACGAAGAATTAAGTTTGGTAAAGGAATTTTATTTGGCAAAGGAGTTTTTACAAAAGGAGAAAATCTACTCCGTTCAGGTAAAGTCCTTTGTTGAAAATAATGTTACGCTAGCTTCAGAAGCATTGACCAACACCATGTTCGTCAAAACCAATCCTTTTTATTCATATTCCCTTGGAAATTTTGAAACACTTCAAGAAGCACAATCCTTTAGAAAGCAATTAGTCGAATTAGGTTTTGATGATGCTTTTGTGGCTTCTTATAAAGATGGGAAAAGAGTACAGATCGAAGATCCTTTTTAGTGTCCAAAGTAAGTACATGGGTGAATGCAGCCCGTCTTAGAACATTACCTTTGTCCATTTCAGGAATATTGGTCGGTACAGGAATGGCTTCTTTATCTGTTGCCATAAATCCGTTAATATTCACATTGGCAATTCTCACGACAATTGCTTTTCAGATTACTTCTAATTTCGCAAACGATTATGGCGATGGTGTAAAAGGGACTGATAGTGATGAACGAATAGGACCGCGTAGAGTGCTTCAAAGCGGACTCTTAACTCCAAAACAATTAAAAACGGGAATTTACATTAGTATTTTAATTGATATACTATTAACTGTTGCTTTAATATTCGTTTCCTTCGGTTTAGATCAGCTTTTAATTTCGATTTCGTTTTTAATTTTAGGAGGTTTTGCAATTTGGGCAGCAGTTAAATATACGGTTGGGAAATCAGCTTACGGATATAATGGGTTAGGGGATGTATTCGTTTTTATTTTCTTTGGATTGGTCAGTGTTTTAGGCTCTATGTTTTTATACACAAAGTCAATTACGTTCCAAGCATTTTTACCTGCAGTTTCTATTGGATTACTAAGTGTTGGGGTGTTGAACCTAAATAATCTAAGAGATCATGTGTCCGATAAAAAAGTTGGAAAAAATACCTTAATTGTGAAAATGGGTTATGATAAAGGGAAGATTTATCACTATACATTAGTGGTCGTGTCATTTTTATGCCTCATTTTATTTTTCTCTACAACAAATGGATCGATAATTCGTTATGTTTCCCTAATTGGCTTTCTTCCAATCGTATTTCATATGAAGACGGTGGCGAGTGTGGAACATGCTGTTCAATTAGATCCGGAGCTTAAAAAATTGGCCTTGAGCACGTTTTTGACAGCCCTTTTGTTTTACGTTAGTTATCATTATTTTTTGTAATTTTGAAAGTAACCCACTAAACCATATTTTACTTTGGAGCAGCCTATAAAAATTCTTATTGTAGAGGACAACGTGATAATTGCAGATGACATGCAGTCCATGTTAGAAGAGATTGGGTATGAAATTGTAGACAATGTAATTGTGTATGAGCAAGCCGTTGAAGTTCTTAAGACGCAACAAGTAGATTTAGTGTTGATTGATATTATATTGGCTTCGGATAAGACCGGTATCGACTTAGGTAAGCATATACGGGAGCATTATGACATTCCTTTTATTTTTGTTACTTCGAATTCAGATCGCGCTACCGTAGAAAATGCAAAGACTGTAAAACCCAATGGTTATTTGGTAAAGCCTTTTGAGCAGCAGGATTTATATACTTCCATAGAAATAGCTTTGTCAAATTTTATCTATGGAAAACAAAATGTAGCAAGTGGTCTTCCAAAGGATGAGGTAAACGAAGACGTGCCGATGTCCAATTCTATTTTAAAGGATTCCATTTTCGTTAAAAAACAACATTTATATTATCGAATTCAATTTGAGGATATTCAATTTATCAAAGCGGATAACGTTTATTTAGAGGTAAATACAGTGGATAAGAAATTTTTGGTGAGATCGCCATTAAAGGATTATCTAGAAAAACTACCACAGAATAAATTTTATAGAGCCCACAAATCCTATATAGTCAATGTTGATCATATTGATGCCATTAATTCTAAGGATATTATGATCAATGATACATTGATTCCTATTTCCAAAGACTTTAAGGAGTTGATTATTTCAGCAATGAATTCTTAATATCAAATAGTAAACTTTTACAAGGCATTCTAGATTAGGGTGCTTTTTTTATTTTCAATAATTAGATGAACGGTTTATTTTACCGATAAAACGTTAGATTTTTCCGTTAAAATGCTTTTTGGAATAGCGTTAATTGATTTCACAACATAAATAGAGGGTTACACAACAAATACCAAGCTTAAACAGTTGCTATTTAATAATTTTACGAATATGGTATTTTCGCTGTTTTAATTCAATTAAAATTTAAAGTGCCAGAAAATTGAAAAGTTGGTAGAACACACTTTTGGGTATAGAAAATAGGTTTTTCAAATACCTAATTATGATAATTGTAAAATCAAATTGAAATTTTAAGATTGATTTTACGTTTAAATATGATATGAATAATCGCTCTATTTTAAATTTATTTTTATCCCTTTACTTTGGAATTCTTTCTATTGGTTCTTTTGGGCAGGATAAGGATTCCATATCCAATAATGAGGATTATTACCAACAGTTTCAGGATTTGGAGAATGGGGAACTTCGTTCTTTTTTCTTTTTTAACACGCCTAATAGATACAATCAAATTTCTCCGTATGATTGGTTAGATGCGGTAAACGTTTATTTGAATTCTTCAGAAAAGTTGAACGATACTACAGAAATTGTAAGTTATCAACTTATCCAATCTCAGATATATTTCGATTTAGGAAACTTCGAAAAAAGTTTAGCCATATCAAAATCACTTTTTGATGATATGGAGGAACTGAGTTTGGATACGAAAAGGACCATATTGGAATTATTGGATCAGAATTATTCCAAATTAGAATTGTATGATAAGCAAATAGAGGTACGGCTTCGAAAAAGAGAACTTGGATTAACGGAAAACGTGGCCTTCTACGACATCTATTCCAATTTAGGCTTACATAGGAAGGCGATGCGGGATTATATGACCGAAGAGAAGAAGGAGCTGCAGGAAGATGACTATTATGCTAAGGCTGTGTATAACAACACCATTGGTAACTACTTGAGGCTTGATAGTTCCATACCTACTGCACTTGGTTATTTCAAAAAAGCGAATGGTCTTATAGAGGTTTTATTAGCGAACGTAACTAAGGAGAAAACCGATAAAGAATTTATAGAAGCTAAAATTCTACAGGGTATCATAGCTGGTAATATAGGTAAATGCCATGCAGAACTAAAAGAATATAAAAGGGCAATTCCTTTTTTGGAGGAAAGCGTAGGGATATTCAAAAAGTATAGCACTGGTAAAATGTCTTCTGAACTTGTTGAAAACACACTTGAACTGGCCGATTGTTATTTGCGATTGGATAATTATGAAAAGGCTACGGATTATTTAAGTGATGATCTTAATCCGGTTAAGACAAGAAACATACTAAAGCGAAATCGTATTTATGCCGATTACTACGATAAAACCGGCGAATATAAAAGTTCTACGACCTACCTTAAAAGAAATATCCGAATTAGGGATTCTATCGATGCCAAAGAATCTACCATTAAAAGCCAGCAGTTGAACTCTGTTGTAAAGCAAGATCTAGAGAATTCCAGAAGAATGATGGAAGAGCAAAAGGCGGCATTGGAGAAGTCAAGAAATGATATATTAGAAAAGGATGAGCGCATAAACCTTGTATTTATATCCCTAATCTTTACGCTATTAGGTTTCGCGGGTCTAGTCTATGCCTACTTAAAGAGTATTAAAAATCAAAGACTAATTGCCGAGCAGAAGTTTATCATTGAAAATGCTTTAGTAGAGAAGGATTCTCTTCTAAAGGAAATTCACCATAGGGTTAAAAATAACCTTCAGATGGTTTCTAGTTTACTAAGTCTCCAAACAAAGAATACTCGAAGTAAAGCAGCTATCGAAGCTTTGGAGGAAGGAAAGAGTAGGGTAAAGGCAATGGCTTTAATTCATCAAAAATTATATCAGAATGATGATCTTTCTGTAATTGAAATGCAGGGCTACATTGAAAGCTTAATAAACAGTATTCAGTCCGTTTATAAAAAAGGTGGTCACAATATTAATATTCTTATCGATGCCGAAGGTGTTGAATTGGATATTGACAGGGCCATACCCTTTGGATTAATTTTGAATGAATTGGTATCCAATTCTTTTAAATATGCTTTCCCGGAAGATGATAGCAACGGGAAAATTTACATCCATTTAAGAAAAATAAACGGACAGGAAGGGTTCTTTGAATATACGGATAATGGTATAGGTTTACCTGACGATACTGATGAACGCGCTAATTCCTCTATGGGTATACGACTTATGAGTAGATTAGCCAATCAATTGCAAACTTCATTGAATACGGATTATACGGCTGAAGGTGTTCGTTTTTGGTTCAATTTCAAGTAGTTATACTAGGTTACCTCACCTTATTTTTCAATACCATTTTGTGTAATAATTTCGGAAAAAATCGCTTAACATATACTGCGTATTTTTCTTTTCCACCTATGTAGATTTCAAACTTTTCTCGCTGTATCGCATTGATGATTTTTTCTGCACATTTCTTTACAGACATTCCATTTTTAGTAGCTTGATCTTCTTTTCCTAAAGTATTACCATCACCGGTTAGTGCATTTTTAGTCACATTCGTTTGCACAAAACCGGGGCAGATGAGCGTTACGTTTAAATTATCCTTTTCATGTTCCATGCGAAGGGCGTCAAAGAAGCCATGAAGGGCATGCTTTGCGCCGCAGTAGCCAGATCTAAAAGGTGATGCGTATTTTCCCATTACACTAGTGATTGTGACAAAATGTCCGCTTTTTTTTGAAATAAAATAAGGAAGAATAGATTTGCTTAACTTTATAGTACCCAGATAATTAATATCTATCATTTGTTGGTAAACTTCAAATTTGGTTTCTACGATTAAGGAGCGTTGACTTACACCTCCGTTATTGATTAAAATATCAATATAACCATGAATTTGCCAGGCTGATTTAGTGATATCATCTAAACTTTCGAAGTCGGTCAAGTCTAAAGGAAGAATGGAACAATTTTCTGGATATTTACATTTTTGCTTTACAGACTCTAATTCTTTTATTCGTCTTGCGGAAAGAATTAGGGTATTACCAGAAGCGTTTAGTTGATAGGTGAGTTCTTCTCCAATTCCTGAGGATGCACCTGTAATCCAAATTACTTTCCCTTTCATAAGATTTTCATTGATATGTTTAGACCTAAAATATAGCTAAATTTGAAGGATTGTATGAAAGCAGTATTCAAAAAGTATCAGTTAAATTTTAAGAATCCAAGTGGAACCTCTAGGGGTGTTTTGAGAACCAAGGAAACTTGGTTTTTAATTTTGGAGGAGAATGGGCATTTTGGAATTGGAGAGTGCGGACTATTTAGAGGCTTAAGCTACGATGACGTTCCAGGGTATGAAGAAAAATGTGAATGGGTATCCAAAAATGTATCCATCGGAAAAGATGAATTACTAAAGCATTTACCTGAATTTCCGAGTATTCAATTTGGAATTGAGCAAGCTTTCTTATCCTTGAAATCTCAAAATCCTTTTGAATTATTTGAATCTCCTTTTTTAAGAAATAATAAACCAATAGCTATTAATGGTCTTATTTGGATGGGTGATGCGGACTTTATGCATCGGCAAATCGAAGAAAAATTAGCTGCCGGTTTTACCTGTATTAAAATGAAAATTGGAGCTATCAATTTTGATACTGAAATTTCATTATTGGAATCCATCCGTAAAAAATATACAAAAGCACAAATCGAATTAAGGGTAGATGCCAATGGGGCTTTTAATCCTAAAGATGCACTTGAAAAGTTGAAAGTTTTATCTGAATTTGATTTGCATTCTATTGAGCAACCCATAAAACAAGGTCAGTGGACGAATATGAAGTTGCTCTGCAGCGAGACTCCTCTACCCATTGCTTTGGATGAGGAATTAATTGGGGTAACACAAGTAACAAAAAAGGAGGAACTGCTACTAACGGTGCAACCACAATTCATTATATTGAAACCAAGTTTAGTAGGTGGAATTAAAGGAAGTTTGGAATGGATTCAGCTGGCGGAAAAGTCATAATATCGGTTGGTGGGTCACTAGCGCATTGGAAAGCAACATAGGGTTGAATGCCATTGCACAGTGGACGGCAACTTTAGAGAATAAAATGCCCCAAGGTTTGGGAACAGGTTCACTTTTCACCAATAATTTTGAAAGTCCGCTAGAGGTTATTGATGGTGGATTAGTATATCGTAGTAATAGAAAATGGCAAAATAATTTAATTGAAGATTTATGTTCATAGAACAAGCGTACAAAGGTATTAGCGAAAGTTGGCGTTATATTCTTGGAATTTTAGTTATTCTCATCGGATGGCAGTTTTTTGGAGGTATTCCCTTAATTGTTGCTCTTTTAGTTCAGGGCGGTGGTATCAATTCCTTAGGAAGTGGAGATATGGGCGAATGGTCACTAATATTGGGCTCTAATTGGTTTTTGTTTTTATTGCTTTTGACATTTGCCATCGGTTTGGCATCAGTTTTTATCGTTGTTAAATTTTTACATCAACAGTCCTTGACTTCATTGACCACTTCTCGTAAAAAAGTAGATTGGAATCGGGTCATTTTTTCATTTTCATTATGGGCCGTAATATCTATATTTTTTATTTTTCTGGATATTTTTCTTACTCCAGAAGATTATCAATTTAATTTCAATCTGGTTCCCTTTTTGATTTTATCGGTAGTTGCTATTTTGATGATTCCTTTGCAGACCAGTATGGAAGAATATTTTATGAGGGGTTATTTAATGCAAGGTTTGGGGGTCATGACTAAAAACAGATGGTTTCCGTTAGTGTTTACCTCTATGTTTTTTGGACTATTACATATTTTTAATCCGGAAGTCGAAAAGTTGGGGTACGGTATTTTAAGTTTTTATATTGGTACCGGTTTCTTTTTAGGGATAATGACTTTAATGGACGAAGGATTAGAACTGGCATTAGGTTTTCATGCCGCTAATAATTTGACAGCTGCGCTTTTGGTTACTGCGGATTGGACTGCTTTCCAGACAGATTCTTTATATCGCGATATTTCTGATCCAGTATTAGGATGGGATATTTTAGTGCCGCTATTAGTGGTCTTTCCGCTTTTACTGTTTTTCTTTTCAAAAAAATATGGATGGACGAATTGGAAGGATAAACTTACGGGTAAGGTATTGTCTGAAGAAGAGTTCTTGAACCAACAAAATCCGTAAAAGTGTTTACGCAGGAAATACATCCTAAATTCCGCATAAACGGGAAAAATATTGGTATTCACGACCTTTCTGAAGTTGCCTATAGTTTTATAAAAGAAGGAGAACCTTTTGAAAAAGCGATAGGGGAGTTTTTTCTGGATTGGATAGACCAAAACGAAACCCTACAAGTACATACCTCTGGTTCAACCGGAAAGCCTAAAGTTATTGAGCTAAAAAAGGAACAGATGATAAGTAGTGCTTTGGCAACAGGTAGTTATTTTCAATTGATACCTGGTCAAACCGCACTTAACTGTCTGCCTGCTACCTATATCGCCGGTAAAATGATGCTCGTACGAGCAATGGTCTTGGGGTTGGATATCTATTTAGTCTCGCCAACGGCTGAGCCATTGAATTTTATAGATCAAATTTTTGATTTTGGAGCCATGGTTCCTTTGCAGGCCGGTAATTGCATTTCAAAAATGAATCAAATCAAAACCTTGTTGATTGGAGGAGCGCCAATAGCTCCTGATTTGAGAATGGCATTAAACAATGCTAAATCGGGTATTTATGAAACGTATGGTATGACAGAAACCATTACGCATATCGCTGTCAAAGAAATGAAAGCGGACCAGGATGCTATTTTTCAAGCACTTCCTAATGTTGCCTTAAGTCAAGATGAAAGAGGTTGCTTGATAATTGAAGCCCCAAACGTTTCTGATGATAGGGTAATTACCAATGATGTGGTTGACTTAATTTCTTCAAAAGAATTTAGATGGTTGGGTAGGTTTGATAATGTAATCAATTCTGGAGGAGTTAAATTGTTCCCAGAACTTATTGAGCAGAAACTATCCGCTATTATTGACGTACCCTTTTTTATCACCTCTATTTCAAATGAAAAACTTGGTGAGAAATTGGTTTTAATTTTAGAGACCGAAACAGTTTTTGATAACCTTCAAAAAAAGCTTCATTCCCTTCAAAATTTAGGTCCTTTTGAAATCCCTAAAGAAATTTTTACGATACCAAAATTCGAAAGGACTGAAAGTGGAAAAGTTCAACGACAGAAAACTTTAAAAAAAGCTTTGCAACAGGCATAGATTCAATTAATTTCAAATCACCAAAACAAACCTAAGATGAAATACCTATTTACTCTTTTTCTTTTTTCACAAATACTAACTGTTCAAGCTCAACAAATAATTGGCGAAAAGCAACGGGCCATGGTCATCGATGAAAATCTAGATGATCGCTTTAATAATCTCTTGCCACAATTAATGGATGCTGCGGATATTGATATGTGGGTGGTCATTTCAAGGGAATATAACGAAGATCCAGTTCTCAGAACGATGTTACCGGCAACGTGGTTGAATGCGAGAAGAAGAACGATTCTTTTGTTTTATCGGGATAAAGCAAAAAATACGATTGAAAAATTAGCGGTGGCAAGATATAATGTTGGTAAGAATATTGTTTCAGCATGGGATAAGGAAAAAGAGCCAGACCAATGGAAACGATTGATGCAATTGATATCCGAAAGAAATCCGAATAAAATCGGATTGAACTATTCCAAAGACCACAATATAGCCGATGGTTTGGATAAAACGGATTATGATGAGTTTATGTCCAATCTTCCTAAAAAGTACATATCAAAAGTAGAGTCTGCGGAACAATTGGCCGTTCGTTGGATTGAAACGAGAACGGAACGGGAGATGGTCATCTATAATCAATTGGTAGATATTACGCATGATATTATTGCGGAGGCTTTTTCAGAAAAAGTAATCACGCCAGGAATTACGACCACCTCTGATGTGGTCTGGTGGATGCGCCAAAAAGTTACTGATTTAGGACTAGAAACTTGGTTTCACCCTACGGTTGATGTACAACGAAGTGAAAAGGATAAAGCGAGTGAATTCTACTCTTTTGCGGACAAACCAGATGAAATGGTGATTCTACCTGGAGACTTGTTGCATTGTGATTTCGGAATTACGTATTTGCGTTTAAATACGGATTGTCAAGAATTGGCTTATGTTTTGAAGCCTGGAGAAAAATCGGCCCCTGATTTTCTCGTAAACGGACTTAAAGATGGTAATAGGGTTCAGGATTTTTTAACTACGAATATGGTTGCAGGCAGAACCGGAAATGAAATTTTAGCGAAGTCTTTAAGCGAAGCCAAAGCGGCCGGACTTCGACCTTCTATCTACACCCATCCGTTGGGCATGTACGGTCATTCTGCCGGTACTACAATCGGTATGTGGGATAGTCAAGGTGGGGTTATGAAAGATGATGGTGAGAACTATCTTTTAAATCCAAATACGGTATATGCCATAGAGCTGAACACCACCATCAACATTCCAGAATGGAACCGAGATATCCGCATTATGCTAGAGGAAGCCGGTTTCTATGGTGAATATGGGTTTAGATATGTATATGGACGTCAAACCGAATTGTTACTGGTGCCTAGGGTTAAGGGGCATCAGGGGAATTAAATCTGCAAAACCCCCATAATATAGCTTACATAATAAGGCACAAACGTTGAACGATGAAAAATTATATTTTACTAGTTGTTTTCCTGCTGTTTGTAAGCGGATTAAACGCTCAGCAAATTGAAGGCCGCATAGTTGACAAAGTAACGAACGAACCTTTAATGGGCGCATCTATTTATTTTGATGGGAGTTCGATTGGTTCACTTTCCGATGAGAACGGAAACTTTACAGTAAATAATCCTGGTCAAACGAACTCAAAATTGATTGTAAGTTACGTAGGATATGAAACCGCTGTTGTCAGTGAAGATAAAGCTGAACCTGTTCTTTTGATTGAACTTTATCCTAAAGCGGAACAATTAGAAGAAGTTATTGTAAAAAGTGATCCATTTTCCAGAAAACAAAAATTGGAGGCATTTAAATTAGAGTTCTTAGGGGAGAGCACTGCAGCCCAAGAAAGTTTCATCGCTAACGAACATGATATTAGCTTGTATTTTAATACAAACCTAAATACGCTTAATGCATATTCGGACAAACCCATCCAAATAGTTAACAAATATTTAGGGTATGAAATAAAGTTCGATATACAGAATTTTGAAATTGCATTTAAGAGTACCAGTCTCAGACGAGAAAATAATATCAAATATACGGCTATTCATGGTTTTACTTTTTTTACAGAAATAGCGGACTCCAATATCGAAAAAATTAGAAGTCGTAGGATGCGTTCTTACGATGGATCTCCGACACATTTCATGCGGACTCTTTGGGAAAATACTTCGGAAATTGCAGGTTTCTCTTTGAGAAAAAATCGAAAGGAAATACGGATTGACAGTATTTTCAAAAGGCATTCTCAAGCTGAACTCATATCGAAAAAATTTCAACTTAGTGAAGGGGTGTTTTCAATTTATTACGATAACAAGCTAAAGTATCGATCTACCCTTAAAATTAAGAAGCCCTTCTTGCTCACAGTTGATTTCTATGGCAACTATAGACCTTTTGAAGATTTGGTTTTCGGAGGTCACATGGGAGAAATACGATTGGCCAATATGTTGCCAACGGACTACTGGAATGTCAAAGGAGGTTACTCCAGAAGATTTTAATAGTACCAATACCACGGATAAAGAATTCCTATTAAAAGAAGAGGAAAGTTTTCCTATTGGTGACATTGATAAAATAGCGGAAATCAGACAATCTGAAATTGATACAAAACAAAAAGGAATCACCATATGCTGGGATACCTCGTTGTCGATGCTTGAACGCGATTTGGAAAAGGAATTCAATATAATCGATAAATTATTTCAGCGTCATCCCAATCAGACCGTACAGCTTCTCTCATTTAATGTTCAGGTTGAAGAACAGGAATTCACTGTTGTAGACGGTAATTGGGACGCCTTAAAACAAACCCTCATTGCTAAAAAGGCGGATGGCGCCACCATCTACACCACCTTGGATGGTAAAATCAAAAGCGATGAAGTGTATTTTTTTACCGATGGCCAAAGTATTATACCAAGTGATTTGATTCCAGTCAAAAAGGGAAATTATGTTATCAATAGCGTATCAAAACGCAACGTAGAGGTTCTCGAAAAATCGGTGTTGATCGGAAGGGGTAGATTGATGGATTTAGAAGCGGTGGCTTCCCAAGAAATTTCAAACGAGCTTGGCGGGCCGTCCCCTGCTGTTTTGAAACCCATTAAAGGAACTGTGTACATCGATAATGTTCCTTCGGGCGAAATAGAGGTACGGATAAAGGGCAGTTCAAAGATATACAGGACAGATACTAACGGAGCCTTTACAGTTTCAGCTATACCTGGCGATTCGATTGTGGTCACAAGCCGGTTGAACAAGACGATTAAAACTATTCCGATAGGTTATTTAAATAAGGACTTGGATGTTTTCTTAGAAGCAAATGTAACCACTTTAGAAGAGGTCATAGTAACCGAAAAAAGGTTGGATGCCATTGCTAAAGAAATGGTACGCACCTCCATAGGTTTAAAAAATAAGGAAAGTATCGGTTATGCGGTGCAGTCTATAGGGGAAGAAAGGATTACACCCATAAATACGGATTTGAATCAAGTCATACAAGGCAAATTTTCAAATGTTACTTTGGCCAACGATGAGGATTTAACGCAATTTAAGGGTAGGGCAAACAATACCCTTTTAGGTAATTCATACGGTCTTGTGGTGGTTGATGGTGTTCCTATTCAACAATCCGATTCTTCAACAGGTTACAGGGCCGATGCCACGTTCATCAACCCCGATAATGTGGCTGATATAACAGTTTTAAAAGGCTTCGCCGCAACGAACAGGTACGGTACCTTAGGAAATGGAGGCGTACTTTTAATCACTACAAAAACCGCTAAGAATAAAGGCGCTAAAAGTAGTCCGCCAAACACGGCCTTAGCGAAAAACAATATATATGATGCCAGCGCGGTCGATACTTTTCAAAATTCGGCGATAACGATAGCACTGGACAAAGAGCCAAACCTTGAACGAGCCTATGAAAAATACTTGGATCTTCGGAATTTCAATGAAGGGAATGATGTATTTTATTTGGATGCATTTACTTTTTTCAAGGATAAGGACAAAGCCGTTGCCGCTAGAATACTTTCTAATTTTTGGGAACGACACCCTTCTGATAAAACCTATCTATCCATTGCCGAAATGGGCATGCGTTATTTAGGAATGAACGAGGTTTCCCAACTATTGAACCGGCAATTGAACGCCCAAAATCCCATTGCTTTACAGCCTTTTTTTACGGAAGCCAAAATCAAACTAGCTCAAGGCGATCAACAAGAAGCATTAAACCTGTTGACTACTCTGGTAAAAGGGGGCAATTACGGGAACTTGAAGGTGCAACCCATTCAAAAATCGGTAGAGCGCGAATTAAAGAATCTTGTGTATCGTGAAAAGGCGTCTTTGGAGCTGACCAAAGTTGATGAAGTCTATTTTAAGAATACCCAGATGAACGTCCGAATTTTGGTAGAATGGAACAATCCGAAGGCTGAATTCCAGATTCAGTTCGTAAATCCCCAAAATCGATTTTTCAATTGGGAACATACGAACGCTAATGACGCTGCTAGAATACGGGAAGAAATTGAATTAGGTTATGTGATGGAAGAATTTGAACTGTACGATGATTTCAAAGGAGACTGGACCATCAATGCTAATTTCATAGGTAACCTGGACCGTCAAAATAAAGAACCTCTTATATTGCTTTTTACGGTCTATAAAAATTTCGGTTACCCTTCTCAAACGCAGGAAAAAGTTTTTATCTATCTTGATTATCAAAACAATACAAAAAATATAGTTTCTTTACATATCAAGTAAACAATTTTACGCTTCGGTATATTTTTTGTGGTAATTTTCTTAATTTAAAGAAAAATTATCGATATGAAAAAATTATTCACACTGCTTTTATTTGTGGGTGCCTTATCCTACGGTCAGGATAAAATGAACATCATAAAGGGAAAGATCACCTACTTTGAAACTCCATTGGTAAATGCCGAGATTAAAGTTTTGGGTACTGAAAAATCGGTAAAATCCGATATAACTGGTTCTTATCAGATCGAAGCGCGACCAGGCCAAATAATTACGTATAGTTATCCTAGTATGCGTACGATGGAAATTCTTGTTGAGGATGTAACCCGTATCTTGAATATAGAACTGACTCCAGAGGTGAATCAATTGGACGAGGTAGTGGTGTCCAAAACCGTACTAAAAAGCCAAAAGCAACTTTCTGAAGAATATACCACAAATCGCCATTTGATAAATACTGCCTATGGCATTCTAGATGAAGAAACAGCGCCAGGAAAAATATCCATTTTAACCAAGGAGGATATGACTTTTCCAGGAATATGTATTTTGGATTTATTGCGAATGAGGTTTAGCGGTGTCGAGGTAAGCGGGTTTTGTAATACTGGGGGAAACGTAGTTATAAGGAATGCCGGTATTTCTTCCTTAAACAATGCTGTTCCCACTATTTTTGATGTTGATGGCCAAATTTTTACGGACACACCGTTATGGATACTTCCAGAGAATATTGAGCGTATAGCAGTATTAAATAGTAGGAGCGTAGCTACACGTTATGGGGCCCTTGGTGCCGGTGGGGTGGTCATTATAAATACTAACGTAGGTAATTATTTTCAAGATTCCGATACAGGAATACCTTATGATAGGGCACGTTTGCGGAATAATAAGTTTGAAAATGACGCTTTATTGGCAGATGATTTAAAGAGGGACGACCCAAAGTACCTCATTGCCTTACGTGAAAGTATTAATGAAGAGGAAGCGATAACACTTTTTAATGAAAAAGCTGCTTCCTATCGCAATTCATTTCAATATTTTTTGGATGCATACACGTACTTTTCGCAGACTTGGAAAAACGCAAAATTTGCAAAATCTATAATTTCCGAAAATCGCCGGTTGTTCGATAATAACTCTGTTGCATTAAAGGCCTTGGCCTACACTTACCAAGCGGATGAAATGTATAAAGAGGCCAATGAACTTTTTAAGGACATCTTCATCCTCCGCCCCAATTATGCACAGTCCTATCTGGATTTGGCGAATAGTTACAGAGATATTGGGGAATACCAAAAGTCCGCCGCTATCTTCGCACGATACGGGTACCTTTTGGAACAGGGTTTCCTTAGGGCGGAAGACGATTTGGGCATCATTATGGACCGGGAGTTCAACAACCTATTAGCATTGAAGGGCAAGGAGCTCCTTTCTAACAAAGAGCTGAATAACATTATTCTGGACGATGAGTTCGACGGTACCCGCTTGGTATTCGAATGGAACGATGGCGAGGCGGAGTTCGAGCTACAGTTTGTGAACCCAGAGGGCAATTACTTCAAAAGCGAGCATACGCTGACTGGCGACGCGGACCGTATCAAGAAAATGAAACTGATGGGCTTTTCAACTGATGAGTTTTTAATTGATACCTCCCTACAAGGCATTTGGCAAGTGAATGCAAAATACCTGGGTAATAAAAGTTTGACTCCTACGTATCTGAAGGCAACGATATACCACGACTATAATAAAGCCTCACAACGTAAGGAAATTAAGGTATTCAAACTGAGTCTAAGAAATGTGAACCAGCAGCTCTTTACCATTTCTAATTCTGACCGTGTAGTATCTAACTAAACCTGCAAAACCCCCATATTAAAAGATTTTTCAAGAGGAGCATGGTTTGCGGCCTCTATACCCATTGAAATCCACGTACGGGTATCTAAAGGGTCAATAACGGCATCTGTCCATAATCGTGCAGCTGCATAATAGGGTGATACTTGATTGTCATACCGCTGTTTGATTTTATCGAACAATTCCTTTTCTTTTTTTTCCGTAATGGTTTCCCCCTTCTTTTTTAAGGAAGCTTTTTCAATTTGTAGCAATACTTTGGCCGCAGAGTTTCCGCTCATTACCGCAAGTTCTGCACTGGGCCAAGCGAAGATTAATCGTGGGTCATAGGCCTTTCCACACATGGCGTAATTACCTGCTCCATAGCTATTACCAATGACTACTGTAAATTTGGGCACTACGGAATTACTTACCGCGTTTACCATTTTAGCACCATCTTTTATGATACCTCCATGTTCACTTTTACTACCGACCATAAACCCTGTAACATCCTGTAAAAACACTAACGGAATTTTCTTTTGGTTGCAATTGGCAATAAATCGGGTTGCTTTGTCCGCAGAATCGGAATAAATAACGCCTCCAAACTGCATTTCCCCTTTTTTGGTTTTGACAACTTTACGCTGATTTGCAACGATTCCAACGGCCCAGCCATCAATTCGGGCATAGCCAGTAAGTAAACTTTGACCATAGCCCGCTTTATATTCCTCAAAATCAGAATCGTCGACCAAGCGCTTTATGATTTCCATCATATCGTATTGTTCTGCGCGAGACTTGGGAATAATACCATAGATATCCTCCGGATTTTCTTTAGGTTTTATGGCTTTTGAACGATTGAAACCGGCTTTGGGGAATTCCCCAATTTTATCCATAATGTTTTTGATGGTATCTAGAGCTGCTGCATCATCTTTAGCTTTATAATCGGTCACGCCACTTATTTCACAATGGGTGGTGGCACCGCCCAAGGTTTCGTTGTCTATACTTTCCCCAATGGCGGCTTTTACTAAATAGCTTCCGGCCAAGAAGATACTCCCCGTTTTATCCACGATTAAAGCTTCATCGCTCATGATGGGTAAATAAGCTCCACCGGCAACACAACTGCCCATTACGGCGGATATCTGGGTAATTCCTATACTGCTCATGATGGCATTATTTCTGAAAATGCGTCCAAAATGTTCTTTATCCGGAAAAATTTCATCCTGTAATGGAAGATATACACCAGCGCTATCCACCAAATAAATAATTGGTAATCTATTCTCAATGGCAATTTCCTGTGCCCTTAAATTCTTTTTTGCTGTAATCGGGAACCACGCCCCAGCTTTTACAGTAGCGTCGTTTGCAACAACGATACATTGTTTACCCTTAACATATCCAATCTTCACTACTACACCACCTGAAGGGCAGCCACCATGTTCTTCATACATGCCATCGCCTACAAAGGCTCCAATCTCAATTTGCTTGGTTTTTGGATCCAGTAGGTACTCGATTCGTTCCCTTGCCGTCATTTTACCTTGATCGTGTTGCTTGTCGATTTTGGCTTTGCCACCACCTAAATGGACTTGGGCAAGTTTCCGACGTAAATCGGATAATGACATCTTATTGGTATCTTCGTTTTGATTGAATTTAATATCCATTCCTTAGGTTTTCTTTTTCTAGGCTAAAGATAAGGAGTTAAATTTGGGTATACTAAATCGGATAAAAACAAAAAGATATGATTAATTGGGGTATCATTGGCGCAGGAAATATCGCCCATACTTTTTCGAAGGATTTAAATCTAGTGGAGCATGGAAAATTAGTAGCGGTGGCTTCTAGAAGTTTAGAAAAGGCTAGGAATTTTGCGGATGAATATAATGCTCCCTTAGCTTTTGGTAGCTATGAAGAATTGTTTCAGTGTGAGGATGTTGACGTCATTTATATTGCTACACCGCATATGAATCATGCAGATCTAAGTATTGCCGCCATGAAAGCCGGGAAAAATGTACTTTGTGAAAAACCCGCAGGAGTCAATAAAGCGCAAGTTTTAGAAATGGTAAAAACGGCAAAAGCCCATAACGTGTTTTTTATGGAAGCCCTATGGAGCCGATTTAACCCTACCATTATTAAAGTTAAAAATCTCATAGATGAGGGAGCCATTGGTAAAGTAGGATACTTGCATGCGGATTTTGCCTTTTACGGATTGGATAGAGATGAAGGTGGTCGACTTTTAAATCCTGATTTAGCAGGTGGTTCATTATTGGATATAGGTATTTACCCAATTTTTCTTTCTTATCTATTGTTAGGTATACCTAAGGAAATTACGGCTAGTGCAAATTTTCATAAAACAGGGGTCGAGGTGCAGACCAGTATGATTTTTAAGTATGATAATGCCCAATCCATATTGTATAGTGGTTTGAACTCCAATTCAAAAATGGAAGCTCAAATTGCAGGAAGCGAAGGGGCTATTTTTATTCATCCTAGATGGCATGAAACTACTGGATATACTTTGGAAAAGGACGGAGATAAAACCGAAAATGAAATAGGGAAAGTAGGCAAAGGATATACTTACGAAATTGAAGAAGTTCAAAACTGCCTTTCTCAAGGCAAATTAGAAAGCGAATTATGGAGCCATCAAAATAGTTTAGACCTGATAGAACTATTGGATACGGTACGTGAACGAACAGGAATAGTTTTTCCTTTTGAATGATTAAGCTAATTAATTATTGGAAAAATGCATTAAATTTTCCGATATTTGAAATTCCCTAAAAACTAAATTACACTTAGATGAACAAGAATACAGTACTTGCATGGGCTACTTTCATTATGATATTTGTTGGTCTTGCTCTAATTGCGCTTGGTGCTTTCCGTTATAATGATGTCGCAGGCTGGGGCTTTGCATCTGTTGGTATTGGTTTTTTGGCCATTGCTTGGGTATTCAATGCATTAAAAGGTAGGGTTTAATTTACCTTGCTCCTTATTCATCAATTACAAAAATTTCGATTACATGAGGACAATTT
Organism: uncultured Flavobacteriaceae bacterium; assembly: GCA_963842105.1. Taxonomy (GTDB): domain Bacteria; phylum Bacteroidota; class Bacteroidia; order Flavobacteriales; family Flavobacteriaceae; genus Maribacter. Next base: position 95,240 of record CAWJFH010000007.1, read on the forward strand.
AGGTCCTCTTTTAACTTCAAACTAAATTATTATGTCAGACGATAAGAAGGTCATCTTCTCCATGTCAGGAGTAACGAAGACTTACAAGACAGCGAATACTCCAGTATTAAAAAATATTTACTTAAGTTTTTTCTATGGAGCCAAAATTGGTATTCTAGGTCTTAACGGATCAGGAAAATCCACACTATTGAAAATTATTGCCGGAGTGGATAAAAATTTTCAAGGGGATGTTACTTTTTCTCCGGGGTACAATGTTGGGTATTTGGAACAGGAACCCGAATTAGATGAGAACAAAACCGTCTTAGAAGTGGTTAAAGAAGGTGTAGCTGAAACGGTTGCTATTCTTGACGAGTATAATAAAATCAACGACATGTTCGGTTTGCCAGAGGTTTATGAAAATGCGGATAAGATGCAGAAACTGATGGATCAACAAGCGGTTTTACAGGACAAAATCGATGCTTCCAATGCTTGGGAATTGGATACCAAGTTGGAAATTGCGATGGATGCGCTTCGTACCCCAGAACCGGATAAGAAAATTGCAGTCCTATCGGGTGGAGAAAGAAGACGTGTAGCGTTATGCAGATTGTTATTACAAGAACCTGAAATATTATTATTAGATGAGCCAACCAACCACTTAGATGCGGAATCGGTACACTGGTTGGAGCATCATTTGGCACAATACAAAGGAACCGTAATCGCCGTAACACACGATAGATACTTCCTAGATAACGTTGCTGGTTGGATTCTGGAATTGGATAGGGGAGAAGGTATTCCTTGGAAAGGGAACTATTCATCTTGGTTGGATCAAAAGTCCAGTCGTTTGGCGCAGGAAAGTAAAACGGCTTCTAAAAGGCAGAAAACCTTGGAACGTGAGCTTGAATGGGTACGCCAAGGAGCAAAGGGTAGACAGACTAAACAAAAAGCCCGTCTCAAGAACTATGATAAGTTAATGAGTCAGGATCAAAAGCAGTTAGATGAGAAACTGGAAATATACATTCCAAATGGCCCACGATTAGGAACAAATGTCATTGAGGCCAAAGGTGTGAGTAAAGCTTTTGATGATAAGTTGCTTTACGAGGATTTGAACTTTACCTTACCACAGGCAGGTATCGTAGGTATTATAGGTCCTAACGGTGCTGGTAAAACGACCATTTTCAAAATGATTATGGACGAGCAAAAACCAGATAAGGGAGAATTCGAAACCGGTGAAACTGCAAAAATTGCTTATGTGGATCAAAGCCATTCCAATATCGACCCAGAAAAAACGATATGGCAAAATTTCAGCAATGAACAGGAGCTGATTATGATGGGTGGTAGACAAGTGAATTCTAGGGCTTACTTGAGTAGATTTAACTTTTCTGGAAGCGAGCAGAATAAAAAGGTAAGTATGCTTTCTGGGGGTGAACGTAATCGTTTACACTTAGCGATGACTTTAAAAGAGGAAGGTAACGTGCTTCTGTTGGATGAGCCAACGAACGACTTGGATGTGAATACCTTAAGAGCTTTGGAAGAAGGGCTTGAGAACTTTGCTGGTTGTGCCGTGGTCATTTCTCACGATAGATGGTTTTTAGATCGTGTATGTACCCATATTTTAGCTTTTGAAGGAAATTCGCAAGTCTATTTCTTTGAAGGTTCCTTCTCAGATTATGAGGAGAATAAAAAGAAACGTTTGGGCGGAGATTTAATGCCGAAACGAATCAAATACAAGAAATTAATTAGATAAAATAAAAAACTCCAGTTCAAACAACTGGAGTTTTTTATTCAGCTAACAGCTCAGCTAACAGCTAACAGCTAACAGCTAACAGCTAACAGTAACAGCTAACAGCTAACAGCTAACAATTAATCAATATTCTTCCGTTGGGTACCAATCCAATTGAATCACTTCGATATCCGGATTACCTTCATTTACCAATTCTTTGAATTTAGCTACATCGCTAACATCTGGTCTTCCTCTGTAGTGATAAGGATACACTTCTTTTGGTTTAAAATCTAGAACGGCAGAAGCGGCGCTTTCAACGGTCATGGTATAAGGTAAATTCATGCAAACAAAAGCTTTGTCGATATTTTCCAAGGAGCGCATTTCTGGAATATCCTCGGTATCTCCGGAGAAATATACTTTTTGACCTCCTTTTGAAAGTACATAACCATTTCCCCTTCCTTTTACGTGGAAGTCTTTGGCTTCTTCTCTAAGATTGTACATGGGTATGGCTTCCACAAGAATACCATATCGCTCTTTACTACTACCATTATCTAAAATATCCAATTGTGCTGTGAATTCTTCGGACATTTCATCTGCAACCGCCTGCGGCACTATGATTTTAGCATCAGAGGTATCTAACCCTTTCAGAGTTTCAGGATTGAAATGATCACCGTGGATATCGGTAATTAAAATAAGGTCTGGTTTTTTTTGACCCTCAAATGCTTCAGCGCCTCCAGTGGGATCTACATATATGGTAATACCGTCCCACTCTAAAACTGTGGTAGCATGTTCTATAGGAATCACTTTTACTTCCTCCATAACTTTAGGGGGTGGGTCTGGTATATTTTCACCGTACTGCGCAGTTGAATCTAGTTCTTCTCCAGATTTTTTTGTCTCCTTACAAGAAAATGCAAGGCTAAGGGTTAATAAAAAGATGAGTAATTTTCCTTTTTTCATAGTAGTTATAATTTATAGAGTTAATTCCATTTTAATGTCCGATCGCAAATAAACCACACGGTCTTCCAAATCAATTTGCTTAAAGCCATACTTTTTATAGATATGTAGGGCGGTATTCAATTTGGTATTCGAATAGAGAATGATTTTAGACCAATTTTGATTTTCTGCGTAATCTTTAGCAAAAGCTAACATTTTTTGGCCAATTTGAAGACCTTGATACTTTTTACAAACCGCCATTTTCCCCAATTCATAAATACCTTCATCAACTTTCAAAAAAGCAAAGCAACCGGCGGGCTGCTGGTTCCACAATGCCATGAAAATATATCCCTCTTTGTCAATGATGGAGCTTTTGCAATTTTCAAGAAGTTCGATATCCTTCTCCTCAACTTCAAAATATTCTTTAATCCATGCCAAATTCAGTTCCTTAAAATTGTCGGCGTACTTGGGAAGATAGGGAACAATGGTTAGCATGGTGGTTTGGCAAAGAATCCATGACTAAATTAACCTAAACTAAAAGGATTGATAGGTCGATTTAAAATAATTTAACATTATATAATCTAAAATCGGCATCTTTACGTATATAAACCAAACAGACACTTTATTAAATTTTAAAATTATGACTGAAACAAAAAATAACAATGGGTTAAAAGTATTGGCCGCTCTTCTAGGGGTTGTGCTTTTGGGTACTATTATTTACACCGTGAGTCTTTATCAAGATAAACAAAAGACCGAAGCGGTATTAACGAAGGAAAAGGAATTGGTCGTTGAAGACCTAAATAGCTTGAAATCAGAATATGATAAAGCTATTTTAGAAAGCAATGCAACCAATGAGGAATTGGTAAGTGCAAGAGACAATATTGCAAAATATATTGATTCTGTTCAAACGATGAAAGCAGATATTGGAACTTTATCTAGATATAGGAGACAAGTTGGTGTCCTTAAAGCGGAGAGAGAACAATTATTAAGACAAGTTGATTCTTTGACGCGTTCAAATACTATGATTGCCATGCAACGTGACAGTACATATGTTGAGTTGGAAAAACAAACCGTTTTTAATGATTCATTGGTTGTACAAAATACAAATTTGGCGCAAGTGGTTGAAAAAGGTTCTGCTTTGAACCTTTCAAAATTCAATGTAGATGCCGTTAAAGAGCGTAATAGTGGTAAAATGGTTTCAACACAAAGAGCTAAAGCTACTGATAAATTCAAAATCTGTTTTACAGTTGCGGATAACGTAATTGCCCAAGCTGGTGATAGAGAGTTTTATTTAGAAGTATTAGATCCTCAAGGAAACGTATTAGGTGGTGGTAATTCTACATCTAACGATAATGGTGCTTCTATAACTTACAGTAAAGCAACTAACTTTTATTTCGAAAACAAGTCTTTGGATGTTTGTGATTATATCAATAAGCCTACTAGTGATTTCCAAGATGGAAACTACATGGTAAATGTTTATGATGATAACCTTAAATTATTAGGTACTTCTAAATTCATGTTGAAATAAGATTAACCCATATTTTAAAAAAAGGCCTTCCATTTAATTATGGAAGGCCTTTTTATTTTAATCTACATTTAAAAGCTTAGTCCTTTAAACTACCAACCATATCCTCTGGTTTTACCCAATCATCATAATCTTCGGCAGAAACATAACCTAGATTAACGGCTTCCTCTTTTAAAGTCGTACCATTTTTATGAGCTGTATTGGCAATTTCCGCAGCTTTATAATATCCTATTTTGGTATTTAAGGCGGTCACCAACATTAGAGAATTATTTAAAAGTTGTTTAATGACTTCATGATTAGGTTCAATACCATTGGCACAATTTTCTTCAAAACTGACACATGCATCACCAATCAATTGAGCGGATTGTAAAATGTTTGCGGCCATCATCGGTTTAAAAACATTTAATTCATAATGTCCTTGGGTACCACCAACGCTAATCGCAACATCATTACCCATAACCTGAGCACAAACCATGGTTAAGGCCTCACACTGTGTAGGATTTACTTTTCCTGGCATAATGGAACTTCCCGGCTCATTAGCGGGAATATTGATTTCACCAATTCCAGAACGTGGCCCAGAGGCCATCATTCGGATATCGTTCGCTATTTTATTTAAGGAAACTGCTAATTGTTTTAAAGCACCATGACTTTCTACAATAGCATCATGCGCAGCTAGCGCTTCAAACTTATTTTCAGCCGTTATAAAAGGCAATCCGGTAAACTCCGCAATGTATTTGGCAACTAGTACATCATATCCTTCAGGGGTATTAAGCCCGGTTCCAACCGCAGTACCACCAAGTGCCAATTCGCTTAAATGTGCTAAAGTATTTTTTAATGCTTTAAGGCCATGATCCAATTGAGAAACATATCCTGAAAATTCCTGACCTAAGGTTAGGGGAGTGGCATCCATTAAATGAGTACGGCCAATCTTAACCACATTCTTGAATTCTTTGGACTTTTTATCTAAGGTGTCCCTTAATTGGGTAACTCCTGGAATGGTAACCTCTACAATTTTTTTATAGGCTGCAATGTGCATACCGGTAGGGAAAGTATCGTTGGAAGACTGTGATTTATTAACATCGTCATTGGGTTGAATGGTTTTTTCACCCTCTCCAATAACATTTCCTGCTATTTCGTGTGCCCTGTTGGCCACTACTTCATTTACGTTCATGTTGCTCTGGGTACCAGAACCGGTTTGCCAAATCACCAATGGGAACTGGTCATCGTGTTTTCCATCTAAAATTTCATCACATACTTGGGCGATCAAATCTCTTTTTTCCTTCGAAAGTACCTCCAATTCACAATTTGCATAAGCTGCAGATTTCTTTAAATATGCAAATCCGTAGACGATATCCAAAGGCATGGAGGCGGCCGGACCTATTTTAAAATTATTTCGAGAGCGTTCAGTTTGGGCTCCCCAATATTTGTCTTTAGGTACTTCTACTTTACCCATCGTATCCTTCTCAATTCTATATTCCATATGTTTTAAATTTATTCTACTTTTTTGTCTAGTTACACAACGTTCTTCAAAAATAAGATTTGTATTCATTTTTATTTAGTGATATAGTCGTGTATTCTTAAATTAATTTTAAATATCGTTTGCAAAAAATAATTTGATTATGGTATCTTTGTAGTATTAAATAAATGATATGTTCGAATTTGACCAATATTTAGGATTTTTAGCTTTTTTGACCATTTTAACCATCGGGTTTTGGTTGATGATGTTTTTGTTACTTTTCGTAGTACCTTATTGGTTGGGTGGTAATATTATAGAGCTTTTAAAAGAAAAGCGTGCCAAGAAAAAGGCCAAGCTTGATTCATAATAAATAAAAAAGGAGCCTTTTGGCTCCTTTTTTATGACTTTTTCTGAAGGAATTTTATCCTTCAATCTCATCGTCTCCACCATACTCTCCTCTTCCGCCATTATCTCTTTTCTTTTGCTCATTGAATCTATACATAAAGCCTAAGGTGATTTGCCGTACCCTCCATTGAAACTGACTGTCTGATGTAAAGAATTCGGTTTCTGTAAATGACCTTCTTTTTCTTGAATTCAATAAGTCACTAACATTTAAGGAAAGTGTTCCATTGTCGTTCAAGATATCTTTACTTAATGCTAAATCAATGGACAAAATACCCTCGGAAATCGTTTGCGCATTCTGAGTTCGTCCTCTATAAAATGCATTGGTCTGCCATTCGATTTTTGCTGGTAAGGGTTACCTTTGAACTGAATCTTGCAAACCAACTGGTGTTATCGGCACCATAATCTACCCCATTAAAAATAGCCTTCAGAAACGAACTTGAAAAAGTTGAAACTTGAATTTAAACGTAAGCCATTTGGTAGGATTATAAAGAATCCCAGCTTCTGCACCATATCTATTTTCGGTGGATAAGATTTATGGGAATCGATCTGACGATTTCAATACCATCGGTAGTGGCTTGACCTGTTCTTTCCTGTACCCTTTCAAATGAATCAGTTTCTCTTTGGTAGTAGACGGAGGAGGTCAAAGTTAATTTGTCCCATCTTTTCAAATAGCCAATATCAAATGCATTTGAAAATGCAGGATTTAAATCTGGATTACCTTGAAATATATTGGTTCTACTGGACCTGGAAGGAAATGGATTTATAAACCAACCGCGAGGTCTGTTTATTCTTCTGTTATATCCCAAGGAAATATTTTCATTTTCCGCCAATTCATAGATTACATTTAGAGTAGGGAATAAGCCCAGGTAGTTTTTATCAAAATTGACATCAACATCTACACCTAAAGCCTCTTCTAATTCTGCAGTATCAAATTCTGAATCAAGTTGTCCTTTCAATTGGGTATTTTCTAAACGTAAACCGAGCAACACAGAAAAATCACCATATTTATTACCATATTGGCTGTAAATCGCATTTACGTTCTCATTGTAGGTAAATTTATTGGTGAGAGTTTCGTTGATGACAAATTGGCCCGTTGATTGATTTAAGGAATCCAGACGATAATCTGTAATTTCTTCCTTGAAAGGTTCCTCGATATCCGGCTTCAAATTGTGCATCTCCCATAGGTAAGTACATAGTCCGCTTGAGCTAAATATTCATTTTGTTTTTCTGTTTCGAAAACGTTTTCAAGAACAATTAAATCCGTATCAGGAAAAGTTCTATTCTCTTCAATGATAGATATTTTAGTTTCATTACCCTTGGAGTATTGTAAATCAGCAGTTAATTTCTGACCATCATCGTCTAGATTGTTAATGTAGTTCAGTGAAAATTGGTAATTCTCATCATCTTGATTTTCATTCTCTGTTCTAAAGGTCCTACTGGCTAAAGAAGCTATCGGTGAAACGTTGGTTCGTATTGTCAGTAACATCTTCGTCCTTGGAAGTTCTATAAAAAACGCTACCCGTAATGGAGGATTTTTCTGTTATAAAATATTCCATTCCTAAGTTGGTATTGAAACTTTTATCTTGGCGATTGTATTCTCTATCTTCGAATATTCTATCGAAATTACCTGAGGTATAGCTGTTGTCAAAAAAAGCATTACCGGGGGCATCTCTATATCGGTAACCTGTAGTATTGAAAATATTATATTTATCTGTTCTTAAATTGACATTGGCGTTAATTCCACTATTTGCAGGATATCCAATCGTAGTGTTTACCGATCCATTAAAGCCCAAGGTTTTTTCTTTCTTGAGAATAATGTTCAATATACCCGCAGTACCTTCGGCATCATAACGTGCGGAAGGACTTGTAATAACTTCTACCTTTTCAATAGCATCTGCCGGAAGTTGTCGTAAAGCATCGGTAGAACCAAAACCTGCGAGGGCTGAAGGTCTGACCGTTTATAAGGATACGTACATTTTCATTACCTCTTAAACTGATGGCGCCTTCAACATCAACACTTACGGAGGGAACATTGTTCAAGGCGTCACTCACCGTGGCTCCGCTTGTGGTTAAATCCTTGCCAATGTTATATATTTTCTTATCTAATCTTACTTCAACTGTGGTCTGTTCTCCAACGACCTCAACAGCATCCAGTTCGGCGGCACTGAAGGATAGTTTTATTGTACCTAAATCAGTATCATTTGGTCAAGGATTGATTTGGTTTGTTTATGGTTTTATAACCAATATATTCTATGCTTACGTTGTAGTTGCCAGGTTCTGTCTCTACACTGAAATTACCATCAATATCGGTGATGCCTCCTGTAACTTTAGTTGGATCACTTACACTTTGCAATACTAAGGTTGCGTATTCTAAAGGAACATTAGTTCCTTGTTCTAAAACTCTACCAGTAATTTCAATTGGACCTTGTCCCTGACCTCCTCCTTCTGGTCTTTGACTAAATATGGTTTGTAACGCTAGAATTAGGAGTAAAGGGAAAAGTTTCTTCATGAAATTAGTTTTTGGTTTTCTTTCGTTTTTCTTTTTTCTTCTTTTTCAGTGTCTTGGAAACACCTTCTTTTTGCAAGGCAACAAATGCCTCATATTTTTCAAGTGGTAAACCTGCTTTCAATTCTTCGTCCTGTCTTTCTGTAATATTGGAATAAACCTCCCTCATTTTTTCAGGCGGTAATTGCAATATCTGTGCTTCGATACGTTCTTGAACGTATTTTTTTAGCACCGAGCTTAATACAGCGGATTCAAAATCATTAAGGTCTAATGCTTCAGTGATAGAAGGCATTTCATCGTCAACAATTTGTTCTGCGGTTTTTGGTTCAGGCTCTTTGGGTGTGTCTTGAGCTTGTGGAATGGTGCTTCTTTGCCTGCCATAACCATAACCTCCACGACCGTAACCATAGCCACCATTACCATAACCGTACTGGCCAAAAGTTTCAGAACTTGCGAAAAGAATACACATTAGGACGATAATTTTAAAGCCGCTAATTAGATTTACTACTTTTTTCATAATGTTAGATTGTAAAATTAAACGTTGGTTTAACCACACTTGGTTAATTCTTTGTTAATATGTTTAATTAAAAATAGTTTTGATTAAACAATTTATTCGATTAGACCATTGATATTTGATGCCGGTCTACCAATGACTCCTTTCGTATTTTTGACCACGATAGGTCTTTCGATTAATTTAGGATATGTAATCATGGCATCGATTATTTCCTCATCCGTCAGTAAACGATTTTTGAATTTTTCTTTCCAGATACTTTCATTTTTACGTACTAGGTTAATGGGTTCTATCCCTAAACAATCAATGATAGCTTTCAATTCTTTTTTGGTGGGAATGTCTTCCAAATATTTAATTACTTCAAAAGGCTTGCCAGAATTTTGAAGTACCTCTAATCCTTCACGTGATTTTTTACATCTTGGATTGTGATAAATTTTAATCATGTTTAAAAGCTTAATTTTAGTAATTATACTATTTTTCTTAATCTTCTTCTTTTTGACCCATCATCATCAGAAAAGCCTTTAAGAACTGGTCTATATCACCATCCATAACAGCATCTACATTTCCAGTTTCTTGACCTGTTCTTACATCTTTAACTAATTTATAAGGATGCATGACATAGTTTCGAATTTGAGAACCCCATTCAATTTTCATTTTAGAAGACTCTATTTCTTGTCTGGCTTCCATTTTTTTCCGGAGTTCGATTTCATATAGTTGAGATTTCAGCATTTTCATCGCTGTGGCCCTATTTTCATGCTGACTTCTACTATCTGAACAGGATATATGAATTCCGGTAGGGTGATGTACAAGCTGGACCTTCGTTTCCACCTTATTTACATTTTGTCCACCAGCTCCACTAGAGCGTGCAGTGGTAATGGTGATGTCCGCCGGGTTTACATCGATTTCAATACTATCATCGACCAAAGGATATACATATACGGAAACAAAGGACGTATGTCTTTTGGCATTACTATCAAAAGGAGAAATACGCACCAAACGATGCACACCATTTTCACCTTTTAGCCAACCAAAGCCATAATCCCCATCAATTTCTAGGGTAACGGTTTTAATACCAGCAACATCCCCGTCTTGATAATTCAGCTCTTTTATTTTAAATCCGTTTTTCTCTGCCCACATCATATACATACGCATGAGCATAGCTGCCCAATCACAACTTTCTGTTCCTCCTGCGCCTGCGGTAATCTGTAAAACGGCTGGCAGTTCATCACCTTCTTCAGAAAGCATATTTTTGAACTCCATCTTCTCTAAAAGACTAAGCGCCTTTTCATATTGGCTCTCCACTTCTGTTTCGGAAACTTCGCCTTCTTCTTGGAATTCTAAAAGCACCTCTAGATCGTTTATAATAGCGGCGGCAGCATCATAGTCATCTACCCACTGTTTTTTGGACTGGATAAATTTCATGTGCTCTTGAGCTTCTTGTGGATTGTCCCAAAAATCTGGAGCTAGCGTTTTTTCTTGCTCGTTCTCTATTTCTATTAATTTGGCATCAACGTCAAAGATACCTCCTTAACGCACCAAGGCGATCTATAAGACCTTTGTAGTGGTCTACATTTACTGTCATAATCTTGTAAATTTTAGGTAAAAATAATATTCTTTTAAGAAATTTAAGAAGCTAATCTATTCCTTACTGTTGCTGATTTTGAACTTTTACGCTGTATTTGGTTTTGTTCTTTCCTGAAGAATAGATGATTCCTTTAAGCGGGGAACAATCCTTATAGTCTTTTCCATGACTAACCTTAATATGGTTGGTATTGGCCATGATGTTATTTGTAGGGTCAAATCCTTTCCAACCTATTTGAGGAATGTAGGCTTCTGCCCAGGCATGCATTTGTGAATCACCAACAAAACCTTGTGATTGATTTAAATATCCGGATACATACCGAGCGGGGATTCCGTTCTTTCTCGCCAAAGCACAGAAAAGATGTGTAAAGTCTTGACAAACACCTTGCTGGGAAGAAATAACTTCCTTCAATTTAGTGTCTACTTCAGTTACTCCAGCTTTAAATTCAATATGGTTATAAGTCCAGGCATTTAGGGCTTGTAGGTTATCGAATATGGATTTGCTATTATCAAATTCAAATTTGGAAATGATTATTTCTGTCAATGAGGTTAATGGGGTATCCTTTAAAAAAGCCTCAAAGTCGATTTTAAATTTAAGGTCCTTGATTTTTTTATAGCCGATGGAGAAATCTAAATCTAGAGGAAAATCAAAAGGATCAATTACATCTTTTAAAAACTTGAATTTTGCTTCAAAAGAAATTTCCTTGAACTTTCGTTTAGGATGAACCCTTATGGTCTTGAAACCATATCCATTTATAGAATATTCATTTACAGCGTTCAACGAATTGGAAAACTCAATTGCAACCTCATGTTGTGATTCATTTTCCATGGGAATTATCAAAAACTGCCAATAGGCATCGTTGACCCAATTTTCATAAGTGTTTTCAGTCTGATACGTTATTTGATATTCTTCTGGCATAATGCTCAAAGATACCTTTTTAAAAAGTGTTAATAGCTAAAAAACTCTTCGTCTACTTTGTTACTTATATTCACTAAACTTTCCAGAATATTTTCAATAAACGTTTTGATATCCACCTCGATTTCTTCAATATATTTAAATTCATATTCCGATCTCACCCTGCCAATTAAAAATGCGGTGGAATCCTTATTGTAGCGCTTTTCTGGATTTAAAATTTTAACATGTTCATTAAATTGATTGAGGGAATTCATAACTGATCTTGGACAATTTGGATTTAATATTAAAAACTCCAAAGTAGAAATACTTGTTGGTGTTTTCTTATAATACCTTCTCATCATGTCATAGGATTCCGCACACTTCAACAAGGTTGTCCATTCAAAGCTTTTACTGAACTTATCGCCGTAACTTCCTTGAGAAAGTAAGGCGTCGTTGTATTTCGCATTAATCATACGGGTAATCTGTGTTGCTCTTTCTATATTCACACCCATTAGAATTATGGCGTAAACGGAGTCATGTAAAAGCGTCCCGCGAATTTTCCCCCTTAATATAGCAGTCATTTCGGCAACATTAGTTGTGAAATCATGAAGTCCGTTTTTAACGAAAACGTTTTTAGGATATTTTAATACAAAATGGTAGAATTTGTTGATGGCTTCATACAATTCTGTGGATATCAAGTCTCGTGCACTATTGGCATTCTCTCTGGCCAATTTTACGGTATTGATTATGGAAAAGGGGTAATCATGGTCTAAACCAATTTTATAAAGAACATCTTCTTCCTTTAAAAATTTATCATCGTCCTTTTCAGGATCCCCTACCATAAATAACATGGATCTTAATACGAACTGTCTATCTTGTGATTTAATGTTTGGCGCATCTAAAGATGAGAAATAATTCACGTTCATATAACGTGCTATATGTTCTGAACGTTCTATATAACGTCCCATCCAAAATAAATTATTGGCTACTCTTGCTAGCATATATCTTTTTTTATTTTTTTAGTACCCAAGTATCTTTGGATCCACCCCCTTGGGATGAGTTTACGATTAAATTCCCTCTTTTTAGTGCTACCCTTGTCAATCCGCCTTTTAAAACGAATTCCTTGTCCTTTCCCAGAACGGTAAATGTCCTTAAATCAACATGTCGTTGTTCAAAGGATTCCGTTTCATCAATATAGGTAGGATGAACACTTAGGGACATTATAGGCTGTGCTACGTACTTTCTTGGGCTTTCTTTAATTTCTGCTTTTACTTTTTCTATTTCCTCTTTGGTAAGTTTATTCCCGATGGAAATTCCATATCCACCTGCTTCATCAACGGGTTTGATTACCAATTCAGGAATATGCTCCAGTACATATTTTAATTCATCTGGTCTGCTACAGTGATACGTGTGAACATTATTTAAAATAGGCTCTTCATCCAAATAATATTTAATGATTTCTGGCATGTAGGTATAAACGGCTTTATCATCCGCCACTCCGGTGCCTGGAGCATTTGCCAAGGTGACATTGCCTTTTTTATAGGCAGCGAATAAGCCAGGTACTCCTAAGGCGGAGTCTGCCCTAAATTCTAATGGATCTATAAATTGATCATCAATTCTTCTATAAATTACATCAACACGTTCCGGACCTTTAATGGTCTTCATATAGACAAAATCATTTTCTACAAATAAATCGCGACCTTCTACTAATTCTACTCCCATGGTTTTAGCCAAATAAGAATGTTCGTAGAAAGCGGAATTAAACATCCCTGGAGTGATTACCACTACATTAGGAATGTCTACACCTTTAGGTTTTACAGATTCTAATAACTCCAATAAATTTTCAGCGTAGTTGGTGACGGTATGGGTTTGATAATGGTTGAATACACCGAATAAGGCTTTTTTCAATGCCGTACGGTTGCAAATAACATAGCTTACCCCTGACGGACACCTTATATTATCCTCTAACACATAATATTTACCGTCGTTGTGTTTAATCACATCAGTACCGGAAATATGATTATAGATTCCACCAGGTGGATTAACTCCGTTCATTTGGTCCAGATAGTTGGCGGAAGAGGTGATAAGGTCTATAGGAACTATATTGTCCTTCAATATATTTTTGTCATGATAGATATCCCATAAAAATAAGTTTAGCGCTTTACTTCGTTGGATAGATCCCCGTTCAATGATGTCCCATTCTTCAGGATCAATAATCCGAGGAAACAAATCGAAAGGGAAGATTTTTTCTTGTACATCGTTATCACCGTAGACTTGAAAGGTTATTCCTTGATTAAAAAATGAAGATTTTGCTTTTGCGTTGAGATTTACGTAATCCTTGATGGAATGTTCCCCATAAATTTCAAAAAGCTTCTGGTACATTTCCTTCACTTTTCCCTCACTATCATATATTTCATCAAATAAATCGGGGTTCCGTTGATATGATGAAAAGATTTGGTTCTCGATGTTTGCCATAGAAATTGTTTTCTTAAAAGGTACATGATTTAATGCAATTAACAAATACCATATTGGTATTTATCCTCAGTAATTATTGCTTTTCACTAAAAATTCGAATACTTTTTTAACATATTTGATATTTATTCTTTTGAAGCGAACAAGTATTTAACGTTCCTTAGATTTTCTATACTTTTAGGCAAAACTTAAGAGAATGAAAAACTATTACTTGCTGTTCGTTGGAATCGCACTTTTGTCTTTTACGACTATTTCTGCCCAGTTCACTGATAAGAAAAAGGATTTCGACAAATACGAAGGACTTTTTGATTTCTACTATGATGAGAGTACCGATAAGGTATATTTAGAGGTAGATGAATTGAACAAGGAATTTCTTTACGTCTATTCCTTAAGTAGTGGAATTGGGAGCAATGACATCGGTCTTGATCGTGGTCAATTAGGAAATGAACAAGTTGTCTATTTCAAAAAAACAGGGAACAAATTATTTTTAGTTCAACCTAACCTAAAGTATAGGGCAATAACCGATAATGATTTGGAACGTAAATCTGTAGAACAGGCTTTCGCTAAATCTATTTTATTCGGGTTTCCTATTGAGGAAGAAAAGGATGGTAAGTTTGTTATCGATGTCACTGAATTTTTAATGCAGGATGCACATGGAGTTTCTGCCAGATTAAAAAGGGCCAATCAAGGAACTTATAGTTTGGACAAAACTAAAAGTGCCATAGCGTTGGAAAGAACAAAGGCATTTCCTAAAAATATCGAGTTTGACGTTACCCTAACATTTAAAGGGGAACCTCAAGGTGGATATATTAGAAGTGTATCGCCAGACCCAAGTTTGGTAACCGTTGCACAACATCACTCTTTTATAGAATTACCCGATGATAAATTTGAAAAGAGGGAATATGACCCTCGAAGTGGTTCATACCCTTTTTCCTATTATGATTATGCGACGCCTGTAGAACAACCAATATTAAAGCAATTTATTACAAGACATCGTTTAGAGAAGAAAGATCCAACTGCGGCAGTTAGTGAAGCTGTTGAACCTATTATTTACTATTTGGATAATGGAACGCCAGAACCCGTACGTTCGGCATTATTGGAGGGAGGCCGATGGTGGAATCAAGCTTTCGAGGCCATAGGGTATAAAGATGCGTTTCAAGTGAAAATACTTCCCGATGATGCCGACCCTTTAGATGTCCGCTATAATGTAATCCAATGGGTGCATAGGTCAACTAGGGGATGGAGTTATGGAAGTAGCATAACAGATCCTAGAACGGGAGAAATTATGAAAGGACATGTAAGTTTAGGCAGCCTTAGAATCCGTCAGGATTATTTAATTGCCCAGGCTTTAATGAACAAACCTTTTTCAGAGCGCGATGATAATTACCAACCCATGTTAGATATGGCTATTGCACGTATTCGTCAGTTGTCGGCCCATGAAATAGGACACACTTTAGGTTTCGCCCACAATTATGCAGCCAGTACTACAGATAAGGCTTCGGTGATGGATTATCCTCATCCACAGTTTTCTATTAGTAACGGAGAAATCGATTTTTCAAAAGCTTATGAAACTGGAATAGGAGATTGGGATAAGGTGACCGTGGCCTATTCTTATCAAAGTTTTCCTAAGACAGCGAATGAAAAGGAAAGTTTAAATGAAATTTTGGATAAAGCAAAAACCGATGGTTTACGGTTTATTACGGACCAAGATGCCCGACCAGCAGGTAGCGCCCATGTGCTAGCCCATCTTTGGGATAATGGTACAAGCGTCAGCAAAGAATTGGATGAAATGTTAACGATTCGTAAAAAAGCAATTGATAATTTTTCTGCGGATAATATTCAAACAGGAACTCCATATTCGGTTTTAGAGGATGTATTCGTTCCTTTATATTTCTTCCATAGGTATCAAACTGAAGCCGTAGCCAAAATCATTGGAGGTCTGGAATATAATTATGCAATCAAAGGTGATGGTCAACAAACGGTGGCAATCGCAGAAAAGAATATGCAAGAGGAAGCCTTAAAAAGTATTCTAAAAACTTTGGATGCCAATGTTATCGCCATTCCAAAGGAAAAATTAAAGTTGTTTCCACCCAGGGCATTTGGATACCCACGTACACGGGAGTCCATCAACGGGAAAACCGGAGTAGCCTTCGATGCGTTATCAGCCGTTGAAACTGCTTCCGATATGACATTAAGCTTTTTGTTGCATCCAGAGAGAGCATCACGGCTTATTCAACAGAAATCAGTAGACCCTAATAATTTAGGATTGGAAGAGGTCCTAGATGCTGTTGTGTTCCAATACAATCGATAAAAAAAACAAGGATGCTTATGTAAATGAGGCGCAAACCATAATTAATTTTAGGGTGCTTTTTCATATCATGAATTTAGCCATTAGTGAAGAAGTGCATCCGCAGGTAAATGCAATTGCAACCCAAAAATTAAAATCGTTAAGCACTCAATTGGCAAAAAGCACAGATGCGATTTCAGCGGAAATGGTGAATAGAATTAAAAACTTTCAGGAATATCCAGATAAATTCGAGGTTGTACCATCACCAAAGATTCCAGATGGCTCACCTATTGGAATGGATTGTTTTCACTAATTAAAACGGAACTTTTGAAATGCAAATAAATTTAATTAGCGATACGGTTACCAAGCCAACCCCAGGAATGATGGATGCTATGATGTCCGCTGTAGTTGGGGATGATGTGTTTAAGGAGGATCCAACAGTAAATGCTTTAGAGGAAAAGGCGGCCACTCTTTTTGGTATGGAGGCAGCACTGTTTTTTCCTAGCGGTACCATGACCAACCAAACCGCCATAAAATTACATACCCAACCCGCTGAGCAATTGATTTGTGATAAATACGCCCATATCTATAATTATGAGGGAGGAGGGGTAAGCTTTAATAGTGGTGTTTCGTGCCGCTTAGTAGATGGTACAAGAGGAACTATGACTGCGGCCCAAGTGGAGGCAGTCATTAATCCGCCAGATTTTTACCACAGTCCTTTGACTACTTTAGTATGTGTGGAGAATACCGCCAATAAGGGTGGGGGCACCTGTTGGGATTTTGAGGAACTTAAAAAAATCAGGAAGGTTTGTGATGACCATGACTTAGGTTTTCATTTAGATGGCGCACGTTTATGGAATGCATTGGTGAAGAAGAACGAAACTCCATTGCAGTATGGTCAATTGTTTGACACCATTAGTGTCTGCCTAAGTAAAGGCTTGGGTTGTCCTATTGGTTCTTTGCTATTGGGGTCTAAAGCCCATATGGATAAAGCCATCCGTATTCGAAAACTATTCGGGGGTGGTATGCGCCAATCCGGATTTTTAGCGGCCGCGGCTATTTATGCGATGGACAATCATATGGAAAGATTGTCCGAAGACCATCAAAAAGCCCAAGAAATAGGGAAGGCATTAGCGGCTAAATCATTTGTTAAAAAGGTAGAGCCCATTGAGACCAACATCGTCATTTTTGAGATTGATGAGTCCTATATGACCAGTGCGGCTTTTGTGGCCAAGTTGCTCGAAAATGATATTTTGATTATTGGTATGGGGCAAGGTAAATTACGTATGGTCACGCATTTGGATTATACCGATGTAATGCACGAAGAACTTTTAGCGCAATTGGCCAAATTCTAATCTTATTGCAAATCAGAAGATAAACTTTTAGATATGTTCAGTATTCCATTTTCCATACCGGCTTCAGACGTGTAAAAACCACTTGACCCAATGGTTTCGCCACTTTGGTTCTTTAATTCGATGAGGAATTTACCATCGGTGTTCGTTTTGCGTTCAAAAAACTTAACACGATTTCCTTCTTTTTCTTTTAATATTTTCAAAGATGATTCCATAGAATCCTTAGAGGAAAATGGAACACTTTTTAAAAGCGTTTTTCCGGTACTGGATTTAACTAGAAATCGGTAATCGTTATTTTTTGTTTTTTTAAATTCAATCATAGCAGCAATCTTTCCTCTAAAGATAGAAAATTTAGGGAAGATAAAATTTCAGAAAAAATAGGTTCTATTTAAAAAGAGAATCCATTCCAGGAATGTTAGGCATTCCCTCTTTGGCCACAGCGGCCAGTTCTGTCTCGTTCACGTTTGTGGCTTGCTGTATGGCTTTATTTAAGGTAAGGATGAGATAATCCTCTAACTGCTCTTTGTCGGCTAAAAGACTATCGTCTATGGCTATTTTCTTGATTTCTCTATTTGCGGTAATGGTCACGGTCAATAAATTATCATTAGATTTTTCTTCTAAAGTAACCGTATCCAATCTTTTTTTAGTGGCCTCTACTTTTTGTTGGGTCTCTTTTAATTTGCCCATCATTCCCATCATATCTCCGAACATAGCTTTGCTTTTTAATTTCAGTCCGTAAAAATAATAAAAATGAAATGTAATTTTTGTTTCTGATGATTCTAAAAGGGCTTCAATGAATTAGTCTTATTTTTGCTGCTTATCAATATTGTACTCTATGACTCCTATATTACCTCCAATAGCAAAGAAGATTCCAAAAGAATTGAGCATTCATAATGATGTTAGATTGGATAATTACTATTGGCTAAATGAAAAGGAGAATCAAGAAGTCATTGCGTATTTAGAGGCTGAAAATAACTACTATAATGCCTTAACAAGCCATACCAAGGAATTTCAAGAAAGGTTGTTTCAAGAAATGAAAGGTAGGATTAAGGAAGATGATTCATCGGTTCCTTACAAACAGAATGGTTATTGGTATAGCACCCGTTATGAGATAGGAGGGGAGTATGCAGTGTATTCTAGATTTAAGGAAACCATGGAATCCCCAGAGGAAATTCTTTTTAATGGAAATGAAATGGCCAAGGGTCATGATTACTTTAGTATTGGTGGTATTGCGATTAGTCCAGATAATAATTTGGCGGCATTTGGTGTGGATACTGTTTCTAGAAGGCAATACACGATGCAAATTAAGAACTTGGAAACTGGAGAGTTGTTTGAAGATAAAATAGAGAATACTACCGGTGGTGGTGTTTGGGCAAATGATAATAAAACCTTGTTCTACACCAAAAAGGACCCTGTAACATTACGATCGGACAAAATTTACAAGCATAAACTGGGAACACCCTCCTCTGAAGATGAACTGATTTTTCACGAAAAGGATGATACGTTTAGTACGTTTATCTATCGGACCAAATCAAAAAAATATTTAGTGATTGGGTCTGTTAGTACCTTGACTTCTGAATTTCAAATTTTACCTACGGATGAACCGGATGGTGAGTTTAAAATGTTCACACCACGTACCCGTGGTTTGGAATACACCATTTTTCATTACGAAGACCATTTTTACATACTTACCAATAAAGACAAGGCCGAGAATTTTAAATTGATGCGTACTGATGAGGTGCAAACTTCCCAAGAGCATTGGAAGGAATTTATACCCCATAGAAAGGAAGTACTTCTTGAGGATATCGATATTTTTAAGGAATACTACGTGCTTTCTGAGCGCGAGAACGGACTAAATAAGATTAGGATTATTAGATGGGATGGTACTGAAGAGTACTTTCTGCCTTTTGCCATAGAAACGTATACAGCGTATGTAGGGAATAACCCTGATTTTGATACGGATATTTTAAGATATTCCTATAATTCAATGTCGGTTCCCAGTTCTGTAATCGACTTTAACATGCGGACTAGGGAAAAAACAGTGAAGAAGGAACAGGAGGTTTTGGGCGGACTTTTCGATAAGGAAAACTACAAGGAAGAACGACTTTGGGCAGAGGGAAGGGATGGAGCTAAAATCCCCATGTCCGTCGTTTATCGCAAGGATACTCAACTAAATAAGAACACTCCCGTTTTACAATATGCTTACGGTTCCTACGGTTCCACTATTGACCCTTATTTTTCTACAGTGCGTTTGAGCTTGTTGGATCGAGGATTTGTGTATGTAATTGCACATATACGAGGAGGGGAGTATTTAGGTAGAAATTGGTACGAGACCGGTAAATTATTGCAAAAGAAAAATACATTTACAGATTTTATTGATTGCTCCAAGTATTTGATAGCGCAGAACATGACTAGTGCAGACCATCTTTATGCTATGGGTGGTTCTGCTGGCGGACTACTTATGGGTGTGGTTATAAATGAGGCGCCAGAGCTCTATAATGGGGTTGTTGCGGCGGTTCCTTTCGTTGATGTTGTTACTACCATGTTGGATGATTCCATTCCTTTGACCACTGGAGAATACGATGAATGGGGCAATCCTAATGAAAAGGAATTTTACGATTATATGAAATCGTATTCCCCGTATGACAATGTAAGTGATCAGCAGTATCCAAATCTATTGGTAACCACTGGTTTGCATGACTCGCAAGTTCAGTATTTTGAACCCGCTAAATGGGTTGCCAAACTACGGGAAATGAAAAAAAATAGTAATACCTTACTCTTCAATATTAATATGGACGCAGGGCATGGTGGAGCGTCAGGAAGATTTCAGGCCTTGAGGGAAGTTGCCATGGAATATGCCTTTCTACTTGATTTGGAAGGAAAAATCGTGTAGTTGAAAAAAAATAGTAGCTTTGCACCAGAATAGTTAACAATTATCGTTAATAATATCAACCAATATTGGTCCCCCTTATGAAGAATAAGATTAAGGCATACAACAATATATTAGAACTAGTGGGGAACACTCCGTTAGTCAAATTAAACCGAGTCACCCAAAACCTTACTGGTAATTTCTACGCCAAAGTAGAATCTTTCAATCCAGGACATTCCGCTAAAGATAGAATTGCCATTCACATTATCGAGCAGGCAGAAAGAGCAGGATTACTTTCAGAAGGTAGCACTATTATAGAAACTACCTCAGGTAATACAGGCTTTAGTATCGCAATGGCGAGTATCATTAAAGGCTATGAGTGTATTTTGGCAGTGAGTTCTAAATCTTCTGCAGATAAAATAGATATGTTGCGTTCCATGGGAGCCAAAGTCTATGTTTGTCCGGCACATGTCAGTGCAGATGACCCAAGATCTTATTACGAAGTTGCAAAAAGATTACATAAAGAAACCAAAGGTTCTATCTATATCAACCAGTACTTCAATAAACTGAATATGGAGGCCCATTACAAGTCCACCGGACCTGAAATATGGGAACAGACAGGAGGTCAAATTACACATTTAGTGGCATGTAGTGGAACAGGAGGAACTATTTCTGGTACGGCCAAATATTTAAAAGAACAAAATCCTGATATAAAGGTTATTGGTGTGGATGCATTTGGATCCGTATTGAAGAAATATCACGAAACCGGTAAATTGGACCCAAGCGAAATCTATCCCTATCGAATAGAAGGATTGGGTAAAAACCTGATTCCTGGTGCGACCGATTTCACCATGATCGATGAGTTTATTAAGGTTACCGATGCAGAAAGTGCACATACCGCTCGTGAAATTTCAAGAACGGAAGGAATGTTTGTTGGGTACACCAGTGGTGCCGTAATGCAGGCTATCAAACAACTAGATGAATTGAACACCTTTGATAAGAATAGTAATGTAGTGGCTATTTTCCCTGACCATGGTTCTCGCTATATGAGTAAAATCTATAGTGATCAATGGATGGAAGATCAAGGTTTTCTAAATACTACTTCGGTTGAGGAAACTCAGGAGATTCAATATATCAAATAATTAGTGGAACATATTTTTAAAAAAGTGGGTTTATCGCCCACTTTTTTGCGTTGTAAATAATTTATGAATCCTTATCAAATTTATTTACTTTTGCGATGAGCTTAAAATTCAGAAATGACAGACTTATTTGACAGAATTATAGAGAATAAAGGACCTTTGGGTAAATGGGCTTCCCAAGCCGAAGGGTATTTTGTGTTTCCTAAACTGGAAGGACCTATTTCCAATAGAATGAAATTTCAAGGAAAAGAGGTAATCACATGGAGTATTAATGACTACTTGGGGCTGGCTAATCTTCCGGAGATTAAGAAAGTTGATGGCGAGGCAGCTGCAGAATATGGTTCTGCATACCCAATGGGTGCAAGGATGATGAGTGGTCATACCGATTTTCATGAGCAGTTAGAAGGAGAGTTGGCAGAGTTTGTGAATAAGCAATCTGCTTACCTTTTAAATTTTGGATACCAAGGTATCATGTCTTGTATAGACGCTTTGGTGAGTAAGGATGATATCATTGTTTATGATGTAGATGCGCATGCCTGTATTATTGATGGTGTTCGTCTTCATATGGGGAAACGATTTACATTCAAGCATAATGATATTGATAGTCTTGAAAAGAATCTTGAGCGTGCCGTTAAAATGGCAGACCAGACTGGTGGAGGAATTTTAGTTATTTCCGAAGGTGTTTTTGGAATGCGCGGTGAGCAAGGAAAATTAAAGGAAATAGTTGCCCTTAAGAAAAAATACAATTTCCGTTTATTGGTCGATGATGCCCACGGTTTTGGAACTTTAGGAAAAACTGGAGCAGGAGCAGGTGAGGAGCAAGGAGTTCAAGATGATATTGATGTTTACTTTGCAACGTTCGCAAAGTCCATGGCTAGTATTGGAGCTTTCTTAGCGGCGGATAAAGAAATTATAGATTATTTAAAATACAACCTTCGTTCTCAAATGTTCGCGAAATCATTACCTATGGTTTACGTAAAAGGAGCATTGAAACGTTTGGATATGTTACGTACCCAACCAGAGCTTAAAGCTAAACTTTGGGAGAACGTAAATGCTTTACAGAACGGTCTAAAGGAAAATGGATTTGATATAGGAACAACTACGAGTTGTGTTACGCCTGTTTATCTCAATGGTAGTATTCCTGAGGCGATGGCTTTGGTAAAAGATTTACGTGAAAACCATGGTATCTTCTGTTCCATCGTAGTATACCCGGTAATTCCTAAAGGATTGATTCTTTTGAGAATGATACCAACCGCTACACATACTTTGCAGGACATTGAGGAGACTTTGGTAGCTTTCGGGTCTATACGTGAACGTTTAGAGAATGGAACCTATAAAAGACTTTCTGCGGCCGTTGCAGCAGCAATGGGAGAATAGTCCAAATGACATGATTTAAAAAAAGCCCGGTTTCAAATTATGAAACCGGGCTTTTTATTTATGTCCAGATTTAGAGGTCTTTTCTGTAGGTTCTTCTTCTTTTGTAAACTACAGGATCAAAATGTTTCCACATTTGTTTAATGGCTAAATTTTCCTCCAATTCTGGCGTACGGTAGCACATGTCAATATCTTTTTCGGTAAAGGTTTTATAATACTCATTAAAGATGACCGCTGTCACACCTTTATTCTGATATTCAGGATGTATACCGATGAGGTAAAAAATAACATCCTTGCTATTTTTTTTAGCTTTTAACAAGTGGAACAGACCAAAGGGAAACAGTTTCCCTTTTGCTTTCTGTAAGGCTTCGGAAAAAGAAGGCATCACAATGGCAAAAGCAATCAATTTACCCTCTTTATCCTTGATGAATTTTATATACTCAGGATTGATGAAACTGATGTATTTCTTTTTGAAATAGGCTTTCTGTATTTCGGTTATTGGAACAAAGGAAGAAAGACTGGCATAGGTTTCATTGAATAAATCGAACATTTCATCCGCCAAGGGCATAACCTCACTGGTCTTAGTGAAATTGACTTCTTGAAGTCCATATCGTCTTTTGACCAAATCGTTCAATTTGGTGAACAACGCCGGATCTGCATTTTTGGCCGGGAATTTATTCTCCATGTATTCCTTTTCCTTTACAAAGCCCAATCGTTCATAATGTTCTTTGTAATAAGCATGGTTGTACCAAGTTATCATAGTTCCAATATGGTCAAACCCTTCGACTAAAACCCCAACTTTATCCAAATTGGAAAACCCGACTGGGCCTTCCATATATTCCAAATGATGAGAACTCCCAATCTCTGCAACTTTATCCAATAAGGCTTTTGAAACCTTTGGATCGTCAATAAAATCGAACCACCCAAAACGCATTTTTTTAACATTTTGTTGGTTTACCTCTAAATGGTTTATAATCGCGGCTACTCTACCTACTACTTTATCACCATCAAATGCAATAAAAAACCAGGCTTCGGCATCTTTGAAAACCGGATTTTTCTCTTTGTCAAAACTTTCCAGTTCATCATTGATGATTGGGGGTACCCAGTATTTGTTGTTCTTATAAAGAGAAAATGGAAAAGTAACAAAGCGTTTTAACTCTTGCTTTGTCTTTGCTTCATGTATAGTGATCATCGATATGCTTTAGAAGTATCAATATTAGGGATATTAATCAATATTCTAAAATGGAAACGCTCGAATTTGTGGGAAGTGAGAACTAATTAAAAGTCGATTTCACTATTGTCTTTTTTCTTCTTTTTTTCTTGCTTCTTTAATTTCTTCAATTGTTTTTTAGTAGGCCCAAGATCAATGTCTTCCGCTCCGTTTCCCTTCTTTTTCTTTTTGTCTTTTTTCATGGCATCCTTTTCTATGGCGCCGCCATTTTGATCGGCAGCTTGATCCTCGATTGGGATGAGCTTATCTTGATGAAAGTCTACTCGGTATGATCCACCTAGACCTATGAAAATGCGGGAAGGTGTATTTTTAAAACTAGCGCCCATGCTAAAATCGAGTTGAATGTTTTCTCCTAATAAATGTGCGATACCACCTCTTATTAATTCATCCGCGTAGCGGTCGCTCTTAATGCCTTGGTGTTCAACGAAGGCACTCCATTTAGGATTTCTAAAGGCGTGGGAAAAGGATATCAAATAACTCAATTCGGGAAAATCTGTGGTAATACGATCATAGGCGATATTGGTAATCATCACGAATCTAGGCGATAGTTTGCTTTGAGTCGCAATCATTCCACGATAGGAAATAGTGGGTTCTCCAACATAAAATGGGTTGTCGCCTAAAACAAAATTTGCTCCCCCGTAGAAGGAGACCGCGGGAATTAAATTTTTGAATTGAAACTTATTATTCGCTCTCCAGCTATAGAGATTGGGTTTGTTGGCATCAGGGTTTTTGAAGGGGTCATATATCAAATATTTCAGGCCTAAACGATTTCTTGAAAAGTTCCTGCGCTTTGGCCAATAAATCAAAATTGGAATAGGTAAGATCCTGGTCTTCAAAAGTACCCTCGTAATTCAATTCCAATTGTTCAAAAAGCAGGCCATAGCGTAGGGCTATATCCGTACCCCATATATCAGATTGGGTATTGAGTAACATATGATCACGTTGCTCATAAAAAACACCCATTTCTGCTTGTACTACGTTCTTACCAACGGCATAGGCACTAACCGATAGACCTGGTCTATTAGAATTGATGACATCGGTATATTGAGCGCTTACCCCTAATGGCAGTAATAGGATGAATAAGAGATAATGATATAGTTTGTTATGTACAGTAGGGCAATTCATGGGTTAGACTTTATAATAATTTTAATAATCGGAATCTAGTATTACAACGTGATAATTGTATTTTTGATATATAAAAGTGGAATTAAATGGCTTTTTTAAGAACTATATTAATTATTCTGTTGGTGTATTATGGACTAAAAATTTTGGTACGTTTATTTGCACCAAAAATTTTAAGCTTTGCAGCTAAAAAAGCAGAATCCCATTTTAAAAAGACTTTTGGCGGTTTTGAAGCACAGGGCTCGCAACCTGAGGAAAAAGTGGGAGACGTCATCATTGATAAAAAACCCAAAGGAAATAAAAAGGATTCTGAAAAAGTGGGCGAGTACATTGATTTTGAAGAGGTAGACTAGTTATATTTGCTTAACACAAGGTTATTAGCAAATGAAGCAAGGTTTAAAATACTTTTTTATACACTTTTTTGTAGTTGTCTTTTTCATAATAGCGGCGCTTGCCTATTTTAGTCCGGTATTGCAGGGTAAAATTATTTACCAACACGATATTGTCCAGTATACGGGCATGGCGAAGGAACAGAACGATTTCCGAAAGAAAACAGATCAAGAACCTTATTGGACTAACAGTGCGTTTGGTGGTATGCCAACCTATCAATTAGGGGCCAATTACCCTCATAATTATATCAAGCAACTAGACCGCTTGATTCGGTTTTTGCCTAGACCGGCAGATTATCTTTTTCTATACTTTATTGGGTTTTATATCTTGCTTTGTTGCCTAAAAATTGATTTTAGGCTAGCGATTGTTGGTGCACTGGCCTTTGGTTTTTCAACGTATCTCATTATTATTTTAGGGGCCGGTCATAATGCAAAAGCACATGCATTGGCCTATTTACCCATGTTGTTAGGTGGTATCGTTTTAGTGTTTCGAAAAAAATATCTCTGGGGATTTGTGCTAACCGCATTGGCCATGGCGCTAGAAATTACTGCCAATCACTATCAAATGACCTATTACTTTATGTTGTTGGTATTGATTTTAGGGGTTGTGTACCTAGTGTATGCTATTAAAGAGAAACAGCTAAAACATTATTTTATTTCTGTTGGATTATTGCTTGTGGCCGTTACTTTAGGTATTGCAGCTAATGCCACAGGATTATTGGCCACTAAAGAATATGCGGATTGGAGTACCCGTGGTAAAAGTGAATTAACGATTAATCCGGATGGGTCCCCTAAATTGAATACTGGTGGGTTAAGTAATGAATATATCACCCAGTGGAGCTATGGTGTTGCTGAATCTCTCAATCTTTTTGTTCCCCGACTTTTTGGTGGGGCTAGCCAAGAAAATCTTGGTGAGGATTCAAAATCGTTTAATTATTTAATCGACAAAGGACTTCCACGTTCTAGTGCGTTGGATTTTGTTAGTGGTGTTCCCTTATATTGGGGCGATCAGCCCATTACTTCAGGACCGGCGTATTTGGGTGCGGTGGTTTTCTTTCTTTTTGTTTTAGGTTTATTTCTGGTAAAAGGAAAACATAAATGGTGGTTACTTTTTGGAACTTTGATGTCTTTGGTTTTATCATGGGGAAAAAACTTTAGTATCCTCACCGATTTTATGATTGAAAATTTTCCGCTTTACGATAAGTTTAGGGCGGTATCTTCCATTCAAGTAGTATTGGAATTATGTGTACCTATTCTAGCCATTCTAGCCCTTAAAAAACTATTCATGGAAAAGGTTCCACAGTCCGACAAAACAAAATCCTTACTGTATGCTGCTGGTTCTGTAGTAGGTCTTGGAATTCTTTTGTTCGTATTTAAAGGTGCTTTTGATTTTGTTGGTGCAGCCGATGATAACTTACGAATGACCGGCCTTGAAGAACTACCCGAAATGTTGCGTTTAGATCGCCAAGCTGTGTACACAAGCGATTTGCTCAGGTCTTTGGGCTATGTTATCGTAACAGCTGGTTTATTATGGTTTTACTTAAAGCAAAAACTTTCTAAAAACGTATTGATTATTGCAGTAGGACTTTTGGTGGTGGCCGATTTGGTTGCTGTTGATTGGCGTTATGTAAATAATGATAGTTTTGTTTCCCAACGACGAATGCGGGAGCCTTTTCAAGAAACCGCAGCGGATAAAGAGATTGCGAATGATGAGGGTGTTTTTCGGGTTTTTGACCAAAGCGATGGATTTAATTCCGCCAAAACAGCCTACTTTCATCAAAGTATTACGGGCTATCACGCCGCAAAACCTGCAGGTATGCAGGATCTTTTTGATTTTCATATTTACAATGGAAACTTGTCCATTTTAAATATGTTGAACATTAAATATGTGGTGCGCCAAGATGAGGAAGGCAATGCCTTTCCTATCGAAAATCCTAATGCGAATGGTAATGCATGGTTTATTAAAGAATTGAAACCGGTTCCTAATGCTGATGCCGAGATTATGGCCTTGGATAGTTTGGATACTAAGAATACCGCAGTCCTAAATACTTCAAAATTTGAAGGCTTCAATGAGCTCCAATTTCAAGTAGACTCAACAGCTTCTATCTCCCTCACGAATTATGAGCCAAATCATCTAACTTATGCATCCAAGAATGCAAATGAAGGTGTAGCCGTATTTTCTGAGATGTATTATGAAAATGGTTGGAATGCCTATATCGATGGTCGACAAACGGATTACTTTAGGGTCAATTATGTTTTACGGGCGCTGAAGGTTCCTTCTGGAGCCCACAAAATAGAATTCAAATTTGAACCTGAAGTTGTGGCGAAGGGAGGAAAAATAACCCTGGCCAGTACACTCTTATTAGGATTGATTATCATTGGGGGAATCGGTTTTTCCTTCTGGAATTTTAAAAAGGAGAAAAAATCTTAATGAAGAAAGTATTGGTCATTACGTATTATTGGCCACCGGCTGGCGGACCAGGTGTTCAACGCTGGCTAAAATTCGTAAAATACTTTAGGGATTTTGGAATTGAGCCCGTGGTTTATATTCCCGAGAATCCTCACTATCCTATGTCTGACGAATCTTTTATAAATGATATTCCTTCAGATATTAAGATATATCAACTTCCTATTTTCGAGCCTTATCAACTTGCTGGTATTTTTTCTAAAAAGAAAACCAAGAGAATTAGTTCAGGAATTATTCAATCTAAAAATCAATCGTTTTTAGAAAAGCTACTTTTATGGATTCGGGGAAATTTTTTCATTCCCGATGCAAGAAAATATTGGGTGAAACCCTCAGTTCGTTTTCTGGAAAAGGTATTGAAAGAGGAACAGATTGATACCATTATCACTACCGGTCCACCACATAGTGTACACCTTATAGGTGAGCAGTTAAAAAATAAGCACACTATTCAATGGATAGCTGATTTTAGGGATCCATGGACATCCATCGGTTATCATAAAAAACTGAAACTTACCTCGGCATCTAAGAAAAAGCACAAAGAATTGGAAAGTATGGTACTCAACCGTGCCGATAAAATTGTAGTGACCAGCAATACGACTAAAATCGAATTCGAACAATTGACTAGTACGCCAATAAAGGTCATCACCAATGGCTTTGATGGTGAGCGTAAACAGCAAGGTGCTTTAGATGCAGATTTTACGATTTCTCATATTGGATCTATGCTATCCGGTAGAAACCCCATCAATTTATGGAAAGTTTTAGCGGAATTGGTAACGGAAAATAAGGATTTTGCAAAGTCCTTGAAATTACGATTCATAGGAGTAGTGAGTCAGGAAGTGTTGGCATCTCTTAAGGATTTTGGACTTTTTGATTTTTATGAACATATTGGATATGTTTCGCATAATGAGGCATTGCTTTTTCAACAGAGACTCTCAAGTCTTGTTATTGGCAGAGATTGATTCCGAAGAAACTAAAGGAATCATTCCAGGCAAATTATTTGAATATATGGCCGCACAGCGTCCTATTTTGGGGATTGGCCCTAAAGATTGGGAGGTTGCGGCAATCGTAAAGCAAACGAATACAGGTGTTGTTTTTGATTATAGGACCGCATCTCAACTGAAAGATGTACTTTTAAAATGGTTCGCTAGTTATCAATTAGGAGAATTAGCGGTAGAATCCAGTACTATAAATCAATATAGTAGAAAAGAGCTTACTGGTACCTTAGCTGAATTTATCCTATGGGAATCGTCTTAAAACAATCCTTGAACAATACCATTGTTACCTATATAGGTTTTGCCATAGGTGCGGTAAATACCTTGTTCCTGTATACAAATTTTATGGAGGCCGATTATTATGGTCTGGTACAGGTTATACTATCCGTATCCGCGGTTTTGACCCCTATTTTGGCCTTTGGTGTTCCAAACAGTCTTGTAAAGTTCTATTCCGGTTTTAAAAATGAAAAGCAGCAAGATGGATTCCTTACGCTTATGTTGCTGTTACCTTTAGTTTTAATTATTCCTGTAGCCTTACTTAGTTTTTCTGCCAATGAAGCTATTGGTAATTTATTATCAAAGGAAAACCCAATTGTAAGGGATTATGTTTGGCATATTTTTTTGGCGGGTATGGCCATGGCTTATTTTGAGATTTTCTACGCTTGGGCCAGAATCCGGATGAAGTCTATTTTTGGTAATTTCATGAAGGAAATTTTTTGCAGGATAGGGCAAACGATATTACTGCTATTACTCTGGAAAGAATGGATCAGTGTCGAGTTCTTTATTGCTGCATTGGTTGGACTTTACATTGCTCGCATGGTGGTAATGAATATATATGCGTTTCAGTTACGTATGCCAAAGTTGAATTTTAATTTACCGCAGGATTGGAAAACTATCGTTAAGTACAGTGCACTCATCATTCTTGGTGGATCCACTGCAATTGTTTTAATGGAAGTGGACAAAGTCATGCTCAACAGTTTTGTTAAAATAGAGAATGTAGCTTATTACGCTGTTGCGGGATTTATAGCTTCTACGATTGCGGTTCCATCACGGGCCATGCATCAAATTACATATCCGTTAACGGCTACCTATTTAAACAATAAAGATAAGTTTGCCTTAAAGCAGTTATATCAAAAGAGTTCATTAACACTGTTCATTGTGTCTGGGTTACTTTTTTTACTTATCCTACTCAATCTGACGGATTTGTATGAACTTTTGCCTACTAATTATGCGGACGGATTCATGATTGTTTTTTGGGTAGGTTTGGCAAAGGTGTACGATTCACTATTAGGCAATAATAATTCGATTTTATATAATTCCGATTACTATAGGTCCATTCTTTTTTTAGGGGTATTGCTTGCCCTTTTGGCGATTGGTTTCAATTTATGGTTGATTCCGGAATATGGATTGGACGGCGCGGCTTTAGCAAGTTTCAGTGCCTTTTTCATCTATAATACCCTGAAATTGATCTATGTGAAATTGAAATTCAATATAACTCCTTTCACTCCGGATACATGGAAGGTTTTGGCCTTATTGATTATAATTGGTGCCTTATTTTCTGCCTTACCAATTTTCATTTCACCCCATATTGAATATTGCCTTTAAAAGCATATTGATGATTGCAATGTATATTGGGGTAATCTATCGATTTAAAATATCCGAAGATGTTTATGGAATCTTACAAAAATTCCTAAAGCGATAACTACATCTGAAGTTTATCCTTTTTAGCTGGAACGTTGAATTCCGTATTCTTGTTTATATATCTTGACAATGATTAAGAATAGACTGATAATTAAAGGCCCGAAGATTAGACCCACAAATCCGAAAAGTGGAATCCCCACAATAACACCAATCAAGGTAATTAAAGGATGTGTGCTATCTAACTTTTTTAGCACCACTAGTCGTATTAAGTTATCTGTCATACCCACTACTGCAACACCATAGATGAGGATTCCCCAAGCTTGAAAATCATTTCCGTTCGCCATACTTAAAACAAAGACAGGAAAAATTCCAATGAATGTTCCAATAAAAGGAATCATGGAACCTATCGTTACGATAACAAACCAAAACAGCGGATTATCAACCCCGAATATAAAAAAGCCCACAAGTGCAATGATACCTTGTGCTAAAGCAACTAAAGGAATTGCAATGGCATTGGACCGCACAACATGGTCTATTTCTTCACCTAAAATTTTTAGGGTTTTGGTACTTAATGGAATATACACGAGCAAGGAATCCTTTAGTTCCTTAGGACTTTTAAGCATATAGT
This sequence comes from uncultured Flavobacteriaceae bacterium, assembly GCA_963842105.1. Lineage (GTDB taxonomy): Bacteria > Bacteroidota > Bacteroidia > Flavobacteriales > Flavobacteriaceae > Maribacter. The sequence continues at coordinate 126,711 of CAWJFH010000007.1, forward strand.
ACAGAATGAACAAAAGGATACCTAAAGAAATGAAGATGTTGAAGGTTCCGCTAGCTACGCCCTGAATATTATCGGTCAACCAACCAGATGCTTGTTTGGGGTCGATGGTAGAGGAAAGATCATAATCAATATACTTCTCCAATTGATAAACCTGTTCCTTAAAAGCTTTTGTGACCTGTTCAGATTTTTGCGCTAAGTTGCTTAACTCGGCACTTAACATTAAAACCGCCCCTCCCAAAGGAATAAATATGCCAATTAGTGAAATAAAAATAAGGGTCAAAGCCGCCAGAGACCTTTTCATTCCCTTGGCAATAAGTTTTAGCATCCACTTTCTAAGTACCACATAAAGGGTAAGTGCGCCTAAAACTCCTGAAATGTAGGGCAGCATCGAATCGACGATTAAGGCACCTAAAAAAATAATGAGCGTCAAAACAATGAGCTGTCTTATTATTTTATGGTCTATTTTTTTCATTGGTGTTAGCTATTATGAATTGCCTTAATTTGGCCGAAAGATATAGCTATATCCATATATTATTTGATTCACAATCAATATTTTCTAACCCAATAATTTACCTTGCCATTATATGGATTTTTAACCCTTTTTTGAACCGTTTTTTGCAGATTAAAGAATTACATACCGTCAAACAAATTGATAAACCAATAAGACTACAGGAATATGGTGTGGGAATATTCAAGTCCATACCTACTAAATCCGCATTGAAAAAAGCGATTAAGAAAAAATTGGTTTTCGTAAATAACCATGTAGCCACAACGGCAATTTGGATTCAAGGTGGAGAGACTATAGCGTACGTTAAGCCTGAAGAATGGAAACCAAAACGAGTTTTTATATTGCCATTGAAAGTAGTATTTGAAGATGACTATTTAGCGATACTAGAAAAGCCGCCAGGTGTATTAGTTAGTGGAAACGGTTTCAAGACCATAACCAATGCATTGGCCCAAAATCTTCAAAAGAGTAAAGCCGATGATGCCATTTCTCCACAACCAGCACATCGGTTAGATTTTCCTACCACGGGTTTGTTGGTGGTAGGAAAGACTCAAAACTGTTTAACCGCTTTGAACTTGTTATTTGAACAAAAGAAAATCGAAAAAGTATATTATGCTGTAACTATTGGTGCCATGCCACAATCAGGCTGTATTAATTCTCCTATAGATTCTCAAATAGCGGTAACTGAATATGAGGTTGTACAGTCCTTGGTTTCGGAGCGATTTGGTTTTCTAAACTTGGTCAAGTTAAATCCGAAAACAGGAAAGCGTCACCAATTACGCAAACATCTATTTTCTTTAGGAAATCCTATTTTAGGAGATTCTACTTATTTTTTACCCGATTTAAATTTAAAGGGAAAGGGATTATACCTGCATGCACAATCTATCGATTTTTTACATCCTATTACTAATTCCAAAATACAAATCACCTCCAACTTGCCTTTAAAATTCACGAAGCTATTTGGAATTGACATTCTAAACGAACAATAAAAAAAGCCTGGTAATGAACGAATCCATTACCAGGCTAAACAACTAACCAACCTAAAAACTATCTTAATTTCTTCTACTATTGTTACTTCTTGTTGTCGCGGATCTCGTATTCGAGTTTCCGGAGCTTCTTGAAGGAGCCTTAGATACTGTTCTAGAGCTTGTACTTCTACTTACTGTTGTCTTAGCCCTTGAAGGTGAGCTTGATGCTGACCTCGCAGTGGTAGATCTTTGGCTCCGCTCTGGAGTACTTCTAGATGCAACACTTTTACTAACTGGCTTTCTATAAGTAGTACTTCTTGTTACAGTAGTGCTTCTGGGTGTAGTGGTTACCTCTCTTTTGGTAACCGTTCTTCCTTGATCGTTTCTACTAGAAACAGAGCTACTTCTTTTAACTGTACCGTTATTACCAGAACTTCTTGTAACTTCCCTACTAGTAGACTGATCTTTCTTGACTATCTCTACCACTATTTCCATTAGATCTTTTCACGGTAGTTGAACGCTGAATTTCAGTACTTCTGTTAGAGCGAGAAGTGTTATTACTTGCAACTGACCTACTGGTTCTTAATCCGTTATCCCGCTTAGCAACACTTCTATTGGTTCTATAAGAATTATCTCTTACAGCTACTCTTTTATCATTTCTATAGATACTGGCTCTTTCATTTCTTACTCGGTTATATCTATGTTCCTTACCCACTTTTACATAGGCGTTTCTATTGTTAAACCTATAAGGATTATAATATGTATATCGAATAGGAGCATAATATCTTCTATAAGGTCTGTTATATACTAAGCAAAGGTTTATTGCAGGTCTCGCAAACCATTGGTGAAAGGGTCTGTATACGTAATTTCTATTATATACATTGATATACCCGGTGTGGTAATCATAGAATCCCCTATTGTTATAATAAACGAACATACCCCCAATACTGCGAACACGACTGTTTCTATAATTGATATCTACATCGCCTATTTGGCTAACACGACCGTAATAGTCATAATATACAGGAACGTTCTCAACTTGAATAACAGCTCCGTAATCATCATATTGTGCGTATGGACTGTAATCATAACCAGAATTAAAGGTGATTCCATCTCTTCTTCCTGTTACATAATTTTCAATGTAAAAATCAAATTCCCCATCTGGATATACTGAAAACGTAATGCCATTTTCAACAAAAATAAAGGAGTTGTCATATCTATAAGCATTGCGGTCAGCAACCTTATCTTCGCTAATACCTGTGGCAAAAACACCTGTGGTGCTTAAAATCATCGCCGTAAAAAGGAGTACTAAGTTTTTCATGATATAAGGTTTAAGGCCTACCGGGGTAGGGGATTATGAATGTAATTATTTACATTCCCTTAGTACATTACAAACAGCGTGCCAAAATACATAAACTAAGTTATATGTATTTGATAATCAGTTTATTAAAAAATATTTAGATGTTATAACTTACCTTTTAAATAGTTTGCGGTAAACGATTTTTTATTTTTTACGACTTCCTCTGGAGTACCCTCTGCTAATAGTTGACCACCATTTTCACCGCCACCTGGTCCTAGGTCAATCATATAATCGGCACATTTAATTAAATCGATATTATGTTCAATGACTACTATCGAATGTCCTTTTTTGATTAATGCATTAAAGGATTTCAGCAATTTTTGAATATCATGAAAATGAAGACCTGTTGTTGGCTCATCAAAAATAAACAGTGCTTTATCCTTAGTCGTTCCTTTTATCAGAAAGGAAGCTAATTTTATACGTTGTGCTTCTCCGCCAGAAAGGGTAGAGGAAGATTGACCTAGGGTTACATACCCTAATCCAACATCCTGTAATGGTTTCAATTTGGAAACAATCTTTGTTTGCTCTCCTGATTCGAAAAATTGAATAGCATCATCGATGGTCATATTTAGAACATCGTCAATATTTGCGTTGTTGAAGGTAACTTCCAAAACCTCCTTTTTAAAACGCTTACCACCACAAGTTTCACATTCTAAATGCACATCTGCCATGAATTGCATTTCAACAGTGATTTCTCCTTCCCCTTTGCATTTCTCGCACCTACCACCATCAACGTTAAATGAAAAATGTTTAGCCTGGTAATTTCTTATTTTACTAAGTTTTTGACTGGCGTAAAGATTTCTGATGTCATCATAGGCTTTGATATAGGTAACTGGATTAGAACGGGACGATCGGCCTATTGGATTTTGATCTACAAATTCAACATGTTTAATATGTTTGTATTTACCCTCTACGGAGGAATGTTGACCCGCCTTTTCGCCATAACCTCCTACTTCTTTCAGTATAATAGGATAGAGCAGTTTTTTAACCAATGTACTTTTGCCACTACCCGAAACGCCAGTTACCACCGTAAGCATATCTAAAGGGAAGGTAACATCAAAATTCTTCAGGTTATGTTCCCGTACACCTTTAATGGTAATATGGTTTTTGGAAGTTCGACGTTCTTTGGGCACTTTAATTTCCATCTGGCCATTCAGATATTTAGCGGTCAGTGAATCGGATGTAAGTACTTCGGCTAAAGTTCCTTGGGCTACGACTTCACCACCGTGGGTACCAGCCTCTGGACCTATATCAATAACTACATCCGCAGCTTTCATAATATCTTCATCATGTTCCACCACGATGACGGTATTCCCTAGATTTCTTAAGGAAATAAGGACATCTATTAGGTTTTCCGTATCCTTAGGGTGTAAGCCAATACTTGGTTCGTCCAATATGTACATGGACCCTACCAAACTACTTCCTAAGGAAGTTGCTAAATTTATTCGTTGACTTTCACCTCCGGAAAGAGTATTCGATTTACGATTTAGACTGAGATAATTCAAACCTACTTTATCCAGAAATCCTAATCTACTTTTGATTTCTATCAGTAACCTCGAAGCTATGGTGCTATCATTATCACTCAATTCCAAATTATCGAAAAAATGAATTAGCTTTTCTATCGATAATCCTACCAATGCAGAAATGGAGGTGTTTCCCACTTTTACGTAATCGGTTTCTGGACGTAAGCGTTTACCGTTACAGACATTACATTTCGTTTTGCCACGATACCTGGAGAGCATTACCCGATTCTGAATTTTATAGCTTTTCTCTTCTAGCTTCTCAAAAAACTTGTGAAGTCCAATAAAATGGTCATTACCGTTCCATACCAATTGTTGTTGTTCCTCAGATAGTTCAAACCAAGGTTTGTGTATGGGAAAATCGAATTTATAGGCAGAATTCACCAATTGATCTCGGTACCATCCCATGCTTTCCCCACGCCATGGAAAAACAGCATTTTCATAAATAGATAAAGCCGTGTTTGGAACTACTAAATCTTGGTCGATACCAATTACATCTCCATAGCCTTCACATTTAGGGCAAGCCCCATACGGATTGTTAAAACTGAATAAGTGCACATTTGGTTCAAGGAAAGAAATGCCATCCAGTTCAAATTTATTACTAAAAGGAGTCTGGCTGCCATCAGTCAGTTCTTCAATAATACATTCCCCTTTTCCTTCAAAAAAGGCGGTGTCCACCGCATTTGCTAACCGATTGTAAAAATCCTCGTCGTCCTTGGTAATAATTCGGTCTATGACCAAATCGAACTTTTTGCCAATGTTTTCTGGAGCCTGATCTATTCGTAGAACCTGATTATTATATTTAATACGGGCATAACCCTGTTTAGAAAATAGTTCCAACGATTTTATGGCATCTCGATCTTCGCGAATAGTTATGGGCGCCAAAAGCAAAAGCTTCGTATTCTCATCAAAACTTTTTACGTGGTTAACCACATCGGTAACCGTATGTTTTTTTACTTCCTTTCCAGATATAGGAGAAAAGGTTTTACCAATACGGGCGTAAAGTAATTTTATATAATCGTAAATTTCTGTAGTGGTACCCACCGTAGACCTTGGGTTGGTAGAATTCACCTTTTGCTCTATGGCAATGGCTGGCGCTATTCCCTTTATATAATCTACTTTGGGTTTATCAAGCTTTCCTAAAAACTGCCTAGCATAGGAGGAAAGGCTTTCCACATAACGTCTTTGCCCTTCTGCATATAATGTATCAAAAGCTAAACTGGATTTTCCTGAACCTGAAAGCCCAGTGATGACAACGAGCTTGTTTCTAGGGATTACGACATCAATATTTTTAAGGTTGTGCAGTTTTGCACCCTTAATAATGATGTTTTCTTTCGGATTTATTTGGGAGAGTATAGGCATATCATATTCTAAGTTTGCAAAGATACGCTTTGACTGATTTATGGACTAGAAAATGCCGTTTATCTAAAATATCTTAAGAATATTTCACTTTTCTTTGGGAATATCTAATTTTTTCTATCTTTGGCTTTCATAAAAATTCAATTCGCCTATAGCACAACTTTACTTTTTCAAGTTAGAATAAAAACCAAATCACCTTTCCTCACGTAGAGAAGGGCTGTATTTTAACCCACTAAGTAAAGCTATGGTACAACAAATTGAAGACTCCCAATTAGTAAGGCAATACATTCAAGGTGATGAAAGGGCTATCGAAGCGCTTATCAATAGGCACAACTCACGTCTAACCGGATTTATTTATTCCAAGGTAGGTGATCGCGAGCTTACGGAAGATATTTTTCAGGATACCTTTATGAAGGTAATTAGGACCTTAAAAAGAGGGGCCTATAATGAAGAGGGCAAATTTCTGCCTTGGGTTATGCGCATTTCTCATAACCTGATTATAGACCATTACAGAAAAAATAATAGAATGCCCATGTATAGTAGTAAGGATAGTGACAATATCTTTTCACTTATGGGTGATGACAAATTGAATATCGAAAAACAATTGATTAAAAATCAAATCGATTGTGACTTGGTTGCGATGATCAAAGAACTACCGCTTGATCAACAGGAGGTTTTAGAGATGCGTATTTATAAGGATATGAGTTTCAAGGAAATTTCAGATAATACCGGTGTAAGTATTAATACAGCATTAGGTAGGATGCGATACGCTTTAATCAACTTAAGAAAGATTGCTGAGGCCAATAGTATAGTTTTAACGAATTAAATGGTCACAGGTCGAGTGAATCCATTATCTTGAAATATGTATCGTTCTTTAGTTGAACCCTAACAAATAATCAAGATGGCTAAATTATACTCGACACAAATAGAACCTTCTAAAGAGGTAAAGGCAAAACCGGAAACCGTAAATTTTTTGTTAGCCTATTCAAAAGCATTAAATATAACCGAAGCGGAAGGTTTACAGTTTGAAACCAATTTAAATTAACTAAACAAAGCTTTATATACGGAAACCCAATAGTTTAACTATTGGGTTTTATTTTTTGATATCATCCTTTATACTACTATTCGTATTTATGAAAATCTAATTTTCAGGCTTTTACGTATTTTTCATTTTCATTTTATTACTCTTTATGGGATTATAGGATATGCTCTGTATTAAGTAAATTCTTAATCTTTATTGGGATATCCTGTAGTATTCGTTCATCGGATCAACTTCCCATATTCTGCTTTATTGTATCGAAATATATCTTTTCGATGTTTCACATCATAAATGAGCGGTTTGACAACATACTTTTTTGCACAGCAGCCCTTTTCTCTAGTTTTATCTAAGATTTAAAAAGCTAACGAATTAAATAACAAGATTCCCTGAACTTAAACCTAAAAAATCAACACCCATGAAAGTACAACTTGAAGATTCTGAATTAGTAAGAGATTATATAAGTGGTAATGAAGGTGCTCTAGAAATTTTAATAAATAGACACAACCAGCGCATCACAAGTTTTATTTATTCTAAAGTTTTAGATAGAGATATTACTGAAGATATTTTTCAGGATACCTTTATTAAGGTCATCAAAACCCTTAAGCGTGGAAAATATAGTGAAGAGGGTAAATTTTTACCTTGGGTAATGCGTATTTCTCATAATCTTATTATTGATCACTTTAGAAGGAATAAAAGAATGCCAATGTTCGAAGGTAGTGACGACTTTAATATTTTCTCTGTCATAGGAGATGAAAAGTTAAATGCTGAAAAACAATTGATAAAAGATCAGATCGATACGGATTTAAGACAGTTGGTAGAAGAGTTGCCAGATGATCAAAGAGAAGTACTTATTATGCGTATCTACAAGGATATGAGTTTTAAGGAAATATCTGAAAACACTGGGGTTAGCATTAATACAGCATTAGGTAGAATGCGTTATGCACTAATCAACTTGAGAAAGATTATAGATAAAAATAATATCGTTCTTACGAATTAGGAAGTTCATCAAAAAATACATCAAACAATATTTCCATTTATGTTGCGTTATTTTAATGTAACAACATTGGAATTATGGAAAAAATTTACTCTAATTATCAAGAACAGACCGGATTTAATAAAGTTTGTCCTAAGACAATCAATTTCTTGTTGAGTTATTCTCAGGCACTTTATGAGTTTGAATACGAAGATTTAAGTTTTGAAACCTTTTTAAACTAGGAAAAAGACCCGTAACTAACGGGTCTTTTTCTTTTTGTAGTATTCGTTAAGGACCGTTTTGCGCCCAATCGTTTTTGTAATGATATCCTTTTCCATGTCCCAACCTCTAGCAGGAGAATATTCTCTGCCATACCAGATAATCTGCAAATGAAGGTCGTTCCATAATTCCTTGGGAAAAATTCTTTTAGCATCCTTTTCAGTTTGCACTACATTTTTACCATTCGTAAACCCCCATCTATACATTAATCTATGAATATGGGTATCTACCGGAAATGCGGGAATACCAAAGGCTTGTGAAACAACAACACTAGCAGTTTTATGCCCCACGGCGGGTAGTTCTTCTAAATATTCCAATTCTTGAGGAACTTTACCATCATGTTTATCAATTAAAATTTGAGAAAGACCACTGAATTCCTTTAGCCTTCATTGGCGATAATCCCACAGGTCTAATAATTCCTCTAATCTCTTCGACACTGAGTTTTACCATGTCATAAGGATTATCCGCTTTCGCAAAAAGTAAGGGGGTAATTTGATTCACCCTAACGTCTGTACTTTGGGCAGACATTAATACCGCAATTAGAAGAGTATACGGGTCTTTATGGTCTAAAGGAACAGGAATTTCAGGATATAATTCCTGTAAAGTCGAAATTGTAAAAGCTATCTTTTCAGCTTTGGTCATTTAATGTTTAATTTTGGATAAAAATTATTCAACAAATTTAATAGATTTCATTTATGAATACATTAAAAGTAGGGGACAAAGTGCCATCGTTTACGGCAAAAGATCAAGATGGTAATTCCATTAGTTTATCAGATTATGCCGGGAAAAAATTAGTTGTTTTTTTCTATCCTAAAGCAAATACACCTGGTTGTACGGCCGAGGCTTGTAATTTAAGGGATAATTATAAAGAACTTCAATCTGAAGGTTTTGAACTTTTAGGGGTAAGTGCTGATAATGAAAAGAAGCAAGCCAATTTCAAGAATAAATATGAGTTTCCTTTTCCTTTATTGGCCGATGAAGATCGAGAAATTATCAACGCTTTTGGAGTCTGGGGACCTAAGAAATTTATGGGCAGGGAATACGACGGTATTCACAGAATGACTTTTGTCATAAATGGAGATGGAGTAGTGGAAAAAGTGATAGAAAAAGTGAAGACCAAAGATCATGCAGCCCAATTATTAGCATAAAAAAAAGCCCCAATTTGGGGCTTTTTTTATTCATCATCTTCTGTCGTTTCTAACGATTTACGCGTGAAAAGATTTTTTTCTTTAATAATATCGGCAAGACCTTCAGGTAGCATTTCTTCCCATCCATCTTCTCCATTCGTTAGTTTTTTGAGTACGTCCCTAGAGAAAATATGCATGATATCTGGTTCATAATCAATGATATCCATTACTTTGCCGTTGTACTTGAAGAACTTGTAAAGTTCTTTCATACGAGGGTGGACCTTAACATTATTACTGGTCATGATTTGCCCGGTATCTGGATTTTTCATCGGATATAGATAAACCTGTAAATCTTTAAAGAATAATTTACCAAAGGCTTCTAATATACCACCACTTAAGTGACGGTAATATTTTTCATCAAAAATATCTACCAGGTTGTTGACGCCCATGGTCAAACCAATCCTGTTTTTGGTATAGTTATTAAAGTATTCTACCAATTTATAGTACTCTTGGAATTTTGATATCATTACACTGTGCCCCAAGGAGCATAGTAGTTCTGCCCTGTCCATAAAATCCTGCTCATCAATTTCTCCTGAAGCTTTTAGGTTGGACAAGGTAATTTCGAATATTACAATGGTGTTATTTTGGTCTACTTGTTTATCCCGAATAAAAATATCATAGGATTTCTCGAACATGTCAAGATTTACCTTGGTAACCGGTCTAAAACTTCCACGAAGTGCTAAAATGTTCTTTTTATATAAAACTGCAGCTGGTAATAGGTTGTTACCATCTGGACCGAACATAACCGCATCGGTCATATTATTTTTAATCAGCTGAAGACTCATTAATCGGTTATCCACATCCTTAAAGTTAGGACCGGAAAAATTAACCATATCTATCTCCAACGTATCCTTGTCAATATGATCATACAGATACTTCAACATTTTTTTAGGTTTATGGTACTTGTAAAAAGCGCCATAAATTAGGTTTACGCCTAAAGTTCCTAAAGTTTCCTGTTGTAGTCTTGCTTCGTTCTGTTTAAAGCGGATATGAAGTATGATTTCATCAAACTCCTTTTGTTTGGGATCCAATTGGTATCGAATTCCTACCCAACCATGTCCTTTGTATCGTTTTGAAAAATCGATAGTAGCCACGGTGTTCGCATAAGAAAAGAAAAGTCTATCTGGGTGGTTGACCCGGCTGATACGCTCTTCCATCAATTTCATTTCGTGGGAAAGCATAGTTTTGAGTCGGGCCTGGGTGACGTAACGCCCATCTTCTTCAATACCATAAATAGCATCACTAAAATCCTTGTCATAAGCACTCATTGCTTTTGCAATTGTACCCGATGCACCACCTGATCTAAAAAAATGTCTTGCCGTTTCTTGTCCTGCACCTATTTCCGCAAAAGTGCCATAAATATCAGGGTTAAGGTTTATACGTAAGGTTTTCGCTTTTATAGAAGGGATATTCTCAAATACACTATCTCTTTTAAGTACCGATGCCATAGTTCTGTTTTACGTTGACAAAGTTATGAAGATCGTAGCTTCTAATTAAGAATAGCCCCAAAAAAATGGGATTTGTTTCAGTTCTTTAATTTAGGGTTATTTAAATCATCAGAACTTCTAATTTGAACCGCCTATTTTAATAAAAAAGGATTTAAATTTGTGGAACATGAAAGAGAAACTTTGTGTTACATTTTTAGGTACAGGTACTTCTCAAGGTATTCCAATTATTGGCAGTGATCATCCCGTATGTTTAAGCGAAAATGAAAAGGATAAACGTTTACGGGTATCTGTTCTTATTTCTTGGAAAGATTTCAATTTTGTCATTGATTGCGGGCCAGATTTCAGGGCGCAAATGCTGAGTAATAAAGTGACCCATATTGAGGGGATTTTGTATACCCATGAGCATTCAGATCATACGGCCGGTTTAGATGATATAAGACCTTTCTTTTTTAGACAGGGCGATATTCCTATTTATGCCCATAAAAGAGTGGTAAAATCTTTAAAAAAACGTTTTGGATATATTTTAAACGAGAAGGATAAGTATCCCGGGGCACCATCAGTCCAAATACATCATGTGAAAAAAAATCAAAGCTTTGAAATTGGTGGTAAAACGGTGGTTCCAATAAATGCTCATCATAACAGACTTCAAGTTTTTGGATATCGGATAGAAGATTTTACCTATTTAACCGATGTTAAAACCATAGAGGATAATGAGATTGAGAAAATAAAGGGGACTAAAGTGCTTGTGGTGAACGCTCTTCGTAAAGAACCACATCATTCTCATTTTAACTTAGAGGAAGCTTTGGCCTTTATTGAAAAAGTGGCACCAGAAAGGGCTTACTTAACCCATATCAGTCACATGTTAGGATTTCATGAAGAAGTGGAGAAGCAATTACCACCTCATGTGCATTTGGCATATGATAATTTAACTATAACGATTTAAAAAATATGAAAAGTAGAATATTCCTTTACCTTTTTCTCTTTGTATCATTAATTTGCCTTTATCTTTTTGTAAGTAGTGGTAAAATGGCAGATGCCAATTATGAACAAATACAAAAACTGGAAAATGAAGTAGTTACGCTTAAAGATTCCCTGCAGGGTTCGGAATTGAAGTTGTTGAACATGCAGTATTTTTCATTGGAAAACAACGACGATGCTTTGGCGTATTATGAGCATTTGGATCTTGAGAATCCCGCCTTATATATTGCGGATAAATTATTGGAAACCAATGAGCAAAAAGGGGATAACCCTTTAGTTCCTTACGAGGGAATGGAAAACGATTTTAAAATCAATAAAATCAAAGTCTTGAACCACAAATGGATATTGACCGATTTCTCCGATGGAAAATATTGGGGTGAATTGCTTATTAAGTATGAACTAAAGGATGATTTAGGAGTTGATTTTACACTTGTAGATCAATTACTGTATACAAGAAGCAATTAGATTTTTTCCTGAATCCATTTTTTTAGCGAATAGAAGTTTTGAGGAACTACGCCGTGACCTGCAGGAAACTCTTCGTAGATATGTTCTATTTTTAAACTTTTTAGAAGTTCAGGAGCCTTTCTTGCCCATTCTACGGGAATAACTTGGTCAACTTCACCATGTGAACAATAGAAGTTGAGATTGGAAAAATCATTTTGAGCATAATTCTCTTTGAGGATTTTTTCATTGATATATCCACTCAAGGCAATTATATTTTTGATTTTATCCGGATAGGATAGGGCAACCGCATAACTTAAAATAGTTCCTTGACTAAAACCTAAAATAGTAATATTTTCTTGGTCCAATCCGTAGGTCGTACACGCTTCCTCTAAAAAGGCGGCAATTTTGTCCCTTGATTCTATAGCTTGTTCATCATTGCTCCACTTTCCCTTTTCAGCATCGAAATTTATGGCATACCAAGCATATCCATAAGGTTGTAGAGTGTACGGTGCACGTGCAGCTATAATGCATAGTTCTTCTGGTAACTCTGAAGCAAAGGAAAACAAATCTTCTTCATTACTTCCGTAACCATGAAACATAAAAAGTACCGGTGGCTTTTTGGTTGTAAGGGTTGAAGGTCTGATGATGTGTTCTAAGGATAGGGGAGCAGTAGTCATTTAATCAAGATATAAAAGTGAACCATTTTTGAAAATAGGGACCTAGGACGGGAACGGATTGTTCTTTATTGCTAATTGCACCAATAAATCCATAGAACCAAAGAACGATATAGCAAATGTAAAGTCCATAAAATCCATAAGCATTACCCCACTGACTATTCAAAAGGGCAAAAGCTAGGAACATGATGTGCAGGCCAAAGGCTTGGCGGGTATGAAACCTCGCAAAACTATGTTTTGGTTCTGCGTTCATACTAAGTGCTATCAAAGCACCAATTAAGGTCATGTAAGCAACTAAGGCGGTCGTTTTACCGGCTGGTGCATTTTCAATCTTCTCCATCTATCAAGTATTTAAAACCAGTTGGTTGTTGGATATGGTGCCTAAAACTTTTCCTTTTAAGGTTTGTCCTATAGCAATTGCATTCTTTGAAGAACTGTAAATATGTTCGTTGGTGAACTCATAAGTTTCTTCGGGATTAAAAAGCGTTAAGCAAGCAGATTCGCCTTTTTTAAGTTCTGGATTTTGAACATTAAAGAACGCTCGGCCTTTTGTCAGGAGGTTGATGATTGCTTCTAAATTTAAAACGGAGTTCAATATGCCAAAGCTACTCTCCAAGCCAATGGAACCATATTCCGCATTATCGAATTCAACATGTTTCAATTCCACATTTAGGGGTTTATGGTCTGATGTTACTAAATCAATAGTGCCATTGCTCAAACCTTTCAATAGGGCTTTTGTGTCCGCTTTTGTCCTAAGTGGAGGCATCACCTTATATTTTGTATCAAAATCTTCAAGAGCTTCATCCGTACTGTTCAAATTATGCGCCGCTACACTGCAAATAACATGTAAACCTTTCTTTTTTGCATCCGCTATGAGTTTGACGGATTTCTCAGTGGAAATGGTGGGTATGAATAGTTTTCCACCTGTATATTCAAGAAGAAACAGATCTCTTGCAATTTGCAATTCTTCGGCCATAGCGGGAATTCCTTTTAAACCAAGCCTTGTACTGGTTACTCCTTCATTTACGATTCCCTTTCCAGAGATACTTTTATCCATCGGAAAAGAAAAAATAAGTCCGTCAAAATTCTGGGCATATTGCAATGCTATTTTTAAAAGGTTCGCATTTTTAAGGGGAGATTTAAAATCATAGAAACCAACCGCTCCGGCATTTTGCATATCGAACAGCTCCGCAAGTGCATCCCCATCTCCTTTTACCGTTAAATTACCCAAGGGATGTAAATTCGTTAATGCTTCTTTGGCCGCATTTTTTAAAAAAATGATGTCTGAAGATGAATCTGGTGTGGGATTACTACTTGTATTTAAAATGATGTCTGTAAATCCACTTTTAGCTGCGGTTAATAAACCATTGGCTATGGTTTCACGTTCCTCATAGCCAGGTTCGCCAAATGACACTCCAGAATCAAACCAACCCAGCGAAACATGTAGATTTTTCTTCTCAATGACATTTACCTTGGAAGGTGCCTCTAAAGAAGTTCCAATAGCTTCTATTATACCGTTTTTAATGAGAATATCCCTTTTTTTTAAGTGAATATCAGGTGTGGACTCATTAACGATGATGACCGATTTTAAGAGTATATTCATCTGGATTATAACTTATTCATTATAGTGTTATTTTAAGAATCTTTGAAGTACCGTTTCGATAAAAACAAACACCAATGCTAAAATAGCAAACCATTTCCAAAACTCATTTATAGCATTGTTCTTTTCATATTCCTGAAAAAAATTGGTCAATGAGGAATTCAAATTAGTGTCCGGAAGGTTTATATAGGTCAGTTCACTTTCTTTCCGATTGTAATTAAAGCTAATATTCCTTAAGCTATCGTTTTCATGAATGATAGTGTAAATACCATCCTCTCTGGGATTTTCCTCAAAGGTTAGGCTTACTTTTTTGGGTAAAACGCGTTGTTGCGGAATAAATTCTTCGGTGTCTTTAGTAATACGTATAATGTCATCCTGACTTAACGAAACAGGAACTTCTACTTCTGTAACTTTACCTAATTGGGTAAATAGCGGAGGAAGTTTTATGCTACCTGTGCCAATGGTATAGAATGTAGGTACGATCAAAGGGGAGTTAATGAAGTTTGAGTTTGATGGATTTAACGGGGCGGAAAATATAAAGACTTGGTCTTCTCCCGATAAAAATGGAGCTGTATTTTGCAATCTAAGTGCATCTCCTAAATTTGATTGTATGGTGTAGTATTCCTTTACGGTAGGGAATTGAAAATTTGCCACTTTGGTTTCAAAAACGTTTTTGAAAATTGGGTGTTGTTCATTCACATTTGAAATTGGAATCTCCTGCGTGTTTTTTTTCAGAAATTGAGAATTGCCGTAGTTTGAAATTAAAACATTGTATGACTCCAGATTAGCATTGAGTGCGGGAATTAAAATTAGATTTCCACCATTTCTTATCAAGGTGCTTAAGGCGGTTACCAAGGCAGTTGGAAGCTTCTCCAGCTCATTGAGAATCACTAAGTTCATATTATCCAATGCACCATAATTCAACTGTTCCAACGAGGTGTTTTCATACTGAAATTCATCGTCGGTATAAATACGACTCAAAAAATCCTGATTATTTTTACCAATGGACATGACCTTTATTTTGGCCTTGGTGTCGATATTGAAATAAAATTCATTGTCGTAAGTCAATCCTTGGTCTTCAATACGAAATTTGCCTAGAATTGGCGCGTTGGTATTAATGGTGAAAGTCACTTCGGCCTTTAAACCGGAATTGAATTTTGCCGAAGTTTTGGCGATTAACTGATTCCCGTTAAACAGGGATACTGGAATACTTTCTATAGGCGTATTGGTTGATAAAAGTGCTACGACTTCTACGTTTTCAGCAGTTTTATTTAAAACATATACGGAATCAATGCTGCTATTTTGGAATTGAGCAACATTGGTTTTTACCATATGTAAAATTCCTGTAGCAGTGGTGTCTTTCGTCAATTCTCCCATTCGTTGTTGAAAATCAGAAATAAGGACTAAATTCTTTTGAACTCCATTTTCATCGGAGAAATAGGTATTACCTTTTAATTGTATTTGTGGTAGTTCTAATTGTTGGGAGGTTAGCGGAAGGTTCAATATACTATTTTGAATATCCTCTATTTCAACTTTTTGAAATGATTGTTTGTTTGTAAATAAACTGAATGTTTGGTCTTTAGGAATCTTTTGGATAAACTCTTGCACTATATTTTGGAATAGGGTAGAGCTATTGTCCTCTAATCCCATACTGAAGGAATCATCTAGGTAGAAGACAGTTTCTTTCTTTTGTAAAGCTGAATCATTTGCAAAAAATGGTTGCGCAAATGCCACTACTAACGCCGCAAACATGCACATTCTCGTAAATAGTAATAACCATTTTTTAAGAGAACTGCTCCTACGTGATTCAGATACTACCTCTTTTAAAAACTTAACGTTTGTAAACGGAGTTTTCTTAAAACGGCGTAATTGAAAAAGATGGATAATAATTGGAATGAGAAGTAGAAAAAGACCCCAAAGAATTTCTGGATATTTAAATTGCATTCCTGTTTTTGCTTAGGTCAAAGATAATTATTTTGAATTTAGAAGTGGCTAGCAACTATTTTAAATTGTATTCTTTCTTCTTTGGCAGGTAAGGTTTCCAACTTAACAAAAGATAAAATAATCCTTTGCTTTTTTAAGGTTTGTATTTTTAAAATAGTCTTTGATGAAAGCTTGTTCCTTTAGATTGGCTACAGTAATAATGACCTTAAAATTTTCTAACTCTTCAATATAGGTATAATGTTTTAAAACGGAACCGTAAATATCCTTACCTATCTTTTTAATATTATTACAGACCCAAATAAATGGAACTTCTTGTTCCTTAAGCAACCTAGCGATTTCCTTGCCTTTTTTACCAGCTCCCCAAATGACCAAAGTTTGCGGTAAACTATATTCTAATTTAAGGAAGTAATGAAGTTTTATGCTTAGAAAATAGTTATGGGCATAATGCTCACTTGTTCTGGATGTTCTTGTTTGGTAGTCTCTCCAAAAATGTAACGTTTCTGAACAGGGTATGCATTTTAGACCTTTTTGATAAAACCTGAAAGCCAAGTCATAATCCTCAGGATATCTATTGGGAGCGAAAGCATCACAGGCTTCAAAATCTGACCGGTAAACCATCCAGCAAGGGGAAGGTATTACACATTCTTTATAGATTTCTTTGAAATTGGTTCCTGTTGCCGTGAGCTGATTTAGCCATTCTTCATATCTCTGATATCCATCATTTATCCCTTTTTCTGAGAAATATTTAACTTGTCCCACTGCCAAAGAACCTTCACCGTTTTTAAGAAGCGAATGTACCATGACGGAAATCCGATGTTTAGCCATATAATCATCGGCATCCATTCTAGAAATTAGGTTTCCTTTACTATTGGAATAGGCGAGGCGTGAGTGCTTCTATAATTCCATTTCCAATGTTTTGAAATATTTTGAATCGGTCATCCTTATTTTGAAATCCTTTAGCAATTTCATTACTGATATCAGTTGAATGGTCATTCACTGCAATTACTTCCCAATTTTCATATTCTTGATTTCGGATAGATTCAAGACATTCCTCCAAATATTCACTTACATTTTTAAATGGAATTAGGATACTAACAAGGGGTTGCTGCATTGTTCAAAGTTAATGAAATTAGGGATTTAGGTGTAAGATTAGAAAATTGACAATAGCAGAAATAGGGATTAAGAAAATAAATCCTAAAAAAGACTTTATTAGCTAAGAAAAGCTTTCTATATTTGCACCCGCATTCAGGAAATACCTGATGAGACACTTGGAGAAATGGCAGAGTGGTCGAATGCGGCAGTCTTGAAAACTGTTGAGGGTCACACCTCCGGGGGTTCGAATCCCTCTTTCTCCGCTGAAAGCCCTACAATAGGCACCGAAAAACCTGTAAATCGTTGATTTACAGGTTTTTTCATTTTATTTAATATCAATTGATATCATTTAAATGCAGTCTAAAAGGGGCAAATTCGGTGTCACTTAAAATCTTCATCCAACTGACACCGAATGGCTGTTAAATAATTGATATTCAATTATTTAAAATAGTATCGATTTAATTATTTTTTACTACATTGAAGTAAATTTTAAATTTATTCGGTGTCAGTTCAACTCTCCATATTATTTTATATCAAAAAAAGTAAGGCTAATCCTCAGGGTATAGTAATATCTACCTCCGTATAACCCTAGATGGTAAGCGGGCTGAGTGCAGTATTAATCGAAAAGTGCATATTGATTTATGGAATACTAGATCGCAGAAAGCATTAGGCAACTCGCCAGAGAATCAAGAAATAAATAGAGAAATTGACTTTATAAAAAATAAAATCTACACCATAGAACAAAAACTTCAACGAGATGGAACAATGTACACCGCGACTCAATTACGCGATGTATACTTAGGTAAAGAAAAAACAAAAAAAATGCTTCTAGAAATCTTTCAAGAGCATAATGACGAAGTTGAAAGTCTAATTGGAAAGGATTTTGCTGCCGGAACCGCAGAACGCTATCGCACCTGTAAAAAACACGTAGCAGCTTACGTAAAGAAGAAATACAAGAAAAATGATATTCCTGTACAAGATGTGGATCATCAATTCATTACGGGTCTGGAATACTATCTTAAAACAACACGCAAGTGTGCGCACAACTCAGCAATCAAGTATATCACAAATTTTAAAAAGATTATCCGAATTGCCCACGCAAACGATTGGATTGATAAAGACCCATTCCTCCATTGGAAAGGAAAACTTAAGATTGTTGAGCGTGAGTTTCTGACTGAAGAAGAAATTCAAAAAATTATAGACCTCGATTTGAAAATGGAACGATTGGACCAAGTTCGCGATATTTTTATTTTTTGTTGCTTTACGGGTCTGGCGTATGCAGACGTCAAAAAACTTAATAGAGGTGATATTAGTGTGGGTGCAGATGGTGAGGAATGGGTAAAAACAAAACGCTCTAAAACCGATACTAGAAGTAATATTCCAATTTTGCCCATTGCTAAAGTTATCATTGAGAAGTACAAAGACAATGAGCTGTTGAAAGAAAAGGATTTGGTGCTACCGGTACTTAGCAATCAAAAAATGAATGCTTACATTAAAGAAATTGCAACCTTAGCAGGTATTACCAAAAACCTAACGTTTCATTTGGCCAGACATACCTTTGCAACAACGGTTACGCTTACCAATGGTGTGCCAATTGAATCCGTAAGCAAAATGCTTGGTCATACCAATCTGAAAACGACACAACATTATGCTAAAATTTTGGATATGAAAGTGAGCAAGGATATGGCAATATTACGATCAAAGTTCAAGTAAGCTTCTAAAGCGGCATGCCCGTAATCTTTGTTTCTAGAATCAAATCTTCGCAGATTATCCAGATGGCCAGAAATTGGACTGGTGTATTCCTCTTTTATTTTAAAACCTTTCTCGACATAATTTTTAGCACTTTCTTTCCAGTTTTTTATTTTAAATCCCCTGCTTAGTGTCCAATTCTTAGCCTGGTAATACGCATAGAATTTTTTCCCTTCCATAACTGGCCAATTATTTTCTTTAAAAAAATTTAAAACAACTAGTTCATTTTTTGGCCTAGCCAGTTTATTTAGGTTTTCTTTTGTTTTATGTTTATAAGAAGGTACCAAATTTTGGCCTGGTTCTGGGACGCTGTTGGCCAATTTTTGACCAGTCTGAGCTAAAAAAAATGGACATCTGAACTTTTGAACCTCTAGCCGGATGATAGGACGGATAGTACCGCAAATACCCCCAATCATTCAGGTCTTTAAGATAATTGTGATAGGTTGTTTTTGATTTGATCTTTGCTTTTTCCATAATCCATTCCCTGTTTATGGTTATAGTCTTTTTGAAATATTCCCGATTCCATTTCTGAAAGAATGCCAGGTACAACGTAATATGACCCTGTTTAATCCTGTCATCATTATTGAAACGCTCAAACGCCTCGTTGAGCTGGATGATGTAGTTTACTTTTTCCATTGCTCATTATCATTAGTGTCCAGATATTTCCTTTCCCGATAAGGGACTTCATTCTTTTCTTCAATATATTTTTTTTCGAGTATCAATTTCTTTTTGGGCGGTTCGGTTTGTTCGAAAAGAGAGTACAGCATTGCAACAGTTGGTTTCGTTTGGTTCTTTTCAATGTCTTTCATTATAGCAATCATTCCGTTCATCCGTTTCTTAATGAGCAATGAAATTCGCTTTTCTAAGGTTTCCATATTTGGTCCCATTGACTCTACTGGGGATATTCCGTTTTCCTTAAAAAAGTCCATCATCAAGAGCAATGTCATAGATTGGGATTTTGACAACATTCTACTGAATATTCTAAATTCATTAGCCACAGAACTTTTGATCTTTAAAGTTTCAAAACCCTCTTTTTCATACCCTTTATCCATAGTTTTTAGTAAAATTAGTGCCTGTTTCCGGCGGTTAACAAATGTTTTTACTAAAAAACAGTGTTTATATTCAAATTCAAAAAAATAGAAAAACCCTGTAAACACCCTATAAACAGTAGGTTTATAGCAAAATCGAATAACCGTAACAGGGCGACTGCCTGTTACCCTCTTGCTATTCGATTCCTTCATTTCATTTCAGGATCTTCATACTTTTCAGCAAAAGCTGAAAAGCTATTTTAGGAACTTTCAACACCATTCTTTTTTTAGTAATAAATGGAAGTTATGTAATTTTAATTTATTGACAATCATATAACTAAGCTAATTTATTAATCCATAATAGATGGTTTATATTGATGTTATTTGATACTCATTTTCTCTTAAAATCACATACTTATTATATCTTGAGCGTTTTCCTTTTCTTTTGATATTAAATTCTATGTAACTATATAATTACCGAATTTATTTATGGCAAAATGATACAGGTTAGCGTTCAATTCAATCTTATTCACTTACTTCCCATAGCGCCATCGCCGTTACCTTTTCGGTAACCAAATAAAAATTCTGAACGAGTAAGAACTTATAAAAAAGAAGGCACGACTGGTTTATGCAGTTCGTCTCGGGCAGAATTTTAAACTTTGTGAAGAAATAGGTTGTGGTAATCTTTTTGCTTGGCGAACGCTGTCGCTTTTTCTGCGATAGGGTTCAAGATAGTGTAGTGAACCGCTTTTCTCGGAATGAAGCCCTTCGCGGAATGCAGAGGAATGGGGTGGAACGGGTTGTAAATGCATAATTCAAATACGAAAATAGTTGATTGCTAGTATTTCGAGACGACCCTTGTTGATTAATAGGTTGATAAGTTAAACGGATATCGTAATTGTGCTTGAATGAAATTCATATATTGAAGAATAAATTATAACTACAATGGCAAAATTTGAAGTATATCAAGATGCGAAAAGCGAATATCGATTTAGATTAAAGGCTGGAAATGGTCAGACCATACTAGCTAGTGAAGGCTATACTGCTAGATCTGGATGTATGAATGGTATTGAATCTGTTCGAACGAACTCACAAGATGATAACCGCTTTGATCGAAAAAAATCCAGCAATGGAAAACATTATTTTAATCTGAAAGCTAGTAATGGTCAAATTATAGGGACTAGTGAAATGTACGAAAGCGCAACAGGTATGGAAAACGGTATAGAATCTGTAAAAACGAATGCTCCTAAAGCCACCATCGAGGAAGTATAGAACGTCTTTTAGACAAATAAACTGCTATTTCTTGCTAATATGATGGTCATTAAATTGGCGAACGCTGTCGCTTTTTCTGCGATAGGGTTCAAGATGGTGTAGTGAACCTCTTTTTTCGGAATGCAGCCTTTCGCGTAATGTAGAGGAATGGGGTGGAACGGGTTGTAATTACTAACCAATTTGATATTATGAGCCGAATAGGAATGTTATTCGGCTCATATTTTAGAATATTTTGAGGTGATTAAGTATGTTTAGAAATTTAATCATAAGTAATAATAGAAAATTATTCCTTTCCGTAATTAACTCAAAATTTAGTCCTTGCTATTGAGAGTGGTTTAGCTTGCGGAACAAATTGAAAGGATAAATGCCGAAGGTGTGAATTTAATTGCACATTTCTTCTAATGGTATTCGCTTTTTCTTTGGAATATCCATATCTAATAGTTCCTTAACTAATAAAAATACTGAAGTTGAACTTTCTTCATCAGCAAAATTAGTGTGTGGTAATCGGTCAAAGATTGTTTTTGCTCTACACATTGCAATCTCTACTCTTCTTTTACCTGTATCTGGTTCAATACCCATCAACAGGTCAAAAAAATCTTTAGTCACTTTTTTATCTCCTTTACCATCATAGGTAGCACCTAAAGGATTAATATAGCCGTTTATTTTTTCATCATAATCTGTACGAGGCATACTACCACCTTGATGAGCTTCAAAGTGTAGAATCAACCAATATTCAAAAGCCTGGTGAGAATATCCAACTTTGTAATTTAATCCTTGAGCCTTCCATATAGCCTGATTGAAATTTTGTTTCCAGTAGGTATTATCTGGTTTAGGGTCAGCATCAAAGACAACCCATATCTCATCATATTTTTTATGTGATGCTTTTTTTGTTGCCCAATCAACAAGTGATAGGTGGCTATAACCATCGCCAATAGGCTCTATATCCACAGATTTAACTTTAAATTGGCGGAAGTAAGATGGTTCTGTGTTTTTACCTTCGCAAGCAATAAGGATTACTTTTCGAGGTATTAACGTTGCTCTCTTACGATTTAGTGATGGTTCTTTTCTTCTATTATTTTGTTTGGATGCTTGTAAACGTTCAAGATGTTTTTTTCTTTTCTCTCTTTGTTCAGCGTTTTTATCCTTCATTTTCATATTCCAGAAATTTTGAAGTGAATGAATTAAAAAACTCTAAATAAGGAATTGCTCCGTATTTACCGCGCAAATAATTTGATTCTAAAGCTTCATTTTTTCTAATTTTTTTGAAATCAGATAATGAATGAAGTGCTGAACTACCGCAACTATCTTTTTCTACAAACCAAATCTGATCTCGCCTTAATAAACCGCTATCTAATAAATTGGTGTTGTGAGTATTGAAAATTAATTGAGCATTATGTGGATTTAAAATTTTTGAATTAAAAAGTGATACAATCTTTTCCACAAGGTTAGGGTGTAATTTAGAATCTAATTCATCTACAAACAAAGTATGACCATTTTCTAAAGTATCAATGATTGGACCCGTTAAAGCAAAGAATTTTTTTGTACCTGAAGATTCCATATCATCCATAGAAAAGTGAGCGAAGCCAACTTTTTCTTCCTTTTGATTATATTTCCATCTTTTAGTTAAAACATCTGATACAAATACTTTTTCATTATCAAGAGATTCTTTTTTGATAAATTCTTTTAAAGATTTTGGTAGGTCTGTAGGTAAATTATCTGCATCTAATTTTTCCACTTCAATATCTTCAATATCGAGATCAGCAGCTTCTAATAATTTTAAAATCTTTTGCTTGTAATCTGCTTTATCCAAAAGAGACATTGTGTAGCCTTGAAAACCTTTTTCATCAAGACCAGAAAGCGTACGTAGTTTGCCTAAACTGTCATATAAAGTTTCAGAAATTTCATCATTGAATTGCACTGCGCGAGAAAGAAAAAGTTGATTTTCTCTTACAAAACCTTGCTTGGCAATTACTCCACCTTTTTTAAACTTTTTAGGATGTGTAGTAATAGATTGTTCATCACGATAAAACAATTCAATTTCTTTTGTAGCTTTTTCATATAGCCATTCCGAAAGCACTTTTTCTTCTGTCAATTCAAAACCATATCTATATCTCAAACCATTATGTAAAAAAATTACTTCAAATTCGCTTGGTTCATTATTTGAAGTTTCATCAAGTAGAAACGGTTCTACAGGAATCTTATCGCCAGCCGTGAAATCTGTGGCGGAATCTCTAACATAATTTCGCACGAAATTAAAAGCTTCGAAAAACTTACTTTTTCCACTTGCATTAGGACCATACATTACGGCACTTTTTAGTAAACGGAAAGAGAAGTCGTTAAACTCTGTTACGTTATCAGCTTCTCTTACTTTTTTATCATAGTTAGAAGCTACTAAAGATAAGGTTGCCTTATCTCTGAACGATTTATAATTTATTACAGAAAACTGAATAAGCATAATAAAGATGTTATTTGCGTCTTAAACGCAAATATACTATTTATTATTACACATTGTTGATAAAAATATGGAAAACTGCGGATAACTTACGAAAATCCAGTTTATGGTGTCGTATTTAATCCGATTGAGATTTTAGTAGTGGATTTGCGCTTAATATTTCATTGGTTCTTTTCATATCGATAAACACGCTATTGCCGTGCATAATGAATTTTTTTAATAGATCTTCTGATACTTTAAGGGTTTCAAGTAATAGATAACCTATTACAAAATCGAATAGAAAGCTTATGTAGAGTAATTGATATTCACTGTAAACATTCTTGTTGGCAATATTGCTATGAACGTGATAATCTCTTGAACGTACTACTTTACTTGGAAATGATTTCCACTCATCATCCGTGAATTTACCGATTAATATAAATGCTGTTTTGTAGTGTTTAATGAATTTTGACAGGTTATTTGATTTATGTCCTGAATATAACTTCCCAAAAGCTTCAAAAGATGCTATACTATTAGTAAATCTCTTGTTATGGCTTGTATGGGTAACTATGAAGTTTTCCATCAACTTGTCCAGGCAGAATTGAAAAGAATTATTAGTGTACACTGCGTTCAGCACTTTGTCTAAATCAACTTTTACTTTCTCATAATTTGTATGTACATAAGTATGTGTGGACTTGGTTAGTTTTTTATCATTATAATAAACTTGCTGCCACTCCCCACAGGAACGGCATTTAAAACTGAACCTTTCAAATTTAGCTGACCGCCCAAAGAGTAGCTGTAGCATTTTTTGAAATTGATCATAAATTCTAATCGCTTCCAAAATATCGACAGGCTCATCCTTTTTAAACAGAATTGAACCACGATTTTTGATATGTAATTCTGTTCTTTCAGATTGAAAATTCAAATAATGACTTATCGTTATTTCTAATCCTATCTCATCAATTGTATAGAGATCGTCAAATTTTTTATAAAGTAGTTTATCATCCAAATGGTCATACCACGTATAATGATTTACCCATTTTACTATTGCATAATTTATAACAGAAAATTCAGAGACTTTTGTATTTAGAGCATCTACGAAATGATCTGCGCTTACAAATGAATATTTAGGACGATATATTCGTGTCTCGACCATTCCTGATGAAGAATGTTGAATACGACAGTCAATAAAAGTTATGTACCATAATCCAGTAAAAACACCTAAAATTTGTGGTTGTTTATAAACTGTTCTTGGTGCACAAAGATTTGTTTCCAACATTAGATCGTCATCTTTATAAAAAAGCACTGCAAATTGCTTGTTGCTTTCTTCGCCAGCAAACCATACTTCCCCATAATATTTTTGATCCTTTTTCATTCTACAGGATGTTTACCAATTTTATAAAGCAATGAAGCGATATTTTTTGATAGGCTTTGTAAAAATGCCTTATCTGTAAACTTCAATACATAGCGTTGGGATTTGCTCAAATCAGTCTTTGTATTGGTTTTGTGGTCAAGTTCAAAGCCCTTTTGCTCAAATGCCTTGATTTCCTTAAAATCCCTATGTGTACTCATTAGTTCTCCATTGTGATGAACTAATATATTTCGAGTTTTACGCAAGCGTTGTACATAGCTCCATTCTGGATCTAAATCTTTAACAGCTATCCCCATTGAACGAGACATAAACAATTTGGCTTTATCCATATCACTACTACCTTTAAGATCACTCATTTTATAGGCCGTGTTTTTTTGACGTGCATAGTTATCACATCCATATTTCAATTTATATTCAAGGAATGAATAAAGTTGAATGACAATAGATTGCCTGAAAAATTGCTTGAAGTGGTTGTCAATCTGCCATATATCGTCAATTAAACTCGATGTTAGGTGGTCGTGATATTCTGGTGGGGCATCAGTTTGACCTGCTTCTATATCCTTTTGCAATTGATGAAATTTATCTTCAAGCGACTTGCCTTGTAGCTCAAATTGACGTTCTTGTTCATCTATATAGTCGTCAATTTGCATCATTTCAAAGTCTACCCATTGCGGTAGGAAATAATTCATTAGGTCATTTAATCTTCTTGATCTTGACATATAAGGGCATTAATGGGTTCTAAATCTATTGTAGTAGGATAACTTTAGTTGAACCGCAACATATACTTCAAATAGATACAATTCTGTTGAACCTTTTATGGGAAGCATCGAGACTTGACATTTTTCTCTCAATATCTTTTTAAATGGACCCGAAAATCTATCAAAATCTAATTCCTTTCTTGTGCCAGTATGCTCAATACCTTCAATCTCATTATGAAATTCTTTACCCATTGTGTAACTCAATGAAGATGAGAAATGGTTTGATCCCTTTGTATGTTGATGAATACGTTTAATTACACCACGAGAAATCCCTGTATAGAAAGGTTCATCGTCTAACCAGAAGAGATAAATACCTTTGAAATCTTCGTCTTGCTCTAATTGAGGAATTAAGGATTTTAAGGAATTGCGAGAGGTTACTTTTCCAACGCCAGCTTTACCAAAGTTCTCATATATGCTTATCACTCTTGACTTATCTGTGAGCGTGACGAGCATTTCAGGAAAGCTTTCCGTTATTTCCTTAAACTCCCGAGTTTGATCAGGTAAGAAATTTGATGGCCAGTGCTTTTTGAGCTTTATCGTTGGGTTTACTTTTGACATTGCGAATACTAATCTTTAAAGGCTTGTGGAAAATTTCGAACTAAATAATCAAGAGGATTAACACCTTCCCCTTTCTCCATCCCTAACGCTTCAGGCGAAACATCATCTGTGGGCCAAAGACTTTGTGCATTTGATAATTGGAACAATTTACTTTCTTTGATTTGTTTTGAAAACTTTTCCATTCTACCTTCTTCATTATTATAAGCGAATGCCAGGGAACTGGCTATTAAATCAGCACATTGTACACCCATCTCATCTTGAGAGTTCACTAACTCTACAGATGAAATTTGATGTGGAAAACTCATAGTACGATTATCGTAACCTATTTCAATAGTCTTTTCGATCTTGGGGATTAATTCAAGCGTTTTTTCTATGTACCTATTGTAATGTTCAATCTGCTTTGACTGATCAAACCTTACGTCAATTGTATTACCGATTTGCTTCGCCCATTTATCACAGAGTACCAAAAAAGTTGAAAACGTAACATCTATAGAGAATTGATCAACTGCACTCAATACTTCATCAATATGATTTTTACTTTTTAAAACAGGTTCAAGAATTTCCTTTTCATCAATTTGATTATACAATTCTTTAGTTATAGTGTAAAAATTATTGATTGATAAAATGTCCTTATTTCTAATCATCGCAACAAATGCTTCGAGAAATATGTTGAATAAATGTTTATTCCAATAGAAATTACCAAAGTAGAATATCCAATTAGTATAAGCTATATGGCGACCGTGAAGGTATAAGTCATATCCATTATGATGAAATACGGTTTCAATAAGTAGATTAACAATTTGGCCACAAGTAGCAAACTCCTTGTTTGCATAGTATAAGATTATATGATCTTCTTTGATCCAAGAACTGTTTAAAAAATTTAAAATCTTTCTTCTACCATTACCACTATTTTTTAATTGTTTAAAATGGATTTCGCCATCTACATTGAAAAGCGATTTTATTTCATTTTGTGCAGTTGCATCATAATTGACAGAAGCTAAAACAAAAACTTTCTGATCTTTATTTAACATATCTTGCCCAGTGTTACCTGCTTCATCAAAATATATCTTATTCATATTTAAAACTTTTCACTCACGTTTATTAACTGTTTAAGCAAAAGAAATTTTTGACTATCCATTAAATGATTATCTACATCAAGTTTCTTTAACTTATTACTTGCCACTTCCATTTTGCGAAGCATCGGTTTTACGTAATTTAAATAGTGATTAAAATATGCACTTATATCATTTTCGTCTTTTGCCAACTTGTAGCCACTACGCCCGGCTGCTGTTACTACTAAAATGCCATCGTATCGCAAATCTCTTATCAAAGTTCTTATTTGTTCAACAGTAATGTTTTTATGAAGCCTTGATAAAGTACCTTGAATTGAGTGTACATCGACTAATTGATTGGGGTTAATTCTGAAACAGAAATACAGAAACTTCAATAAATCAACTTTAGGGTCTAATTTAGAATTTTGATTGATATATAGTATTACATCATTAATTACAAACCGTGTAACCAATATAGAGGAACTGTTAGTGGACTTACTTGTAGTTGGTACTTGGTAACGATATGGGAAATATTCTGGTGGCGTCATTTTACTTATTAGAACATCAACAATATCCGACGCTTCTTTAACGTAATGTGAATGTGCAAATACTCTTCCTAAAGAACCAGCCACTAAATCGGCTAACTGAACCAATACTTCATTTTTATCATCAACCATTTTGTAGTTGCTGAACAATGATTGGATACTTAAATTTTTATTCAAATATGAATACATTTCTTGCTTGTACTCTTCAGAAATGAGTTCGTCAACGTAGATCTCAAAAATCTGATAATCTGAAATTATGTTAGAAGCAAATATCTTTTGAAAGTACTTATAGAATACTTCCTTTATTTGTAAACCTTTACTTTCAATTTTTGATTTGTCTACGACAACAGTATATATCTTAAAGTCGAGATTATTGCTTAAATATTGAAGTGCTTTAAGGCGTTTGTCTATTTTTTTAATTGCCCTTGATTTAGATCTTATCTTCTGACCTTGAAAGAAATTCTTGGAAATATAATCTCTTACTTCATACGCCTTTTTGAGATTACTTTCTGAAACTACAATTGCAGAATAAACAAAATGTGAAACTTCGTTCTGTGCCTGTAAGTTCATAGAACTCGTACCGAATTCGTCGCCATAGATATAAACTTTTTCATCCATTCCTAACTATTTTCAACAATTGCAATTTCATCTTCTGTGAGATCGTATAACTCATACACTTTTTGGTCAATTTCCTTTTCTGTGGCGGCTATTTGGTTTTGAAGCGCATTAGCCTTTTTCTTGTTGTCTTCAAAGAGTTCCATCCATTCAAACTCATCTTTTTTGGTAAGGGTGGCAAAAGGCTCAAAACTTTCTTTTGTTCTTAATTTGTTGGTAGCCTTTATAGCCTTGTTGAGTTCTTTTATGAACTCTGAAAAATCTAAATCATACCAATTTTCGAGTTTTCTTTGAAGCCTGTTAAGTTGCAGTGTACCTTTAAAATAGTCTTGAAATCTATTTTCCAATATTTGAAGGTCGCTAACATATTTTATAATGTTATCTGTCGCATCATCAAAATATGCTTCATTTTCGAACTCTGGAATGGGGATTTGTTCAAAATATTGTGGTTTTACTTCAATATACCCACCACTTCTTACTACACATATAGATTTAAGATACTCCCACACTACTTTAGAATTTAGCACACATAATAATGTTCGACTATTAGAAGGAATAAATACGGCAGGCGCATTAACGTAAGTGCCTTCCGTATCTAAACAGAATTTGTTTGTGTTTTGAAGGTTTGGAAAGATGATTTTTGGTTTTTCAAACAAATCATAATAAGCACAATTTCTTAACTCCCACCAGTAATCTCCTTGATCATAACGTTTTTTAGCGCGGTCTATAAAAGGTAACAAGTGATTGAATATTTCAGGATGAGCTTTAGACAAAGCATTTAATTTTTCATCTTCGGTTTCCAAATTTGAATATTCTTCGTTAGTCCACTTACTTTCAAAAAGAATTAGACTTTGTGTGGCTTCTTGGGTATTCCATTTTTTTATCTCTTTACCTTCTAAAATTGGTTTTATATGTCTTGAATTTGGAAATGAATTTTGTGATATAAACGCATCATTTAAAGCAGTTTTCACTCCATAATAACACTTTCCGTAGATATCACGCACATTAGAAAGAGCATTTAATTTCTCGAATAGCAAGGATTTTTCTGCAGAAAGAAATGACCAAGAGCCCGCATCGAGGCTTTCCTGAAGAACATTAATACTATCGTGTACTTCAATATTGATAACACTGGATTGTGATGATTTTGGTATTTTGATGAATTTGAACGTATTATCGATTGGGGGATTTTTATCAAGAATAATAATCACTGGATACGTAGTTGCTCCACCAAATATTTGTACTTCAGTAAAATCGATGTATTTTTTAAAACGTGTTTGATTGTTTAAGTAATCTCGTAGTACTTTTCCTGCGGTTGTTTTGTCAAACGTGTTAGATATGTAACCCATCAAACCATTATTATTTATGATGTTTGAACCCAACTCGTAGAAATAAGCAAATAAGTCGCTTGCAGGATGAAATACTTTATAGTTCTTTTCAAAATAGGGGATAAAATCTGTGAGTAGTTCTGCTCTTACATAAGGCGGATTACCAATAATCACATCAAAACCACCATTTTCAAACACTTTCGCGAAAGCAGTTTCCCATTTAAAAGCTTTATCTCCTGCAACACCTTTATTATCTATAAGGCTATTACCACATTTAATATTGCTACTCAAATCGTTGAGCTTACGTCGTGGTTGTGCGGTACGTAACCATAGCGATAGCTTTGCTATCTCCACACTTTCTTCATTAAGATCTACACCATATATGTTGTTTTCAAGAATAGTATTTTCAATATCAGGAAATTGCAAACCACCACCCAACACACGTACTTTAAGCTCGTCTATATAGTTGTGTTCTTTTATGAGAAAATCAAGTGCTTGGTTTAAGAATGCTCCAGAACCACAGGCAGGGTCACAAATTGTAATTTGCAGTAACCACTCACGATAGGTGTCGAGAATGCTAACCAATTTTTCAATGGTTGTTTTATTACGGTTTTTACGGCCTTTAAAGTATTGTTCTTCATCAAAACCCAGTTCTTGTTTCTTATCATCACATAGCTTGCCTACGGTATTTTCTACTATGTATTTTGTAACATATTTAGGTGTGTAGAATACTCCATCCTTTTTACGCTTACTGGTCTGTTTGTCAAACTCGCCACCTTCAATCTCTGCATTTACGCTCTCAATCTCATTTAGTGAATTTTCAAAAATATGGCCCAGTATATTTACATCTACTTGACTTTCAAAATCGTAATTGGATAATTTAAGTGTGTATTTATATAATAGGTCATTGTCAATTTCAAGTGCGTCGAGTATAGCATCTGGTTTAAATAAACCACCGTTGTATGCGTAGATTTCAGCACGTTTCTCTGTGCCCTTGCGCCCTATGTCCAAAAAGTTGAAATACTGCTTAAAAAGACCATATAATGGACGTTCATCGCCAAAATCCCAATCATCCTTCCATTTATTCAATATTTGTAACGTAGAGTTGGAAGGCAATAACATTCTGTCTTCCGCAAAGAAGATGAATAGAAAGCGGTCTATGAGTTTTTGAGATTTTTGAAATAGTGTTAGTTTGACATTTTTTTCAAGTCGTAGGATTTCATCTTGATTATAGTTTTCATTATCACTTGCGCTATTACCTGCGAGTTTTGACTTAACAGTTTTAGCAGTTCTTTTTTACAAGGTCACGGTATAGTTCTCGTTTAAAGATTGAGTAATCTTTATAGAATGCTTTGGTAATTTCTTCTTCTTCTACAATAGATGCTTCTTTAATCTTTAGCGGTGTATTGTTAAGTACCTTATCCAGATGTAAGCACAAATAGAGCAGGTTAAACCGCTTTCGCGAAAGTGTAAACAGATCAAATTCTTCAAACTCTGTAGCATCATTGATGTAAAAGCGCAGCTTTTCAAAGTTGGATGTTACCACATACAAACAACCTTTTTGGTTAGCCTTATAATCAAATGCCTGTCGCCTTATGCTCTCCAAGTCTTTTGTGTTTGTTCCTTTTAATTCGATAACTCCTATTGCTGCACCGTCTTTAAGAATTGCGCCATCTGCCTTACGGGCGTTTTTTTCATTCTTAAATTCGGTAGTTAGGTTAGAATTAGGGTTTGGGAACAGCGTATAGCCAAGAATATTTACAAACAATTCGTTGAGGAACGTTGCTTGATACTGTTCTTCCTTTGCACTTTTAATATTCTCCTGTATCGTCGTATTCCAGAAGTATTTTTGATATTTTTTATATGCCTTATCTACCACTGCTTCATTGAGCAAAGCGAGATGTGATTTAAGTACAGATGTTTGAAATAATGCCATCAACTAATATAAAGTATTATTGAGCCTCTAAAATACCAAAACTAAATTGGCATTAACTCATCCATTGATTTTAATGATAAGTATTTTTTAACAATATATGTTCATCATTCAAAGTCTGTAATGTCTATCGCTACAATATATGTTTTGCTTTACCGATTTTTCTATTAAAGCGTCTGTAAAAGATCAAATTGATTAGATTGTGAATAACTATTTATAGAACAATACGTTACCTCTATTATATTTGTTGTAACAATATTATTTATGGAAAAAGTTACAGTAAAAGATTTGGTTGATTTTAAGCGAAAGTCTGATCGTGCGAAGAAAACATTTGCTCAAAAAATAAAAACCCGTGAGGTTAAACCTAAAGGTGACGGTGGTGGTGGAAACTGGTGGTCAACTAGTCTTAGTGCGATAGGAAATACATTTAAAACTGGTGATAAAGATGAAATAAGCAAGAAAATAGAAGACTTAAATGATAGGTATAATTCCACTGATGTTAAGCTGACCAAAATGCAATACACTCAAAATATCGAGGTATTGCAATCTATGTTGGACTATGATTTTGAGCAAATAAGACCGGAACAAGAGTTTTCTTCAGTTAAAAGTATTTATGAGCAAAAGATGATTGAGATTTCCGGTTTTCCTGTTCAAGCTTGGCCAACGAGTGTTTTTTCTTTCAAAGAAAATGATGAAATTTATATTGGATCGGTATGGTTTGTCACCAATAAATACCCTTTTAAAGATTCTGAGCTTGGTATGTATGCTGAAATGCTGTATCGGTTTTTATCTAAATGGTATTCCACCAAATTTAAAGTGAATCCATCCTACTGTATTGCAGTTGAACCGAAACGTGGTGCTCAAGTAAACTACAAAATGATTGAAGATGGTAAGGTTATATCTATATTAGATAAAACTTTACTTGAGATTAAAAATATGTGATTTCCTCTGTACTTTCTTATAAGTTTTAGACCCTAGATAATATAAATTAAAAATGAGGCACTTATTTATCTGTTCAGCAAACAAACAACGCTCTAAAACAGCCGAAGACTACTTCGCCAAAAGATTTCCTGAGCACGAATTTCTAAGCGCAGGAACAAATACTAAAATTTGCAGAAAAGAAGGAACTAATGTGCTGACTGAAGATTTATTAGAGTGGGCAGACAGGATCTTTGTAATGGAAAAGAAACATCTTGGCCAAATTCAAAAGCATACTGGGTCAACTTATTACTCAAAAATTGAAGTCTTGAATATTCGAGATATTTACAAATATTACGATGCTGATTTAATAGCACTATTGGAAGAGAAAGTGTCCTTCTGAGAATACCATTGTAATGGTAAAATCATTCTAAAATGTATTAAAATTACCGTTATAATGGTCTTTTTGCATCTCCTTCAATTTGAGATTGGTCAACGACATATTTTAGTATACTTTCGAGAAAAACACTAAAAATTGGTACTTTACTCGAAAATTTACTATAATCTCATAGACATAATATAGTTTGTATTCATTTATATGAATTTGTAGAGCTAATTTGAAGAACCTTCCCAAAACTCCCAAACTTTTGTTAAAAAGGGGCGAATTCGGTGTCACTGAATTTTAAGGCGGCTTTGAAGCCTTGAAAACAGGGGTAAATTGAGAATTTGGATAGTTCCTCTTTCTCCGCAGAAACCTGTAACATAGTTACAGGTTTTTTTATTTGTAGTCTATGGCAACATGAAATATAGCATCTCCTTGATTAACAATGGGCGATTCATTGATACAAAGTATAAATCCGGAATCTCTTGCTTTTATTTTACGTTCAAAATAACCAAACGGTCCTGAAATACTACCAAGGATATTTCCTTTTTTAATTTCCTGGCCCACTTTTACTAGAGGATGAAACATGCCGGAATGTTTCGCTCTTATCCATTTAGAACTGTTGACTAATTTTGGATTGATTTTTTTAATAGGAATTATGGCAAGCTCCTCATCAAAATTGCGCATTCCTAAGTGTTGCATTATCCTCAATGCACCGGTTATTCCCGTATTCGTTATTTCCTCATCAATATGTAGGGATTTGCCGCCTTCATACAGCAATACCTTTTTATCTAAATGATGTAGGGTTTCTCTAAAGGATTTTTCTCTTCCAGCGGATTTTACAATAAACTCCGCTCCAAAAACTTTAGCCAATTCTAGACCGTCTTCATCATCTTTATCTATCCTGATTTGGGGAGCGTTAAAGCGACTATCCCCGCCAGTGTGGTAATCAATACAATAGTCAACTATTGGGGTAATATCCTTTACAAGGTGATAGGCGAACCTACTGGCCAAGGATCCTCGTAATGTTCCTGGAAATACCCTATTTAAATCCCGACCATCTGGAAACTGTCTGGTTTGATTCAAGAAACCAAAAATGTTCACCACAGGAATACAAATTACCGTTCCGCGGTCTGGCTTATTGTACTTTTTGGAGACCAATTGTCTTACAATTTCGACCCCGTTGATTTCATTTCCGTGAATTCCTCCAGTAATTAAAAGGGTGGGACCTTCCTTTTTGCCCCGTTGCACAATCACTGGAACTTCAATTTTAGTTCGAGTGTGTAATTTAGCAATGTCTAAATTCAATTGTGCGCCTTTTCCTTTATCGATGGTATGGCCTAATATTTCAAACTTTTTATTCGGCATTTCTTTCTACGTACTTTATAATTTTACCCGCTATATTTTTTCCTGTGGCCGCTTCGATTCCCTCTAATCCTGGAGATGAGTTCACCTCTAATATCAAAGGACCTCTTGCGGACTGAAGCATATCTACGCCGGCAACGCCTAGTCCAAGACATTTTGCCGCTTTTATAGCCGCATTCTCTTCTTCGTCGGTAAGTTCTATGATTTCTGCAGAACCCCCACGGTGTAAATTAGATCTAAATTCCCCCTCTTTTCCCTGTCTTTTCATGGAACCCACAACGACTCCGTCAATAACAAAAGCCCTTATATCCGCTCCTTTTGCTTCTTTGATGAACTCTTGAACGATGACTCTTGCTTGGAGTCCGTTGAACGCCTCTAAAATGGATTCGGCAGAATTACGGTTATCGGCTAAAACAACGCCTAATCCTTGCGTGCCTTCTAAAAGTTTAATGACAACAGGCGCTCCACCTGCTTTATCGATGATAGCACCAACGTTTTTGGAGTAGTTGCTGAAAATAGTTTTTGGTAAACCTAAGCCCGCTCTGGAAAGTATCTGTAGACTTCTCAATTTGTCTCGGGACCTTACTAATGCCTGAGATTCTACCGAACTAAAAACTTTCATCATCTCAAATTGACGTACGACAGCTGTGCCGTAAAATGTAATGGATGCACCAATTCGCGGAATTACACCATCAAAGCCTTCTATTTCCTTTCCTTGATAAATGAGTCCGGGTTTTTTCTTTTCAATAATCAAGTCACATTTAGAGTGGTCGATAATGTGCATATCATGGCCTTTTGCATGACCAGCCTCTACAAGACGTTTGTGGAATATAAATTGGGATTTTGCGATAAAATGGCAATCTTCATTCGTTCTTTAATTTAAGATTTGAGTGGTTTGTTTTGACTGTCTTTATCTGAAGTACTTCAAATAAATCACAAAGATTTCAAATTACGGTTTTTAATGGATCATATATGTGCTGTAATTCCATAAATAATTAATTATTATAAACACAGTTCTAGGTAATACCAGAAGTTTCTGGAGTTTATTTTAATTGAAAGCGTTTATCCATTTGATTATTTTTTAAGGCTTTACCTTTGTGTTATGGAAGAATGGTATGCCTATCCTTTATTGATTATTGTTGGTTTTATCGTTGGGTTTATTAATACGGTAGCTGGCGGTGGATCTTTACTTTCCTTACCTATTCTAATTTTTTTAGGGTTACCGTCAACTTTGGCGAACGGTACCAATAGGGTTGCCATCGTATTTCAGACGGCCATTGCTACTGCCGGTTTTAAAAGTAAAGGGGTAAGTACTTTTCCTTTTAATATTTACTTAGGTATTTCAGCATTTTTTGGTGCTATTCTTGGGGCTTATTTGGCGGTAGATATTAGCGGTGCAGTTTTCAATCGTATTTTATCGATTGTTATGATTTGTGTCGTGTCTATCATTGTATTCGCACCTAAAATAGGGGTAAAAGAAGTACAAGAACGGTTAACGGGTAAATATTTAGGTTTCGGTATATTGGCATTTTTCTTTTTTGGTATTTATGGTGGTTTTATCAATGCCGGCCTTGGTTTTATCATGATGCTTTTTCTTCATTATGTAAATAGAATGTCTCTTGTGCGTTCTAATGCTACCAAGGTTGCGGTCGTTTTTATGTATATGCTATCGGCACTTTTGGTTTTCGCTTTAAATGATCAAGTGAATTGGAAAATTGGTTTAATTCTGGCCATTGGAAATGGTAGTGGCGCATGGGTAGCAAGTAGGGTTTCTGTAAATAAGGGAGACGGATTCATTAAAACATTCTTGATAATTATGGTCGTTATACTAGCCATAAAACTTTGGTTTTACCAATAATTTAAACAAGATTTGTGTAATTATTAAAATGGAATTGAATGCCAGGATTTGAGTTGTTCGGAGAGAAGGAAAAAAGTCAGGTACAGGAAGTGTTGGATACGGGCGTATTAATGCGGTATGGTTTTGACGGTATGCGTAATGGGCAATGGAAAGCTTTGGAACTTGAAAAAGCGCTAGCGCATAGAATGGGAACCAAATATGCACAATTAGTAAGTAGTGGTACAGCGGCCCTTAGCGTTGCCTTGGTAAGTGCGGGGGTAGGAGCAGGCGATGAGGTAATTATGCCAACCTTTACTTTCGTAGCCAGCTTTGAATCTATTTTGGCGATTGGCGCCATTCCAATTTTGGTGGATATTGACGATACCCTAACCTTGGACCCTACGGAAGTTGAAAAGGCAATTACCAAAAAAACAAAAGTAGTCATGCCGGTTCATATGTGTGGATCTATGGCCGATTTAAAGGCGCTAAAAGAAATCTGCACAAAGTATAAGCTCCTTTTACTAGAAGATGCATGTCAGGCTATTGGAGGAAGTTTTGAAGGTAAACCTTTGGGAAGTTATGGGGATTTAGGTTGTTTTTCTTTTGATTATGTAAAAACGATAACCTGCGGTGAAGGGGGCGGAATTATCACGGATAACGAAGAATATATTAAAAATGCCGACCATTATTCTGATCATGGGCATGACCATGTTGGAAAGGATAGGGGAGCGGAATCCCATCCATTTTTAGGATATAATTTTAGAATTTCTGAACTGAACGCTGCAGTAGGTTGTGCGCAGATAGAACGTTTGGATGATTTTATAACCATTCAGAAAAAAAATTATAGCGCCCTTCGTAAATCTCTAGAGAGCGTTGATGGGGTAACTTTTAGAAGAATTCCTACCGGAGGAATTGAGAATTACTCCTTTTTAAATTTCTTTTTGCCAAGTACGGAGATTGCAAAAAAAGCACACACCGCACTGACCGAAAATGGCATTGATGCTTGTTTCTATTGGTTCGATAATAATTGGCATTATTATAAAAAATGGGAACACCTAGCAAATTTAAAATCATTGGGTAATCTTCCACAAGAAGTGAAAAACCAATTGCCTGATTATTCCAAATCAGATTTTTCCAAGTCTGACGAATGGATGGGAAGAACCATTTCCTGTCTTATCAAATTAGGTTGGACCGATGATCAGGTTAAGGAACGTGCCGAAAAAATGAAAACGATTTTATCAGGAATTTTGTAGACTGATAAACAAATCTGCTAGTACGAAACATTTTCAACGATTTCTAGACCGTATCCTACAATGCCAACACGCTTGGATTGAGGCGTATTAGTCATGAGGCGTATTTTATGAATGTTCAGATCATGTAATATCTGCGCACCGATACCAAAATCTCGGTTATCCATTTCAATTTTAGGCGCTTTAAAGTTTCCTTTCTTTTGAAGTTGTTTTAATTCTTCAAGTCTAGAAAGTAAATTCAAAGATTCTGAATCCTGATTGATAAAGACAATTGCTCCTTTTCCCTCTTTATTGATAGCGTTGAACATGTCCTCCAATTTTTCATCTGGGTTATGGGTCAACGTTCCAAGAATATCATTATTGATATGGGTGGAATTGATTCTGGTCAATATTTTTTCATTTTGGTCCCAAGAACCTTTTGTAAGCGCAATATGAACATGATTATTGGTAGTTTGCTTATAAGCCCTTAATCTATAAACGCCAAACCTAGTGGTGATATCAAAATCCGTCACTTTTTGAATAAGACTGTCATGTTCCATTCTATAGGCAACCAAGTTTTCAATGGAAACAATCTTAAGGTCGAATTTCTTTGCAACCTTAACTAATTGTGGTAAACGAGCCATAGTACCGTCCTCATTCATGATTTCAACAATATATCCCGCTGGCTTTAATCCTGCAAGTCTAGCGAAATCAATGGCCGCTTCCGTATGTCCGGTCCTACGTAGCACACCACCTTCTTTTGCCACTAACGGAAAAATGTGTCCGGGTCTAGCTAAATCGTGTGGTTTTGTTTTTTCATTCGTAAGTGCTAAAACCGTTTGACAACGATCAGAAGCGGAAATACCAGTGGTTACGCCACTTCCCCTTAAATCTACAGATACCGTAAATGCAGTTTCCAGGGGATCCGTATTTGTGGTGACCATCATGTGTAAACCAAGATCTTTACAACGACTTTCTGTAAGTGGTGCACAAATAAGACCCCTACCGTGCGTAGCCATAAAATTTATCGTTTCTGGAGTAGCCAATTCCGCTGCTGCCAAAAAGTCCCCTTCATTTTCCCTGTTTTCGTCGTCAACGACAATAATTACCTTTCCATCTCGAATATCCGCTATCGCTTCTTCAATGGTATTTAAGTGTATGTCTTTAAGTTTTGTGGTGGTCATCCCCTTACTTTTTTTTAAATTTCTTAATGAGGTGCTTGAAAAAATCTGTAACTACCCCAAAACTCATTAGTCCTTTATCTTCTGTAGCTCTTTTAGTTAAAAGCACCCCTAAAGGTAACATGATCAGCGTAGAAAGCCATGCGCCTAGAATGGGATGAATATTGTCTTCCTTAGCATAATTACTTGCAAAAACCCCAATAAAATAATAAATTAAAAATAACACGATGGCAATGACCATAGGAAGACCAAGACCTCCTTTTCTAATAATTGCACCAAGAGGTGCTCCTACAAAAAATAGGATAATACAGGAGAATGCTAAGGCATACTTATTGTGTAAAGAAAGAATATGCATATTATAGATTTTATATCTTTTTTGCATTTCTTCCTTTTTGCCACTTACGGAGCCTAATATACTTGTTGTTGCATTTTTGGCACTGCTTAAGATTTGTATACCTTGCCATTCTGGGAAAATGCTCAATATATTTTCTTTGATGGAATCCTGTTTTGCGGTATTGGCTAACGATTCCTTTATTTTTTCATTTCTAATGGAATCCTTTACGATAGCCGTTTTTTCTGTGATTAGTGTCGTATCTCTTGGGTCTAATGGAACAAACATACCAATCCGACTTTCGATGTTTTTGGAAAACGCCCTTACAATTCTATAATTATCACCTTTTAAGGAATCAATATCTTTTGAAAGCCTAGAGATGTTTTTCATTTTATCGGTACTGATATCCCGTTCTTCTTCGAGCTCATCATTGTCGATATCCGGAATTTCGATATTCATCGTGTAGGTATCAAAATCTGCTTGGGCAAATGGAAATTCCATTTTATTATTATCCTTTGTAATTACATCCTCATAATAATGCCCATTCTTTAATACCAATTGAATAAAATCAGAATTCTCGCTACTGATCAATTCCCCAGATTCAGATTTGATTACAGTGGTATTCAGGTTTGTTTTAGATTTAACGTGGATAATGACATTTTTAAGGAATCGATCATTGTCACCATATTTTTCATCTACCTTGATATTCATTCCTTCAAAGTCGCTAAAAACTCCTTCGGAAACTACCGCAGCCGGTTTCACCTTTGCAATATTCCTTCTTAGATTATAAATTTTACGTTGGGATAATGGAATCACATTATTGGCAAAAAAGAAGGTAACACCACCGAGGATGGTTACAAAAATAATGAGGCTTAACATGGAGCGTTGTAGCGATATACCCGAGGCTTTCATGGCCGCAAATTCATAGTTTTCAGCTATGGAGCCGAAGGTTAGAATAGAGGACAATAAAACGGTCAAGGGTAGAACCTTCTCTGTAAGATCAGGTATTAAATAGAATAGGAACTTTCCAATGATGACCACATCTAGACCTTTCCCGGCAAGGTCATCAATAAAAAGCCAGATCGTTTGAAATATGAAGATGAACATCAATATTACAAACGAACTGACAAAATTAAAGACGAACCTTTTAAGGATATATCGGTCTAGAATTCTCAAGCGATCTAATTTCTCAGGATAAAGTAGCCTTCATCCTTATATTTTGCTTCATCAAAAGTAAATAAGGTTTTGGATAAAGGTTGGTCTGTTTTAAAAGAATTAACAGTAATGGTCGTCTTGGTGCCATTTTTACCGGTCTCTATTAATTTGTAGATATGTTTGGTTCCCATATCGATTCCCAACAATCTTGATTTGATTTCAGAATTGGAATCGATAGGTGTCAATTTCACATATTGTATTTTTCTACCTTGTACATCTTGAAGAATATCCCATTCATAATTATGACCTTCTTTATAGAATGTCAACATTTTTGAAGGGGTCATCGCATTTTCATCATCAGATTTATCCTCAATTGTAACCTCTTCATTTTCTGGAACAATGGTGTATACTTTGTTGCCATCGTAAATTTGTTGAGAGCCTAAATAATTGAAAATATACTTATTTCCAGATAAGGTAACATCTCCTCTGGTCTCTTGGTTGATTCCTGCTTCAGCGTTGTTTAAATCGAATTTAAAATCGACATAAATATTATCGTAACTTTTTACCTTGTTATATACTTCATCCAATAGTGTTTTAGACTTATTAGAACTTTGGGCGTTTACCATTAGCGCAGAAAATGCAAGGGCGAATACCAATACTACTTTTTTCATTTCTTTTTTAATTAGTTTCATTATCCAGTAATAGTTGAAGGGCTACCATGTCTGACACAAGCACTTGACGGGCCTTACTTCCTTCAAAAGGACCTACGATGCCCGCAGCTTCCAGTTGGTCGATGATACGGCCAGCACGATTGTACCCCAATTTTAATTTTCTTTGTATAAGGGAAGCAGAACCTTGCTGTGCGATAACGATTACCTCGGCAGCTTCTCGGAACTTAGCATCTCTTTCCGATATATCATAATCAACACTCGTGCCAGAATCTTCACCAATGTACTCTGGGAGTTCATGTGCTTCTGGATAAGCTCTCTGACTGCCGATGTATTCTACGATTTTAGCTACTTCAGGAGTATCAACAAATGCACATTGAATCCTAGTGACATCATTTCCTTGGGTAAATAACATATCCCCTCTACCAATCAATTGGTCAGCTCCTTGCGTGTCTAAAATGGTCCTAGAATCAATTTTGGAAGTTACCCTAAACGCTAAACGCGCCGGAAAGTTAGCCTTGATAATACCTGTAATTACGTTTACTGAAGGTCTTTGTGTAGCAATAATTAAGTGAATACCAATGGCCCTTGCCAACTGTGCCAATCTTGCTACCGGAGTTTCCACTTCTTTTCCTGCAGTCATAATTAGATCTGCAAATTCATCGATAACCAAAACGATATAAGGTAAGAATTTGTGTCCGTCGTTAGGATTTAGTTTTCGTGCCTTAAACTTTACATTATATTCTTTGATGTTACGAACCATGGCTACTTTCAATAATTCGTACCGATTATCCATTTCAATACAGAGGGAATTCAAAGTATGTATAACTTTGGTATTGTCCGTAATAATTGCTTCTTCGGAATCTGGAAGTTTTGCTAAAAAGTGACGTTCAATTTTATTGTAAAGGGTTAGTTCCACTTTTTTGGGATCTACCAAAATAAATTTAACCTCCGCCGGATGCTTTTTATATAGCAAAGAAGTTAGTACGGCATTAAGGCCGACCGATTTACCCTGTCCCGTTGCTCCCGCCATTAATAAGTGGGGCATTTTAGCCAAATCCACTACAAAAGTTTCATTGCTAATCGTTTTACCAAAAGCTATGGGCAATTCCATTTCTGCCTGTTGGAACTTTTTGGAAGCTATAACCGAACGCATGGAAACTATTGTAGCATTTTTGTTAGGAACTTCAATACCAATGGTACCCTTACCAGGAATCGGGGCGATAATACGAATACCTAAAGCAGCTAAGGATAGGGCAATATCGTCTTCAAGGTTCTTGATTTTTGAAATACGCACACCTGCATCCGGAACTATTTCATATAAGGTTACAGTAGGTCCAATTGTTGCCTTTATCTGGGCAATACCAATTTTGTAATTTTTAAGGGTTTCAACAATCTTGTTTTTGTTCTCCTCTAGTTCTTCTTGATTAATGGTAATACCACCCGTTACACCGTGTTGGTCTAACAATTCTAGAGTTGGGAACTTATAATTGCCCAACTCTAAAGTAGGGTCGAATTCGCCGAAATCGTCGACCAATTTATTGGCCAGAATGTCGATTTCCTCTGGTTCTTCCACCACTTTTTCCACCTCCATGGCCAAGGTATCTTCCGGTTCTACGGGTGTATTGATTTTAAATTCACTTTGGTCCTCTTCTTTTTCAAGGTGGGGGATTTCGGTTTTGTGAGTATAGGTATCTACCATTATCGGAGCATCGTCTTCAGCAGATAAAGTCGTAATGGTGTCAGTTGCAGACTTGTTCTTTTGTTTCGTAGCCTTGAATTCCGTAGAAATAGCTTCTTTTTTTGATTTAAAAAATTCGGCCAATTCGTCTGGTGTAACCTTAAAAAAACGTACTAAAATGAATACAAGTCCGAAAATCAATAAAAGGAGCACACCTATTTTTCCACCATAATCTTGTAAAAAGTCGTTCATTTCATAACCTACAAGACCTCCTAGTAGTGGACTACTAATTGCAAAAAAGCCTAATGCCACTGAAATCCAAATGATGAAAAGTAGGCCCCATATCCATTTTTTAATCAATGCTTTTAACTCCAAGCCTAAAAACAAATAGATACCTGTAATACATATGAGAAAGGGAAGAATTAAGGTCGCGACGCCAAATCCCCTGTACATGAAAAAATGGCTAATACTCGCACCAAATTTATTCAATAGATTTTTCGCCTCTTGATTACGGTCCTTAAATTCAGAAAGCAAGCTTTGATCTTCTTGCCAATTAAAATAAAAGGAAATAAAGGAGAAAAATAATGCGATACTAAAAAGCATCAATAAACTACCCAGAATGATTTTATTCTGTTTTGATAATTTAAATACGGACTTTTTCGTTGTGGTTTTCGGCTTTGATTTAGTTGCCTTTTTTGCCATGAATATCTTTCTTCTAACGCTAAATTACAAATTTACGATAAGCTTATTAAACCCTATGGCAACCTAAAATATCTTGGGAACATAAATGATTAGCCCAATAATAGCAGATGCAATGGAAACCAACATCACCGCACCGGCCGATATATCCTTTATAAATCCAATCTTAACATCAAATTCTGGCTGAACATAATCCGATATTTTTTCCACGGCGGTATTCATCCCTTCAATACCCAGAACGATGGCAATGGCAAAGATTTGAAGTATCCATTCCGTGTTCGAAATTTCATAATAAAAACCGGCCGCTGTCATTACGATGGCTATGAAAACCTGAATTTTAATGCTTGCTTCAGTTCGTATTAATAGAAATGCACCTTTGAATGCAAAACCTACACTCTTAATACGGTTTACTAAAAAGGACTCCTTGGGCATAGCTTTAGGGTTATGGATTTAATCCAATAAAGCTTCTAAAGCCGCCTTATAATTTGGTTCTTCCGTAATTTCGGAAACTTGTTCATTGTA
This sequence comes from uncultured Flavobacteriaceae bacterium, assembly GCA_963842105.1. Taxonomy (GTDB): domain Bacteria; phylum Bacteroidota; class Bacteroidia; order Flavobacteriales; family Flavobacteriaceae; genus Maribacter. Next base: position 170,687 of record CAWJFH010000007.1, read on the forward strand.
AAGTACCTGACCGTTTTCATCCAAAACAACCACAGCTCTCGAGTGTAAGGGTTGTAACGGTCCGTCAGAGAAATCCAAATGATAAGCCTTGCCAAAATTGCCATCCCTAAAATCAGAAAGCATTTCTACGTTGTCAATTCCTTCAGCTCCACAAAAACGAGACTGCGCGAAAGGAAGGTCTTTGGAAATACATAAAACGATAGTATTGTCCAATTCCGCCGCTTCCTTATTGAATTGTCTGACAGATTGGGCACAAGTACCGGTATCTACACTTGGAAATATGTTCAATACCAATCTTGATCCTTTATAATCCTCAAGTTTTACGGTAGAGAGGTCGTTCTTGGTCAATTCAAATTCCGGAGCTTTTTCTCCAGCTTTTGGAAGGGTGCCAATGGTATGGATTGGATTGCCTTTTAGTGTTATAGATGCCATTTTTTTATGTTTAATTTTTGAAGTCGTGAAATTAAAGAATCTAAAGACGATAAGAAACTAAACCTTAAAAATTATCTGGCCCAAAATTGAAGTAGACGGTAAATTAAATGGTTTACGATTTTCTAGCATCTGCTAATTGCCTTATTTTGATATTAAAGCCGGCAAATATCAAGGTCGTAATGGGACTTAACCAGTTAAAAATGGCGTATACAAAATATTCTGACACACTTACTCCTAGCACTCCAGATTGATAGGCTCCGCAGGTATTCCATGGAATCAAAACCGAAGTTACGGTACCAGAATCTTCTAATGTTCTACTTAAATTTTCAGGTGCAAGACCTCTATCTTGATATGCTTTTTTAAACATTTTACCAGGTATTACCAAAGCCAAATATTGGTCACTTGCAATTATGTTTAGTCCAATACAACTAAGAACAGTACTTGAAAAAAGACCAAAGACACTTTTTGCAACGGAAAGTAAAGATTGTGTTATTCTCGACAATGCTCCAATACCATCCATAATTCCACCAAATACCATTGCGCAGCAGATTAAATAAATCGTCCAAAGCATACCGTTGCATTCCGCCAGAGCTAAAAAGCTCATTAAGCTTCTCGTTATCGGTTACTATAGCGGTGTCTGTTAATATGGAGTTTATGATTGCACTTACGTTTGAATCTGAAATGGTAGCTAAAATTTCAGGTTGAAAGATTATTGCGAAAATGGCAGCTAGTGCCAACCCCAGCTGCCCAATGCAATTAAGGGCTTGGTCTTAAGTAAGATCAGTGCAATTACCGCTACGGGAACTATAAATAAATACGGTGTAATATTAAAGGTTTGGCGCAATAGTGTCTAGTAATCCGGTTACATCCGCCTTACCGGTAGTATCTATATTTAAACTAATAATTGAAAACGCTATAATCGTTATTAGAATTGTTGGACCCGTGGTGTAGAACATATATTTAATATGCGTAAACAAATCTGTACCTGCCATTGCCGGGGCTAAATTAGTAGTGTCGCTTAAAGGCGACATTTTATCACCAAAATAAGCTCCTGAAATAACGGCACCTGCTATCATGCCTGTCGGTATGCCTAAAGCAGTACCTATACCTACTAGTGCAATACCTACTGTTGCAGAGGTTGTCCAAGAACTACCTGTAGCGATAGATATAATAGCTGCGATAACTATCGATGCAGGTAAAAATATTGACGGACTCAATACTTTTAATCCGTAATATACCATTGCGGGTATTATACCACTTACTAACCATGTACCAGCTAAAGCACCAACGAGAAACAAAATCATAATAGGAACAAAAACACTTTTAAGGTTTTCGTAAATTTCTGTGACCATTGTTGCAAATGTTGTCTTGTTTAGAAAGCCAACAATTGCTGCAAATACACCACCAATAAGCAAAATAATTTGATTAGAGTATTCGCCGAACCACTCACCATCTGCAAAGAATATATTATAGGCCAACATCGCCATTAAAAGCACCACGGGAATAAGCGCTTCTAATAGGTTAAGTTCCTTGTTAGCTACAATATGCTCGTTTTCCCTGTGTTCGTTGGTGCTATGGTCTAACATTAAAAGATAGTTTGGTTTCTACGTAATATTACGACTTCTGCAACGGTTGTGCAAACCCATTTTATTATTAAAAATTTAGACGTTTATGCTTTTGACATCCAGTATATTAAGGTCTGTCAGACATTTTTTCATTAGCGTATAGGTTCTTTGAATGTCATCATCCAAACCAATTGAAAATCGAATTAGACCATTTCCAAGTCCCATTTCTTCTTGTTCTTCTAGCGGAATTTCTGATGAAGTGGAGCTTCCGGGTGCGCTGAACAATGTTTTGTAAAACCCAAGGCTAACAGCTAAATAACCTAATTTTCTCTCTTGCATTAATTCCATCAATGCATTGGCATTCTCAAGTGTACCTACATCCATGGTTATTAATCCGCCATATCCGTATTCCGGATTCATTTGATCTTCCATAATTAAATGTCCTGGGTGAGAAGGGAGTCCTGGGTAGACAACTCTTAATCCGTCCTTTTCCGAAATTCTCGGCTAAATATTGCGCATTTTCACTGTGTTTTTTCATACGAATATGAAGTGTGCGCATGTTCTTTAGAATCGAAGCTGCACGCATGCTGTCAAGTGTGCTGCCTAAAAGCATTCCTGCGCCATTGTTTACATCTTTAAGACTAAGGCAAAATTCTGTAGTACCACAAACAACACCCGCAACACAGTCGCTGGTTCCGTTTATGAATTTGGTAAGGCTATGAATAACAATATCTGCACCTAATTTAGCAGGCGATACGGTTAATGGAGAAAATGTATTGTCAACGATCAATGGTAATTCATTCTTCTTGGCGATGCGTGAAAGTGCTGAAATATCTGCAACCTCTAAAAGCGGATTACTTACACTTTCACAATAGATCATTTTGGTCTTTGGTGTAATCGCTTTCGCTACGGCATCAAGATCGGTAATGTCTAAAAAGGTAGTTTTGATTCCGAATTTGATTAAAAAATTCTTCATGAATGCATACGTGCCACCATAAATAGTTCTACTGCTAATAATATGGTCGCCCGCATTACATAATTGTAAAATAACTGCTGTTATAGCACCCATACCACTTGCGGTTACATTGGCACTTTCGGTACCTTCTAGCGCGGCTAATGCCTCGCCTAAATACAAATTTGATGGCGAAGAATGTCTGCTGTACAAATAACAACCCTCGGTATTACCTTCGAAGGTATCGAACATTGTTTTTGCCGAGATAAAGGTATAGGTTGATGAATCGGAAATAGAAGGATTTACTCCGCCATATTCTCCGAAGTATTGTAAATCTTGTAAGTCGTTGCTGTTCTTTTGGCTCATGAGATATTATTTTAAGTAAAAATAGGGTTTGATAGTAAATTTGTCAAGATGAACTTACTTTATTAGATTTTAAAACTAATATTTAAAATTATTTAGAATTTTAATCTGTATTTTTTAAATTTGATGGATTAATAAGAATTTCAATCACTATGAAGCTAGATCAAACCGATAATAGTCTTTTAGACCTTTTGCAAGCAGATAGTAAGAAAACGACGAAAGAATATGCTTTGAAATTAGGACTTTCAACAACCGCGATTTACGAGCGTATTAAAAGGTTAGAAAGAATAGGGGCGATAAGAAGTTATGTGGCTTTGGTAGATAAGGCAGTAGTTGATAGAAATTTCACTGTTTTTTGCCATGTTAAATTGGTACAGCATGTGAAGGATAATATTGCACAATTCGAAGCTCAGGTTATGCGTTTACAAGAAGTGGTAGAATGTCATCATTTAAGTGGCGATTACGATTATCTTTTAAAAATACACGTTCAAGATATGGAGGCGTATCGAAATTTTATGGTCAATAAATTAACGGCTATGAATCATATCGGTAGTACCCAAAGCTCTTTTACCATAAAAGAGGTAAAGCATTCTACGGCTATACCCCTTTAAAACTAAAAATAGTATTAATTTTGTAAGACATTAGAAAACAAATATTTTATGGATCAATATGATGTAGCCATTATAGGCTCAGGACCTGGAGGATATGTAGCAGCGATACGTTGTGCACAACTAGGAATGAAAACCGCAATAATTGAAAAATATTCCACTTTGGGTGGTACGTGTTTAAATGTTGGTTGTATTCCTTCTAAGGCGATGTTAGATTCTTCTCATCATTATGAAGATGCTACCAAGCATTTTGAAGAGCATGGAATTGAAATTCCTGGTGAGATTAAAGTGAATTTGGAGAAAATGATTGCCCGCAAACAAGGCGTTGTAGATCAGACCACCAAGGGAATTGAATTCTTGATGGATAAAAATAAAATTACCGTTTATGAAGGTATTGGTAGCTTTAAAGATGCTACTCATATCAATATCAAAAAGAACGACGGTAAAACAGAAGAAATTGAAGCGAAAAATATCATTATCGCTACAGGTTCTAAACCATCTACTTTACCTTTTATAACATTGGATAAGGAAAGAGTGATTACTTCTACAGAAGCTTTAAAGCTTAAAGAAATACCAAAACATATGATTGTTATTGGTGGTGGTGTTATTGGTCTTGAATTAGGTCAGGTTTACAAAAGACTTGGTGCAGAAGTTACTGTAGTTGAATATATGGATCGCATTATACCTGGTATGGATGCTGCGCTTTCTAAAGAGTTGACGAAGGTGATGAAAAAGCAAAAAGTAAAATTTGCCTTATCGCACAAAGTGAAGTCGGTTGAAAGAAAAGGTGATCAGGTAATTATTAAAGGCTGATGATAAAAAAGGTCAAGAAGTAGTTTTTGAAGGTGATTATTGTTTGGTTGCCGTGGGTAGAAAACCATATACTGACGGATTAAATGCTGATGCTGCAGGTGTAAAACTTGACGAAAGGGGTAAAGTAATTGTTGATGAGCATTTGAAAACAAGTGCCGATAACATTTACGCTATTGGCGATGTTATCAAAGGAGCCATGTTAGCTCACAAAGCTGAAGAAGAAGGTACTTTGGTTGCTGAGATATTAGCGGGTCAAAAACCACATATCGATTATAACTTAATACCTGGTGTAGTTTACACCTGGCCAGAGGTTGCTGCTGTTGGTAAAACAGAAGAAGAACTTGAAGGAAGCAGGAGTGGAGTATAAAGTCAGGTCAATTTCCGATGCGTGCTTTAGGTCGTGCAAGAGCTAGTATGGATATTGATGGGTTTGTAAAGATTCTTGCAGATAAAAAGACCGATGAAGTATTAGGTGTGCATATGATCGGTGCACGTTGTGCAGATTTAATTGCTGAAGCAGTAACTGCGATGGAGTTTAGAGCGTCTGCCGAAGATATTTCTAGAATGAGCCATGCTCACCCAACATATGCAGAAGCGGTTAAAGAAGCGGCGTTAGCGGCTACAGATGATCGTGCTTTACATGTTTAATTAGAATAGAATTTTTGATATAGAAAAAGGCAGCCAATTGGCTGCCTTTTTGTTTATGTTATTACTTTGTGAATTTAGTTTTTAATTAAACCTAAAACACGTAAGTACTTTCTCTGTTAACCGTTCTTAAAACTTCAAAAGCGATAATTGCAAATTGCTCTAAGTATATTCTTGTAGCGTAAAATTGCATTGGAAATTAACTTTTAATTCCGCCTTATGAGTCTTCATATTTTAATGCAAAATAGGTACTCGTCATCATAAATAGAATCGCGCCAGGTACCACTAAATACGGATTCAATGAATGATGAAAAAAACGATATAGACCTATACCGGTAAAACTGCCGTATAAAATTATAAAATGAATTATATAGATAGATAAGGTGCTTTGTCCTATTCTTAACCATGTTGCATTCATTAAAACTTTTCTTAAAAGAATGAATATGGAAAAGACGAGAAATACATCACCCAAACGAATAAACAGATAGTTATTGTCAATTATAGCCTTGAACAAAGTATATTCGTGAGTTCATAAAGCGAATAAAACATATCCGAAGATAGAAACAGTAATGAATCATCCCGTTGCGATGTATGTCGGAATTATGAAATTGTAAGCATTTTTATTGTCTTGATATTTTGTAAATAGAATGGACAAAAAACTACCAATAGTGGCGTAGCCTAACCATGGTATAATGGTAAAAACGGAACCGTTGGTTTTAGTTAAATAATTCGCTATCACTTGCGGTAAGATTTCAAAATTGAATTCGGTTTGTACATAGGTTCGAAAATGAACAGCACTAATGTAGTACATAAAAGTATGGTAGGGAAAATCCATTTCTTGTTTTGAAAGTCAGTAAATAAAATCCGATTATCAATAAAAGCGAAAGACCAATACAGTGCAGTACATCCACCAAAAAGAACGAATCATATAATTCTCCTTTGAATAAGCCAAATAGGTTCATTCGAAGTAAATAGCCGATAGCTAATAGTTCTATACCTCGTTTAATTCCTTTTTTAACTCTAGGATTGCTCCATCCCGTTTCTGGAGAGCGTATTAAAAGGAAAGTGAACACAAAACCAGATACGGTAAAGAATACCGGTGCGGTAATTCCCCTAAAATATTTCCAGGTACTGAACGCCAAATTATTAGAGTCTCTAAAAGCATTATCCAACAGACCATCGATAAAATGACCCTGTAGCATCATTAAGATAGCCCACGCTCTAATGGCGTCTAAAAAATATAATCTGGCCTTTTGGTTGCCCATACACTTTGGTTTATCCTATATACTTATAAAACAGTAGGTTTGGATGTTTGAAAGGGCAAAATTATATAAAATTAGTGCAGGTAGTTAGGTTTTGTATTAAATTCGCATTCTTCATTAAAAATAAAGGTTTATGGCTTATATTTTAGCATTTTCTGGGAGTAATTCTTCCACTTCTATCAATCATAAATTAGTAAAGTATACCAGTTCTTTGTTAACGGACGAGAAAATACGATTATTGGATATGTCCAATTATCCGTTTCCTATGTACAGCGAAGATCATGAAAAGGAACATGGTTATTCTAATTCTTTGGTAGAATTCATGGATGAAATTAATAATGCGAAAGGGTTGATCATAAGTGTAAGTGAGCATAATAGTTATCCGTCGGCATATTTTAAGAATACGTTAGATTGGCTTTCTAGATTGGACAGTAAGTTTTTATCCGATAAAAAAATACTATTAATGGCGGCTTCACCAGGAGGTAGGGGAGCCATTGGAGCCTTAGAAGCTTCGGAAAATATGCTGAAAAGATTTGGGGCTAACATTGTGGAAACGTTTTCTTTTCCATCTTTTCACCAAAATTTTGATGAAAACAAAGGAATTCTGGATGAAAACTTAGCTAAAGTACATCGAGAAAAGATGGAAAGCTTTAAGAGAGCAATTTCCTAAAAGATGTGATAGACTTCAAAATCTAAGCGTAAAGAGTTACTCTTTTCTTTTAGGTTCTTACTTACCTTTGTAACGTGCTTTTAAAGTTTAAAGAACATATAGAAAAGGAATTTCCTGAGCTTTTAGATCATCATTTTTTGATTGCTTTTAGTGGGGGCTTGGATAGTATGGTACTTACCCATCTATGTCACGGTTCAAAGCTTAAATTTTCTATCGCTCATTGCAATTTTAGGTTACGGGGAAGCGCTAGTGATGGTGATGAAAATTTTGTAGAGCAGTTTGCAGCTTCAATTGATAGTGCCTTTTATGTAACGCATTTTGATACTTTGGGTTATGTGAACCAGCATAAGGTATCCGTTCAAATGGCATGCAGGGACTTACGGTATACTTGGTTCGACCAATTATTGAAGCAACATAAGATTCCCTATTTACTTACTGCACATCATGCTAACGATAATCTCGAAACATTTCTGATCAATCTGTCAAGAGGAACTGGAATTGATGGCCTTACTGGTATTCCGCAGAAACTAAATCATTTAAGAAGGCCATTGTTGCCTTTTTCGAGGGAGGAATTGGAGGCCTACGCAAAAACTGAAAATTTGAGATGGCGCGAAGATACCAGTAATGCTGATACTAAATATCTCCGTAATAAAATACGGTTAGAAATCATTCCAAGATTACAAGAGCTACATCCTTCCTTTTTGGCCAATTTTCAGAATACTCAAGACTACTTAAATCAAACTAAAATCCTATCAGACCAATACCTTAAACAATTAAAAGAAGAGTTGTTCATTCGTGAAAATGGAAAGTTTAGGATTTCTTTAGAATCGTTAACGACTTTAGCTCCTTTAAATGCAATCGTTTATGGTCTTTTTAAGGAATATGGATTTACGGAATGGGAAAATGTGTTGGATTTGTTGAATGCCATGAGCGGTAAGCAGGTAATGTCCAATACCCATATTTTATTGAAAGACCGTGAGTTTTTATGGTTAGCACCCCTCGCAGTAAAAGAAGGGGATTTGGAGGTGTTTGAAATTGATGAATCTCAAAATACCTGTAAACGCACCTATTAGCTTTAAAAATTAATAGTGTAAAAGAACGTTCTGAGAATAGTAGTAACGAAATATTCGTCCAAAAGGAATCGTTAACCTATCCGCTGGTGGTAAGGAAATGGAAAAAAGGCGACTATTTTCACCCTTTGGGATTTAATGGGAAAAAGAAACTCTCCAAATATTTCAAGGATGAGAAAATGAATCTTTTGGAAAAGGAAGAGCAATGGTTACTGTGCAGTGATGATCAAATCGTTTGGGTTATTGGAAAACGTGCAGACCGTAGATTTAAGGTGGATGAGAGTTCCCAAAATATATTAAAAATAGAATTGATAAAATGAGATATTTAACCTGTCTATTAGTAGTGTTCATTTCCTTTGGTGCACTTGCCCAAAGTGAAGATAATCCAGTAGTATGGCAACAAGAGATTAAAAAGATTTCTGATACGGATTTCGAGTTGGTAATGAGTGCTAAAATCTATGAAGGATGGCATTTGTATTCCCAATTTACTTCAGAATTTGGCGCTTTGCCAAGTGAGTTTACATATAACGATGCGGGTACGGTTTATGAATTGATTGATGCTACTAAGGAAAGTGAAACTGTAGTGGAATACAGTGATATTTTTGAAGTAGATGAAACATTTTTCAAGAATAGGGCTGTATTTACACAGCGTATTAAAATCTTAGATCCATCGGTTAACCAAATAGCTGTTGATTTATTTTATCAGGTATGTAAAGAGGTTTGTATTCCTGCGGATAAAAAATTCATATTTACCTTAGATGGTTCAGAGGCGCAAGAATTGATTACTACAGTTGATGACCGAAGCCTTTTATTGGGTCAGCAATTACGACTAGATTTAAAGAATAAGGAATTACTTACCCAAGGTCAGGAAAATATAGGAACAGGCTCTAACATTTGGGTCATATTTGGGTTAGGGTTTTTAGGTGGGTTAATTGCACTGTTAACTCCATGTGTTTTTCCTATGATTCCGTTAACGGTTTCATTTTTTACCAAGCATTCCCAGAAAAAATCTACGGGTATTGTTAATGCTTTGCTTTATGGCTTTTTTATTGTGCTGATTTACTTTTTATTGAGCCTTCCTTTTCACTTGTTCGATTCAGTGGACTCTCAGATATTGAATACCATAGCGACCAATATTTGGCTCAATTTGTTATTCTTTATCATATTCATATTCTTTGCTTTTTCCTTTTTTGGATATTATGAACTGACCTTACCTAGTTCTTGGGCTAATAAAATGGATGCCGCTTCTTCTAAAGTTGGCGGAGTCTTGGGCATCTTTTTTATGGCAGTGACCTTGGCCATTGTTTCCTTCTCTTGTACAGGTCCAATTTTGGGCGGACTTTTAGGTGGAACTACATTGGCCGAAGGTGAAGTGGCTACTAATTTAACGGCAGGTATGACTGGTTTTGGAGTTGCATTAGCCTTGCCTTTTGCACTCTTTGCTCTATTTCCTGCATGGTTGAATTCCCTTCCAAAATCTGGCGGATGGATGACTACCGTAAAAGTGGTCTTAGGCTTTTTAGAAATAGGGCTTGCCTTGAAATTCCTTTCCAATGCAGATTTAGTAGGGCATTGGGGTATTTTAAAAAGAGAGATCTTTTTATTGATATGGATTGTTTTAGGAGTCGCTATGACGCTTTATCTTTTTGGAGTGTATAAGTTTCCACATGATGGGCCTACCAAAAAATTATCGGCCGGTAGAAAAGTTACCGGAATTTTAAGCTTTGCGTTTACGGTTTATTTGGTTCTGGGACTTTTAAAGGTGATGCCTCTGAAATTATTGAGCGGATTCCCGCCACCTCAGTTTTATAGTGTTGTTGAGCAAGAAAGTGATTGTCCGCTAGGTATCGATTGTTTTAAGGATTTTGAAACCGGACTGGCTTATGCCAAACAAGCCAATAAACCTATCCTTTTAGATTTTACGGGATGGGCTTGTGTCAATTGCCGTAAGATGGAAGAGAATGTTTGGAGTGATGCCAGCGTTTACCCTATTCTAAAAGAAGATTTTGTTCTAATTTCATTGTATGTAGATGATCGTAAAGAACTACCGGAAACTGAGAAATTCAACTTTCAATATGATAGTGGTCGGGTGAAAGCCATCACCAATATTGCTCAGAAATGGGGAACTTTTCAGGATATTAACTTCAATGCCGTATCACAACCCTTCTATGTTTTATTATCTCCAGATTTAGAAGTATTGAATACCTCTATTCAAAATTCTGATGTGGAAACCTACAGAAATTGGTTGTTAGAAGGTCTTAGGAATTTAGAATAATGCTCTTGTTATCTCGGGACTCTTGAAATAAACCGGTTTTAGTAACTCATATCTAATATCCAGTGTAAAAATTAATTTTAACTTAGGACACTAAGCTTTAAAGTTAATTATGAAGGCCTTCAAGAAAATTGTATTAGTTCTGGTTATACTACTAGTCGTAATTACGGTAGGTGTTGCTATTTTTATTTACACCTTAACTCCAGATTATTCAGGTGAAAAATCCTTGACACAACTTCAGAAAGAAGTTAATGTTTATTATGATGCTTACGGTATACCCCATATTTACGGTGAGAATGAAGAGGATGCCTTTAGGGCTTTGGGTTATGTACATGCACAAGACCGCTTATGGCAGATGGAACTGCTTCGCCGTATTGCAAGTGGTGGACTTTCACAGGTTTTTGGAACCGATTTAATTGGAACCGATAAGTTCTTTCTTTCCTTGGGTATTGCCGATGCTTCAAAAAATATCGTGGCTAAATTGGATAGGAATGATAAAGGAGTGGTATTGTCCGAAGCTTATCTGGATGGAATAAATCAGTTCATTGCGGAAGGACCTACACCTATTGAATTTTATCTAACGGGAATTGATAAAACCCAATTTAATCTAGAGGATATGTATAATACTATTGGCTATATGGCCTTTAGTTTTGCCATGGCCCATAAGACCGACCCCCTTTTAACCACCATTAAAGATAAGCTGGGTCCTGCCTATTTAAAGGATTTAGGAGTGAACTCATCCCCGGATACGGAATGGATAAAAAATTATAATCCGAAGAGCTCTGATTCAATTCAGTCAAATGTAACGGCCATGGTGACAAAGTCACTTTCGGCTCTTAATCTTCCGCTTGTTTGAAGGCAGTAATAGTTGGGTTATTGCCCCGGAAAAAACAAAAAATGGGAAAGTAATTTTTGCCAACGACCCACATATTGGATTTTCGCAACCCTCCGTTTGGTTTGAAGCCCATATAGAAACGCCAACTTATAGTAAATATGGTTATCACATAGCAGGAATTCCTTTTCCTTTATTGGGTCATAATAGAAATCTGGCTTACGGTATGACCATGTTCGAGAATGATGATGTTGATTTTTATTACGAGGAGAATAATCCGGAAAATGAAAATCAATATACCTATCAAGGTGAGTTTTTGGACTATGAGTCGGTTACAAAAACCATTAAAGTAAAAGACTCGGAAGACATTAAGTTCACCTTTAAAAAATCGGTTCATGGGCCTATTCTAAACGGAATTGCAGATCAAGTTTCTGGCGAAAGACCCATTGCCATGTATTGGGTATACACGCAGATGGAAAATAAAATTATGGATGCTTTGTATGGTCTTAGCCATGCTAATAATTTGAAAGAATTTAAAATGGCATTACCTAATATCCATGCTCCTGGATTAAATATCATGTATGGAGATGCGGAGGATAATATTGGATGGTTTGCCTCTGCCCAGCTTTATGAAATTCCGGATTCCATTAATACCAAGATGGTTTTTGAGGTTGGGGAAGGACTACCAATTCAAAGGAAGTTGCTGGATTTTGATAAAAATCCACAAGCTTTAAATCCGCCATGGAACTATGTGTACTCGGCCAATAATCAGCCAGATTCTATTGCCGGAATGTTGTATCCTGGGTATTACTTGCCAGAAAACAGAGCGAAAAGAATTGTAGGCTTATTGGAGCCAAAGAACGATTGGGATATGGAATCTGCAAGTCAGATGATTTTGGATGTCACTTCCTCCGTACATCCAACCATCGTTACTAATTTGTCGAAAGTTGTTGATTCGGAATCTTTGGATGAACAGGCAAAGAAGGTGTTCGATAGATTAAAAACATGGAAGGGGAAGTACGATTTAGAAAGTATAGAAGCCACGGTTTATACCCGATGGATTTATTTTTATTTAAAAAACACTTTTGCTGATGAGTTGGGCGATGATTTATTCAAGCAATTGCTGGAAACCCATTTTTTAAAACGGTTGATAGCCCCGTTGTCCGAAAATGAAAGTTCTGTTTGGTGGGATGATATCACTACCCAAAATAAGAAGGAAACCATGAAAGAAATGGTAAACCTATCTTTTTTAGAAGCCTTGAGTTCTTTGGAAAATGATTTGGGAGATGATTTTGAAAAATGGACCTGGAATAAAGTGCATACTTTGGAGCATGGTCATCCTATAGGTCAAGTGGAAGCCTTACGTTCATTTTTTAATGTGGGCCCTTTTCCGGTAACCGGAACTAGAGAGACTATTAATAATTTGGCCTTTCCATATGACAGCACGGGTTATTATAAAACCAGCTCAGGACCTTCAACCAGAAGGATTATTGACTTTTCAGATGTAGAAAATAGTATCAGTATTTTGCCCACAGGACAATCCGGTAATCCTTTTAGTAAGCACTATAAAGACCAAGCTCAAATGTATATTAATGGTGAGTTTAGAAAAATGATGATGAATAGGGAGGAGATTGAAAAAGGAAAAGAAATCCTTATTTTTAGTCCAAAGGAATAATTCATGCTGACAAAAGTATATGGTAGTGCAGTTTTTGGTGTTGAGGCTACTACGATCGTTGTTGAGGTAAACATTGACAAAGGTATCGGTTACCATTTAGTAGGGCTTCCTGACAATGCCATTAAGGAGAGTAATTATCGTATTGCCGCTGCCTTACAGAACAATGGTTATAAAATACCAGGAAAAAAAATCACCATTAATATGGCTCCGGCAGACCTTCGCAAAGAAGGTTCTGCTTATGATCTTACCTTAGCCATTGGTATTCTGGCTGCATCTGGCCAAATAAAATCTGATGAGATTGATAAGTATATCATTATGGGTGAACTTTCCTTGGATGGTGGTTTGCAGCCTATCAAAGGAGCGTTGCCGATAGCCATTAAAGCACAGGAGGAAGGATTTAAAGGTTTTATTCTTCCTACTGATAATGCAAAGGAAGCTGCTATTGTAGGAAATTTGGAAGTTTACGGAGTAGATAATATCAAACAAGTTTTGGAGTTTTTTGACCAAGGAACTCCCTTGGAAAGAACCATTATAGATACCCGAGAAGAGTTTTACAAGAGCCTTGATTTTCCTGAATTTGATTTTTCTGATGTAAAAGGCCAAGAAAGTATCAAGCGGTGTATGGAGATTGCGGCCGCTGGCGGACATAATATTATTCTCATAGGTCCGCCCGGAGCGGGTAAAACTATGTTAGCGAAACGATTACCTTCTATTTTACCACCGATGACTTTACATGAGGCATTGGAAACTACAAAAATTCACAGTGTCGTGGGTAAAATTAAGAATATGGGGTTGATGAGTCAACGACCGTTTAGAAGCCCACATCACACTATTTCTGATGTCGCCCTTGTCGGTGGTGGTGCCTATCCCCAACCAGGTGAAATTTCCCTTTCCCATAATGGAGTTTTATTCTTAGATGAACTTCCGGAATTTAAACGTGGGGTTTTAGAAGTAATGCGCCAACCTTTAGAGGATAGAGAAGTGACTATTTCAAGAGCACGATTTACGGTAACCTACCCCAGTAGTTTTATGTTGGTGGCCAGTATGAATCCTAGTCCAGGAGGTTATTTTAACGACCCTGATGCTCCTGTTACTTCTTCTCCGGCCGAAATGCAACGGTATTTGAGTAAAATTTCTGGACCGTTGTTGGACCGTATCGATATTCATATTGAGGTGACGCCAGTACCTTTCGAAAAATTGTCCGAAGATAGAAAAGGGGAGGGCAGTGTTGAGATTAGAAAGCGTGTAACAGCTGGAAGGGAAATACAGACACAACGTTTTAAAGATTTAGAGAATGTGCATTATAATGCCCAAATGAACACGAAACAGATTAGGGAGTATTGTAAACTCGATGATAAATCCAAAAATTTACTGAAAACTGCAATGGAACGGTTGAATCTTTCCGCCCGTGCCTATGACCGAATTTTAAAAGTGGCTAGAACGATAGCAGATTTAGCAGGGGAGACCGAATTAAATGGGAATCATATTTCAGAAGCTATTCAATACCGTTCCTTAGATCGAGAAGGATGGTTGGGTTAATGGTTCAAAAATCTTATTGCTCCTGAACAAATAGATAACCACTAAAAATCTTCTTAATCAAACTTTTTAATAAGCTGATAGGTGAATTGGATGATTTCCTTATAATTTTCTTTACTAATTTTTTCGTCAATACCATGAAAACGTGACATGGAGTTTTGGGCAAGTCGTATAGGGTAAAAACGATAGACATCATCAGCAACTTCATAAAAGTAGCGCGCATCGGTTCCGCCGCCCACTAATCCGGGTACCACTACAGTTTCTGGGAATACGGATCTAATGGTACCTTCTAATTTATGGTATGCTTCAGAATCAATTTTTGAAACTGGGGAAGGATTGGTCAAAAATCCCACGGGTTCTACTTTTATTTTATCACTTACCGTGTTTACAATATGTTCTTTTACGGACTCAATGGTTTCTCCCGGAAGAATCCTGAAATTTATGGTCGCTTCTGCCACGGTAGGGATAACATTATTTTTTACACCACCATCTATAATGGTAGCGGCTGTGGTTGTGTGTGCATTTAAACCTTCTAGAATAGGTTTTTTAAATAACCAAGGATTCGCAAAGGCCACTTTTTTTAGAAAAGGCAGCTCTGGACCCATATAATCAAGTTGATAATTGATGGGTTCCACCAACTTATAAGGGAACTGGTTATTTTCAAGGTCAACGATGGCCTTCGCGAGCATTCCTATGGTATTCTCTTTTGGAGGAGCTGAACTATGTCCTCCTTTTGTTTCAACGATTAGACGAAAGGAGGCGAACCCTTTTTCAGCCAAGTTAACAATAGCGACAGTGTTGTCGATTCCAGGTACGAGCCCATCTGCTAAAAAACCACCTTCATCAATTGCCATGGCAGCGTCGATTCCCCGTTCTTTTAATAGTGCCGCAATTTTTGCGGCACCGTTTGATCCGCCTACTTCCTCATCATGACCAAAGGCCAAGTAGATGGTCTGGGAAGGTGTAAAAGATTCACCCAGTAAACGCTCAACAGATTCCATTATCGCCATTAAAGAACTTTTATCGTCTAGCGTTCCTCTGCCTATGATATCAGTAGCGGTTATCTTTCCCTCAAAAGGTCCAGCTTCCCAATCTCCTAAAGTGGGTTCGTCTACAGGCACAACATCTTGATGTGACATTAAAATAATAGGCTTTTTACTAGAGTCAGTTCCTTTCCAAGTGTATAACAAACTGTATTCGTTTACTTTCTCTAGGGTTAGTTTCTCATGAATCAACGGGTACGTTTCCTTTAGGAACTGATGAAAACCATTAAAAGCAGTTGAGTCTGGTATAGCATCTTCATTAAATGAAATCGTAGGATATTGAATTGCCTTTGATAAATTTTCGTACACCAAGTTGGAAATTTCAATTTTCTCGATGGGTTCAGAAGTGATTTGTTTTGAACTAAGTGAAAGGGTATTAAATACTAATATGCCTACAATAACAAATACTAGTATTAAAATGAAGTAAATAATTTTTTTCATGGTGGTTTGGTTGCTTGGTATTTATAACTAAATCATTACAAGTTATAATAAAAACCCTACCAACGAATTCCTATTGTAATTATTATGGATTTCTATATTTAGAACAGCGAAAAATACAGAATTGGAATTCAGAATTATTCTTTAATGAAATTCTTGTAGTGTTCGTAGCGCTCAAAAATTTGGTTAACGTAGTTGTAGGGTTCAATACCATTAACATACCCATAGTTTACGGTAGGATGGTTGTAGTTTTGTGGATAGCTGAGCGCTAAGAGCATTTCATTGACATTATTATCCCAGACATCTGCATTTAAATCATTTAATTTTGCAAGTTTACGGGCATCTATAATATGATAATAACCACTATTGTAGGCTCCCATGGTAAACTTAATGCGTTGTACGGTATCGGTGATTTCTTCGAAATTTTCATAAATACTTTTGAGGTATTTTGAACCGGCATTTATATTGGCTATTGGTTCTGAACTATTTGCAACTCCTAATTCTTCTGCAGTAGCTGGCATTAACTGCATTAATCCTTCCGCACCCGTCCAAGCATTCGCCTCACTATCAAAACGCGATTCTTGGTATACGAAGGAGGCTAATAAACGCCAATCCCAATTCAATGCTTTAGCATTTTCCTTTATGATTTCGTCGTATTGGCTAATTTGATTGTTCGTTAGACTGTAGAATTCACTATTTACCCTTCGGTTAAAATATCTTTTGTTTTGAAAATACTTATTGTAGATAACATAGTAGTCGGTTTTCTTTTTCTGTTTTTCAATCCATTCGTTTATTTTTTCCAATAAGACATCTGAATCTTTATGAACGGCCCAAGCGATTCGTTGAGAAAAACTGACTGGTACACTTACATCTAAAATAGGATAAAAGGAAGCGTTGATTTGTGCTAAGTTCTTATCCGCTATGGTGTATTCAATATCTTCATCAGCCACCATTTTTATGATTTCCGCAGTAGAAACCTTGCCGAGTATCGTATCAATATTAATAGTACCGCCAATTTCCCTTGATAGATTGTTAAGCCTTTCAAAATAGGAGGAACTGTATCTTACCGAAACGGTATCATCTATAAGTTGTATAGGATCTTGAATTAAGGTTTTACGTATATTGTCTAAGGTCAGTTGACGCCAATTCTTCGGTTTTCTTTGTACCAATACCTGATTGGTCAAATAGAGATAATCGGTAAATGCTACATTTTTTTTCCGTTCGGAAGTAATAGCTAGACCATATGCTACAAGGTCAACATTGCCTTTATCCAGTTCCGTCAATAATGAGTTTAAATCCTCTGCGACAATAAGCTCTAATTCCAAATCAAAATGAGCGGCTAATTTTTCTAAAAGTTCATATTCATAGCCCATTGGTCTTCCCTTGTAAAGGAAATAGCTCGTACTACTGTAGGCGATTAGCGCCCTTAATTTGCCGGACTCCAAGTATTTCATCGAAATCCCTGACGTTTATACTCACATCATCATCAGAAGTCTCCGTTCGTTTGGAATTACATCCAAAAACAAAAAGAAGACCTAAACTTAAAAAGCATAATCTTTTGAACATATTTGGTTATATAAAATAGCATTGGATTTAAGAATCCTTTCGCTACTAAATTGGTTATTGTAAACTATGTTAAGAAAAGAAATAGCTAATCTAAACACCGAAAACACCTAAGTATTGGTTGGTTCTATGATAGAACTTAGAGTTTTTAATTCAAAATTGGGTTTTACCCACTGATTTGAATCGGATTGGCTTTTCTTAAATCTTAACAGCATTCTTAAAAGATACTAAAAAAGAGCGAATATATTCTCAGTGCTTAAAAACAGTAGTGTCGTTAGGAATACAACTCTTCGTTATTGGCATCCTCATTTTGGTTTTTCGAAGGACTGAAGATATCTTTAAGAATGTAAGTGGTGACAATGCACAATCCAGTGGTAAGCGTAATAGTTGCGTAATCCCAACTTAATAAATGCATCAAACCACCAACGATGATGGTCAGTACACCAACGACCATAACCATATTCCAAATAACATCGGTCGTTTTATTTTTTGTTTTTAAATCATTATCCATAAAATAGGAAGTCCCTTCCATGGCAAACCATAAAATAAAGGTAAGAGCAGTCCCTATTTGAAATATAATGGTGTATTGAAAATCTAAGATTCGTAAAAGTCCGTTGGACGTCCAAAATAACACCAATGTCATTTTAATGATATCCAAGGATTTTTTTTCTGGTTTCTTAGAAAACCGAATTGCATAAAGAATCAAGATTGCCGCAAAGGAGGAAAAAATGATTCCTGCGGCATATGGCCAATGGAGGGCTCGTGCAACCATTCCTATGAGTAAAGTACATACCGATGCCCTCAATTGAGTCTTCAATGTTTTCTTTACCTTTTCCATATGCTGATAGATTTAGTTGATTATTTTAATATTGGCTTTAAGACCTTCCATGATACCAATGATATTCTTTACCGTTTCGTTCAAATAATAACGTACTACGATATGGGGAATTCGTATTGTGGTAAATCCATTTTTAAAAGAATGCATCGCTTCCTCCAAATTATTAATGGCTTCATGCTCCGTGAGTTTTTCATATTCGGAATCAATCTCAATATTGAGTTTAACCCTTGAAATGGCAATATCTATGGACTTTTTACCATCCCACCATTCTAGCATGGAATGGACGCCGGCCTCTTTTAGTGCATAGTACAACTGTACCGCTTCTAAAGGAGTGTCGTGTTTATTGATAAGCACCTCTATACGTTTGTAGTGTTGAACACAAAGTTCAACGCCAACACTTTCCATCGCATTTCTGTGGTCTATATATCGGAGTTCTTTTTTACATTCTACAGCAAATCATTAAGTAGGTTAAATTAAGGTTTGGGGAAAATAATAACCCAGCTTTTTTAAGAATAGTATTTCAAATCGATGAATGACCTCTAACTTTTAGACGAACGGTAATTTTTTAGACGAACGGTATTTTTAAATGTTAAAATTGTGGTGAAAATGATAATGGCATAGGTTAGTCATTCAAGTTTTACAGTTTATATTTACGAAATCGAAATCGATTTCCATGTTTAAAAAATTAGGTCCAGGAGTATTAATTGCAGCAGCATTCATAGGCCCTGGAACAGTAACTGCATGTACTTTGGCAGGTGTAGGTTTTGGATTCAGTCTATTGTGGGCAATGCTTCTTTCTATTTTCGCAACCTATATTCTTCAAGAAATGGCGGCCAGATTGGGAATCGTAACCCAAAAGGGTTTGGCAGATGTTATTAAAGAAGAATTGACGCAACGCTGGGTAAGATATATCGTTATTGGACTAATTTTTTCAGCTATTATTATTGGTAATGCGGCTTATGAAGCAGGTAATATTGGTGGTGCCACATTGGGCATGGAGGCTCTGTTTGGTACGAGATATCAAAATCTGTATCCGATTGTTTTGGGAGCAATTGCGTTTATTCTTCTGTTTTTCGGTTCTTATAAAATGTTGGAAAAGGTATTCGTGGTATTGGTTATTATCATGAGTCTTTCTTTTGTGCTGACGGCAATTTTGACCAAGCCTGAGTGTGTTCGAACTCTTAAAAGGATTGTTTTTGCCAAAAATACCATCGGACAGTATCCTTACCATTATAGCCTTGGTGGGTACAACAGTGGTACCTTATAATCTGTTTCTTCATGCCTCTTTGGTTAGTGAAAAATGGAATTCTAAGGACGATTTGGTTTTGGTTAGAAGAGATACGTTGATTTCTATTGGTCTTGGTGGGCTGGTTTCCCTTTGTATCATTATTTCTGCGGCAGCGGTAAATGCTACAGAGGTTTCGAATATTATGGATCTTGCCGAGGCTTTGGCACCATTATATGGGTCCTGGGCATTATATTTCATGGGCATAGGTTTGTTCGCAGCAGGTATTACTTCTGCCATTACAGCTCCTTTGGCGGCGGCTTATGTAGCTAATAGTTGTTTTGGTTGGAAAGCGAATTATACGGATAAACGCTTCCGGTTTATTTGGATGCTCATTTTAGGTTTAGGGGTTTTCTTTCTTTCCTTTAAAATTAAACCTATTGAAATCATCAAATTTGCCCAAGTGGCAAACGGACTTCTACTACCTATCATTGCCTTGTTTTTACTTTGGGTAGTCAATAGGGCAGGGGTGATGGGTATCTATAAGAATAATTGGAAGCAGAATTTATTTGGGGTTTTGATTATAGTATTGGCCATTGTATTGGGAGCTAAAAGTATTTTAACCGTTTTTGGTGTTGTATAGATGAAGGATTATTTTATTGATATAAATTGTGATATTGGCGAAGGAATTGGAAATGAACCTGATCTTTTGCCATTGATAAGCTCATGTAACATAGCTTGTGGTGGCCATGCCGGTAACGATGATAGTATTATTGAATGTTTAAAACTGGCCAAAAAGCATAATGTTCTTGTTGGGGCGCACCCTTCATATCCGGATAGGGAGAATTTTGGAAGAATATCCATGGATATTTCAGATTCAGATTTAACCGATGCCATTCAGGCGCAACTGAATAATTTCATCTCCAAATGTAATACGGAACAGATAAAATTACATCACATAAAACCACATGGAGCTCTTTACAACGATATCGCTAAGGATGCTAAAAAAGCGGCTCTTTTTCTTAACACGATTTCTAAATTTAAGTCGGATATCTTTCTGTATGTCCCTTATGACAGTGTCGTTCAAAAAATGGCCATTTCAGAAGGATTTAAAGTTAAGCGTGAAGCATTTGCAGATCGTAATTATACTAGTGACCTCAATTTGGTATCCAGAAAAGAAGATAATGCTCTAATTACCGATGCTGATGACGTTCTCCTCCATATACTATCTATGGTAAAGGATAATATTAGTCCATACGGTAGATGGAAAAACCGCTCCTATTTTCGCCGATACTTTCTGCTTACACGGTGATACACCTTCTGCATTTCAAATTTTAACGTATATTACCGTACATTTTCCCGAACATAACATATATACTATCAAGTGAATTCCCCTGCTATAACCACTAAACCTTTTGGAGCTCATGCCTTGCTCATAGAGTGGCCTAACGAGGTAAATGAACATATTCTAGAAAGTATAATCCGTTTCGAAGCTTTCTTAGGAAAAGACGGTGTCTTACCTGAAAAAAGTGAAATGATTCCTGCCTATAATTCACTTTTAGTGATCAATAGGAATAAAGTAATGGATCATGAAACGCTATCGAGTAAAATACACCAATGGTATGCAAATACAGAAGGAAAGGAAAAAACAGAACGTTTTTTATGGCGTTTGCCTGTATCCTATGATTTGGAATTTGGTTTGGATTTGAAGGAGCTTTCTGAACTACTTAATATATCTATTCCTGAAATTATTGGTTTACATACCGCATCAACATATACGGTTTTCGGAATTGGGTTTTTACCTGGTTTTATGTATTTGGGGGGCATTGATGAAAGATTACAAGTGCCTAGAAAGGCCAACCCAAGAGCTAAAGTTAGTAAAAGGAGCGGTAGGCATTGCGGGTAAACAGGCGGGTGTCTATCCACAGGAATCACCAGGTGGCTGGAATATTATTGGTAATTGTTCTGTTCCAATTTTTGATGCAACGAGGGAAGAACCTTGTTTCGTAAACGTGGGTGATAAGATTCAATTTTATGAGATTTCGAGGGCGGAATATGATCTTCATAAAATAGAGGCGCAGGTAGGAATTTATAAAGTTGAAAAAATTAAACTAGATGCTTAAGGTATTAAAAGCAGGTTTTTATACTACCGTTCAAGATGAAGGTAGGTTTAATTATAGGAACAAAGGCGTTCCTGTATCAGGATTTATGGATTATATGTCCGCTCATAAAATAAATGCTTTACTTGAGAACGAACTTTCAGATACGGTATTGGAAATTACCATGACCGGACCCACCTTAGAATTTGAGGAAGAGACCTATATGGCTTTTGGGGGTGCTGAATTTTCCGTTACCCTCAATAATTTACCTGTCCAAAGTTACAAGGTCTATCAAGTGGATGTAGGTGATATTCTTTCATTTGGGCGTTTAGAAAATGGATTTAGGGCCTATTTAGGGGTTAGAGGTGGATTTTACCAGTAAAAAAGTTTTAGGAAGTATGTCTTTTTATAAACCCTTAACACTCAAAATAGACTGAATGATAAGGATGTTGTACCGTATAAATACAATAAATTATTCAGGCCTAAAATAAGCGAAATACGGGTGGATTCATTTCTGGACGATATTGTGATTAGAGGTAAATAAAGCGCCTGAGTTTGATCTATTAAACGATAAGCAGTTGGAAGCTATTTTTTCAAAGGAATTCACGGTTGCCCATGAAAATAATCGAATGGCTTACCAAATAAAGGAAACGATAGGGGAACACGATATTTCTATGTTAACTTCGGCCACCTTACCCGGAACGGTACAGTTAACACCAGCCGGTAAAATGTTGATTTTGATGAAAGACGGACAAACTACGGGCGGCTATCCAAGAATACTACAATTAACAGATAAAGCAATTAGTATTTTAGCACAAAAACGGGAAGGTAATATCATTAAATTTAAATTGATTTAGTACATCATATTATGAACAGGTAAGCCTTCGACTTACTTTCCGGTTTAAAGTTTTTGTCCTTAAAGTATTTTACGTACTATTGTCCTAATGAAATTCAAAGCAATTTATATGAATCTGGTCATTGTCATTCCCTAAAGGAATGATATAGATTTTCATGAACGAAAAAACCTGTATCAGAAATATTTGATACAGGTTTTTTTGTGAAATAGCATAGGATGTACATAGTTTCTCTTTATTGGATATGATATAAATAATAGTTTTAACTATATGATAATCAATTGTATATGTCATTTTGATGTAAAGTGAATTTGTACAGGACCATTATGTTAAAATGATAAGCTTTTATAAACTTTTATCTTTGAATAGATTCATGAAGTAAAACGACCTAAGAATACTAGAATTTGAAAATGGAATTGAATAAACATAGTAAAAACGTAACACAA
Source organism: uncultured Flavobacteriaceae bacterium (assembly GCA_963842105.1). Taxonomy (GTDB): domain Bacteria; phylum Bacteroidota; class Bacteroidia; order Flavobacteriales; family Flavobacteriaceae; genus Maribacter. The sequence goes on from CAWJFH010000007.1 coordinate 193,888, forward strand.
GATCCTACCCAACCAGCAGCACAAGCCATGCTTTATGCGATTGGTCTAACAGAGGAGGATTTGAAAAAACCTTTAATTGGAATTGGAAGTACCGGGTACGAGGGCAATCCTTGTAACATGCATCTTAATGATTTGGCCCAAGAGGTCAAAACAGGGGTTAACGAGAGTGGGTTAATAGGCTTGGTCTTTAATACAATTGGGGTAAGTGATGGTATTTCTATGGGTACTTACGGTATGCGGTACTCGCTTCCTTCCAGGGATATTATTGCCGATTCTATGGAAACCGTTGTACAGGCCATGAATTATGATGGTTTGGTTACCGTTGTTGGTTGTGATAAAAATATGCCAGGTGCTTTAATGGCCATGATACGATTGAACAGACCTTCTGTTTTGGTATATGGTGGAACCATAGCTTCTGGATGTTATAAAGATAAAAAATTGGATGTGGTGTCCGCTTTTGAAGCTTGGGGCGAAAAGGTCGCCGGTACCATGAATGAAGAGGATTATAAAGGAGTGATACAAAATGCTTGTCCCGGAGCTGGTGCCTGTGGTGGTATGTATACGGCCAATACAATGGCATCGGCCATTGAGGCCTTAGGTATGGCTATGCCTTATAACTCATCAAATCCTGCCATTGGTAAGCACAAACAGAATGATGCTATTGAGTCAGGTAAAGCTTTGCGTAATTTGTTGGAAAAGGACATTAAGCCTAGTGACATAATCACACGCAAGTCCATGGAGAATGCAGTGCGTCTTTTGACTTTACTTGGTGGTTCTACCAATGCGGTACTGCACTTTTTAGCTATAGCAAAAGCAGCTGAGGTTGAATTTACCTTAGATGATTTCCAGAGGATTAGTGATACGACTCCGTTTTTGGCCGATTTAAAACCTAGCGGTAAATTTTTAATGGAAGACGTACATCGTGTAGGTGGTGTACCAGCCGTTATGAAATTTATGTTGGAAAACGGAATGTTACATGGGGATTGTCTAACAGTGACCGGAAAAACGATTGCTGAAAACTTGGCGGAGTTACCCGGTTTGTTGGAACATCAACAAGTCATCAAATCACTGGATAACCCAATCAAGGCCACAGGTCATTTACGTATCCTTTATGGAAATTTGGCCACTGAAGGAGCGGTAGCAAAAATCACAGGAAAAGAAGGTTTGTACTTTTCAGGACCTGCAAAGGTATATGACGATGAATTTTTAGCGAATGCCGGTATCGGTAGAGGTGAAGTTAAAAAAGGGGATGTCGTGGTTATTCGTTATGAAGGGCCAAAAGGAGGACCAGGAATGCCAGAAATGTTGAAACCTACTGCGGCGATTATGGGTGCAGGTTTGGGTAAAGAGGTGGCTTTAATCACGGATGGACGTTTTTCAGGAGGAACACATGGTTTTGTAGTAGGTCACGTATCTCCAGAGGCTCAGGATGGCGGAACTATCGGCTTATTGAAAAATGGGGATATCATAACCATTGATGCCGAAAAAAATGAAATATCGGTGAATTTATCCGACGAAGAAATTACTTCTAGAAGGAAGGAATGGAAACAACCGGATTTAAAAGTAAAAAAAGGAAGTTTGTACAAATATGCCAGAACAGTTTCTTCAGCCTCTCAAGGTTGTGTTACAGATGAATTTTAGTTATGGAAATAGTAAAAGAAAAGAAAGAAGGTAAAAAAGCACAGAAAACAATTAAGATTTCTGGGGCTGAAGCCATTATACATTGTTTATTGGCAGAAGGAGTAGATACGCTGTATGGTTACCCTGGCGGTGCCATAATGCCCGTTTACGATGAATTATATAAGTTTCAGGATAAATTAACCCATATTCTAACAAGACATGAGCAGGGAGCTACACATGCGGCTCAGGGTTACGCTCGTGTTTCGGGTAGGGTAGGTGTGGCCATGGCCACCTCAGGTCCTGGAGCTACCAACTTGGTAACAGGATTGGCTGATGCACAGATAGATTCTACACCTTTGGTTTGTATTACAGGTCAAGTTACGCGTCAATTGTTAGGTTCTGATGCTTTTCAAGAAACGGATATCATTGGTATCTCTACCCCGGTAACCAAGTGGAACTATCAAATCACTGAAGCTTCAGAAATTCCTGAAGTCATGGCAAAGGCATTTTATATTGCCAAATCAGGTAGACCAGGTCCGGTTTTAGTGGATATCACTAAAAACGCACAAATAGATGAGTTGGATTTTTCTTATGAGAAATGTATTGGTGTTAGAAGTTACAAGCCAACACCAAAACCCGACTTATCCGCTTTGGAACGTGCGGCTGAATTGATTAATAATGCAAAAAAACCATTCATCGTTTGGGGGCAAGGTGTTATTTTAGGTCAGGCGGAAGAGGAATTGAAGCAACTGGTTGAAAAAGCAGGAATACCTGCTGCTTGGACCATTTTGGGAGTATCCGCTTTAGATACTGCACATCCTTTAAATGTAGGAATGGTGGGTATGCACGGTAATTATGGTCCGAATTTGTTAACCAATGAATGCGATGTTTTGATTGCAATCGGTATGCGATTTGACGACCGTGTGACAGGCAGGTTGACAGACTATGCTACCCAAGCAAAAGTGATTCATTTTGAAATTGACCCGGCTGAGATTAATAAGAACGTTCATGCAGATGTTGCCGTTTTGGGGAATTCAAAAGAAACCTTGGGACTTCTTCTTCCGATGATTAAAGAGAACAAGCATGAAGCTTGGCATAATATCTTTAAGGAAAAATATCAAATTGAGTTCGATAGTATTATAAACAATGACATTCATCCTACTAAGAAAGGATTGACCATGGGTGAGGTCATTGAACAAATCAATATAGCTTCTGGTAATAAAGCCGTTATTGTTTCTGATGTTGGTCAACACCAAATGATAGCGTGTAGGTATGCGAAGTTTTCACAAACCAAAAGTAATATTACTTCTGGAGGATTAGGTACCATGGGGTTTGCACTACCCGCAGCAATTGGTGCCAAAATGGGAGCTATGGATAGGGAAGTCGTGGCCATCATCGGTGATGGGGGTTATCAAATGACCATTCAGGAATTGGGGGTTATTTTCCAACATAAAGTACCGGTGAAAATTGTGGTATTGAACAATGATCACTTGGGTATGGTTCGTCAATGGCAAGAACTATTTTTTGAAAAGCGTTATGCTTCTACGGTAATGGTAAATCCAGATTTTGTGAAAATTGCTGAAGGATATAGCATCGAGGCAAAACGGGTTTCTGAACGTGAAGATCTAAAGTCAACCATTGAGTATATGATGGCCTCTAAAGAACCTTTCTTTTTAGAAGTAAAAGTAGAGCAGGAAGACAACGTATTCCCAATGATACCATCAGGTGCATCGGTATCAGAAATAAGACTAAAATAAAAAAAGTAGTAGTTCTATCAAGAACGTTTAACAAAGTCTCATGCAAGATTCAGCAATTCAAGACATTCCAAAAATACATGATGAAATCGTTCGTAAATCTGAGGAAATCGGATTTACAATGCCTTCGGATTTGTATGTAGGAAGTATGCTGAAGACTTTAATTTCTTCCAAACCTGGTGGCTCTTTTTTAGAGCTGGGTACCGGCATAGGTTTAAGTCTTTCGTGGATGGTTGACGGTATGGATGAAAATTCCAAATTGATATCCGTGGATAATGATGCTGAATTAATCGGTATCGCTAATACTTATTTTGATGTCGGATTCAAGACTGGAACTAGTTTGTGCGGATGGTGCTGAATGGATAAAAGAAAATCTTACAAAACGTTTTGATTTGATTTTTGCCGATGCATGGCCTGGAAAGTATGGTCAGTTAGATGAGGTTTTGAAAATGGTCAAGGTCGGCGGTTATTATGTTATTGATGATATGAGCCAGCAACCCAATTGGCCTGCAGGTCATGATGAAAACGTAAAACAGTTAATAGCCTATTTGGAAGGTAGAAATGACTTTCAAATCACAAAAATGAACTGGTCTACTGGATTGGTTTTAGCAGTAAGAAAATATTAAAAAATACTAATTATAAGACCTTGGAATTTCTTTTCAAATAAAAGGAATAGGGAATAAAGCTTATGGAAAATAAATGGTTCACCATATCGGTATATTCAGAAAATAATGTTGGTTTATTAAATCGAATTTCTGGAATATTTTTAAAGAGACACATTAATATCGAAAGTTTAAATGTTTCAAAATCAGAAATTGAAGATGTTTCTAAATTTACAATTGTAGTACATACCACAGAAAAGTGGGTTCATAATATTGTAGGGCAAATTGAAAAACAAATAGAGGTTATCAAAGCTTTTTATCATACAGACGATGAAACCATCTATCAAGAATCTGCTTTGTTTAAAATTGCATCGGGACTTTTGTTCGATGAGCGTCAGATTCAGAACATCATCAAAGAAAGCAATGCACAGATTGTTACCGTTTCGAGGGATTTCTTTGTTTTGGCAAAAAGCGGAAGAAGAAATGAAATCGATGTTATGTACGACTTATTGAAACCTTATGGTATCATGCAGTTCGTAAGATCTGGTAGAATAGCGGTTTCAAAAGATGAAATGCAGATTTCTGCACTACTTAAAGAATTTCAAGACAACTAATCATATCAATAATTAATAAAAAGGAAACAAAAAATGGCCAATTATTTTAATACACTATCCTTAAGGGACCAGTTAACACAACTTGGTAAATGTAGATTTATGGATTCGTCTGAATTTGCAGATGGTGTAAATGCTTTAAAAGGTAAAAAAATAGTCATCGTAGGTTGCGGTGCACAAGGATTGAACCAAGGTTTGAACATGAGAGATTCCGGATTGGATATTTCGTACACTTTACGTGATGCAGCCATAAAAGAAAAAAGGCAATCGTATATCAATGCTTCAGAAAACGGCTTTACGGTGGGTACGTATGAGGAATTGATTCCATCGGCAGATGTAGTTATTAACCTTACTCCAGACAAACAACACACTGCTGTAGTAGGTGCGGTTATGCCTTTGATGAAAAAGGGAGCTACCTTATCCTATTCTCACGGTTTTAACATCGTTGAGGAGGGAACACAGGTTCGAAAGGATTTAACCGTAATCATGGTGGCCCCTAAAAGTCCGGGTTCTGAAGTTCGTGAGGAGTATAAAAGAGGTTTTGGTGTACCAACTTTAATTGCGGTTCACCCAGAAAACGATCCAGAAGGAAAAGGTTTAGAGCAGGCAAAAGCATATGCTGCCGGTACTGGTGGACATAAAGCAGGCGTTTTGGAATCTTCATTTGTTGCCGAAGTAAAATCGGATTTAATGGGAGAACAGACCATTTTATGTGGTTTGCTACAAACAGGATCTATTCTTTGCTTCGATAAAATGGTAGAGAAAGGGATAGATAAAGGTTATGCTTCCAAATTGATTCAATACGGATGGGAAACCATTACGGAAGGAATGAAATACGGTGGTATTACCAACATGATGGATCGTTTGAGCAATCCATCTAAAATAAAAGCTTTTGAATTATCCGAAGAATTAAAGGAAATTATGCGTCCATTGTTCCAAAAACATATGGATGATATCATGACCGGTCATTTCTCTAAAACCATGATGGAAGATTGGGCCAATGATGATAAAAACCTTTTAACTTGGAGAGCGGCAACAGGGGAGACAGCCTTTGAAAAAACACCAGCCGGAGATCAAGAAATTTCAGAACAGGAATTTTATGACAACGGTGTGTTGATGATCGCTATGGTAAGAGCAGGTGTGGAATTGGCTTTTGAAGCTATGACCGAATCTGGAATCATTGATGAGTCTGCCTATTATGAATCACTTCATGAGACTCCGTTAATCGCGAATACCATTGCCAGAAAGAAACTTTTTGAAATGAACAGGGTTATTTCTGATACGGCTGAATATGGTTGCTACCTATTTGACCATGCCTGTAAGCCACTTTTGTCAGGTTTCATGAAGAACAATCGACACAGACGTAATTGGAAAGAATTATTCTGAAGAAATGGATAATGATGTGGATAACGCCACATTAATTGCTGTAAATAAAGCACTACGTGAGCATCCGGTAGAAATAGTAGGGGCACGTTTGCGTGAATCTATGACAGCGATGAAACCTATCGTTTAAGGTTTAATTTTCTAAATAATCAATTGTCCGTTTAGGGTCGGCCGAAAATTACGCTCCACATAGTTGAAGTATTTTTTTCGGTACTACTTAAACGGACAATTTCTTTGTATAATTTAGCATTGTGAAAAAGAATTTAATTGGGTAACGGATAAAATGAAGAAGGAGAAAAACTTTTATTTCCCTAAGCTCGAGGATATACGAAAAGCCGCGGTAACTATTTCTGAAGTATCGGAAATGACGCCACTAACGCAAAGTATACGACTCTCAAAACAGTTTAACTGTAATATTCTCTTGAAGCGGGAAGATTTACAACGGGTACGTTCTTACAAAATAAGGGGTGCTTACAATAAAATTAGTTCGTTAACTATAGAGGAACGAGAAAACGGAGTTATTTGTGCAAGTGCAGGTAATCATGCGCAAGGTGTCGCTTTTGCTTGTAACCATTTGGAAATTAAGGGTACTATTTATATGCCATCGGTTACCCCAAAGCAAAAAGTAGAACAGACGAAATTGTTTGGTGGTGATTGGGTAGAGGTGGTTTTGGAAGGGGATACTTTCGATGATGCATCCCAAGCGGCAAAAATCCATGGAATTGAAACTGGAAAAGTCTTTGTACATCCTTTTGATGATCCAAAGATTATAGAAGGGCAGGCAACGGTAGGGTTGGAATTGATAGACCAGACGAAAGCTCCAATAGATTATCTATTTGTATGTATTGGCGGTGGCGGATTGTGTTCTGGACTGATAAGTGTTTTCAGTGAGCTATCTCCCACTACAAAAATCATAGGCGTAGAACCCGCGGGTGCTCCATCCATGAAAACCGCTATGGAAGAAGGGAAAGTGGTTAGCTTATCTAAAATTGATCGATTTATCGATGGTGCAGCCGTAAAAAGGGTAGGAGAGTTGACTTTCCCAATTTGTAGTACCTATTTGGATAAAATGATTACGGTGGAAGAAGGTAAAGTTTGCCAAACTATTTTGGACCTCTATAATCGTGATGCCATTGTGGTCGAGCCAGCTGGGGCCTTGACCATTGCAGTACTTGATGATTTTAAGGAGGAAATTGTTGGAAAAAATGTAGTCTGTATTGTTGGGGGAAGTAATAATGATATCACTAGGACGGCTGAAATTAAAGAACGTGCATTACTATATGGAAAGCTTAAGCATTACTTTATAATCCGTTTTCCCCAACGACCTGGTGCGCTTAAGGAGTTTGTCGTTGATATTCTAGGACCTAATGATGATATCACCCATTTTGAATACTCTAAAAAATCCAGCCGTGAAAATGCCCCTGCGGTCGTTGGCATAGAGCTTAAGAATACTGCAGACTTAGAGCCTCTAATCGAGCGAATGAAGTCAAATAATTTCTATGGGGATTATATAAATGATAAACCAGATTTGTTTGAGTATCTGGTTTAGCTTATTTTTAAGAAAACCGATTTCTTAAAACGCGGTTATAGGTAATCCTAAGGTTTTAAACATAATATCCACCCTTTTAAAAAATATTGAAATGAGCGATTTAAAAATTCCGGAAGAATTCCAGATAAAAGATATTATTAATCAACGCCACTATTTGGTGGATGGTGAACTAAGGGAATGGAAAGGAGAGACTACGGAGGTTTATTCCACCATATCCTCCACCAAAGAATATAAACCTACGCTGTTAGGAAGTATTCCAGATTTGCAAGAAGTCGATGCCTTAGAAGCTTTGAATGCCGCTTTAGGCGCCTATGATAAAGGTCAGGGATTATGGCCCACTATGCATGTGAAGGACCGTATCGATTGCATGGAAAACTTTGTCGTAAAGATGAAAACCAAAAGAGAGCAAGTCGTGAAATTGTTAATGTGGGAAATAGGTAAGTCGTTACCGGATTCACAAAAAGAATTTGACCGTACGGTAGAGTATATTGAGGATACTATAGAAGATTATAAGCAATTGGACCGAGATGCCGCCAAGTTTAAAAAGCACGATGGCGTATATGCACATATTAAAAGAGGGCCGTTGGGCGTTGTTTTGTGTTTGGGGCCTTATAATTATCCGCTCAATGAAACTTTCGCTTTGTTGATTCCTGCAATTATCATGGGGAATACTACTATTTTCAAACCAGCTAAACATGGGGTTCTTTTAATAACTCCGCTTTTGGAAGCTTTTAAATCTTGTTTCCCTAAAGGAGTCGTTAATATTATATTTGGTCGCGGCAGAACAGTGGCTGCACCTATTATGCAAACCGGTAAAGTAGATGTATTGGCCTTAATTGGTAATAGTAAATCTGCCAATGCGCTACAAGATCAACACCCAAAAAGCAACCGTTTACGTTTGGTTTTAGGTCTAGAGGCGAAGAATCCAGCAATTATTTTGCCGGATGCTGATTTGGATTTGACCATAGACGAATGTTTAGCCGGTACCTTATCCTTTAACGGACAAAGATGCACAGCTTTAAAAGTGGTTTATGTACATGAAGAAATTCAAAGTAAGTTCAACGAACGTTTCGCAAAACGTGTGGATGAATTGAAATTTGGGAATCCATGGGATGCAGGCGTAAAATTGACTCCCTTACCAGAACCGGATAAACCCGACTATATTCAAGAATTAATAGATGATGCGCTTGAAAAGGGAGCGAAGATTTTGAATAAAAAAGGAGGAAAACGCTTTGATAATTATATTTGGCCAGCGGTATTATATCCCGTTACTAAAGAGATGCGGGTATATCAAGAAGAACAGTTTGGTCCTATCATACCAATAGTTCCATTTTCTGATATAGAAGAGCCTTTAGATGATATGGCAGAGAGTAATTACGGACAACAAGTTAGTCTTTTTGGAAAAGATGTATATGCACTTTCTCCGTTGATCGATACCTTGGTCAACCTAGTCTGTCGGGTGAACTTGAATAGCTCCTGTCAACGTGGGCCAGATGTCTATCCTTTTACAGGTAGAAAAGACTCAGCACAGGCCACCTTAAGTGTGCATGATGCGCTTCGTTCCTTTTCTATTCGAACCTTTGTCGCTTTTAAGGATAATGAATTGAATACAGAAATCATACAACAATTGTTGGAAGCTAAACTTTCAAATTTTGTAAGTACGGATTATATTTTATAAACGTTTACGTAATTAAAACAGAAGCATCGGGATAAAAATCTCGGTGCTTTTTTGTATCTATGGCATTTTATCCAAAAGTTTTCTTAAATGTAGATTGATGGGTTAATAATGTACATAAATCGGTTAATTCTGTACGTAGAAATCAAAATCATCACCATAACTTTGCACTTGTAACTTGGACGGTCTGTTTATGAATAGACCTGAATTAAAATTATAGGTTATGAAAAGTAATCCATCAAATAAAAAAGCCTTGTTCGCATTGGCGATTGGGGGTTTTGGTATTGGTTTGACAGAATTTGTCATCATGGGAATCTTAACAGAGGTATCCGGAGCATTGCATATTTCCATTCCTGAAGCGGGACATTTTATTGCAGCGTATGCCTTAGGTGTGGTTGTAGGCGCTCCCTTATTGACAAGTTTAGGGTCTAAGATTTCCGCTAAAAAAATGTTATTTCTTTTAATGATTTGGTTTACGGTATTCAACACATTCTCTGGTTTGGCAACAGGGTACACCAGTTTATTGTTTCTTCGATTTTTATCTGGAATACCACACGGTGCCTTTTTTGGAATTGGAGCGGTTGTAGCCACCAAACTATCCAAACCTGGTAAATCTGCTCAAGCTATTGCTATCATGTTCTCTGGACTAACGGTAGCCAATGTGCTTGGAGTGCCATTAGGCACGTATTTAGGGCAACAATTTAGTTGGAGTGTTTCTTTCTACTTGGTAGGATTAGTTGGCTTAATGGCTTTAGGTAGTATCTATATGTGGATGCCAAATTTTGAAATTGAGGAAGCCGAGAAGAAAGTTAGCGTTTCTCAAGGTTTAAAGAACAGGGAACTTTGGGCATTGATTGCATTGACCACTATCGGTACAGGAGGATTTTTCGCTTGGTACAGTTATGTGGCGCCGTTAATTACCGAAGTCGCCGGATTACCGCAACATTTTGTAGGTTATGCCATGATGCTAGCCGGTCTTGGAATGGTTTTCGGAAATTTTTTGGGAGCGAAAATGGCGGAATGGTTTTCACCATTAAAGGCGGTGATTTTAAGTCTATCGGTTATGGCGATTATTTTAGTTGTTAATATGTTGATTGCCACAAATCCATATGTATTGATGGGACTTACATTTTTAATTGGTGTCGTTTCTTTTACGGTATCTACTCCAATTCAGATGGCGATTATCAATACAGCAAAAGGTTCTGAGATGTTAGGTTCTTCCATGAACCAAAGTGCCTTTAATATGGGGAATGCCTCTGGTGCTTATTTAGCAGGTTTACCAATAGCCTTTGGATATGGTATTATTTATTCCAGTTTAGTAGGTGCCGCTTTAGCATCTTTTGGGGTAATTATAGCAATTAGTATTCTATTGGTTAGAAGACGTAAAGAAGCGAAATATCGGAAAATGGCGATTAGTTGTTAATTGTAAAGATAATTTTGACTCTAATTTGTTCAGAATGTTTGGATTTCATTAAAAACATTAACAAAATTCCAATGTTATTTAGGTAATTTATCGATAAAAAGTACGTTATTAAGGTAACCTAAACCTTTTTAACCTTGCAACGAATTAAATTATTTCTTGGCACGATTCTTCTCGTTCTCATCCTTTTAGTTTTAACTACTTCATCCGTTCATCCTGAAAAGGATAAAATTGGTAGTACTGAAATTCCACCCAAAGTATCTTTGGTCGATAAAAAGGAAATCCAATTATATAATTTTCGAAAAAAGGCCTTAGCAGATGCTATCACTTCTTATTTTGAAAAAGCTATTGTAAGCCGGAGATATTATTGGAGCAGGAGTTAGTGTGGTAAAAGGCGATTCCATAATTATCTCTAATGGTTTTGGTAAAAGAAACGTCAACGAAACAGAAAACGTTGATGGGGAGACGGTATTTAGATTAGGTTCCATTTCTAAAGGATTCACAGGGGTTTTAGCAACTAAATTACAAAGTGAAAATAAAATCGATTTAGAGGATCAGTTAATAAAATATATTCCGGAGTTCCACTTTGGAGATGATACGAATACCAAAGCAGTAAAAATTTCCAATATTCTTTCTCATACCTCGGGTACGCCTTATCATAGTTTTACCAATTTGGTAGAGGCTGGTATCCCTATGGCCAACATCGCAAAACAGTTTAATCAAGTTCAACCTGTTGCAAAGCCAGGTGAACAATACAGCTATCAAAATGCCATGTTCGCGCTTAGTCAAGAGGTGATGTTAAAAGCTACAGGGCAAGACATTCAACATTTGTTAGTAAACCGATTTTTTAAACCGTTGGGAATGAAAACGGTTTCCACGGATTACAAAGCCCTTTCTGAAAACAAAAATGTGGCACTACCGCACAGCAGACGTAATAATGGTTGGAGGCAATTAAGTTTGAATGACCATTATGATAATGCCGTTGCTGCGGGAGGCATCAATGCTAGTTCTCAGGATATGGCGAAATGGATGCGTTTTTTATTGGGCCATAATCCGGAAGTAATGACTTCGGAAACTATTAATCAGGTTTTTAACCCTGTAATTACCTTTAAAAACAAGAATAAATACTACCAACGTTGGCCAGGACATGTTTCTTCTTCTTATGGATTTGGTTGGAGGATTCATACCTTTCGAGAATGAGAAGTCTGGTGAGATTGAAACGATGTGGCATCACGGAGGAAGTGTTAATAGCTATAGAAATGAAATTGCACTTTTCCCTGAAAGTGATCTGGGAATCTGTGTATTGATCAATAGTAATTCCAGATTAGCGAAAACTGTTATACCGGATTTACAAGAAATTGTATCCCGTGTTTATGAACAAACGCCTTCGGTTTCAGCAAGTCTTTAATCCTATAGATTATAAATTTAAAAACCCTCTAGTAAATTCACTAGAGGGTTTTTTAGTTTTTGTCTTATCAATATGGTTAGATATTTTTCGCTAACCAATCACCAACTTCACTTGTCTTATAACTTTTTCCTCCATCAGCAAGGTCTTCGGTAACATAACCTTCAGCCAAAGATTTGTTGACCACTCTTCGTATTTCCTCTGCCTCTTGGGTCATATCCATATCTTCGAACAACATAGCTGCAGAAAGAACGGTTGCCAAAGGATTAGCGATGTCTTTACCTGCCGCTTGTGGATAGGAACCGTGAATAGGCTCATATAAAGAAACTTTACTACCTACGGAGGAAGATGGCATCAGCCCCATAGAACCTGCAATAACGGAAGCTTCATCGGTTAAAATATCACCAAAAAGGTTTGCGGTAATGATAACGTCATAACCTTTTGGCCATTGGATCAATCGCATCGCTACGGCATCGATAAACTCGTAACTTACTTCAACCTCTGGATACTCTTTCTCCAAAGCTTGTACGGTTTCTCTCCATAATCTGGAAGATTCCAATACGTTTGCTTTATCTACACAACATAGTTTTTTAGAACGTTTCATTGCCATATCAAAACCTTTTCTTGCCAAACGTTCAATTTCAAAACGTTGGTAGGTCATGGTATCAAAAGCTGTATTGCCATCATCTTTTCTACCGCGTTCCCCAAAATAGATGCCGCCTGTCAATTCTCGAAGAATAATTAAATCCGTTCCTTCGATTCGATCTCTTTTTAATGGAGATTTATCGATTAATGAAGGAAACGTAAAGGTTGGTCTTACGTTAGCAAACAAACCTAATTTCTGTCTCATTTTCAACAATCCTTGTTCAGGACGAACTTTTGCAGATGGGTCATTATCAAACCTAGGGTGACCTATGGCACCAAATAATACTGCATCTGCATTTGCACAGATTTCATGGGTTTCATCTGGATAAGGTTCTCCTACCGCATCAATAGCAGCTGCACCGGTAAGGGCAGGCTTCCATGTAATGTCATGGTCATATTTTTTTGCAATAGCATCACAAACTTTTACGGCTTGATCAATAACTTCTGGACCGATACCATCACCGGCCAATAAGGCAATATTTAATTTCATTTTTTATTCGCTTTTCGCAGTAGGCTTTTCGCTAAATGCTACTAGTACTACTTTAATTATTAATTAAATCTTTTTTATTAGACTATTTATGCTTCTTCTTACTTTGTTTACTTTGTCGTTGATTAATGAAAAATCATCACTATTCATATAATTTAAATCCTTAGCAAGGATTGTAAAATATTCCAATTCGCTCGCAGAACCTTGAGATATAGTAAGAAATCTTTTAAATTCTGCATCGGACTCCCTACCACATCCTTCCGCAATATTTGCCGGTATTGAAGAAGAAGATCTTCTCATTTGACTTGTTAGACCGTAACTTTCCTCTTTTGGGAATCTTTGAGTTAATCTATAAATATCCAACGTAACCTCATGACCAAGTTTCCAAACGTTATATTTTTTATAGTCCCTCATTAAAATTATTTAGCGCTCTGCGTTAAGCGTTTGGCAGATTAAATAATATTCAACATTTTCTCTGTGGCCTTAATGGCACTAACGGTCTGGTCAGAATCCAATCCTCTAGAGGTAAATTCTTTTCCATTCATTTCCCAAGTAATCACTGTTTCACAAAGTGCATCGGAGTTACTACCTGGGGGAATTCGTACCGCATAATCCGTTAATTTGGGTAAGGTCTTGTTTTTAGTGACGTATACTTTTTTCAAAGCATTCATAAAAGCATCATACTGTCCATCACCTTGAGCATGGGCTTCATAAACTTTTCCATCTACTTCAAGAGATAGGGTAGTGGAAGGCATTAAACCTTTGGCATGGGTCAATACATATGATTTTACAAAAACACGCTGCTTGTGAGCGACGGTATCTAGCACATCGGAAATAATAAAAGGTAAGTCATCTTTGGTTACCCGTTCCTTTTTGTCACCAAGTTCTATGATTCTAGCGGTTACTTTCTTTAGTTCATCATCGTTTAAAGTCAACCCCAATTCCTGTAAGTTCTTTTGGATATTGGCCTTGCCAGACATTTTACCTAAAGCATATTTTCGTTTACGTCCAAATCGTTCTGGCATCAAATCACTGAAGTAGAGATTCTTTTTACTATCTCCATCAGCGTGAATACCAGCTGTTTGGGTAAATACATTATCACCAACAATGGGCTTATTAGCTGGAATGGTAAATCCTGTAAATGCGGAAACCAATTTACTCACTTTAAATAGGGAGGACTCGTTCACCCCAATTTCAACATCTGGTAAGAAATCATTAATGACCGCTACCGCACTTGCCATAGGTGCATTTCCTGCTCGTTCGCCCATTCCGTTCACCGTTAAATGTAGTCCGTGACAACCGGCCTTAACCGCTTCCATGACGTTAGCAACCCCTAAATCATAATCGTTATGACCATGAAAATCAAAATGAAGTTTAGGATATTTCTGAACAATCTCAGAAATGAATGCTGATGTTTCGGTATGGGTTAAAATACCCAATGTATCAGGAAGTAAGATTCTTTTTACTGGCTGGGTAGAGAGAAAATCAAGAAATTGAAACACGTATTCCTTAGAATTCCGCATGCCATTGCTCCAATCTTCTAAATAAATATTATTGATGATACCCTTTTCTTTGGCATTTTTGAAAATTACTGCGATTTCAGAAAAATGCTGTTCAGGTGTTTTTTTTAACTGATGTTCCAAATGGTTTAAAGAACCCTTGGTCAAAAGATTTTGCGAAATGGCACCGGATTTTTCCATCCAATCCAAAGAAATACCACCATCCACAAAGGTTAAAACCTCCACACGTTCCAAATAACCTTTGGTTTTAGCCCATTCGGTGATTTGCTGCACAGCTTCTAGTTCGCCATCAGAAACCCGTGCAGATGCCACTTCTATACGATCCACTTTAAGCTCATCCAACAACAATTTGGCAAGCGTTAATTTTTCCGATGCAGAAAAGGATACCCCAGAGGTCTGTTCCCCATCCCTAAGGGTGGTATCCATTATTTCCAACTTTCTTTTCATTGGTATTTTCCGTTAAATGGAAATAGAATTAAAGGGGTGTGTTTTCAGCGAAAGTTTCAATATCCTCTTTAATGTTCAACAGATAATCGATATCATCAAAACCGTTTAACATATTATTTTTCTTGTATTCATTGATGTCAAAAGATTCACTTTCACCAGTAGAAAGTAAGGTTATCTTTTCTTCTGGGAGACTTATTTCCAATTCGGTGGATGGGTCAGCTTCAACAGCGTCAAAGATTTTCTGAAGAAATTCAGCGCTTACTTGAACCGGTAGAACACCAATATTTAGGCAGTTACCCCTAAATATATCGGCAAAGAAACTGGATACTACACATCTGAATCCGTAATCATAAACGGCCCAAGCCGCATGTTCACGAGAGGAACCGGAACCAAAGTTCTTACCACCAACCAAGATTTTGCCAGAGTATTTGTCTTGGTTAAGTACAAAATCCTCTTTTGGAGAATTATCCTGATTGTAGCGCCAATCCCTAAAAAGATTATCGCCGAAACCAACACGTTCAGTTGCCTTTAAAAATCGTGCAGGAATTATCTGATCGGTATCCACATTTTCAATTGGTAAAGGAACCGCTGTGGATTTTAGTATATTGAATTTATCGTATGCCATTTTTATAGCTTTTCGCTTCTGGCCTTTGGCCGTTAGCTTTATTATTTTGATTTATTGATGTTGCTAGAAGCCAATGGCCAATAGCTAAAGGCAAACTCGCTAGGCGAATTCTACCATTAATTCCCTAGGGTCCGTAACTTTTCCGGTTACCGCTGCTGCGGCTGCAACTAACGGACTAGCCAAAAGCGTTCTTGATCCAGGACCTTGTCTTCCTTCAAAGTTTCTGTTAGAGGTACTTACTGCTAATTTACCAGCTGGGACCTTATCATCGTTCATCGCCAAACACGCAGAACAACCCGGTTCACGAAGTTCAAATCCTGCTTCGGTCAAAATATCTAGGATACCTTCCTCTTTGATAGCGGTTTCAACTTTGTGCGATCCCGGAACCAACCAAGCGGTAACATTATCGGCCTTTTTACGCCCTTTTACGATGGATGCAAATGCCCTGAAATCTTCAATACGTCCGTTTGTACAACTTCCCAAGAACACAAAATCGATTGGTTTGCCCATCATGCTATCGCCTTCATTGAAGTTCATATATTTCAATGATTTCTGATAGGTTGTAGCACCGCCTTGTACTGCACTTGCCAACGGAATATCATTAGAGATTCCCATACCCATACCAGGGTTTGTTCCGTAAGTAATCATCGGTTCAATTAGCGAACCGTCAAAAGTTAATTCTTTATCGAATATGGCATCTTCATCAGTATACAAAGTTTCCCAATAGGCCATTGCTTTGTCCCAATCTGCACCGGTTGGCGTAAACTCGCGACCTTTTACATATTCAAATGTTTTTTCATCTGGAGCAATCATTCCTCCACGGGCACCCATTTCAATACTTAAGTTACAAACGGTCATACGACCTTCCATACTCATATTACTGAAAATCTCACCTGCATATTCCACAAAATATCCAGTAGCACCAGACGTAGTCAATTGTGAAATAATGAATAGCGCAACATCTTTTGGAGTAACACCATTACTCATTTTTCCGTTGATATTGATACGCATTCTTTTAGGCTTAGGCTGCATAATACACTGCGTTGCCAATACCATTTCAACTTCAGAAGTACCAATACCAAAAGCGATAGCTCCAAAAGCACCGTGGGTAGATGTATGTGAATCTCCACAAACTATGGTAGCACCTGGTTGGGTAATACCGTATTCCGGACCTACAACGTGTACAATGCCATTTTTTTCGTGACCTAAGCCCCAATAAGAAATACCATATTCACTGGCATTTTCCTCTAACATTTTTAGTTGGTTGGCAGATAAAGGATCAGCAACCGGTAAATGTTGGTTGATAGTAGGCGTATTATGGTCAGCGGTCGCAAAGGTTTTTTCCGGATGCATCACAGGGATATTCCTGTTCTTTAATCCCAAGAAAGCTACGGGACTGGTAACCTCGTGTACCATGTGCCTATCTATAAAAAGGACATCTGGTCCGTCTTGTATTTTATGGACTACGTGTGAATCCCACACCTTGTCAAATAATGTTTTTGTTGCACTCATAATCTTTATAATCTAGGAAGGCAAATCTATTAAAATTAAGAGGTTTTGGGAAATGAACAGCCTTTTAAATTACGATGTTCAACAGTAAAAGTGTTAAAAATTAAACTAACTAATATACGTCCAAATATTCTTGAACTTTACCAATTGTGCATAGTTATGCCTGATAATTAGATTCTCCGGCTTTTGTAGTGAAGGATCTTCCTTTAGAAGTTGTAAGGCATAATATCGTGCAGTTTTCAAGATGTCATTATCTTTAACGATATCTGCAATCTTTAAATTCAGCAAGCCACTTTGTTGGGTACCCATCAAATCTCCAGGGCCACGTAATTTTAGATCTACTTCTGCAATTTCAAATCCGTCGTTTGTGGCCACCATCGTTTCCAGTCTGGTTTTGGCTTCGCTGGATAATTTATGACTGGTCATCAAAATACAGAAACTCTGGTCCGCACCCCGGCCTACGCGACCTCGTAATTGATGCAATTGCGATAGTCCGAAACGTTCTGCACTTTCTATAATCATGACCGATGCATTAGGTACATTAACTCCCACTTCGATTACGGTGGTAGCTACCATAATCTGCGTCTGACCTTTTACAAAACGCTCCATTTCATAATCCTTGTCCGCAGGTTTCATTTGGCCGTGAACGATGGATATTTGAAATTCTGGTTGCGGAAAATCACGAACAATACTTTCATACCCATCCATCAAATCTTTATAATCCATGGCTTCGGATTCTTGAATGAGCGGATAAACGATATAAATCTGTCGGCCTTTTTTTATTTCATCACGAATAAATGCGAATACTTTTAATCGGTTGGCATCATAACGATGAACCGTTTGTATCGGCTTTCTACCAGGAGGCAGTTCGTCAATTACCGAAATGTCCAAATCTCCGTAAAGGCTCATGGCTAAAGTACGGGGAATAGGAGTCGCCGTCATGACCAATATGTGTGGCGGATATTCATTCTTATGCCATAATTTTGAACGCTGGGCAACGCCAAAGCGGTGTTGCTCATCGATAATGGCCAATCCAAGATTTTTGTAGCGAACCTTATCTTCCAGCAGGGCATGGGTGCCAATTAGAATATGGAGTTCACCATTTTCCAATTGCTCATGAATAGGTTTTCGGGCCGATTTCTTCACCGATCCTGTCAAAAGCGCACAGGTGATTTCAGTGCCTTCCAGCAGTTCTGAAATTCCTTGATAATGTTGTTGGGCAAGAATCGCTGTGGGTGCCATTAAACAGGCTTGAAATCCGTTATCGATAGCCAAAAGCATTGTCATTACGGCGACTATAGTTTTTCCTGATCCTACATCGCCCTGTAATAATCGGTTCATTTGGGCATTGCTTCCCAAATCTGCCCGTATTTCCTTGATCACTCGTTTTTGAGCATCCGTCAGTTCAAAAGGAAGTTTGTTTTTATAAAAATCGTTGAAATATTCCCCAACCTGGTCAAACGGGAATCCCTTAATCTTTTGCTGTCGCGTTAACTTTTTGGCAATGAGTTGTAATTGAATGTAAAAAAGTTCTTCAAACTTTAACCTGAACTGTGCCTTTGCCAATAATTCCTGATTTTTGGGAAAATGGATATTGAACATCGCTTCGCTTTTATCTAAAAGCTTTAGTTCATGTCAGCAATTTATCAGATAAACTTTCATTGAATTTTCCGTTAACTTCAAGAAATAACTGTTGCATCAATTTGCTGATGACTCGGTTAGTAACCCCTTTATTGTTCAATTTTTCAGTGGAAGGGTACACCGGCTGCATATATACTTTAGTCCCTTGTTCATGGTCCGTTAATAGTTCCATTTCTGGGTGGGGCATTGAAAAAGTGCCATTGAACCAATTGCATTTTCCAAAAATAACGTAGGGAATATTCAGCTTAAGATTTTCCCGTATCCACTTTTGCCCACGGAACCAGACGAGTTCTATTTCTCCCGTTTCATCAATGAATCTTGCCACGAGGCGAGTTCCTTTTTTTTGTTCGACGGTCTTGATATTGACTATTTTTCCAATAATCTGAACATCGGCATTGCTTCGTTGTAATTGGGCGATTTTATAATATTGGGTTTTATCAATATATCGATTTGGAAATAGGTTCAATAAATCCTGATAGGTGCTAACCCCTAATTCAGAAGCCAAAGTTTCTGCCCTATTGGGACCAACTCCTTTAAGGTATACGATTGGCGTTTGCAGAAAACCATTATTCATAGCACGAATTTAGCTTTAAACACGTTTAACTACAAGAGACGATTTACCTTTTGATTAAAAGATGATATGAAGGTCTTCGGTTAAAAGGTTTTACGGATATATTTGTTTTATGAAATTTATTGTTCACTTCTCCTTTCTACTATCTTTTTGTTGGCTTAGTGCCCAAAATAAAAACGTGGATTTTACAAAAATAGCAGCTACTCTTGAACCTAATCTACAAGAAAGGTCGCTCAATGGTCAGGTGACCTACACCTATGTATTGAATGCAAGGATTGATTCCATTTTTATCGATGCAAAAAACATGCAGGTAACCGAATTTAAATTGGATGGTCGCAAGAAACCCTTCAGTAACGATGGAAAAAAAATAGGATTCGAAGCACCAAGAAAAACAGGGGAACATGAAGTATATCTATCCTATGTTGCCAAGCCAAAGCAAGCACTTTATTTTGTGGGTTTCGACGATGAGCTAGAAGGAAATGAACAAATTTGGACGCAAGGACAGGGAAAATATACAAGTAATTGGTTACCATCTTTTGATGATATGACCGAAAAAATTGAGGTTGACCTTCAATTTATAGTGGAGGCCGACTTTGAAGTAATAGCCAACGGAAAACTACAAAGTTCCCAAATTAAAAACGGAAAAAAAACGTGGCAGTTTGACATGCAAAATCCAATAAGCAGCTATTTAATAGCCTTTGCTATTGGTAATTATGAAAAGCAAAAGTCTTGTCGCTAAAAATGGAACACCCTTAGAAAATTATTATTACCCTGCCGATGCCAATCGTGTTGAGCCTACCTATCGCTATACAAAAGAGATTTTCGACTTTTTAGAATCCGAAATAGGGGTGTCATATCCATGGCAAAATTATAAGCAGATTCCCGTTCATGATTTTTTATATGCGGGAATGGAGAATACAGGTACTACAATATTTTCGGATAGTTTTGTCATAGATTCTGTCGCTTTTATTGATAAGAATTATGTGAATGTCAATGCCCATGAAATGGCCCATCAGTGGTTTGGTGATTTGGTGACCGAACAAAGTGGTGAACATCACTGGCTTCAGGAAGGTTTTGCTACGTATTACGCCTACTTAGCCGAGAAGGATATTTTTGGTGATGACCATTTTTACTGGAACTTATTAGAAACCGCTAAAGTTTTGAAAGAGCAGTCTGATAGGGGAGAAGGACAGCGTTTATTGGATCCAAAAGCGGATAGCACTACTTTTTATGAAAAGGGAGCTTGGGCATTGGTCATGTTAAGGGAAAAACTAGGAGATAATGCATTTGAAAAAGGAATTGTAAATTATTTGAACAACTATAAATTTCAAAATGTTACGGTCGATGATTTTCTTGCAGAAATGGAAAAGGCCAGTGGTGTCAATTTGAAACAATTCAAGAACACTTGGTTAGATAATACCTTTTTTCCGTGGGATGATGCCTTTAGTTATTTGAAAAAAAATAGTAAGTCTATTCAAAAGTATGAGAATATTAAAGCTGTTAGTTTTGGAATGGAAGCCTATTTTAAAGATTCTTTAGTGACTTCTTTTTGGACGGACGATACATCAGTCCATATCAAAAAACAATTCCTTTTCGATTTTAAGGACCGAATAAGTGATGCTAAGTTGTTAGAGATTTTAAAGAATGAAGGTTTAGAACCTAGACAAGCTTTGGCTGTTTCTAGAGATAAAATTTACACAAATTTAAAACCTTTGTTTGAATCCATGTTGGAGGATAAGAGTTACGTAACTATTGAAATGGCACTTTACAAGCTTTGGTCAGAATTTGAAAATGACCGCGTTCAATATTTAAACGTTACCAAAAATGTTATAGGATTACCCAATAAAAATGTCAGGACGCTTTGGTTAGGTTTGGCTATAATAACACCAACCTATAATTTGGTGAAGAAAAAGGAATACATAAGGGAATTACAAGACTATACTTCTTCAAAGTATAATCCAGAAGTACGACAGAATGCATTTCAATACCTATCTGAAATCAAGTTGTTGAATGGTGTGGCCATGGAGAATTTAATCAAGGCCACAGACCATCATTCTTGGCAATTTAGAATTTTTGCGAGACGCTTATTGGATCAGCAATTGGCTGATAAAGAGCAAAAAAAGGAAATTGAATCTGTAGCAAAGAATTTAAGTAATGAAGAATTAAAGTATCTTAAAACAAAAATACAATTACCATGAGAGCTTTGGTTATTTCAGGAGGTGGAAGTAAAGGTGCATTCGCAGGGGGTGTAGCTCAATTCTTGATTCAGGAAGCTGGTAAAAAGTATGACCTTTTTGTGGGCACATCGACAGGTAGCTTATTGATATCGCATTTGGCTTTGAGTAAATTGGATAAAATCAAGGAGATATACTCCAATGTAAATCAGCAAAGTATTTTTAATAATTGTCCGTTCGTGGTCAAGAAAATACATGGGAATGATGAGATTTCCATCAATCATTGGAACGTTATCCGTAACTTTTTAAAGGGAAAGAAAACCTTTGGCGAAAGTGAAAATCTTAGGGACTTAATTACCAATAGCTTAACTCGTGAGGAATTCGATACCCTTAAACAAGGAATGTCAGATGTTGTGATTACGGTTTCTAATTTATCCTTGAATCAGGTAGAATATAAGTCGATTAAGGACTGTACGTATGAGGAATATTGTGATTGGATATGGATTTCGGCCAATTACACCCCTTTTATGAGTTTGGTCGTAAAAAATGGATGTGAATATGCTGATGGTGGATTAGGAAGTATCGTACCCATTGAAGAAGCAATACGACGTGGCGCTACCGAAGTGGATGTGGTCGTATTACATACCGAAGTAAATTATTTGAACCGGTTGCCCTCCAGGAACCCTTTTGAACTCATTACCACAATGATGAGTTTTATTTTAGACCGAATTGAAAGTCAGAATATCCGTATTGGAAAATTAGTAGCGAAACAAAATAATGCGATTATCAATCTATATTATACTCCAACAATTTTAACAACCAACTCCTTGATTTTTGATAAGGATAAAATGACGTTGTGGTGGAAACGTGGCTACTTATACGCAAAGAATAAAAACGATGAAACCAATCCTATTGAACCCAATGAACATGAATAGTTAATTAACTGCTTATTGCGGTTTTAGATTAATATAAAAACTTTTGAAAATTTTTAAGACTAGCGTTGGTCAAAATAAAACAGCTATTTACTAACCACTAACCACTAACCACTAACCACTAACCACTAACCACTAACCACTAACCACTAACTACCATAAATCCCCAATTTCCTTTTTTACGAATGAAAGTGCAGTGGCAGAAGGTGAAGCTTTTTCCATAGTTTGATTCAGGATGTCTTCTCTCAATTTATCGGCAGATTCGGTTTCACTCATAGCCGCTTTACGAATCATTTGAATCGTTGCACTTTTAGCCGCTTTGATAATATTCCAACATTCATCGGTCATATAAATCTGTTGGGATAAATTATGGTCAAATTCGTTTTCTATGCTTTTAATCAAAAGATTCTCATAGGCTCCTTTATCTTTTGATTGTGGCGCAACACGAACCACCAAACTAGGTATTGCGATACGTTCCAAAAATAAGGCCATGCGTTCATATGCTTGAAGTCTTACGGGTAACGTATCTTTCTGGGAGTCTTTATGCAAGAGGAAACGTCTTCGTCCTTCCTCATTATTGGTATGCAATCTAAAAAAGTAGAATGCTACCGCACCTGTCACAACGGAAGGTATTACATAAGCAAAAAGTTGAAACACTTGATCTGAGGTCATATTCTGAATCTATTTATCATTTTATACGACAATAGAACGATGAAAGTCTTCAATTAGTATGAAGCCTTATCGATGAAATGCATAAAATTAATTCTTTACTTCCCCTTTGGCCAAATCATAGAAGGCCTTATAATCTGGCTGTACTTTTATTTGAATGGATTCCCTTAGACCACCATCTTTACCAACTGCATTAATACGGTCCCCGCTAACCCCATAATCTTTAATTAAGATACTGGCAATTGTTGCCGCCTGGGCCAATGCAAGATCCAATTCTCCCGTAATATTCAAACTAGCCACAGTAATCTTACTTTTTGGATTGGCATTCAATACTTTGGAAACATTTTCTAACCAGACCTTGGATTCCGGATTTATCTTAACTCCTAATCCGTCCGTGAAAAAGAAATCAAGGTTCTCAGAAAAATTCACGGTTCCTTCGCTGACACTCACTTTTGCGTTTTCACCGAGCGTTTGTTTGGCTCTTGTTAGTACTACGACAGCAGTGGAATCATTGCTCGCAACCGCATTGGTAATTCCTTTTAATTGACCTTCTTTACGCTCTAGAGTCGCTAAAGTTTTATTGATGTTTTCAGAGTTTTGACTCGATAAGGCCGCAAAGCTGTTCAAGTTTTTCATCAACGTGGCGTTGGCATCCTGCAATTCCGTCACTTGTTGTTGAAGTTCGTTTGCTTTGGCAAGTCCTATTTTTTCATTGCGCTCCGCAGTGGAAATCATTCTGTCTGATGGAATCCAATTGAAATTTCAACTCCTGATTTTGGGTAATCAGTTCGCTTTTCTTTTGTGCGAAACTAAAAGTAACTGTACCTAAAAAAAGTGCGAAAAAAAATAATCTTGATATCATATGTAAGATTTAGAAGGAAATTTAATTATTTACCGCCAAGATACGAACAGTCTTTTAATTCTTGAACACCATTGAAAGGTACTTTGGCTTTATTGTAACCGTAAGTGGCCGCTAAACTTTTGTTCATATTATTATCATCCACATTTACTTGAACATCGTCCATGGTAAATTGACAAGGATGTTCATAGCCGGCGGCGTGCGTTATTTCTAAAAATTCCTTTCTAAACGTTTTAAAATATTGCGCCAATCTATCCGACTTTAAAGGAACATCAATACCTTTTTGTAACCATTTGTTCTGTGTTGCGATTCCCGTAGGACATCGATTGGTATGACACACTTGGGCTTGTATACACCCAATACTCATCATGGCCTCTCTCGCCACATTAATACAATCGACGCCCATCGCAAAGGCCATGGCTGCTTTTGCAGGAAAACCTAGTCTGCCCGATCCAATAAATACAATGCGCTCTGTAAGTCTTCTATCCAAAAACATTCGATAGAGACTTGAGAAACCATAAACCCAAGGTAAAGAAACATGATCTGCAAAGGATGGTGGTGCTGCACCGGTTCCTCCTTCGCCACCGTCCACGGTAATAAAATCAGGACCTTTGCCTGTTTTTAACATCATATCCGCTAATTCTTCCCATTGATCCAATTTTCCAATAGCGCCTTTTATCCCTACGGGTAGACCTGTTTCGGTAGCAATGGCTTCAATAAGTTCCATCAATTCAGTAACATTTGAAAAAGCTTTGTGTGTGGCTGGTGATAATACGTCTTTCCCCACTTCAACACCCCGAATCTCCGCTAATTCCGGAGTAATTTTTGCTCCTGGTAAAACACCGCCTTTTCCTGGTTTTGCACCTTGAGATAATTTGATTTCAATGGCTTTGATACATGGATTTTCTTCCACCAATTTTTTCATTTTTTCCATGGAGAAATTTCCATCCGGAGTACGAACCCCAAAATAGCCGGTTCCAAAGTGAAAAATAACATCCCCACCTTGTTTATGATAAGGCGAAAGTCCGCCTTCTCCAGTATTATGATAGGCACCCGCTTTTTTAACACCTTTGTTCATAGCTTCCACAGCTGCTGCAGATAGGGAGCCGAAACTCATGGCAGAAACATTCACGATACTTGATGGTCTAAAAGGACGTTTTCGGTTATTAAATTGACCAATTACTTTTGCACATGGAACAAAACTAGGGTCTACGGCGTTGGGGTGTTCTTGAGGAACGCCAAACGCCATCATTCTATTTTTGATAAATACATATTGATGTGCAGTAATGTCCCGATCTGTTCCAAAACCTTCGTAATTATTTTCTTTTTTGGCGGATGCATAAATCCATCCACGTTCAATTCTATTGAAGGGTAGTTCCTCTCGATTATTCGATACAAAATATTGACGCATTTCCGGTCCGATACTTTCTAACCAATACCGTAAGTGACCTACAACAGGAAAATTATGCTTTATGGTGTGCCGTTTTTGAATGAATATATCCCAAACAGCTACTAAAACTAGAAACAAAAAAATCCAAGTCCACCAGGGTAGACTTGGAATACTATTTAAAAAATTGGTCATTTCAATTATCCTTTTGGTTGCATTTCTAAACGAGGGGTCTGGTTACTGTTTAAGTAATCAAAACTCATTTGTGTTAATGTTTTTACGCCTAAAAGCATTCCACTGTCATCAATCAAGAAATCTGGCGTATGGTGAGGATAAGATTCGGTTGTTCCAGGGGTCATTCCGCCTAAAAAGAAAAATACCCCGGGAACCTTCTCTTGATAAAAAGAAAAATCTTCTGCTCCAGTAACGGCTTTTGTAATTTGAACGTTTTCAGCACCGGCAACGGCTTCAATGGTTGGAACCATTTGTGCGGTTAATTCCGGATTGTTATAGGTTATTGCGGTTCCGTCAGAAATATCAACCGTTGCTTCACCTCTGTAAGCTTCGGCTATGGATTTCACCATTTCCTTCATACGTCTGTTCAATTGCTTTTGCATGTCATAATCTAAGGTGCGAATGGTGCCCACGATTTCAGCAGTTTCAGGAATAATATTATTTCGAACTCCAGAAGTTATTTTTCCAACGGTAATTACAGCAGCTTCATTGGTCAAATTCATTTCTCTACTGATAATCGTTTGTAGACCATCAATGATTTTTGCACTGATCAATATAGGATCAACACCAGACCAAGGTTGTGAACCGTGACTTTGTTTTCCTTTAACATCGATTTGGAAGCGTTGGGCTGCGGCCATGGTTCCACCCGATTTGTACTTAATAGTACCTACCGGAGTCTGTGAATTGATATGAAGTCCAAATATGGCATCAACATCTGGATTTTGTAAAACCCCTTCTTTAACCATTAAAGCGGCTCCACCTTCTTCTCCTGGAGGTGCTCCTTCTTCAGCTGGTTGGAAAATGAACTTCACCGTTCCTTTTATTTTGTCTTTGTGTTTGGACATGATTTCTGCAACACCCATTAAAATAGCCACGTGGGTATCGTGTCCGCAAGCATGCATCACACCAACTTCATTTCCTAAATATTCTGAAGTCACGTTACTTTTAAAAGGTAAATCGTTTCTTTCGGTTACAGGCAATGCATCCATATCTGCTCTTAAAGCGACCACTTTCCCAGGTTTGTTTCCTTTCAAAATGCCGACAACACCGGTATGGGCAACACCTGTTTGAACCTCGATGCCTAAAGATTCTAAATGCGCTGCAATTTTTTTAGCAGTTTCGAATTCTCGGTTAGATAATTCTGGATGCTCATGAAAATAACGTCTCCATTCAATTACTTTCTCCTCAATGGAGGCATATTCTTTATCCAACTTAGGTCCTTGTGCAAATGAACTGTAGCCCACAAAAAGTAAGACCAAAACGATTAATTTTTTCATATTTAATTTAAGGTTTATATAAAATTGAAGTGCTCTATTAACAAATATATTCACGAATATCGCTTAAATCCAATAATGGAGAGCTGATTTTGTAAATATTATCAAATTCCGATAAAATGCCCCGTATTGTTTATAAATCTAAAAAACATCTTTTTCTCAATCCCTCAATTATGGCTAAATTCACGTTTCTAAAAATTAAACGAATTGAGCTCATTTATAGACGGATTGAACGATGCCCAAAAAGCCCCTGTTTTACACAAAGACGGGCCTTTGATGGTGATTGCAGGAGCAGGCTCTGGAAAGACTAGGGTATTGACTTTTAGAATAGCCTACCTTATGGAGCAAGGTGTGGACGCTTTTAATATTTTGGCATTGACCTTTACGAATAAGGCGGCACGTGAAATGAAAATTCGTATTGCCAGTATCGTAGGTAATTCAGAAGCTAAAAATTTATGGATGGGTACTTTCCATTCCGTTTTTGCCAAGTTATTACGGATTGATGGTAACAAACTAGGATACCCTAGCAATTTTACCATTTACGACACCCAGGATTCTCAGCGACTTATTTCTTCGATTATAAAAGAAATGGGACTGGATAAGGATATCTATAAGTACAAGCAGATTCAGAATAGGATATCTTCTTTTAAGAATAGCTTGATTACGGTGAAGGCCTATTTTAATGACCCAGAATTGATGGAAGCGGATGCGATGGCGAAAAAGCCAAGGACCGGGGATATTTATCAGAATTATGTAGAGCGTTGTTTTAAGGCCGGAGCAATGGATTTTGATGATTTGTTGTTACGTACCAATGAGTTATTGACCCGGTATCCTGATGTGTTGATGAAATACCAGGATCGATTCCGATATATTCTGGTAGATGAGTACCAAGATACCAATCACTCACAATACCTAATCGTAAAGGCCTTGGCAGACCGTTTCCAAAATATTTGTGTGGTGGGCGATGATGCTCAGAGTATATATTCTTTTAGGGGTGCGAACATTAGTAATATCCTGAATTTTCAGCGAGATTATGAGAATGTGGGCATGTACCGTTTGGAACAGAACTATCGTTCCACCAAGAATATCGTAAACGCAGCCAATTCAATCATAGCAAAGAATAAAAACCAATTGGAAAAAGTGGTTTGGACGGCCAATGATGAAGGTGCAGCTATAAAAATCCATAGGAGTACCACCGACGCTGAAGAAGGTAGGTTCGTAGCCAATTCCATTTGGGACCATCGCATGCAAGAGCAAATGTCCAATGGTCAATTTGCGGTTTTATACCGTACGAATTCACAATCGAGAGCAATTGAAGATGCTCTAAGGAAACGTGATATTCCCTATAGAATTTATGGAGGATTATCCTTTTACCAACGTAAAGAAATTAAGGATGTCCTTTCTTATTTGCGTTTAGTAATCAATCCAAAAGACGAGGAAGCCTTAAAACGGGTCATAAATTTTCCGGCAAGGGGAATCGGCGGCACTACGATAGATAAGTTGGTGGTGGCTGCCAATCATTACAACCGTTCCATTTTTGAAGTAATGGAAAACATCAGTAAGATTGATTTGAAAATAAATTCTGGTACCAAACGTAAATTGGAAGATTTTGTGACCATGATTAAAAGTTTTCAAATCATGAGTGAAAATGCCGATGCGTTTGCACTGTCTGAACATGTAGCTAAGAAAACCGGAATCCTGTTAGAGTTTAAAAAAGACGGTACTCCGGAAGGTATCGGTAAAATGGAGAACATTGAGGAATTACTGAACGGTATCAAGGATTTTGTGGAAGGTCAAAAGGAAATAGATGAGGCCACAGGAAGTATTAGTGAATTTTTGGAGGATGTGGCATTGGCGACCGATTTGGATAAGGACACCGGAGATGACGACCGTGTGGCATTAATGACCATTCACTTGGCAAAAGGTCTGGAATTCCCATATGTATATATTGTTGGTATGGAGGAGGATTTATTCCCCTCGGGAATGAGTATGAATACCCGGAGTGAATTGGAAGAAGAACGTCGATTGTTCTACGTGGCACTTACCCGTGCAGAAAAACAAGCCTATTTAACGTATACACAAAACAGATATCGTTGGGGTAAATTAATAGATGCGGAACCAAGCCGATTCTTGGAGGAAATTGATGAACAATATGTGGAGAACCTTACTCCCGTCGATGGTGGTTATCGCTATAAATCATTAATTAACGCCGATATTTTTGGAGAGGTAGATAAAAGTAGGTTGAGACAACAAAAACCGGTTCAAGGAACTCCGCCCAGTGTGGGTCAACCCAATATAAACCAGCTTAAAAAATTACGGAAAATAAAACCACAATTGGGAGAGCCCATTGGCAATACCAATACCGTTGACCCTAATTTAGCGGAAGGTTCTTTAGTGAACCATACCCGATTTGGTAGGGGAAAGGTTCTAAAGATTGAAGGCGTAGGAAATGATAAGAAAGCTGAAATTCAATTTGACCAAGGCGATATTAAAAAATTGTTATTGAGGTTCGCAAAGCTAGAAGTGTTAAATTAGAACAGTGATTTAATACGTATAAATTATTCCTTATTAAGATGGCTGAATTCATTAGAATATACGAAGATAATCCTAGCCCAAAAGAAATTAAAAGGGTAGTGGAGGTGCTTCGAAAAGGAGGATTGGTGATTTACCCTACTGATACTGTGTATGGTTTGGGTTGTGATATTACCAATACCAAAGCTTTGGAGAAAATAGCCCGAATTAAAGGGATTAAGTTGGCTAAAGCGAATTGGTCTTTTATTTGTACCGATTTAAGTAACCTGTCCGATTATGTTCGGCAAATAGACACGGCCACTTTTAAAATTTTAAAAAGGGCATTACCCGGTCCGTATACGTTCATTCTTCCGGGTAATAATAATCTTCCTAAGGAGTTTAAGAAGAAGAAAACCGTAGGTATCCGTATTCCCGATAATAGTATTATTAAGGCATTGGTAGAAGGTTTAGGCAATCCGATTGTTTCTACCTCCATAAGGGATGAGGATGATGTTTTGGAATATACGACCGATCCAGAATTAATTCTTGAAAAATGGGATAAACTGGTAGATGTCGTTATCGATGGTGGCTACGGAGATAATGTGGCATCGACCATCATTGATATTTCTTCTGGTCATCCAGAGGTTATTCGTGAAGGCAAGGGTAGTTTGGATATACTTTAACTATTCAATAACTAGAATTAGAAGCATAAAAAAAGCGGTCCAATTGGACCGCTTTTACTTTATTCTATAATCAGAATTCTTATTTGTTGATAGCAGGATCTTTCATTCCTTCTTCAATCATACTGTAGAACTGATCAATTTTAGGAAGAACTACGATACGAGTTCTTCTGTTTTTAGATTTATCAGTTGAAGATACAGGTATGTACTCAGATCTACCAGCTGCTGTCATTCTCTTAGGATCAACATTGAAATTGTCTTGTAAAATGCGAACTACTGAAGTAGCACGTTTAACACTCAAATCCCAGTTGTCAACTAAAACACCGTTACCTCTGTAAGGAACGTTATCTGTATGACCTTCTACCATAAACTCAAAGTCAGGCTTGTTGTTAACTACTTTTGCAACTTTACCAAGAACTTCTTTAGCTCTACTAGTTACGTTGTAGCTTCCACTGCTGAATAATAATTTATCAGAAATAGATACGAAAACAACACCTTTTTCAACACTGATTTCGATATCCTCATCATCCATGTTTCCAAGGACACCTTTTAAACTCTGTACCAATGAAAGGTTTACAGAATCTCTACGTGTAATGGCATCGTTTAATTTACGAATGGTCAAATCTTTTTCTTGTAGGCTTTCTAAAGATTTTTCTAGGTTTTCAGCACCTTTAGTAGTCAAGGTGGTCAAATTCCCCATATTATTAATCAACTCTTGGTTGTTTGCTTTTAAGAAAGCATTCTGATCTTCTAAAGTTTGTAATCTAGAAGAAGCTGTTGCTTTATCCTCCAAACAATCGTTTAGTTTTACAGTTGCAGAATTTAATAAATCCTGTGTTTCTTTTTGTTTTGCCTCAAGATCAGCATATTTTTTTGATGAAACGCAAGAAGATAATAAAAGCGTTACTCCAAGACATCCTAATAGTATTTTCTTCATAATTTGATTCTATATTAATATTTAGTTATTTATTATTTTTCGCTCTATTCTAAGCGACTTCAAAATTATGTAAATTCAAATATGAATTTAAGTCTACCTAGTTAATCTTTTACTAAAATGTTAAAATTTCTTACTTTATGTACGAAGTAGGACCATACAATGGACTTCGCAACATAATATTTTTTCAAAAACTTAGATTTTTCTCGTTTTCTATATATCCTGCGAAATTGTCTGTAAAAGCTTAAATGGGCTCTTAAGATAGCCCAGCAGTGTTTGAACCGAAATTGAAAAATGAACCTAACCGCAGCAACACCATCCAATAATAATCTGAGAAAAATGATGATGAACGCTTTTCTTCTTGGTAAGTTCTTGGTTATGGAAAACAACGAATTCCTAAAATTCAAATAGGTTTTTTTCGGATTCATATTGCTTAGGGTAGAACCCCCTAAATGATAAACCTTAGAAGCTCCCACATAGTAAATCTTATACCCATGGTTTTTTGCACGCCAACAAAAATCGACTTCTTCCTGATGGGCAAAATAATCATTATCAAAACCTTTTAATTCCCTGAAAACTTTGCTTTTTACGAACATACATGCGCCGGTAGCCCAGAAGATTTCTGTGGTATCGTCATATTGCCCATTATCCCTTTCCAAGGTTTGAAAAATTCTTCCTCTACAGAACGGGTATCCCAATTGATCAATAAATCCGCCACCTGCGCCAGCATATTCAAAATGGTCTTTTTTGAGAAGATCCAGAATTTTTGGCTGAATGATAGCTGCGTCGGGTAGTTTTTCAAAAGTTTGATAAATAGGTGCCAACCAATTCTTAGAAACTTCAACATCAGAATTCAGGAGGCAAAAAATATCTGCCTCTACATGTGCCAAAGCGTCATTATATCCTTTAGCAAACCCACCATTTTCTAGGTTTTGAATGATTTTTATGGAGGGATAATTTTCTTTGAGAAAAGCTATGGAACCATCGGTAGAGGCATTGTCGGCCACATAGATATCAGCATCGGCAGAATGCTTTATAACGGATGGCAAATATCTCTCTAAAAGAATTTCCCCGTTCCAATTCAATATGACGATTGCTATTTTCAAAACGAGGGCAAATTAACGGCTAAATTCAGGAATCTCCTTCAAAAAATGATATTTTTCCGCTTTGGCATCCATTTCACAATAATAATGGGTCAAGCCATTGGTGACCATAAGGTAGGTGGAATTCAATTTAAAATTATACCGGGCCACTTGGTCAAACGTAGCTTGTGAAATCGTAATCTCTGGGGCTTTACATTCTACTAAAATATGAAGCTGACCATCTGGATTAAACACCACGATGTCATAACGTTTCTTTAAACCGTTCAAGATTATCTGTTTTTCAACATTAATATGGCTTAAGGGATAGTTCTTTTCAACCAAAAGATATTGAACTACATGTTGCCGTACCCATTCCTCTGGAGTAAGCACCACAAATTTTTTGCGGACTAAGGTCAAATATGAGGGCCTTATTTTCCCTATTTTTGAGCCTGAAAGTGTAGCCGGGAAAGTTAAGATGCTGCATGATACAAAGTTGATGAATTTTTCTGAATGGATGAAGCATTACAAATAGTCAATACCATACGTAAAGGGCAATTTAGTCCAATCTATTTTTTGTTTGGGGACGAAGCTTATTTTATTGATAAAATCTCCGATTTTATTGCCGATACAGTTTTGACCGAAGACGAAAAGAGTTTTAACCAAATGGTGTTGTACGGTAAGGATGTGACGGTTGATGATATTGTTGGTAATGCCAAAAGATACCCTATGATGGCAGAACGGCAAGTCGTCATCATTAAGGAAGCGCAACATCTATCCAGAACTATAGAGAATCTCTGTGCGTATGCAGAAAATCCACAGTCTACTACGGTATTGGTCATTTGCTACAAATACAAAAAGCTGGATAAACGAAAGAAATTATATAAGACAATTCAAAAGTCCGGTGGGGTGTTATTTGAAAGCAAAAAACTTTACGAAAATCAGGTTACGGAATGGTTGCGGAAAAATCTAATTAGTAACGGATATACCATTTCCCATAAAGCATCACTTTTGTTAGTGGAGTACTTGGGTACAGATTTAGGAAAAATAAATAAGGAACTGGATAAGCTGAAATTAGCGTTACCTAAAGAAACCGAAATTACTCCTAAGCATATTGAGGAGCATATTGGTATTAGTAAAGACTACAATAATTTTGAGTTGAAAAGGGCCATTGGAGAAAGAGATATTGTGAAGGCTACGAAAATCATCACCTATTTTGCGCAAAATCCTAAGGACAATCCGTTTATCTTGACAGTAACCTTATTGAATTCTTTTTTCACTCAGTTACTACAATACCATGGATTAAGCGACCATTCCTCTAAAAGTGTCGCATCGGCATTACGTATTAACCCTTATTTCGTCAATGAAATTCAAACCGCAGCTAGAAATTATCCCATGAAAAAAGTAAGTGGTGTCATTTCCAGTTTGCGTGAACTCGATTTAAAAGGTAAAGGTGTAGGGGCCAACGCACTTGAGCGATGCGGACTTGTTAAAGGAATTATTGTTTAAAATAATTTAAAACTAGCCTTTATCCACTCCAAATTTGCCTGGGCCTACTAATGCAATTGTAATAAAAGCCACTAAGTAAAATAATGCTTTTTCCTTTGTACGCAAAATCATCTGCACCGTGAGCAATAAACGCTGCAACAGCCATGGTTATAGCTGCAGGTATTGCTGCCAACCTGGTCTTTAATCCAATTATAATTAGAATAGGACAAATAAATTCTCCTACAACCGCTAAGAATAGGGAAGGAGCTGCTCCAATGCCAATGGGGTCTCCGAATTCGAAGTTACCTGAAATAAGTTTTTGAAATTTGGGAAGGCCATGGGTTAACATCATGGCTGAAACTGTAATTCTAAAAAAGGCTAAGCCAACGTCTTTTAGGAGGGAATTTTTCATGGTTGTTATTATAATTTGCTTAAAAGTATCAATTTTTTTTATGTTTTTTTAAAATAACATTCATTTCATGCAGAAGTTGATTCGCATTATTTTCGTTGAAATAGAGTGGAGGTTTTATTTTCAGCACATTATCAAATGGACCATCTGTACTTATAAGAATGTGTTTTAATCGTAACTCATTTTTAAGGTATGCTGCGAGCACTGTATTTGGATTTCCATCCAAGTCCAGTATTTCTACACCAAGGAATAATCCGGAGCCTCTGATGTCGGCCAATTCAGGAAAATCAGCTTGTAAATTTTTTAATTTTTCTTTTAAGTAGGTTCCAACTTTTTTGGCATGCTGCTGTAAACCATCCTCTTCCATAACATCTAAAACGGCCTCACCAATAGCGCAGGAAACTGGATTACCGCCAAATGAGCTGAAGAATTCCATCCCATTATTAAAGCTATCGGCTAAGGCCTCTGTCGTAATTACGGCACCTATAGGATGACCATTACCCATTGGCTTTCCAAGAACAACAATATCCGGCAGAACATCATGCATTTCAAAACCCCAAAAATGACTACCTAACCTACCAAAAC
This sequence comes from uncultured Flavobacteriaceae bacterium, assembly GCA_963842105.1. Taxonomy (GTDB): domain Bacteria; phylum Bacteroidota; class Bacteroidia; order Flavobacteriales; family Flavobacteriaceae; genus Maribacter. Next base: position 228,567 of record CAWJFH010000007.1, read on the forward strand.
CTACTTGTACTTCATCACTAATGCATACTCCGCCTTGATTTCTAATAAGAGAATACATTTGCTTAAGATATCCTTTGGAAAGTGGTACTTGTCCGCCACAACCTACGATAGGTTCCGCAATAAAAGCAGCTATTTCATTAGGGTGTTTATCAATTTGTTTTTTTGCCAGGTTCACAAAATGCTGGGAAGCCTCTTCTTCAGTAGTGAATCCTGAGTTGAAAAATTTGGGCAGTTCCGCTTCAAGAATGTGCTCGGGTTTTCCTTTACCTCCTTTGTGGTGGTACTTGTAATGGCTAATTTCTATTCCATTTTGGGTGTTACCATGATAGCCATGTTCCATGACCATTACTTTTTTTCTTTGGGTATGGGTTTTTGCAATACGTATGGCCAAATCAGAAGCTGCACTACCTGAATTCACCAAGAAAACTTTGTTTAAAGGATGCGGAAATTTGGCAAGTAGTTTATCAGTGTAGGTTAAAAACTCATTGTAAATATATCTTGTATTGGTATTTAGTTTGGCCATAGTCTTTTGTCCGGCCTGAACCACCTTGGGGTGGCAATGACCCACTTGCATAATGTTGTTATAGGCGTCTAAAAAAGTATTTCCATTGGCATCGTACATGTACTGAAATGCCGCACCCTGCATTTGAATAGGTTTTTTATAGCTTAAGGATAAGGAACCACTCGTATTTTTCTTGCGATGAACTAACTGGTCTTCTAGATTTTCAGGAATTTCTTCTGCAAATCCGCATGCTTTCCTAAATGAATTTTTTGCCTTGGTTGGATTTATGGCAATCCATTTTTTCAAAAGTGCCCAAGCTGGTTTTTCACTAATGGTAATGTAGTCGGATTCCGGCTTCAGTTTTTTACTGTGGGCAGAATTTAAAACACTAGTGCATAGTCTGGCCGCAATCAGATAATATAGAATATCAAGTTCCTGTTGTTTTAAGGGCATTTTGACATGATAAGCGGAAATCACTTGCTCCGCAATACGCAGTGGATTTTCCTTATCCATAAGAACGTAGGTGAGAGCGATGGCAAGTTCATTAATGAGCCATGAATGGCACATATCGCCAAAATCGATAATTCCGGTAATTTCTTCATTGTCCACCAGGATATTCCAATCATTGGCATCATTATGTATGATGCATTGCCTAAGTTCATATTGCAAGGGCACCACATGTTCTGTAAATTGAAGACAAAAATAGCTGACCAAGTTCCTATCTCTAGTATCAACGATGTCCGATAAATACATCCAGCTTTTTTGAAAATGCTTTAAATCCCAAGCAGTTTCTTTTGCTTTGATAGTCAGATTTGACAGATTCTTTAAAGAGGTATCCATCGTACCTAAAAATGAGCCGAAAGATTGTAGTAGTTTATCGGTGTGCGTTACTTCGGATAAAAAATGACCTTCAACAAAGGAAAGAAGGCGATAAATGTAGTCTTCCTCTATAACCTGAAAAGCTCCATCACTAGTTGGGATAACTTTGGAACAATTCAAGTTTTGAGCCGATAAATTCTCTAAGATGCTATCTTCAGCATGTACCCATTCCAAATGATTTTCTGAATTGGGATATACTTTTAGAACAAAATGAATGGAGTTGAAACTTACCTTGAAATTAATACTATCATACCCCTCCATTTTTGATATAGTGGGCTTATCTATTGAATAATAAGTACTTAATACTGCTGAAATATTTAATTTTCCTTCCACGAATTGACGTTACTATAAATCTTTAGGAAAGTTAATGGGCTTTTAGCAACCAGCCTAGAAATGGATTAGAAATAATTGATGTTGCTTTTCTTTCAATTATATTTACAACAATCAAAAACAAATTCATCATGAAAAAAACAATCCTATTTTTAGTTTTCTCGCTGTTGGTCGTTTCTGTGCAGCAAGCTCAAGAATTTGAGTTTAAACCGGACCAAATTAATATTCCTTATCAAAAATTCGTGCTTCCTAATGGATTAACCCTTTTAGTGCATGAAGATCACAAAGCACCCATTGCCGCAGTAAATGTGTGGTATCATGTAGGTTCTAAAAATGAAAAAGAGGGGAAGAGTGGTTTTGCCCATTTATTCGAACATTTAATGTTCAATGGTAGTGAAAATTTTAACGATGATTATTTTCAAGCCTTGGAGCGAATAGGCGGTACTGATTTAAATGGAACTACCAACTCTGACCGTACCAATTACTTTCAAAATGTTCCGGTTTCCGCTTTAGATCAAGTGTTATTCTTGGAATCTGATCGTATGGGGCATCTTTTAGGCGCTATTGACCAAGCGAAGTTGGATGAACAACGTGGCGTGGTACAAAATGAAAAACGGCAAGGTGAGAACCAGCCCTACGGTAAGCAATGGGACTTATTAACGAAAGCCATGTACCCTAAAGGGCACCCTTATTCTTGGACAGTTATCGGCGAAATGGAAGATTTGAATGCTGCTTCTTTAGAAGATGTACAAGAATGGTTCAAATCCTATTATGGTCCTGCTAACGCAGTAGTCGCTGTTGCTGGTGATATAAATGCAGAGGAGGTATATCAGAAAGTATTGGCCTATTTTGGAGATATTCCTTCCGGACCAACGATTGTAAGACAAGAAGTTAATATTCCCAATAAGGAATATGATAGTTATCAAGTATATGAGGACCGGGTGCCAGAAGCACGTATTTTGTTTGATTGGAATACACCGGAATTTGGGAATGAAGAGGACATACATTTTGATTTAATTTCTTCCATATTGGCGAGTGGTAAAAATTCAAGATTATACAAAAGACTAGTGTACGATGAACAATTGGCGAGCTCGGTGGTGGCTTTTCAATCTTCAAGCGAAATTGCTAGCAATTTTGTGACTTGGGCTAACGTAAAACCCGGTGGGGATGTTCAAAGGGTTCAAATGATTATGGAGGAGGAAATATCGAAATTGTTAAAAGATGGTCCTTCTGAAGATGAATTGAAACGGGTGAAAGCAGCATATTTCTCTAGTTTCATCAAAGGTTTGGAACGTATTGGAGGTTTTGGAGGTGTATCTGATATTTTAGCTTCAAATGAAACCTATTTTGATGATACCGATTATTACAAAAAAGTTTTGGACTATGTAGATAAAGCAACCATTGCAGATGTGCAGCAGACGGCAAAGAAATGGCTAAGTAAAGGTAAACATGTTCTTTTGTGTAAACCATTTCCTGAATATAGCGTTGTTGAAAGTAAAATTGACCGTTCTAAATTACCAGAACTCTCAGAAGCGAAAAGTTCTAAATTCCCTCAATTAGAACGTGCCAAATTATCCAATGGTTTAAATGTTGTACTCGCTAAGAGAACAGGAGTACCTACTGTAGTAATGAATTTGATGTTCGACGCAGGTTATAAAACAGATTATTTAAGTAGCGCGGGTACAGCTGAGCTGGCTATGGATTTGTTGGATGAGGGTACTAAGGAAATGAACTCACTTCAGATCAATGAAAAATTACAGTTATTAGGTGCTAATTTATATACCTATTCGAGTCAGGATAATTCTAATGTTTATCTGAATACTTTGAAACCTAGCTTAGATGCTAGTATTGATTTGTTTGCAGATGTAGTTTTAAATCCTGCTTTTCCTGAAAAGGAATTTGAAAGATTGAAAAGCGAACAAATCAATAACATTAAGCAGGAAAAGTCTCAGCCATTTTCTATGGCTTTAAGGGTGATGAATAAATACCTTTATGGGGAAGGTCATCCATACAGTAATCCATATACGGGTACTGGATATGAGGAAACGGTTTCCAAATTGACAAAGAAAGAAATTGAGAATTTTTACACGACTTGGATTCGGCCAAATAATGCGACATTAGTAGTTACTGGTGATGTGGATATGGCGACCCTAAAAGCAAAATTAGAAAAGGCTTTTGGAAAATGGAAAAAAGCAGAAGTTCCTACAATTACTTTTAACGCACCCAAAACGAATACAAAAAATACCTTGTATTTGATGGATCGTCCAGAATCTGAACAGTCCATCATTATAGCCGGTAACTTAACTAAAAAATATGGTGATGTACCCCAAGTAGCCCTTGAGCAAATGGTAAGTATTCTTGGAGGTGACTTTACCTCTAGAATAAACATGAACTTGAGGGAAGATAAACACTGGGCATATGGTGCAGGAGGATTTGTAATGGGTACAAAAGCAGAAAGACCGTTTATCGTTTATGCTCCGGTGCAAACGGATAAATCAGCAGAATCTGTGACAGAAATTCGCAAAGAAATCTCTGAATTTATAAGTACAAGACCAGTTACCCAAGAAGAATTGGATAAGGTAAAAACAAACCAGATTTTAAGTTTACCTGGTCAATGGGAAACCAATAGCGCAGTAAACAGTTCCATGGCAAATATTATCAGATACAATTTGCCGGATGATTATTATCAGGATTATGATAGTAGCGTGAGAAATCTTACTTTAAAAGATGTGCGAGATGTTAGTGCTGACGTAGTGAAGCCGGATGCCGTCAATTGGTTTATGGTAGGCGATAGGTCTAAGATTGCGGACAAATTGGATGAACTTGGTTTTGATGCAATCATCGAAATTGATGCAGATGGAAATCCTAAAGTGCCTGCAGTAAAAGAGAAGAAACCAGACGTAAAAAATTAACCATATTCAACAATTGAAAAATCCCGCAATTAGCGGGATTTTTTTATAGGTAATTTGAACCGTTATCTCAATTTCGGGTAATCTGCCGGACTCACTTCGTGCATGATTTTATATACCTTTTCAAAAATATCTTCCCTATTTGGTTTTGAAAAATAATCACCATCGGTACCATAGGCAGGCCTATGTGGTTTTGCACTTAAGGTTTGTGGAGCACTGTCCAAATATTTAAAAGCCCCTTGTTTTTCAATAATTTCATTTAGTAAATAGGCAGAGCATCCACCGGGTACATCTTCGTCGATGACCAATAATCGATTGGTTTTTTGAACACTTGTAAGCACTTCTTTATCCAAATCAAATGGTAAAAGAGTTTGTGCATCTATAACCTCTGCATCAATCCCGACCTCTAGAAGTTCTTTTGCCGCTTTTTCAACGATACGCAAGGTGGAGCCATAGGAAACTAAAGTAATGTCCGTTCCTTCCTTAACCACTTCTACTTTTCCTATCGGAACACAAAACTCTCCCAGGTTAGAAGGTTTTCTTTCCTTTAATCGGTACCCATTGAGACTTTCGATGACTAGCGCAGGCTCATCACTTTTTAATAGGGTATTGTAAAATCCTGCCGCTTGAGTCATGTTTCTTGGCGACAAAATGTAGATTCCCCTCAGTAAATGTATGAGTCCGCCCATAGGTGAACCTGAATGCCAAATACCCTCCAATCTATGCCCTCTGGTTCTAATGATCAGTGGTGCTTTTTGTTTACCTGCCGTTCTGTATAACAACGATGCCAAATCATCTGTTAAAGTAGGCATGGCATAAAATATATAATCTAAATATTGGATCTCGGCTATGGGTCTAAGACCTCTTAAAGACATTCCCAAACCTTGACCAATAATCGTCGTTTCCCTTATACCAGTATCTGCAACACGAATAACTCCGTATTTTTCCTGCATTCCTTCCAATCCTTGGTTTACATCGCCTATGGCACCTGTATCCTCACCAAAAATCAGGGTATTAGGATATTTGGTAAATAATTTATCAAAGTTGTCACGTAAGATTACACGACCATCCACTTTTTCTGGGTCCTCTTTATACGTAGCGGGAATTGCCTTTATATTGGTGGCTTTATTTTCGTTTTCGCTATATAGATTGGTACTGTAGGCTTCTTGGGATTCTTTCAGAAAAGTGCTGGTCCATTCCATCAAGGCATCTTTCTCAACACTGTTTTCTCCTAAAAGAAAGCGTAATGATTTTCTAGCCGATATAGCCAAATCTTTTTTAATGGGCTCTTCCGTCGCAATAAGATCGTTCTTCAATTTTTTCAGAAAATTCTTATTGGGGCTTTGTATAGAAGCCTTATCGATAAGATCGACCAAGGTATTTTTAGCCTTTAGTAAATCTTTCAAATATTCGTTCCAAGCCTGTGTTTTAGCTTCTCTTACCGTTCTTTTTATTCTCTTCTCTAACACTTCCAACTCAGAAGCCGTGGCGATTTTGGATTCTAATATCCATTCCTTGAACCGTTTATTACAGTCGTTATCGCGTTCCCACTCTAAACGTTTGTTATCCTTGTAACGTTCGTGAGAACCAGAGGTAGAGTGACCTTGGGGTTGTGTCAATTGCTTAACATGGATCATAACGGGAACATGCTCGTGTCTGGCAATGTCCGCCGCATTTTCATACGCATGCATCAAAGCAGTATAATCCCATCCGTTCACTCTAAAAATTTCAAAACCTTTTTCCGTATCGGTACGTTGAAATCCAGATAATGCCTTCGAGATATCTTCTTTTGTAGTATGGTATTTTGCGGGAACCGAAATTCCATATTCATCATCCCAAATGCTAATCACCATGGGTACTTGTAGTACTCCGGCTGCATTAATGGTCTCTAGGAACATGCCTTCACTAGTACTGGCATTCCCAATGGTTCCCCATGCAATTTCATTTCCATTGACTGAAAATTTAGCGCCATCTAATCCTTTTTGTTGCCGGTATACCTTTGATGCTTGTGCAAGACCTAGTAGTCGAGGCATCTGGCCTGCGGTACACGATACATCAGAACTACTGTTCTTTTGTTTGGTCAAATCTTTCCAACTTCCATCAGGATTTAAACTATAGGTAACGAAATGGCCTCCCATTTGCCTTCCAGCGCTCATGGGCTCTTTCTCAATATCCGTTGTTGCGTAAAGTGCGTGGAAAAAATCTTTTGGTTTTAAAAGACCTAGGGCCATCATAAACGTCTGATCACGGTAGTAACCACTTCTAAAATCACCATTCTTAAAAGAACGCGCCATGGCCAATTGGGGAAGTTCCTTACCATCACCAAAAATCCCGAATTTCGCCTTTCCTGTAAGGACTTCTTTTCTACCCAATAGACTACATGTCCTACTTAAAAATGCAATCTCATAATCACTGATAATCTGTTCTTTAAAATCATCAAAAGAAATGTCATTACTTGTTTTAGAAGATACATCCATGGATTTAGTGAGTTTTTACAAAATTACCGAAACACTACGTTTTAGGCAACGAGAGGGGCCGTTAATTTATTACATAATTTTTAACAAAAATGAATCTGTGATGAGAATATGAAAATTTAGGCAAGCGGAAGGTAGGGCGATTTCAAAAATAAATAGAATTAGAACCACTTTCTTGTAAATAATCCTGTCAAAGTTTTAGGACTTACGGTAATGATAAAACGTATTTTTTCTCCGTAATTAGGTTGGGAAACTTCCCATCCGTTATTGGAATATACGGGTAGATAGAGTTCAAAATAATCGGTCACTAGATTTAATCGTACACCAGAATCGTACACAAACTTTTCATTAAACCCTGTATTTTTCACTATACCTGCATCTCCATAAAGTTCTATCCATCGCCAAATATTAAAACTGGCGTTTGTGGTGGCCATCCAATTATTGGAAAAGCGATACCGTTGGTCCAAGAAGGATTTAAATCCGCCTTCTGCAATAATTATTTGCTGACTGTAAATACCTGAATCTTCCGATCTACCCAAATAGCCATAGTCGAATAAATAATCTGTGGGACGGTCAAGGGCAAAACTGAAAAAGTCTGTGTTGGTGTTGTTGCTCAAAAATTTACCAGCAAAAAACCTAAGGTTCAATTGTCTGTTGTTTTCAAACAGTTTACGGTATTCATATTCAAAAGATAATTTGCTGAAATTACCGGCTAAGTTGAAAATCCAAGAACCAAGAATTATAATCTAAAATTCCATTATCCCTGTTGACGTATCTGGCGTTAAACACACTATAGTCGGGATTATCTGGATCATTGGCTAAATTCTGAAGTGAAGCATCAAATTTCCGTAGAATATTAATATATCTGAAGGAAAGGAACTCCCGTTTGTTCGAAATCAAATCCGCCGGTCTAAAGCCAAAACTTAGCGAGGGCGTGATTGATGAGTATCTGGAATTTACATTGAAGTGTGACGTAGATGCGCCAATGGCGTAGTTGGCCACATAGAGACCACTTTTACTTAAATATTTTCGATAGCTGAATTTTCCATAACCTACGAACGCTTTTTCCCTAAAGGAGTAGGAGGGAGAGAAATCATAAACGAATGGGCGTTCTAGCAAAGTCTTGTTATAAAGTCTCATGCCCGGTGCCCAACCATCGTATACATTAAAATTCAATACGGGCACGTAAAATACTTGATTGTAGTAAGGGTTTTCGGCATCCTTAAAAAAGGTGAAACTTAACTTTTTGTTACTTGATAAAAAACCGCCCAAGGACTTCCAGTTATCCCTTTGGTTGAATTCCGGAATTTTTTGGTCGTAATTGAGTACTAATTTATCCTCTTCATTATTAGGGATGGTAAAGGTTTCCTCAAATTCGATATCATCGAACCAATATTTAGAGATGACCGAGTCGTTTTTTAGACCGAAAACGGAAATGGGTACGTTGGTGCCTTCCTTATTTTTAATGGTAACACTCAGGGAGTCCTCCGACTTTTTAACTTTGTTAATTTTAAAATCGATTTTACGGTCCGTCGAAACATAATCCCTAAAAAACCAATTGATATCCTTGGTGGTCGAGCGTTTTAAAATAGATTCGAAATCTAAAATTTTGGCGTTGTTCAGCTGGTAGTATTTATAAAAAGTCTTGATGCTTTCATCCACTTTTTCTTTACCAATATAATCCGCTAAATAAGCCAAGCCCAGACCTGCTTTATATTTATTGGCTATTTTTTGATTGAATTTTATCAGGGAATCATTGGGCGTATTTAAGGCTTGATCTAGATTTTTACGTGCTGTAAGATTGTATAAAAAGGAATATTGATCATTGAAGGACATTTTGGCCAAATTAAAACTACGAACTCCCCATATGCGAGATAGCTTACCTAGGAGTTTTTGGTCAGGATAATTTTGTTCTACAAATTCAATCAATAAGTAATTGGAGATCGCATCATTTAACCATTGATCTTTTCTGGGATCTAAAAACAAGGTTTCACGTAAGATACTGTTCAGTGCCGTTTTGAGAAATTTCATTTCAAACTGAAATTGTTCTTCGTATGGTCTTATAAAAGAAGGTAGTTGATTAATACCATATAGCGGGTTTTTGTCATAGTCCAATTCGCTCACTAATATCTTTCCATGAGGATATTCCCCTAAATTATTATAAATAAAATCTGCTACTTTATTGATAGAAATACCTTGGCCAATCTGATTGTATCTGGGTGCCTTGATATTGGTTTCAAACGTCATGAAGGGCGTGACATGCGTTGTAAATTCCTTTTCTGTAGTTAGAATGATTTCACCACCTCTTTGATTGTTTCCAAATAATTGTGAGAATTGACCATTTGGAAAGTTTGCATTGCTTTCTTGCCGAAAATTAGATGCCAGATATAGACTATCTGGATATTTAAAGTTGATTACCGTATTGGTAATATTGGTATACAGGTCTTCAAGGTTTTTGTTGGAGTAAAGATGCCATTTGCCGTCATATACCGCGGGTGTCAAATACCAATCCTTTAAATAATAACTACCATTTGAATCGTAACCATAAGGCGTAAATTTATTAGGAGGAAGCTTAACCTTATAAGTAATGTAAATCTTTGTGGAATCTTGTGGCGGTAATATTTCGTTCAAGGTAACCTTTAGAATATCCTCACCTTCCGTTCTACTCCATTCTAATCCGTTATAGGATTCACCTACCACACTGATGATACTGGTAGCACCGCGCTCACTATCTTTGGCTAGGTGTAAGGATTTTTTGAATTCTTGTGCGAATCGTCTAGCTAATCCGGTATTTTTATCGGAATAGGCATTGGCCCAATCATTAAAATAAATAACCCCTAAATTATAATTGGAATTATTGTAATAGACAAACTCCTGTTTAATCTCTAATTCTTGTGTAAACTCATTAAGGTCAACGGTAAGCTCCGTTTCATATTGACCTTGTGCTTTTGAAAAATACAGAAGGGCAAACAGAACTAGTAATAGTAAAGGGGATTTATAATTTTTGCTCAAAGTGTGCATTAGAAATTAGGACTCATCGTATGACCTTTGTAGAAGGAATCTATGATCTCTACCACCTCTTCTGCGGTATCCACAATTTGTATCAAGTTTAAATCTTCTGGACTAATAGTGCCTTGTTTCAGCATGGTTCCTTTTATCCAATCTAATAGTCCTTTCCAAAAATCGCTTCCTACCAAAATAATAGGGAACTTACCAATTTTATGGGTCTGTATCAATGTGATGGCTTCAAAAAGCTCATCCAACGTACCAAAACCTCCAGGCATGACGACAAATCCTTGAGAATATTTTACGAACATGACCTTTCTAACAAAAAAGTAATCAAAATCCAAGCTCTTGTCGCTATCTATATAGGGATTATCATGCTGCTCAAAAGGTAGGTCGATATTTAAACCAACTGAAGTACCCCCAGCTAGATTGGCCCCACGGTTTCCAGCTTCCATTATTCCTGGTCCGCCACCTGTAATGACTCCATAACCGGCTTCTGATATGCTTTTTGCGATAGAAACGGCTAATTTATAGTATGGATTTTCTTCTTTTGTTCTTGCCGAACCAAAAATGGATACACAGGGTCCAATTTTGCTCATGCGTTCAAAACCATTCACAAATTCACCCATGATCTTGAAAATGGCCCAAGAATCATTTGTCTTTATTTCATTCCAACCTTTATGGTGTTTTTCTGATCTCATAGTATCTACTACACTTTTAAAATTTAATTATAGAACGGAAACTTAACTCTTTAATTCCCTCTTCAAAAACTTTGCTGTATAACTTTTTTTATCTTTTGCTACTTCTTCTGGAGTTCCTTTAGCTACCAATTGTCCACCAGAACGTCCGCCTTCATATCCGATGTCGATAATATAATCTACCATTTTGATGACGTCCATATTGTGTTCGATCACTAAAACCGTATTGCCCTTATCTGCCAAGGTATCCAATACTTCCATGAGTACCCTTATATCCTCAAAATGTAAACCGGTAGTGGGTTCATCTAGAATGTAAAAGGTATTGCCGGTATCCCTTTTTGATAATTCTGTGGCCAATTTAATCCGTTGTGCTTCGCCACCGGATAGGGTAGTGGATTGTTGCCCTAAAGAAATATAGCCTAAACCAACATCCTGTATGGTCTTTAACTTACGATGTATTTTAGGAATAAGTTCAAAAAAATCGACAGCTTCGTCAATTTTCATTTCCAAAACATCTGCGATGGACTTTCCTTTGTACCGTATTTCCAACGTCTCTCTATTGAAACGTTTTCCGTTACAGGTTTCACATTCTACATAAACATCTGGTAAGAAGTTCATTTCAATTACCCGTAAACCTCCTCCTTGACAGGTTTCGCATCTGCCGCCCTTCACATTAAAGCTAAACCTCCCCGGTTTATAACCTCTTATAGAAGCTTCCGTAGTTTTGGCGAACAAAGACCTTATTTCACTAAAAACGCCCGTGTAGGTAGCTGGATTTGAACGTGGCGTTCTGCCTATAGGCGATTGGTTGATATCAATCACTTTATCGATATGTTCCAGACCCTTAATTTTCTTGTAGGGCATTGGTTTTTTAACACCATTGAAATAATAGGCATTCATGATCGGATAAAGCGTTTCATTGATTAAAGTGGATTTACCACTCCCCGAAACCCCAGTTACCCCTATCATTTTTCCCAGAGGGAATTTCACCGTTATGTTTTTCAGATTATTACCGGTACAGCCCGATAGCACGATTTCCTTTCCGTTCCCTTTTCTTCGTTCTGCTGGTACGGCTATTTCTTTAACTCCGGTCATATAGTCCGCAGTAAGGGTATGGAAATTTTTCAATTCTGCCGGAGTTCCCTCAGAAATGATTTCTCCGCCATTCTTACCGGCTTTTGGACCGATGTCGATTACATAATCCGCACGTTCGATCATGTCGCGATCATGCTCTACCACAATAACGGAGTTTCCAATGTCACGTAAAGACTCCAAAGACTGAATCAGCCGTTCATTATCCCGCTGATGTAGACCAATACTAGGTTCATCCAAAATATAAAGGACACCTACGAGTTGAGAGCCAATCTGGGTTGCCAAACGAATACGTTGTGCTTCACCCCCTGAAAGTGATTTTGAGCTTCTGTTCAACGATAGGTAATCCAATCCGACATCCAATAAAAACTGAATTCTTGTTGTTATTTCTTTAATGATTTCTTCAGCGATTTTGAGTTGATTTCCTTCAAGTTGTGCATCTAAATTTTTGAAAAATGCTGCAAGTTCAACAATATCAAGATTGGCTAACTCTGCAATATTCTTATTGGTAATCTTAAAGTAGAGGGATTCTTTTTTTAAACGATATCCATTGCATTCCGGACAGGTATTTTTGTCCATATATTCTTTTGCCCATCTTTTGATGCTGGTAGAAGCAGCTTCGTCAAATTGGTTCTTGATAAAATTGGAAATACCCTCGTAATCGATTTTATAGGTTCTCTTTACCCCGAGTGCTTTCGAATCTACCTCAAAACTTTCCTTACCACCGTTTAGAAGTACATCTATCGCTTCTTGTGGAATCTCACTTATAGGGTCCGTTAATTGAAAATTATACCGTTGGCCAATAGTTTCAATCTGTTTAAAGGCCCATGATTTCTTATACTCGCCTAATGGAGCAATACCCCCACTTTTAATCGATAATTTTTTGTTGGGAAATATTTTCGCCTCGTTCACCTCGTAAACATGGCCTAAGCCGTTACAATTGGGACACATTCCTTTTGGGGAATTGAAGGAAAAAGTATTTGGCTCCGGAACCGGATACGAAATGCCCGTGGTAGGGCACATCAAATCCCTACTGAAATATCTAGGTACTGTGGTGCCTTCCTCTAAAACCATTAAAACATTATTACCACTGTACATAGCAGTATTTATGGTTTCTGAAAGTCGTTTATGAAAATCTTCGCTTTCCACAACTTTTAATCGGTCAATGACAATTTCAATGTCGTGGGTCTTGTAACGATCCACTTTCATTCCCTTTACAATATCCTTTACCTCGCCATCTACCCGAACTTTGACAAATCCTTGTTTGGCAACCTGTTCAAAAAGTTCTCGATAATGACCCTTTCTAGATTTTATGATGGGTGCGAGTATGTTTATTTTTTTTCCCTGGTACGATTCGATGATTAGGTTTTTTATCTGCTCATCACTATAACTTACCATTTTTTCACCCGTGTTGTAACTATGTGCATCAGCGGCACGGGCAAAAAGCAATCGTAAAAAATCATAAACTTCGGTAATGGTACCTACGGTTGATCTAGGGGACTTGGAAGTTGTTTTTTGCTCAATAGCGATAACAGGGGAGAGGCCATCGATTTTATCGACATCGGGCCGTTCCAATCCTCCTAAAAATTGTCTGGCATAGGCAGAGAAGGTTTCAATGTACCTTCGCTGACCTTCGGCATAAATGGTATCAAATGCAAGGGAAGATTTTCCACTACCGGAAAGTCCGGTAATGACCACTAATTTATCCCGAGGTATGGTAACGTCTATATTTTTTAAGTTGTGGACGCGGGCGCCCTTAACTTCAATGTTTTCTTCGTATTTAATCATGAATTCATAGCAAGAGTGCAAAAATACGATAATCGCAACTATTTGAAATGCAAAGTTTAGTTAAGGGATTGTATGGAAATTTATTGCGTATAAAGAAGTAATGATTTTCAGTAGTGTTGAAACCTTAAAGCATTTATGCTTGTTTGTTTGACTTTTAATCACGTTCAACACTTTTCTCCAAAATACCTCATTACTCTTTCCTGCGGATGAGTTCAGTAAGGTATCCCATTGAATATCAAGATTTATGGCCTTGTCCTGGAACTCTTGACTAAATGAAGAATTAGAAGATAAAAGTGCCAAATTCCAATCCGGGAAAATTCGTTCTGTATTGATTCTTCGGGTAAGTTCGATAACATCAAAGTGTCTAGAATCCTGTTTTATTTTTTCAAATGTTTCCAATACTTGCGATTTTTAACCTTCCAGCAATTGAAAAAATGAATTATCCTGACAGACCAGACATCCGGTAATCTTGTTCTTCTTATTGTTTTCTATGGAAGTTTGGGTTATTTTTTCAATTTCCTCCGTGTCCACACCATCCATCATTGTCGATTTATAGGTGATTTCAAAAACCAGATTATCAGAAATTAACGATTCCTTAAATTTACTCGGTAACATGCCATATTTTTCATTAAAGGTTTTTGAAAAATAGCTCCTGCTGGAGATACCAATCTGGTAAGATATTTCAGAGATTGTTAAATCAGTTGTTTGTAGCAATCTCATACTTTTTTCCATCCTTAGGTTGGTGATAAGATTACCCAAACTTTCACCAAAAATGTAGCGAGACCCCAATTGCAATTTTCGAGGGGATAGACCATATTTTTTTGATAAGCCAGGAATTGTTATATTATCACTTAGGTGGGAGGAAATATAATCGGCAATTTCTGCCATTTTCAATATTTCCGAATCGTTGAGTGGAAACGTATTCTTTGAATTTTCCAAAGACTTATCATAACTATCAATTTGAGAGGCAAGCGTATTTATCACCGCTGCCTTGATCAATAATTTACCTACGGCATCTTTTCTTTTATTTTCTAATAAAATTTTGGCATAGGTGGCCGTTAAAGGACTAATGTCTCCAAAGATAACCAGAAGGGACATCCTTTTTAATGAAGGTCGAAACATTTTCCATAACCGTTTCCAAAACAGTTTTATGTTTTTTCTTGATAACTGGAAATATCATCTTTTAAAAAGATTGCCGTCATGCCTAAATGTACATTAGCTGGCATGATAACTTCATTATTGATATTGTTACATGCTGGAAAGAATAACATTTTGTTTTTCAGAATATTTTTATACTCCTCATCTTCTTCAAATTTGTGAAGAAAATAGCCATGAACACAATAGAGATACAAGAAATAAATGGTACTTTTTGAAAATTCTTTTTTGGACATTTTAAAATCCTCAGCAAAGGTGACATCGTAAACTCGTACCGTTAAGCCTTTGAATATATTGTAGGTAATAATTTTTCCCTTACCAAAATTATTATCAAATTCAAGGACCGCGGAGTCTTGATGCTCTTTAAAATCTGCATCAATATACAAAGCGAATTTTCTTAGTTGATCAAAGGGATTTTCGTAATCGAGGTATAGCATATATTTTTAAAAAAAAATCAGGTATAAAATTAAGATTTTTAATTAATTAATTTTCCATAATAAAATTGTTCATGGATTGTGTTAATTGAGATGTCAACATGAGTGGTAATGATTAATAGACCCTTATGCTCATTAGCATTTTGTAAATTTTTAGAAAATAATGGTAAACGTAATCGTGTTAAATCCACTAATTTATTTGTAAATAATAACTTACAGAAGGAATATAATTTTATCGATGTAATGGATTATTGTTTAGATGAATGGAGCAATTTGGGTTTCAACTTTTTAAACCAGTTGTTTGATACTGTTCCGTCACTTTCCGTAAATTTTCAGACAGCGATTTTAACCAATTTACATGATTGGTTATTAAATAAGCTTCCTGTAGTCCGTGAAGTGTTTCTGTGTCAAGTGCTGTGTTTCCCTTTTTAATATTTTCATCTCTCAAATGAGATAGTTCTCTAAATTTATCGAACAGTTTTTCCTGCTCTTGTTCTACAGTCTCTTCTTTGATGATTTCATGGGTTGTTGGGTATTGGACAAACGCTCGTAAGTGTACTGCAACGTATTTGAAATTTTAGTGATGATAGCATTAAGCTCAATGGAGGCAGGTGTCGTTTTATGGTTATTGACAAAATTACCAATAGATGCGATAGCCGAAACAATGGTTTGGTTAAGGGTGACCATTTCATAGATCAATTGAAATTCTTGTCTGTTTAGATTTTGGATCTTGGGTCAGTCTTTGAAATGAGGCGTTAAGGTTGCTAATGGCAAGAAACGCTTCTTTTCTTGCCAGATTATAAGATAGTTTATTTGCGGCAAGGTCTTTATATAATTCTTGGGTGGCTAACAGGTATTTCCTGTTCATTTTTAATGCGTTCAAAAGAACCGGTCTAAGATTATTCGCCTCCCAGCTGGGGAACAATACGTAATTGGCAACAACAGCAATGGTCGCTCCCAATACTGTATCCAGAATTCTATATTGAATCACTTCAAAAGCGTTGGGATTAATTAAGGAATACACGAACACGATGCTCAAGGTTATCAATGCTGCGGCAGACTTATAATTTTGCTGTATCAATGAAAAAGCAAGAACTAGAGAGACAATTGCCAATATCGAATAGACTACTACATTCTGAGTAACCAAGACAATTCCCACAGCGATAGTAGCACCTATAAGAGTGCCTATAATCCGATCTTTAGAACGCTCTTTGGTAAGGCCATAGCTTGGGCGCATAATTACCACAATGGTCAACAAAATCCAGTAGGTATTTTGTATTTCTAAAAAGAAACCTAAAACATAAGCGAATAAAATTGAAATCGAAAATCGTAATGAGTGCCTGAATAATGTTGAATTTAAACTTAAATTTTGAATAAGCGTTTCAAGACTATACTCCTGATGTGTCAAAAATTGATTTGCCTCTTGTCTTTTTATAGAAACCGTTTGATTACTGTTAATATTCGCCATCACACGCCTAATAGCCCTAATTTCTTGTAGAATTTGTTCTTGGTAATCATAAAGATTTTTGAGAATAAGTGCACCTTCCCTAGCTTCTGGTAATTTGACCTTTTCTATATATGCTGATATGGACTCATTGGCTTTGGATAACGAATCTAAAAGAACATCCTTATTTGGGATTTTGTCTTTTTGAATCAATAATTCAGACAATCGAATAAGATGATTGCCCATAATCTGGTTCAATTTTTTAGAATTTTTCAAGGAAGGTTTTTCGTTTACCAAAAACTCTGTCTATGATCTGGTAATCTAAATGTTTGGCTTCTACCAATTCGAATATATTAATAGAGGAAATGAAAATAAGCAGTTGTTTTTCATCTTGGCTAGAGCGTCCAAATCGTTTGCGTTCTGTTAATAACGTTTCTCGAAGTGTCTCTTGCTTTTCATTAATTAGATGTTGTAGTGCGAAACTCTTTTTCAAGAGTTCATCACGCTTTTTTTTCTTCGTTAATAATTTACCTCTTAGTTTTAGATAGTTTCCAATGAGTAAAAGCGTATCGGATAAGAGTTGATTCTGGTCTTTTTTGGGGTTGATTTTTTGGAATAATAAAGATAAAACCAAATACCATAGGCCACCAATTCCCATTAAAGCTATCTGAAGTAAAATAGCATAGGTCGTTTCTTTTTGAATCGCAAATGCCAATACCATGGACATTAAGCCAGAAAAAGATATTAAAGAAGCTCTAAACCCATACACGGATATCATCGAAACACAAAAGGAAATAAGAGCTACAGAAAATAAAAGAAGAGGAAGAAATGGTTTAGAGAACAGGATAATAGCAGTTACGACCATCGTTAGACCAATACTAACTAAAAGGGCATTTACTTTATTTTTTGTATTTCCTGGAATATCACCAGGGGCATTTAATAAAACCCCAACGACTATTGCTGGAGCGAACTCAAAATATCCTAAAAAATATAAAACAGCAAAAGGTATGATTATCCCAATCCCAAGCCGAATACCCCGGTCAAAGCTGGTGCTTTTAAAAAATAGTTCTAATTGCTTTTGTTTTTCCTTGAATTGAGTTTGCATCTTAGCGCAAAGTTAATCTAAATGGTGCAGGCTTATTACTCATTTGGATTATATGATTTATGGGATAGGGTCAAAAAAATTATAAATTTATATGTTATTTTAGGGGCAATTATAGAGATATTGAAACTTTTAAAAATAGAAAATCAGCTACAGAAAAGAAGATTTAAAAGTACTTTCCCCATTTATCATAAATCCACAACACATTAAAATGCCTTCTGAAAATACCGATTATCATTTTTTACAGGATGGAGGAGAAATGGGCCATCTCATAAGAACCAAAGATTGGAGTCAAACTCCACTAGGTGATCCGGATTCTTGGCCCCGATCCCTAAAGCAGACGGTCAGAATCATGCTTGACAATCCTTTTGGAATGTGTGTTGCTTGGGGTAAAGAACAAACCCAAATTTATAATGATGCATTCCGCCAAATTTTAGGAACAAATAAACACCCAGAGGCTTTGGGAGAAGGCACAATGGACACTTTTTCCGAAGTGTGGGAAATTTTTGGACCTATGTATGATGATGTTACCAACGGAAAGGCGGTTAGTCATTCTGATTTTAAATCCACCATCAATAGAAATGGTTACCCTGAAGATTGTTATTTTGATTTTTCCTATAGCCCCATCAGGTTAGATAGCGGGGATATAGCAGGTGTTTTAACCACGGTGATAGAGACTACTTCAAACCATCAGGCACTTGCCGAAATTGAGGAAAGTAATGACGAATTAGAATTTGTTATAGAATCAGCTCAATTAGGAACATTCGATTACAACCCTATGACCGATAGGTTCTCTGGAAATACTAGAATGAGAAATTGGTTCGGGTTACCTTTAAACGGAGATATTGAACTTACGGACGCCATAAATGTAATAGCCGAGCACGATAGAGATCGTATTGTAAAAGCAATAGAGGAGGCATTAAAGTATGAATCTGGTGGCGATTATAATGTAAAGTTTACGATAGTCAACGCAATAACCAACAAAGTAACCCATGTACATACGAAAGGGCGAACTTGGTTCAATGGGGATAAAGTAGCCTACCGTTTTACAGGAACGCTTGAAGATATTACGGAACAGACCATTGCCAATAGTAAAACAAGAGAAACCCAGAATCATATTCGTACTATGATATTGGAATCACCAGTGGGAATTTGTCTTTTAGATGCCGATACATTGATTTGTGAAACGGCCAACGAAAGTTTTGTTAAAATGGCCGGCAAACCGCGAGAACAAATTATTGGAAATTCTTATTGGGACAATTTTGCAGAAGTAAAAACCGAATATTTTGACGTGCTCGATACGGTTATAAAGACAGGTGAACCATTTTCGGCCAATGAAGTGGGGATTACGTTATCTCGTAATCAGAAAGAAGAAAAAGTATATGTATCATTTGTTTATGCGCCTTTAAAGGACGAAAATGACAAGGTCGTAAAAGTAGCCGTTTGGGTACAGAATGATACTTCACAAGTCGTAGCACGCAAAGAAATCATGGTCAGCGAACGTAATTTGCGGCTAATGATTCTCCAAGCTCCAATTGCCATAGCGATTTTTAGAGGTAAGGATTATAAAGTGGAAATTGCAAATAGGTTCGCCTTAGAGCTATGGGGCAAAACAGAACAGCAGGTTTTGAATGTACCCTTGTTGGAAGGTATACCAGAATTAGAATCTCAAGGCATTTATGAACTACTGTTTGAGGTCTCTACTACTGGTAAGCGCTTTTCAACACCAGAAATGCCGGTAAAGTTTTTTAGGGAAGATGTTTTAAAAACAATTTATATCAACTTTTCATTTGAACCATTACATGACAATGATGGGAACATTAACGGTATCATGGCCATAGGCTTTGATGTTACCGATCAAGTAGAAGCGAGAAAAAAAATAGAAGAAAGTGAACAGAGTATTAGGGCTTTGGTAGAAAGCGCACCTTTTCCTATCGGCGTTTACGAAGGCGAAGAGTTACGTATCACCCTTGCGAACCAATCCATCATCGATATTTGGGGCAAAGGAAATGATGTCATTGGGTAAATTATGGACAGATATACTACCAGAATTAAAGGAACAAAAAATCTTTGATCAGATTCGTCAAGTATTTCATACGGGAAGGCCATACCATGCGAAAAACCAAAGGGTTGATTTACTAAAAAACGGAGAATTAAAACCATACTATTTTAATTATAGCTTTACTCCTTTAGTGGACGGTGATGGTGAGGTATATGCCGTTATGAACACCGCCGCTGAAGTGACTGAGCTCAATGAGGCCAAACTAAAGATAGAAGAAAGTGAAAAAAGATTCCGTGAGTCGGTGAAACAAGCACCTATTGGTATTGCTATTTTTAGGGGAAAGGAATACAGAGCGGAAATGGCAAACGCAAGCTATCTTCGATTGATAGATAAAACAGAAGAAGAGTTTTTGGGCAGACCCATGTTCGAATTGGTTCCAGAAGTGGAAGAAACCTTGGCCCCTATTGTGGCTGAGATTTATAGAACTGGTGAAGATTATCATGGGTACGAGTTTCCTGTAGATTTTGAACGAGATGGAAATACTGAGACAAAATATTTTAACTTTTTCTACCATCCATTGCGAGAGAACAATGAGATTACTGGATTTATGGTGGTCGCGATCGAAGTTACCTTAACGGTTAAAGCCAAACAGCTAATTGTCGAAAGTGAAGAGAAGCTAAATCTTGTCATCGACGGTAGCGAATTAGGGGTTTTTGATGTCGATTTAACCACTTTAAAAGTTGTAGCTTCTGATCGCTTTTGTGAAATTCTAGGATTTAAAGAAAAAAGGGATATAACCAACGAAGAATTATTGGCAAATTTCCATCCAGATGATCTTGACATTTATAAGTACGCTATGGAAAAAGCCTATAAAGATGGTAAAGTTAGGTATCAAACAAGAACAGTATCAAGTGATAATTCTATCCATTGGATAGATACAAAAGGCAAAGTATTTTTTGACGAAAATGGAGAGCCAAAACGCATATTGGGCACTGTTAGGGATATTACCGACGAAAGTAATTTTCAACAAGAATTAGTAGAAAGAGAAGAAAAGTTCCGTTTGTTGGCCGATTCTATGCCACAGTATATCTGGACCGCAGACCCAGATGGCAATATCGATTACTTTAATCAGTCCATGTATGATTATGCCGGGTTACAGCCAGGACAATTGAATAATGAGGGATGGACACAAGTGGTACATCCAGACGATAGGGAGGAAAATGTAAAACAGTGGATGCAATCTATAAATACAGGAGAAAACTATCTTTTCGAGCAGCGTTTTCGTAAGCACGATGGTGAATATCGATGGCAGTTGAGCAGGGCAATACCCCAAAGGGATATAGACGGGGTAATTAAACGTTGGGTAGGTACGAGTACTGATATTCAAGAACAAAAAATGTTTGCCAATGAGTTGGAAAAACAAGTACGTTTAAGAACTAAAGAGCTAGAGCAAAAGAATCTGGACCTTGAAAAAATGAACAAAGAATTAGAGTCATTTGTGTATATATCTAGTCATGATTTACAAGAGCCTTTACGTAAAATACAGATGTTTTCTTCCATTATTATAGATGCGGAATATGATACTTTAACCGAAAGTGGAAAGAAGCATTTTGAAAAAATTCAAAATTCAGCATTTCGTATGCAGCAATTGATTCGAGATTTAATTTCTTACTCAAGAACTAATGTTAAAGAGACGAATTATGAAATTGTTGATTTAATTGAAATTATTAACGATGTAAAGGAGACCTTGAGTGAGGAACTGGAAAATAATGGTGTGAGTTTCCAACTAAATGACATTTGTGATGTTAAGGTTATAACAGTGCAATTCAGGCAAGTGATTCTCAATTTAATAAGTAACTCTATTAAGTTTGCACAGAAGAATCATCCTTTGGTGATCACTGTTGATTGTAGCGAAGTATCTGGCAAAGATATTGGTATTGAGGCACTATCAAATAGAAAGAAGTATACCCATATACGATTCAAGGATAATGGTATTGGTTTTGAGCAACAGTATAATCATAAGAATTTTTGAGGTCTTTCAACGTCTTCATAATAGACATAACTATTCAGGAACAGGAATAGGCCTTGCTATCGTAAAAAGAATTATAGAAAACCATGAAGGAGATATCATTGCTAATGGAATACCCAATGGGGGAGCAACTTTTGATATCTATATTCCAGTACCCTAACAATGTTTTTTACTGCTTGAAAAAAGCTTACTATTTAATTTTTGTGATACGTTTGATTTGTCTTGCTAATTTCCTAGGGGCCTCCATGGGAATTAAATGGCCAACATTACCTAAAGTGATTACCGAAGGATGTTTCATATATGGCAACACCTCTTTATAGATCGAATCAGGACCAACGACCGAATCGTTTTTTGAGAAAATTATGAATGTCGGTACTTCTAAATCTAAAATACGATCGGCAATATTATTTTCCATACCCTGCAATAACCACCAATCCCACGTTTTTTCATCTATTCGTAATTGTGATTCTACTGCATATTCAAATTTCTTTTTCCGTAATTTTTTGACCGTTGCTCCTAATACAGTAGTAATTGCTTCTTCGCTATTTGGGTGAATGAGCATTCTTTCCTTTTCTTCGTTGGACATGCTTTCAATGGTAGGTGGGGAAGGAGCAATTAAAATAATTCTGTCGGGTCTATTATCCACCATCAATTTGGAAGCATATAGCGCTATTTTGGCACCCATCGAATGACCGCAGAGTGTATAATTTTCCAATTTCAATTCATGAATACATTGTATAATATATTTGGAAAATTCATATATAGATGGTTCTTGTAGGGGAGGCGTAGCCCCAAAACCGGGAAGGTTTAATAGTATACACCTATGGTTTCTTTTAAGTTTTTTCGCTAACCATTTCCAACTTCCCGCATCACCTCCAAAATAATGTATAAAAACAATCGTTTTCTTTCCACTTCCAACGATTTCATAACTGGTTTCCATTTTTAATCGAAAATTTTTTATTTCTTGCTGAAGTTAGACTTTGGATAACAAAAAAATGTCAAGGCTTAGAATTATTCACCACCTCTTGCAGGATACTCCTTTTTATTTATAAAATCAATTGCATTTAAAATATCTTCCCAATGCGGTCTAGCGAAAGGCATGGTTTGAACCGCGCTCGCATATAATGATTGATCTGGTCTAATAAGAAACAATCCGGGTTCAGAAAACATTTCAGGTTCATTTTCAGATATTCCTTTAGAAATGTATAATCCCCATTTACGTGCCGTTTCTGTGGGCAAATCATATCCTATAGGTAATTCATTAATATTCCAATCCTCGCCCGTTTTTTTTGCCCTTTCTTCAGTATCTCCACTAATTGCGATTAAATGAACGCCTCTTTCTTTGAAGTCATCAAGATGAGTCGTTAATTCTTCTAGGTATTTTTTACAGATAGGGCAATGTAGCCCTCTATAAAATACTAACATGGTGAATTTGTCACTTTCCTGTGCCTCTAAATTCCATCGTGTATCATTAATTAAGGCTAATTCTAAGTTGGGTACTTTTTCTTTGGGTTTAAGCATGTATTGTCCTTTTTAAAATGAAATGGAAATTTAGAATAGAAATTCCATAACGTTTGATGGAGAGCATTAAAGAATTGACTCTTTACCCTTTACAAATTGGTAAGGCAGCGATTTATACCTTTTAACTATTCTTAAACCTATTGGTAGGCTTGATCTCGCCATAAATTTAATGGTAATTAGATTAAAGTTGCTGGATTCATTGAATTCAAAATAAGATGGTTAGGGTCATCCAAGAAAGTATTCTAAGTCTACTTTAGAGGCTTCGAAAGCTTGATTCTGAAGAGGCGGATCTTCGAGGAATTTTTAACGATACAAATAATTTAATCATTATGGATTTAAAAATAAAAGGGAAAACAGCATTGATTACTGGAGGGGACTCTGGTTTAGGAATAGAGACGGCTAAGTTTTTAGTGAGGGAAGGGGTTAATGTTGTCCTTTCGGATAAAAAAAATGGGAAAGAACTTAAAAGTGCAGTTAAACAGGTAGAAAAGGATTGTGAACAAGGTGCTAAAGTTTTAGGTATAGCGGCTGACATTTCTAATAATAAAGAAGTACTTGCTTTAGCGAATACCATAGAAAAGGAGTTTGGTGGTGCACATATCATATTTCATTCTGCTGGCGCGCGAGGAGCTGCCGGCGATTTCTTGGAGTTGACAGATGATGATTGGATGAAAACTATTGAGGTAGATTTAATGGGTGCTGTTCGCATAGCGCGTGCATTTGTACCCCATATGCAAAAATTGAAATGGGGGCGTATGATTTTGGTAGCTTCAGAGAATGCCTTTCAACCTTACGAAGAGGAAAGTCCGTACAACGCATGCAAAGCAGCGGTGATCAATCTTTCAAAGTGTCTCTCACGCTCTTATTCTAAAGAAGATATTCTCTTTAACTGCATATCTCCTGCATATATTGAAACTCCCATGACAGATGCTATGATGGAAGAGCTGGCGAAAGAAAGGGATTGTACCATTGAGGAAGCCGTAGAATGGTTTGTTAAGAACAAACGTCCCCATATTGCAATGGAGCGAAGGGGAAAACCCGAGGAAGTAGCTTCTGTAGTGGCATTTCTTTGCTCACAACATGCTAGTTATGTGAATGGCAGTAATATCAGGATTGATGGTGGTGCGGTGGAATCTGCTTTTGGATAA
>CAWJFH010000008.1:0-81209 GCA_963842105.1 uncultured Flavobacteriaceae bacterium
TGATGAAGTCCGCATTAGGCGTACCTCTTGGGTGGCTCAAAAATTGCGCGCCTGCCAATTGGTTATACCAGGGCCAATCATATTCCGTATCAGCAGCAGCGTGCACACCAACATAACCTCCACCTGATTGAATATAACGCTCCATGGCCGCTTGTTGCTGATAATCCAGAACATCACCGGTCGTACTCATAAAAATTACAGCAGCATACTTCTGAAGGTTCTCCTCATTGAACATATCCGCATTTTTTGTGGTATCCACGGCAAATCCGTTTTCCTGACCCAATTTTTGAACGGCAGCGATTCCTGCTGGAATGGATGCATGTTTAAATCCCATTGTTTTGGAGAACACCAATACTCTTGGCTCGCCTTCTCTTTTATTGCCACCACATGAGACAATAACAAGCGCAAAGCCCAAAAGCAGCGCTATGAATATTTTTTTCATACCTTAATTTAAATTGTTAGTTGATTTATTAATTTCTAAAAATACATATTACTTTAAGTTCTTACTAATATTTTTTAACCACTTTTTATAATATTCTAAATTTTTAACTTCTACCTTTTATAAATTATTGATTATGGATGAACTTTATTTTCAAAATGATGAAGAATGGAGAAATTGGTTACATGAACATCATGAACAATCTAACGGAGTATATTTAATCTTTTTCAAAATTGACCATGAAAATAAAAGTATGAGATGGGAAGAAGCTGTTCGTGTTGCACTTTGTTATGGGTGGATAGACAGTACGGTGAAAAGCTTAGGGAATGGCAAGAGACGACAATATTTTTGTAAGCGAAAACCAAAAAGTGTTTGGAGCAGGGTAAATAAAATCCATATTGAAGAACTCATAAAAAATAGATTAATGCATGATAGTGGATTAAAATCGATTAAAACAGCACAGGAAAATGGTTCCTGGACAGCATTAGATGACGTTGAAAATGGTATTATTCCACAAGATTTAAAGAATGTATTTGAAACCAATAAAAAAGCTTTTGAAAATTTTAGAAATTTTACCCAAGGGCAACAAAAAGGATATCTTTATTGGTTGAACCAGGCTAAACGCAATGAAACTAGACAAGCAAGAATCAAAGAAATTATTATGTTATGTTCCAATAATATAAAATATAGAACTGAAGCTCCTAGATAATTTTCTAAAATTGTAATTCCGGCTACTATAGACCCACTTTTCCCAAATTAATAAATTAAACCTTATTTTTGTAGAATCTTTCTGTGGTGTACCAAGCCAACGTGTTTCCGTTATTGGTTTTCCCGAAGATATCGTTAAGCATGTCAAAATTACCCAAGGAACACCGGTTCTTGGATTTATCGGATTATGGTAGACCTATCGCTACCACTATCGCCAAAGGATTAAGCACTACCCTTTTCACACCAATACATGTTACCCTGGCCTTTGTGGTCTGTGGTCTTGCAGCGGTTGTTTTTATATTAAATGGATGGTTCTGGTGGGCGCTACTATTCTTAGTTATTAAATCAATTCTTGATGCTGCCGATGGAGAATTGGCCCGATTGAAAAATACACCTTCCCATACCGGCAGGTATTTAGATTCCATCTCAGACATTGTCTTAAACCTAATTTTAGTTTTGGCCGTTTGGCATATCACGGACCATAATATCCTATTTGCCATACTAGCGTTCATAGGAATACAATTGCAAGGAACCCTCTATAATTATTATTATGTGATTCTCAGGAATCGGTTTAATGGCGATACCACCAGTAGGGTTTTCGAGAATAAAACACCAAAGGCTTTAAAAGGTGAGAACCAGAAAACGGTTAATACACTCTACTTCATTTATTCCTTCTGCTATGGCTCCTATGACCGTATCATTTATTCCTTGGATAAGAATGCCATTAAGGGTAAACGTTTACCTAAATGGTTAATGACCGCCGTATCTTCTTTCGGACTAGGTTTTCAACTTTTATTGATAGGACTGTTTTTGGCTATGGGTATAAAAGAATTGATTTTACCTTTCTTTATTATTTATACGGGTATGATTTTTATTTTTATTCTTATCCGTCAATTTTTAAACCGGTAAAATTTTTAACTTCCAAGCTTAACATTTTATACATGTCCATATTACCAAAATCAAAGGTTCTATCAATCATCGCATTTGCTAGCCTGATACTTATTTCTTGTAATACAAAAACCAACGTCACCTACGATGTAAAAATTGAATCCGTCAACCTTATTCATCTAGATACAGGGAAAATTGAACAAATCCATATCTTTTTAAATCGTGATACTATTGCCGATTTCGAAAAGGTTGGAGCTGAATCCGCTTTTAGTGCATTAGAAACGATTGATGGAAAAGATAAATATGTATTGCCCGGATTCTGGGATAACCATGTTCACTTTAGAGGGGGTGATAGCTTAATCGATGCTAATAAAAATTTTCTGAAACTATTTTTGGCCAATGGAATTACCACGGTTCGTGATGCTGGTGGCGATTTGACCAAGGAGGTTCTAAAATGGAATGACGCTATGGCCAATGGTAAACTGGACGGACCCACCATTTTTACTTCCGGACCAAAAATTGACGGTCCTGGTGCCACTTGGGCAGGTTCATTGGAAGTTGAAAATGAAATGGATATTGAAAAAGCGCTGGATTCCCTTCAACAGATTCCGGTAGATTTTGTCAAATTATATGACAGCAAAATTTCGGGGGAAAACTTTTTGAAAACCATTCGGGCGGCTGAAAAAAGAGACATCATCACTTCAGGTCATATGCCTTTTACCGTCACCCTAAATGAAACCATAGATGCAGGTATTGATGGTATAGAACATTTATATTATGTAATGAAAGGTGCGTCTGCCAATGAGCTGACTATTACCGAAAAACTTAAAAATAAAGAACTCGGTTTTTGGGGAGCGATGCCCTTATTACAACAAAGTTATTCCGATAGTGTCGCTAGCGATTTATTTCAAAAATTAAAAGCCAACAATGTTTATGTCATCCCCACCTTGCATATTGGGCATACTTTAAGTTATCTGGATGAAGAAGACCACAGTAACGACGCCTATTTAAAATATATGTCTGACGGAATTCAAAAAACCTACCAAGGTAGAATTGACCGTGTCAAATTTGCCGATGCTAAAACGGTGGCAGACCGAAAGGAACTCGACCAATTCTTCGTGAAATTGGCGAAATCTTTAAATCAATCTGATGTTTCCCTATTGGCCGGCTCTGATAGTGGTGCTTTTAATAGTTATACCTATCCGGGTATTTCCTTACACCAAGAAATGGAAGCTATGGTAGCCGCAGGAATTTCTCCTTTAGAAGCCTTACAGTCTTCCGCATACAATGGTAGTAGATTCTTAAAAAAGGACAGCAACTATGGAACGGTCACCAAAGGTAAAAAGGCTGATTTAGTGCTTTTGAACAGTAATCCGTTAGAGAACATCCAAAATACCCAAGATATTTTTATGGTAATCAAAGAAGGTGAAATCTATACGAAACCAACTTTGGATAGTCTTTTAAATTCGGCCATTTTCAAAAACTAAATTTGCCCCATGAAACAGCTATCACTCCTTTTACTTCTATTCGTTCAACTTAATTTTTCACAAACCCTTTTGGTGCCGGATCGCGTTTTTGATGGTATCGAAATGCATGAAAATTGGGTGGTCATCGTAACCGATAACCAAATTAGTTATGTTGGCAATGCTTCCGGAGCTGCAAAGATGACAACAAACAAAACGATTGATTTGAGAGGTACCACCTTAATGCCCGGTATTATCGAAGGCCATTCCCATGTGCTGTTACACCCCTACAATGAAACGGATTGGAACGACCAAGTATTGAAAGAATCACCAGTGGAGCGAGCGATTCGAGGAACTGTTCATGCAAAAAATTCCTTAATGGCGGGAATCACGACCATGCGAGATTTAGGTGCCGAAGGCGCTGGCTATACGGATGTCTATTTAAAGAAAACGATTGATGACGGACTCATCCCCGGCCCCCGACTTTTAGTGGCGGGACCCGCTATTGTGGCCACCGGAGCTTACGGTCCAAAAGGATTTCATGATGGTGTAACCGTTCCTTTGGGCGCCGAACCTGCAAGTGGTGTTGACCAATGCATAGAAACGGTTCGTCGTCAAATGGGCAATGGGGCCGATTTGATTAAAATCTATGCCGATTACCGTTGGACACCCGGAGCGGATTCACAACCTACCTTTTTACAGGAAGAAATCGATGCGATGGTGGCTACGGCAACTAGCGCTGGAAAATATGTGGTTGCCCATGCGAGTACTCCAGAAGGGATGTTACGCGCCATTAATGGTGGTGTAGAAACCATCGAACATGGTGATGGTGGCACTCTGGAATTATTTCAATTGATGAAAGAGAAAGGCATAGGGTTCTGTCCTACCCTGGCCGCTGGCGATGCTATAACCCAATACCGTGGGTGGAACAAAGCGACCGACCCAGAACCTCAAAAAATCAGCGATAAACGAAAATCTTTCAAAATGGCTTTGGATGCCGGCGTACCCATTGTTTTTGGGGGCGACGTTGGCGTATTCACCCACGGAGAAAATTACCGTGAAATGGAACTGATGGTGGACTATGGTATGAAACCTATGGATGTTCTCAAATCCGCTACTTCAGGCAATGCAAGCATGTTCCATTTAAATACGCTAGGGCAATTGAAAAATGGCTTTTTAGCCGATGTTATTGCGGTTAAAGGGAATCCGGCAAAGGACATTTCAGTGATGAAAAATGTATCTTTTGTAATGAAGGATGGGAAAGTGTATCGGGAATAGTGGTTAGAGGTTAGAGGTTAGAGGTTAGAGGTTAGAGGTTAGAGGTTAGAGGTTAGAGGTTAGAAAATTTTAAAATTCATACTACAGAAAACTATTGATTCTCAAAAAGTTTTATTGATTAAACAAACCGTATTGAGTTGAATGAAAGACAATCCGTCTAAAAAGCATAAAAAACCTTGGCCCACTAAAGCGGTGATGGAACAGATTTATGACCGGAATCTTTGGGGTGGCAGTGCCAATGAATTTTATTCTGGATTTGGGTCGCATCTCCCGGAAATCATAGATCCGTATCTAAAGGTCATTGCTGACTTTCTCAGTTCATTTGAAGTTCCACTTACGGTTTGTGATTTAGGTTGTGGGGATTTTAACATCGGGAAGGAACTGGTAAGGTACTCGAAAAAGTATGTTGCTGTAGACATTGTACCAGACCTTATCGAACATCACAAAAAAAAGTTCAAAGCCGAGAATTTAGAATTCCACTGTTTGGATATAGCAAAGGATGATTTACCGACTGCCGATTGTGTCCTATTAAGACAGGTGTTACAGCATTTATCCAATGTGGAAATTCAACAAGTACTGGAAAAATTGACGGATTTCAAATACATATTACTGACGGAACATATACCTGAAGGTGATTTCACCCCCAATATCGATATCATTTCTGGGCAAGGGATTCGGTTAAAAAAACAAAGTGGGGTAAACCTATTGGCGCCTCCTTTTTATTTTAAGGTCAAGGAGGAAGAAGAAATTTTATCCATTACCTCTAATGATTTTAAAGGGAGATTGGTGACTACGATGTACACCACTTAAACGAAGACCGAATTTAAGTTTGACCAGCACTCAGCGTTCGTATAGGTCTTCATTCAGCTTCTTTTGCGTGAATATTCTATTGAACATCTGGTTTTAAAACAACACAAAGGATGTTTTTTTTGCATCTTTCAACCATTACTTCAGCCAAGAAAAGTTACATAATCACTCATCCAGTTTCAAGAGCTCAATATTCTTGAATTCTACGGGATGACCTTCTGCCTGAAGTGCAATATAGCCCTCACTGATAATCCGTGGGTAACCCTTTTCCATGAGTTCCCGAGCAAATTCATCCGTGTCATCATATTGGGGTTTGGAGTACTCCATAACTACCTCGCCGTTGATCTTGTGAATTATTTTATCGCTACCGTGTACTTCAAGTTCCATCTTTACCCAACTGGTATCGTTAATAGCAGGGTAGCCTGAATTGGTACAATGTTCTGTAATCAAACTATCATTCATTTCAATATGAGTACCAGCGGTACATACATTTCCTGTAAATCGTTCTGTTTGTATCATCACCCCCTATTAGCTGGGCTTCGACGGCAACCAGCAACGTTTGGTCAAGGGGCAGTTCAGAAGGATGCGGGGTATGATATTTAATACCACTGTTTTTAAAGCCCCAAGATGGCGCGCCGGGGACCAACTCTCCAACAAAGCGATATTCTAACCGCAATCTGTACCGCGAAAGCTTTTCACGATAAAAAATATGCCCGAATTTGTTAT
Organism: uncultured Flavobacteriaceae bacterium; assembly: GCA_963842105.1. GTDB lineage: Bacteria > Bacteroidota > Bacteroidia > Flavobacteriales > Flavobacteriaceae > Maribacter. The sequence continues at coordinate 6,310 of CAWJFH010000008.1, forward strand.
CAAAATTATCGTAGTCATCATAACTAGCAATTAACTTCCCTTCTTTTACCTGAAAGGTATTCAAATAATTGACCCCATACGCTTCACCTGTAAACTTTGGCGACCATCCTTCTAAGTCCTTACCGTTAAAAATAGGTATCCATTCACTATCTTTTTTCTGCTTACAGGAAAAAGTTAACGTAAGAACAAGCATTACAACCGTGTACAAAAATCGTTTCATTTTTTCATTTTAGAAGTTTACATCCAAACATTCAGGCGTCTGCATTTCCTTGGTGATGGATGCCGATGGTTGGTAAATGTTGTTTGGGCGGATTTCAGAGAGCGTTCCCGTCCGAAGAACAGAGATTTGCCAAATGAGAATCAACAGTTGGCGTACCACCGAAATCATCCTGCAACATGTACTGTGTTAGCAAACGTTTTTTATTTAACCGCAACAAGTCTTATTCTTTTATAATCCGCAAACCACTTACCACCAATAAGGCATTTGTCCTTAGTTTTTTCCTGTACTTCGTTTTTTATTTCTTCTTTGTGATTTTCTGTAACTCCAATGAAAAAATCATCTGCGAACATAGAAATCCAATCTTTTATTCCAGAATTTTCATCGGCAAGTTCAGTTGGTCTGTCATAATGTTCGGCATAAACGACTTTAAATCCGGCTGATTCGAGTTCTGTAGAATACTCTCCAATTGAAGGGAAATACCATAAATCTAACTTGGACTGACTGTCATAACCTCTTATTTTTAGTGAGTTCCGCAATTCATCAACTATTGTCTGCACATTTCCTTTACCTCCAAACTCCAGAACAATTTTTCCATTTGAATTTAGATTATCGCACATACATTTTATTGCACCCTTGAAGTCTTTTACCCAATGCAATGCAGCATTTGAAAAAATAGAGTCAAATTTTTCATCAAACCTGAAATTACTGGCATCCGCAACTTGAAAGTTAATGTTCGGAAACTTTGATTTAGCATCCATGATCATTTCAACGGATTTATCAATTCCAATCGTCTCATTGGCAAATTGACTTATTTTAAAAGTCAATTGTCCAGAACCACAACCCAAATCCAAAATTCTTTGATTCTCTTTTGGGTCAAGTAATTTAATTAAATCCTCTCCATATTGATAAACAAAAGAATGTTTTTCATTATAAAGTTCAGGTTTCCATTTCGATGTAGTGTCGTTCATCTTAAAATGTTTGCTAACGCTCTAGGCTCGTATATTGATTATAAGTTTGAAGATAAGATATTTAAAACAAGGAATTAATTTAAAGAAAAGAGTAATCTCGAGTTTGGAAATCCTGACCCAGTTCATGGGCCTGAGGAAGGTAAATACCATCAGCCTAGCACAGGCGAACATAGTGATGCACCTCTCGGCCATCGCATACAACCTGAAAAAGTACCTGAAATTCGAAGGGAAACGGGTAAAGAGCGGGGCGGGGCAACTTGCTTTGACGAAAGCACTTAAAAATGTCCTTCAACACCTGTTAAGCACCTCTATAAAGCCTTTAAAATTGACGTTTCAATTCTGAACTGAAAAGGAAAAAGCCCCAGTAGAGAGGCTAATATTCATCTATTATTGGACCTATTAGGGGCTTGTGCAACGGTTACCATTGTTACCAACTGTTTTTTACTGTTTCTTTCCGTATTTCTTCATTTCAGCTTTGGTCATAATACCTGCATTACCAGTATATCTACCATTTTTATAAAATAATACCCACTCTTTTTCTCCCTCTTCGTTATAAATATATCTTTCTCCGTTCCCATTCTTCAAAGTCCCTTTATCCTGTGGCTTGCCATCGGGACCAAAATTTGAAATAACTTCCCACGGAATACCATTCTTGTAAATAACCTCACTCCATATTGAGCCATCAGGGTATTTGAAAACATATTTTCCATTAAATGAAGGTGCTAAATCTATTGTTTCTATTATTTTGATGCCAGGAACAATTGCTGCAAAACCACCGGTTTTATCATTGATTGTACCATGTACTAAACCAGTTATAGTTGGCTGAACAGCACTTTCCGGTCTAAATTCACTTTTCTTAACAGAAAACACACGCATTACTGGACCACCACTGAATCCAGAAATGCTAGGGTCATCTAGAAGAAAAAATGGATTTAAAATCTTGTTATCAAATCTTGGTAAATAGATAATATCGCTTGCAGGTCGTAAATTTTTTGTGACGGGAGCAATAGAATTAAAAGAAACTCCAAGACCAAGAGGAAAACCAAAAACTGTTATCTCCTCTAAACGGTCAGGTCCTTCTAATTTGTCCATAATTCCAGATACACCAATAAATCCTAAATCTAGTTTTTCAAAGTAATCAGTTTCAATAATATCAAGTGGTATATGTAGTACAGCTACATCAGCTGTTGGATGTAAAATCCAATTTATGCTTTTTGGATTACCTTTTGTAAGTTTATCTATCGTTATTTCTCTTTTGTTACCTTTTTTACTTTGGTAGGTCAATTTTGTATTTAAGGATAAACCTTTGGCAACATGAGCAGCAGTTACAAGATAAACATCGAAGTCATTGTTAATGAAGAATCCTGTTCCTAACTTAAATCCCTTTAACTCTTTCAGTTTTCCATTATTGGGGTCTTTAAGTACAATTTCATACTCCTTATTATTGACTATGTTGGTCGCAGGAATAGAGTCTGTTATATAAACAATTGAACTGAATAGGTCTCGAATGTCAATGTCTTTATTTTGTGCAACTATTTTATTTGCAAAACAACAAATAAGTACCAATAAACTATATTTCATGAAAGTAGTGGATTTAGTTTTTAAATTGTTGGTAACAATTGTATATAGTAACAAGTTACTATATTTCTATTTTAGAACGTTAGCCTTAAGCATAAAGGAATCCATCAAAAAAATAAGAGGCCAACAGTTATTCATTTACTTTAAATTGAAAACTGGCAACTGAAAACTGTTCGCTGTAACCTACTCCACCTCCTTCATCAAAACCTGGATAGAACGTTCCAGCTGTTCATCAGTTCCTTTGGCAATGGTCTCGGGTTGATTCTTAACGATAATTTCTGGGTTGGTTTCATTGTTTTCCATCCATTCGCCTGCCTTGTTCTTAGCACTTACGGGAACTACGCCCCAACGTCCTCCATTAGGCAAACGTTCCCACCCAGCAAAACTACAAGTACCGGGAACGGGCATCCCAACGGTCTTTCCTATTTTTAGTTCGGTATAACCACTGGCAAAACAAGAACCATCACTGTACATCGATTCATTGAAGATAGCCAAAGTGGGTTTCGTCCAGCGCGAAGTGGGCTCTCCCCCTACTACCCTTGCCTCTGTTTCGTAAGAAAGAAAAGGAACACCGGTAAAGAACATAGCCAAATCGGCCACCAAATCTCCACCGCCATTAAAACGGGTATCTACTATAACCCCTTTCTTATCATTGAACTTGCCCAACATTTCCTCGTAAATAGTACGATACGGACCGTCGCTCATACCTGGAATATGCACATACCCCAAGGTGCCGTTACTTTTTTCAAGAACCTCTTTTTCATTGATTTTCACCCAACGGTCATACAACAAACCACCTTCTTCGCCCAAAGAAATAGGCTTTACCGTTATCTGCTTACGTTTACCGTTAGTATCCACAACATCTAACAACGTAAACTCACCGGCAATACGGTTTAGGTAAAACGCTGCATCCATAGTATTACCAATCGTCTTGCCATTAATTTTTTCAATAATTGCACCTGGTTTCAAATCAAAACTGGCTTTGTCCAACGGTCCGCCTTTGATGATTTCCGTAATCTTTAATCCGTCACCTTTATAATCATAATCGAAAAAGATGCCCAATGATGCGGTTTCATCGCCGTTTTCAATACCATCTGAAAAACCACCACCAGCATGACTAACGTTCAGTTCGCCTAGCATCTCCGAAATCATTTCTGCAAACTCGTAACCATTGCCAATATGGGGCAAGTATTTTTCATATTCAGTTCGCATAGCATTCCAGTCGATACCATGGAAGGTAGAGGTATAGAAAATATTATGGGTACGCAACCAAATATGGTCAAACATATAGGCGCGCTCAGCATCGGCATCGAGCACCATTTCTGAATTGATTTTTACGGCTTCCGTTTTAGCTCCTGCCAAATCAACTTTAGCTATTTTTCCGTCAGCCAATAAAAACAGATTTTCTTTCTTGGCATCCCACTGTAAACTTCCAGATTTAGCACCCAAAGAAATAAGCATTTTGGTGTTTTTGGTCCTGATTTCGGTTTCCCATAGATTCAGGTCTTTTTCGAAACGGGTGAGGTAATACAATTTCTCTCCATCTTTTGACAAAACCGCATCAGACAATATCGAGGAGTGGATTGTCAATCGTGCTTTTCTGCGCTCTACATCCTCCAAATCGAATTTTAAGGCCTTTACGGCTTCCGACTCTTTTTTATCATCCTTTTTCTTTTTGTCGTCCGATTTTGCCTCGTCCTTTTTTTCCTTGGCAGCGTCCTCAATCATTTTTAGTAAATCATATTCTTCCTTTGATTTATTGAATTTGTCCCATGCTTCCTGGTTTAAGAACATCGTATATACATCCAATTCTGATTGTCCACTGGTGGCATAACTTTTTAATCCGTCGCGATTACTGAAATAAAGGATTTGATTGCCCTCATTGACCCATTTTGGAGTACCATCATAGTATCCGCTTTGGGTAAGGTTCTTACGTTGTTTACCATCCTTAGAAATCAACAACACTTCTGAATTACTCAAAGAAACGCCCCAATCTACCAATAGCCAGTTACTATCTGGACTCCATTGAAAATACTGATCACCATCTCTCATATGAAACAGATCCTCTGGGGTCAATAGCGTACTGACTTCTTTTGTTTTAAGATTTTTGACTTTTAAGGTCCTTCTATCCTCAATGTAAGCGATATACGTACTGTCTGGTGAGAACTCGGGGAGGTACACATCTGTTTTAGCGGTGACCAAAGTATCTTCCTTAAATAGGGTTGCTGCAAAGAAATAGGGTTCCTCAGTACGTACTTTGCTGGACTTGAAAATGGTCCATTTACCATTTCGCTCACTGGCATAGGCGACAGATTTACCATCGGGCATGAATTTTACAAAACGCTCCTGCTCTGGAGTATTGGTAATGCGCTTGGTCAAGGAACCATCTACAGAGGTGACAAATACCTCTCCCCGGCTGATAAAGGCGATTTCCTTACCGTTGGGAGCCACATCCATTTCTCGAACACCACCGTTAACGGATATGTATTCTATGGGATTACTATCTTCTTGAGTGCGGATGATAATCTCCACTTTTTTAGCGGATTCCCCTGGAACCAAGGTATAAATCTCACCATCATACCCAAAAGCCAAGGTATTGTTACCGATACTTAACGAACGTACCGGATGTGTTTTAAAATCAGTAAGGGTCTGTATTTGAGACCCACCCTCCAAAGGCATGGAATATACATTGAAGGTACCTAAACGTTCACTTAGATAGTAAATGGTATTTCCATCTTTTGAGAAAACGGGATTTCGGTCTTCGCCATTAAAATCGGTCAGTTTGGTATGTGCTCCGGTGGCAGTATCATAGCTCCAAATGTCTCGCGTAATGGCAGAGGTATGATGCTTTCTAAAGGTATCTTCATATCCTTTTTTATCGTGATATAGGAGTTGTGTTCCATCGGAATTTACCTGTGCATCTTCCGCCGGAACTGTTAAGACCTGGTCTACCCGGCCTCCTTTTACCGGAACGCTGTACAATTCTGGTTGTGCACTTGTGGGATATTGCCGGTGTGCTACTGCATCCAATCGGCGAGCACCAAACAATACGGAAGTATCATCGGCCGAAAAACTATAAGGGGTTTCATCCGCACTGTGGTAAGTCAACCGAGTTGCTGGTCCGCCCTGAGCGTCCATCACATACACATCAAAATTACCATAGCGGTTAGAGGTAAAAGCCAGTTTTGAACCATTCTTACTCCAAACCGGTGCATAATCATGGGCGGAATGAAAGGTCAATTGTTTGGCAACGCCACCATTTGCGGGTACTGAAAAGAGGTTTCCTTTATAGGTAAAAGCAATGGTTTCTCCATTAGGCGAAATGGCCGGATACCGTGCCCATTGCGGATTGGTTTGTGCAAAGGAAACAAAGGAGTAACATACGGCCAGCAAGGCAATAATGGAATTTCTCATAAAGATGGTTTGGTTAAATTTTAACAATTTTGAAAGATAGGGAATTGGAGGGATTGGGACAATACTGTTTAAACTTTCGTATTACGCTAAACGCTGTACGCTATAGCCTTTAGCCTTTAGCCTTTAGCCTTTAGCCTTTAGCCTTTAGCCTAAAATAATTTATAGGATGCAAATGCAGGAACGCTGGTCGAAAAATAAAAGTGATGTGATAAGCACGCAACGGAAGGCGTGCAGCGGCAATGAAAAACTCGTGATTTCTCTGTAAATTTAAGCTCGTACATATAAAACTGCCCAGCACTTGAAGGAAGAACAGGACTATTGGACAAATCGTTATCTAGAGCGAACAAACCGGTTGGGATATTGGCTACCCTTCTACCCCCATAAAAGAATATGTGGACCAGCTGACGGACAAAGCGCTTACCATTCTAATTCCTGGTGCTGGAAATGGATATGAGGCTGAATATCTTTGGAAACAGGGCTTTTCAAATGTTCATATTTTAGATATATCCGAAATTCCTTTAGCCCAGTTTAAAAATAGAAATCCAGATTTCCCGGATGCGCAAATTCATCAATCCGATTTCTTTGAACACGAAGGCCAATACGACCTGATTTTAGAACAAACCTTTTTTTGCTCGATGCTTCCCACCGATGCCAATCGCTCGGGATATGCCAAACATATGGCCGAACTGCTAAAACCGAATGGTAAATTGGTGGGTGTTTGGTTTGAGATTCCGTTAATCACCACTACTGAAAAACGACCTTTTGGAGGAGATAAGGAATTATACCTCAGTTACTTATCACCCTATTTCAAAACCATCACTTTTGAACCGTGTTACAATTCCATTCCTCCACGACAAGGGAATGAGCTGTTCGGGATTTTTGAAAATAAACATGAATAGATGCTTATGAAAGCTCCTCTATTTTCTAATTAGGTCCAGTGAAAATTAGTTGGTGTTTTCCAATGTTAATGGCCTTTCTTCAACCCCTTCAAACGTAATTTTAATCGGCTTTATGGTACCATCCTCATTGAATTCCATGTTATCCATAGAGGTAACCCTGTGGTCCCTTCCTTCATTTGGTATGGGTCTTCTGTGATACACCATAATCCATTCATCGGTATTGGGAACGTTGATGACGGAGTGGTGTCCCGCACCTGTCGCAATATCTGGATCGGATTCCAAAATAGTACCTATTTTTTTATACGGACCTGTAATACTATCGGCCATGGCATAGGCCACTTTATAACTATTATCCGTCCAGTTACCTTCAGACCACATAAAATAATAGGTTCCGTTTCTTAGGAATACAAAGGGACCTTCTACATATCCTTCCGGAGTAATCTCTTTAAACAACGAACCATCTTCCCAAGGCTCCATCCCTGTAAAATCAGCATTTAGCTTGCCTAGGTTGCAATGGCTCCAACCTCCATAAAAAATATAAAAAGTACCATCCACATCTTTAAAGACGAATTGATCTATGGGTTGTGCGTCATTATAAAATTCCGAAATCAAAGGTTTCCCTAAGTAATCTTTAAAGGGTCCTTCAGGTTTATCTGCTACGGCAATTCCAATTCCACCATAATGGTTGATATCGTTATCAGGGTCATAAGAATCTCTTCCAGGTCGTTGAATATCATTGGCGCCAAAAAACAGAAAATACTGATCTTCCTTCTTGATGATGGAGGGTGCCCATAAAGCTTGCTTTAACCATTTGATTTTTGTGGTATCCAGAATGCGTTCATGTTTGGTCCAATTGACCAAATCCGGACTCGAAAAGGCATCCAAATGAAGTTGTTTGTCATAGGTATTGGAATAGGTTGGATACACCCAATAGTTATCTTCAAAAACCACAGCCTCTGGATCGGCATACCAACCTTCAAAAATGGGATTGCCTGATTTTTCCAAAGCCATTTCCTTGGGTTCTTCTTTCTTATCGGTTTTACAGGAAACCAATGTGGTGACCAAAAACAAAAAACACATCCAATTTTTCATAAACTTTCATTTACTCAAAGGAAAGAAATAATGTTCAATTTTGTTTCATCGCGATTGTATTAAGCCTGCTCATGGAAAGTTGAGAGTTGTTTAAATAAGTATTAATACATCACTTGATTTGGGTTTTGCAAGAAGCTCTTAACACCACTTTAAGAAATCTACCCATCCTTTTCAATTATATTTAGCCCAACTAACAAACCAAAAAAATGATAAGAAGACTACTCTCCCTATCGATGCTATTGGCATCATTTTTCTTAAATGCACAAGATTTTAATATGGACCTCGTCCAAGACCTCAAGCCCCGGAATATTGGTCCAGGTGGAATGAGTGGTCGTGTGACCGCCATTGATGTCGTAACCGAAAATCCAGATGTGATGTTCGTGGGTACCGCTTCTGGCGGACTTTGGAAATCTACTTCTGGCGGAATTAAATGGGACCCTATTTTTGATAAAGAAGTAACAGCCTCCATAGGTGCCGTTGCCATTCAGCAAAGTAATCCATCCGTAATTTGGGTGGGTACCGGAGAAGGGAATCCTAGGAATAGTTTGAACGGTGGTTATGGAGTGTATAAATCCCTCGATGGTGGAAAAACTTGGATGTCCATGGGCTTGGAAAAAACCCGACATATCCATCGTATAAAAATAGACCCTATGGACCCCAACACCGTCTATGTGGGTGCCATTGGTTCCCCATGGGGCGAGCATCCAGAACGTGGTGTTTTTAAAACTACCGATGGTGGGCAAACTTGGGAGAAAGTCCTATTTGTAAATAACAGCACCGGGGTGGCCGATTTGGTGATGGACCCTACCAACCCCAATAAACTAATTGCTGCAATGTGGGAACATAAGCGCGAACCTTGGTTCTTTAATTCGGGTGGTGCTGGAAGTGGACTATACATGACCCACGATGGTGGTAAAAACTGGAAAAAGTTGACCGAAGAGGATGGTCTGCCTGCTGGTGATTTAGGCCGTATTGGAGTAGCTATCGCTCCTGGAAAACCAAATATCGTTTACGCTTTAGTGGAAGCGAAAAAGAACGCCCTCTACAAATCAGAGGATGGCGGATTCAAATGGAAAAAAATAAATGAAAAAGAGGATATCGGCAATCGTCCTTTTTACTATTCAGAGATTTATGTGGATCCTGAAAATGAGAATCGGGTTTTCTCCGTTTTCACCTATGTAAATGTTTCCCAAGATGGAGGTAAGAATTTTGAGGAACTGATGCCAGCTTATGGGGTTGATAATGGTGTACATCCAGACCATCACGCCTTTTGGGTGCACCCAAATAATGGACAGTTTATGATGGACGGGAATGATGGCGGACTCAACATTTCCAAAGATGGTGGTAAAACATGGCGTTTTATAGGCAACTTGCCCGTAGCACAATTTTACCACATCGCTACTGATAATGAGTATCCTTATAACGTTTATGGTGGTATGCAGGACAATGGGTCTTGGAGAGGTCCGGCCTATGTGTGGAAAGCACAGGGGATTCGTAATAGCTACTGGCAAGAAATCAGTTTTGGTGATGGTTTTGATGTAGTTCCAGACCCCGTAGATTCCAGATACGGCTATACCATGAGCCAACAAGGGTATGTGCAACGTTTTGATCATGTAACAGGTAATAATTACATTGTACGCCCTACGCCACCAGATGCAGAAACGGAACTTCGTTTTAATTGGAACTCAGCCATAAGCCAGGATCCGTTCGATAATAGCACGGTGTATTTTGGAAGTCAGTTCGTACATAAGAGTACGGATAAAGGGCTAACCTGGACCGTTATTTCTCCTGATTTGACCACTAATGATCCTGAGAAACAAAGGCAAAGTGAAAGTGGTGGGTTATCGATGGATGCCACAGGGGCGGAAAACCATACCACGATTCTTGTTATTGAACCATCCACCGTAGAAAAAGATATGCTTTGGACAGGATCTGATGATGGTCGCGTTCATTATACTACCAATGGAGGAAATAGTTGGACGGAGGTTACGGGTAACATTAAAGGTTTACCTCAAGGTAGTTGGATTCCGCAGATAAAAGCATCGACCCGGAATAAAGGAGAAGCGTTATTGATTGCAAATGATTACAGACGATTCAATTATACGCCTTATGCTTACCGAACCAAAGATTATGGTAAAACTTGGACTCGAATTGTAGATTCAGAAGATGTAGAGAGCTATACCTTATCTATAATCGAAGACCCTGAAAATTCAAATTTGATGTTCTTAGGAACAGATGACGGGTTATATGTATCCTTTAACGCCGGCGAAAAATGGCAAAAATGGACAGAAGGTTTCCCTACCGTTTCCACTAAAGATTTAGCCATTCATCCACGCGAACATGATTTGGTCATTGGGACTTTTGGTCGTGCCGCATGGGTGTTGGATGATATTCGCCCTCTAAGAGCATTAGCTTCGGATAAAGAAATTTTAAATAAGGATATTGCACTATTTACGCCACCAACGGCCTACCAGGCAGCCTACCAACAACCGACGGGAAGTCGTTTTGGAGGTGATGGCTTGTATCAAGGAGAGAATAAGAAAAGTGGCGCTATGATTACTTATTTCTTGAAAGAAGGAAAGAAAAAATTAGAAAGTAAAAAAGAGGCAGTCGAGGAAGATAATAAAGAGGAAACAAAATCTTCTGACAAAAAAGAATTGACTGGTGTTCAAAAGAAGGATTCCGTACAGTTCGATTTTTATGATGGGGACCGATTGATTCGTACCTTGAAGTATAAAACACCTGAAAAAGCAGGTTTTCACAGAATCTATTGGGGTATGGATGAAAAAGGTCCGGATAGACCTTCCCGCACAATCAGCAAGAAAAAGAATGAATCTGGCGGTGTAGATGTAAAACCGGGAACGTACACTATAAAAATGCACTATGGTGACCTTACTGAGGAAACCCAAATCACAGTAAAATCAGACCCACGGCTAGAAGTTTCGACAAAGGCCATTGATGAAGTGTACACCAACGGTAAAGCATTAGAAACTTATACCCAAAAGGCAGCTGATGCTGTAGAACAATTAGCAAAAAGCAAAGAAGTTGCAGAACAGTTTCAGAAGGAATTAAAAGATTTGGACGAAAAGAAATATAAGGACCAAATCGATGCTTCCAAAAAAATTGCGAAACAAGTTGATTCCGTTATGGCCTTATACTTAGGAAAAGTGGATAAGCGACAAGGTATTACCCGCAATAAGGAAATTACGGTAATGCAACGTTTGCAAACGGCAAGGGGTTATGTAAGTTCTCGAAAAACGGGAATGACTGCAACTGAAAATCAATTGATGTTGTTCGCAAAGGAAGAACTGGAAAGTGCTTTGGAAAAAACCAATACCTTCTTTAAGACAGATTGGAAAGAATATCAAACAGAGATGGAAACCTTGGAACTATCCCCCTTTAAAAAAGTGGAGATGTTCAGCATCGATTAATAGTAATAGATTTTAAAGAGTACTAAATGAGTAGAAAAATTTCAACACTTCTATTTTTGATTTTCGCGAGTTCCATATTTTCTCAAGAAAATGCGAATTTGCCTAAAGGCGAAAGTGAACTAGGAAGCTGGTTCATGTACTTCGGCACCAACAAAATTGCAGAAAAATGGAGCATTCATACGGAAGCGCAGTTGCGATATTATGAGACGGCCAATAATTTCAACCAATTATTACTTAGGACGGGGCTCAATTATCATATAAGTCCAGATGCCATTGTTACGGGTGGTTATGCCTTTATAGAAACCGACCCCACCTTTACCGAATATGATGACATTTTTGGGGATATTTTAATTGATAATAATTCAATTTCCGAGCATCGTATTTTTGAACAGTTGATTTTAAAGAATAAGGTTTGGGAGTTTTATTTTGAACATCGGTATCGTTTAGAGCAACGGTTTATTCAAAATAATTATTTTGGACTATCCGATACTCAACATAGGGCCCGTTATCGTTTTCAAGCCACCTTGCCCCTAACGGATATTTTCTTTCTGAATTTTTATAATGAGATTTTCATCAATTTGCAGAATGAAGCTTTTGGCCAAAACCGATTGTATGCTGCCCTAGGGGTTAACGTTACCGAAAATCTAAGTGTGCAAGCTGGTTATCTAAAAAATCATTTTAGTGGTATTGACTTTGACCGATTACAATTTGGTGTTTTCTACAATCCTGATTTAAGGGGCATTTTTAAAAAGTAGAAGATTTTTTAATTATTTAAAGCTATTTTTTCGAAATAGGTATTTCAAAACTCTTTTTATAGTAAGATTTTGAAAGCTATCAAAATGAATAGTAAATGAGTTAAGATTACCAGTATTAAAACGTAACTTTAACATATTAACCTTTAAATATAGAAACATGAAAATATTAAAATTAGAGTTAATAGCTTTAGTGCTATTAACTGCATTTAGTTGTAAAGAAACAAAAAAAGAAGCTTCAGAAGCAGCCGATGAAATGGAAATGGAGATGGAAGAAATGACTGCGGAAGTAGAACCAACCGTTATCAATTTCATGATGGAACCAAAAAGTGATAGTAACGTAAAAGGGGATGTGACCTTTACAGAAGATGATGGCGAAGTAATGATGATGGCTAAACTTTCAGGTTTATCTGAAGGTGAACATGCGATTCATATACATCAAACTGCGGATTGTTCTGCAGCTGATGGATCTTCAACTGGCGGACACTGGAATCCTACTAGTGAGCCACATGGTAAGTGGGGAGCATCAGAAGGGTATCATAAAGGAGATATAGGTAATTTTACTGCAGATGCAGAAGGTAATGCAACTGTAGAATTCTCAACGGATGAATGGTGTATTGGTTGCGATGATGAAAATAAGAATATTTTAGGTAAAGGAGTAATCGTACACCAAGGTGTAGATGATTACACTTCACAACCTAGTGGAGCAGCTGGAGCACGTGTTAGTTGTGCCGGAATAATTCAATAGGATTAATATTTAAATTGAAATGAAGCCGTTCATTGAACGGCTTTTTTCTATTTTAGAGCGTTTTAAATTATTTTATATGCAATTAGACCTGTTGGTTCAGCAATTTCAAAAGAAGGATGCGTCCGCTTTTGAGCAACTACATAAAATGTATGCTGACAATATCTGCGGTGTGATCAATACCATTGTAAAAAATGACAGTATAGCACAAGAGATTTGTCAAGACGTATTCATTAAGATATGGAACAATGCCGAAAGCTATAATTCCTCAAAAGGTAGATTCTTTACTTGGATCTTAAATATCGCAAGAAATGCAGCTATCGATGAAATACGCAGTAGGTCGTATAAAAATGAAAAAAAGAACCTTTCCGCAGATTACTTCGTAAATATTTTGGAGAACAGGGAAGATGAAGGTTCATCTGTAGATACGAAAGGTTTGAAAAAACTTATCAAGAATTTAAAGGAAAAATGTGTTCAAATTATAGAACTGTTATACTTTAGAGGTTATACGCAAAAAGATGCTGCAGAAGAACTGGATATTCCAATTGGAACCGTGAAAACTAGAAATAGAAGTTGTATTTCTCAATTAAGGGAAAACATGGAAAGTAATTAAAATGGATGTACAAGAATACATAGCATCAGGAATACTGGAACTTTATGTCGCCGGTATACTTTCAGCGGAAGAAAATCTGGAAATAGATACCTACGCCAAAGAATATCCAGCAATCCAGAAAGAGATTGAAGATATTGAAGCTTCGATATTGGAATTATCACAAAAGGCCTCACCAGGCATAGGCTATTCCTTTAAGACTATTATGGATAGAATCAATAAGGATGTTAAAGTAATATCGATTGATGACAAACGTAGTCCTATCATATCTTATTTAGGTTGGGCAGCTTCCGTTGCCTTAGCAATAGGTATGTTCTGGATGTATCAACAAAATCAACAATTAAAATCTGATGTTGAGGTAGTGGAACAACAAAATACTACGTTGGAACAACAAATTGCGGATACGGATTCCTCCTTAGAGAAAACCAAGGAACTTTTAAACACCATTCGTGATAAGAATATTAGTGTGGTTCCGTTAGGCGGACAAGAAGTTTCACCTACCTCCTATGCAAAGGTCTATTGGAACAAAGAGAATCAAAAAGTATTCATAGATGCCAAAGGACTTCCAGAACCACCAGATGGTTTTGTATACCAAGTATGGTCGTTGAAACTTTCACCTCTTACCCCAACAAGCATGGGATTACTTGAAGATTTTGCAACGGATGACAATAAGGTATTCGCACTTAACAATCCAAATGATTCCGAGGCATTCGGTATTACCTTGGAGCCTGCGGGCGGTAGCGAATCACCAAACTTAGAGCAGTTATACACTTTGGGTGTAGTATCTGCTTCCTAATACGAAAAAAATAAATTTTGAAATGGGCAGTTTTTAGCTAAACTGCCCATTTTTTTTATTATTTTTCGACCATGGATTTAAAGAAACTTTTTGGTACCGTTCTGACCTTATTAGGGATTGGCGGACTTATTTACGCTGCGATATTATTTGGAAATGGTACAGGAACTACCAAACAACTTATTGTTTATGCAGTTTTAGGAGCTATTTTCTTCTTTTCTGGAATTGGCCTCATTAGAAATACCAGCAAAGGCTAAGCAGCAGATTTACCTTTTATAGATTTTTGGTCACCCGATGAAGTTTAAGGCTTTTTACCAACCATTTGGGTAAGGTTTTATTACGGATTTCTTTTTTTAAGATTTAAGAATAGTCCCAAGGCTTTTAGTATAGGAACCTTATGCGTTTCTACCAATTCTATTAAAGTTCCATCAGGGTCTTCCACATAACTAAAATGACCTGCAGCATCGCCCATATCAAAACTATTGGAGCTATCAACCGTAAAAGGTGAGCCTAATTCTTTAGCCTTCGTTCTTATGTTGGTCATGCCTTGTACATCAAAACAAAGATGGATATATCCCAAATCTCCCCATAACCTGATTTTCATAAATTTTAACCGGAATTCTATCCAATACTTGAATCAGTTCCAATTGTGTTGGTCCTAACAAATCTCCAAAACCACCAAATTTCTTTCGGTCTTGTTTGAGAATTACTTTTCGTATCGTTTGACTTTTTGAACTTAAATTATCCGTAATGGTTTCTATACCGTCATACAGGATGGTTCCATAATCGAACAAATTTTTATAGAATTGCACGGAAACATCCATATTCACTAACCCCAATAACCGCCCCCATTACGCCACCATTTAAAGACTTGGAGGAACAAAATCTATAGGAATCCGATACCATCTGGACTTGATTTCCAAAAGGATCCTCAAAATAAAAGAAGTCCTGATTAAAAGTGGTATTTATTATTTCGGACAATTGACCTACTTCCAATTTTTTCAAATACCGATGCATTTCTTGAACATCGGTACATCTAATTTTCATGGCGTAAATACCTAAATCACCTAACCTGATAGGAGTTTTGGGAGCAGTAGGTGTTCGATCCTTAAATTGCCAAATTTCAAGTCCGCCACCACCTATCATGTTCAATGATAAATAGGCATCTCTTCGTTCTGCATTTCCGTTAGTGTATTTGGTCATCAAAGAAGCTATTGCCTCATCTTTGAACAATAGAATATCGAATCCTAGATGTTCTCTGATACCAATTAAAGACGGTTTTGACATCTTGTACCCCAATGCCAATTTGTTGAATACCGTTTATGATACTATCCATGGGTGTAGGGGGTGCGTATCAATTTATTATGAAGTGTTTTTAACTTTTCCCCTGGATATCCTAGTTTGAATAAAACTACCAAAAGCAAGTTTGAAAGATTGATTCTTAAATACGAATTGCAATCATACTTACGAGCAGAAACGATAAGGTCGTTTTTTATAATTTTATAAGGCACCTTATTTTTTTTCATTCTTCCAAAAAATTCAAAATCCTCCATAAGCACCTGATTTTCATTGAATTTTCCAATCTCATCGAAAGTAGATTTTCGTATAAAAAGACATTGATCACCTCCACCCGTAAACAATCCATCTTTTGCAGTAAAAGAGGAATTTAAGCGTAAAAGCCAACTTTCCTTATCGAATTTATAGGAAAAGAAACCTGCATCGAAATTATCGTTCAGACATTGGTAAATATCATCAAGAAAATTATTGGGTGGAATCACATCTGCATGTAAAAAAACCAAAATGTCTCCCGCTGCTTTTTGTGCGGCAGTGTTCATTTGCGTTGCCCTTCCTTTTTTTTCGCAAGACAAAAAAGTTATACCATACTTTTGGGCTAACGCCTGTGTGGCATCATTACTTGCCGGAGATGCTGCTATAATAACTTCCTTAAGTTTTGGATGCCCAATAAAATTAGCCACGTTGAAAAGTCGCTGCAAATTCGTATACTCGTTATGTGCCGGAATTATGATACTAATCATTAAAAACTAGGGAATATCTTCTATTAAACGTTTATGTTTTCCCTAAATATACGTGAACCAATTTCAATTTCACTTACGCAAATTGAGGAAAAAAGTTTTAAATGAGACAAATTAAATATAAAAAAGAATGTAGTAAGTTATCTTTATAAATTCAGACTTACACGAAGTGAACCTTTTGTAACGGGTTTACGTAAATGAGGGCAAATCAATTCAATTACTATGAAATATTTTATATTTAAGACTTTCTTCATTTTAGCTATTGTTCTTAATCAAGGTCCTAGCTTACAAGCACAAGAAAAAGCAACATCAAAGGTTGATTTCAACCAATTGTCCCAAGATTTTCTAACAAAAATCAAGAACAATCAAGATACCCAAGAAATTCAAAATATATTAGCCAAAACAACCATAGAAGAACTGGACAATGCTTTGGATACGAACAATAAACGTTTAGCATTTTGGGTGAACATTTACAATGCCTATATTCAAGTTATTCTTCAAAAAAATCCAGAGTTGTATGATGACCGCGGGAGTTTCTTTAAAATGGACCAGATTGCCATAGCGGGTGATACGGTATCCTTCGCTAAAATAGAACATGGCCTTATTCGAAAATCACAATTGGAATATGGGCTAGGTTATATTCGCAAATGGTTCCCTAATAAATTTGAACGAAAACTACGTGTAGACGACCCTGTTTATAACATTCATTTCGCACTTAATTGTGGTGCTAAGGATTGTCCACCAGTAGCGATTTACGACTGGAAACGTTTGGACGAACAATTTAAAAAAGGTACCCAGAATTATCTTGAACGCACCACAGATTACAATACAGATACTAAAACCGCTTCTGTAACCTCACTTTTTAGTTGGTTTAGGGGCGACTTTGGAGGTAAATGTGGTACGAAGAAAATTTTAAAAGAGAAAGGATTGATTCCTACAACCAAAGGGGTTGGCCTTGAATTTAAAAATTACGATTGGACGCTAGATTTGGATAACTTTATAGACTTGTAGCCTTTAAAAAGCTTCATTGATGGTGAAATAAAATTGTCCACCATCTCCAGATATTCCATAATCAACACGAATACGTGTACCTTCCTTTTTATTAAGAACATAACGTAAACCGCCGCCAACAGCACTTCTATAAGTGCTACTTGGTAAGTCGCTTAACGAAGGGGAAACGGTACTGGTAGAACCAAAGACAGCTCCTTTAAACCTTCTCCAAATTGGGAATCGGTATTCTGTAGCCAAGGTCAATTCTGTATTATCAAGGTATCTTCTATTGTCAAAGCCCCGACTTCTTTTGGTCCCCAAATAATTAAGGTCTTCAAAAGGAGTATTCTCACTACGGGTGCCTAAAAATACATTGGTCGCCAATACTTGCTGTTCCTTTATTTTTTGATAATACCTAGCGTCCAATTCAAATTTGTTATAAGAGAATGTTGAAGCCAAGAAACTAGCACTGGTATAAAAAGAGCCCTCAACGAACCATCCTTTTGTAGGATAGAAAATATTATCCCTATTATCGAACAAGGCCAATAAACCTAGATTGGATATGGTACCTCCCTCCTTGCCTATTTCGTTAGAACTCTCTAAAATTCCACCAGGTTCTGGTTTCAATACATTAAAACCATCAAACTCATAACCTAAACCTACGGAAAGTCTCGGCATAATTTCCCGGTAAGTTTTTAATCGAAATCTTGGAAAGTCAGCTGTATAGGTTTCTTCATTTTCTACATCAGAATTGATACCTCTACCAAAGTAATTGTAGAAATATTTATAATAACCGATTTCCCCAGTAAATCGCCATTTTTCATCATCCAAATAAAACTCATACGGCATGAATAGTAAAAATTGTTTTTTGGTGGTTAAGGTAAGTCCCAATTGAATGGAAGAAGGTCTCGATTCCTTTGACTCACCAGGTAAACGAAAAGTAGAAAGGCCTAAGCCTCCATATCCCAAGCCGGTTTCGGGTAAATAGAATACCACTGGAAACGCGGTAATGCGTAAGTTTTTAGTAGAATCCTGAACTTTATCATTCTCTTTTTCCTGTGCTTGCACATTTGTCAAAATACTCATGAACACTAACAAACCTATAACTTTTAATTTTCCCTGCATGGTGACAATTTAATAACTAGAAATTCGGAAATATTATCTTTTTACGATAAATACTAACTGGAATGGTAAATTTGCACAGGAAATATAAAAAGATTTCCCAGTATTCCATGGAAAAACGTTTGGGCTCCCTCAAAATTATTTTAATTCTTATCTTCATCATTTTAGGCGGGCTTTCCGTGACTGTTTTAGGGAATTTGAAATTTTCATTTGATTTTAGTCAGTTCTTTCCAGAAGAAGATCCCGATCTCGCTTTTTACAAATCTTATGTTGAGGACTTTGGTACGGATGATAATTTTTTATTGATTGCCGTTAAAAATGAGCCTGATGTTTTTCAACAGGACTTTTTACAAAGATTTACTGCATTTTCCGAAGAGGGTAAAGAATTTCCATATGTGGTCGATAACAATTCCTTAACTACGTTATCCTACCCTCTTAAAACTTCCTTTGGCTATACAGCTTTGCCTGTCCTTCATGTAGAGGAGCCGGACAAGTATGCCCAAGATTGGCAAAAAATAAAGACCGATTCTCTTTTCGTTAATGTCCTGATTGATGAAAAAGCGAACTCTATAGTCTTGGCTTTGCAGACCCAAGATGATTTAAACAATGAGCAATCTGAAATCCTCCTGAATGCCATTAGAAATTCGTTGGCGAAGCACAATCTCACGGAATTTCATATTCTGGGGCGGGCATTCTTTTATGAAGCCATTGTAGATATGCAAAAAAGCGAAGTTCTAAAAACCACGGTAATCGCTTCTATCCTCGTTTTTATCATTCTACTTCTGGTTTATAGAAGTATGCCGGTAGTTTTAATATCCGTATTCTCCATTGCCATGTCCCTTCTCCTATTTATGGGTTGTCTAGCCGTGTGGGGAAAGGAACTAAATGCCATGGCCGCATTTTACCCGGTATTAATGCTAATTGTAGGCACCTCTGATGTCATTCATTTAACGGATAGTTATGTTCGAAAATTACAGGAAGGTTTGCCCCGTTATGGCGCAATACTTTCCTCTCTAAAAGAAGTTGGTATGACTACCTTACTTACTTCCTTGACCACTGCGGTTGGTTTTGTGACATTACTTTCCTCTAAATTGGTTAGTATCCAAGAATTTGGTATTAATGCTGCAGTAGGGGTTTTAGTGGCCTACATCACGGTCATTCTTTTAACCAGTTCCTTATTGATAAGCTTACCGGAAAAAACATTGATTGGTCGTAAAAGTGTGTCTACCAAGTGGGTTAAAAATCTGTTACGGATCAATACATTCACCAAGGCACATCCAAAGTCCATCATTTGGGGTACTGTTGCTTTTACCCTACTCTGTTTTTTGGGAATCTATATGATTAAAACCGATGCAGAGTTTAAACGTTCTTTACCCAACCGCAGCAAAATTGCCGCAGATTTTCAATATTTTCAAGATAATTACGCTGGCTTTAGACCTTTGGAAATTGCGGCCATGAGTACTGATGGTCATAAAGTGACGGATTATGAAGTTGCGGTAGAAATTGAAAAATTAATGACCTACCTCCACGGTATTAAAGTCATAGGAAACTTACAATCGGCCAATCTACCCTATAAAATCATTAATAAAGCGAATCATTTAAACAAGTCCGAATTTTTCAAATTTCCAAAAGACAAGACCCAGTACGAAATCTATAAGAAAGATGTGCAGAAACTAGCACGTAAACAGATGGCCAGATTTGTCAATGAAGACAAAAGCACGGCCCGTATAAATGGAAAATTACAGGATGTGGGGACGGACAGTCTTAAAGTCGTTTATGACGGAATTGGACAATTTGCAAGAACCGAATTAGATACCTCTTTGCTTACCATAAAAGTTACCGGTAAGAGTATCCTACTGGATAAAAATTCTAAATATATCCGACAAAATCTTTTGGAAGGTTTGCTATACGGCCTTTTACTGATTGGGGTCATCATGGCATTTGTTTTTAGGGATGTGAAAATATTTATCATATCCTTGGTGCCCAATGTATTACCTATTCTTTTCTCTGGTAGTATTTTAGGATTCTTGGGAATTCCATTAGAGGCATCACTTTCTGTAGTCTTCGCCATTGTTTTTGGAATAGCGGTAGATGATACCATTCACTTTTTAGGAAAATATAAATTGGGGATTACTCAGGGACTTTCAAAGGAAGAATCGATTGAAAAAACCTTTGCACAAACCGGCAGGGCTTTGGTAATCACGACCATTATCCTGTTCTTTGGATTTATGGTGATGTTGTTTTCGATACATCAACCTAGTATAACTATAGGTTTGATTATCAGTGTCACTTTGGTCACCGCTTTAATCTTAGACTTGTTATTGCTACCGGTTCTTCTAAGGAAGTTAATTTAAACGTTTGGTGAAATTATTTTTTATTCAATAAACGTTGAAGCGATCGGTAAGCTGAAATAGCTATACCTACCATGAAAATCATCAACGTAATCCATAATGTAAAGAGTAGGTATTCCATAACACTATATAGTTTTTGTTGGTTTTGGTGGTTCCAATTTTTGAAGATTCATAGTAATATATACATATCACCACGCATTTCAACGATGAATATATGTATTTAATCTACAGTAATCTTAAAAAATGTTAAATTTTCGTTCAAATACCTAATAAAAAATAACACCGTGACCAAATGACCACGGTGCTATTCAAACAATCCAACCTAAAACAAACCAGAAATGAAAATAATTGGGCAATCAATTACAAATCATGGACTTGCTTTTCCATACTGGGCCCTAATTCATAAAGGGCACCTATTAATTCTGCTTTTAACTCTTTAACTTTTTCTTTTTGTCCATTCGCCTTATATACTTCTGCTGCTTGAAAAAGTAATGCTGGCTCAAATGTTTTGCCATATACATGGGTATCCATAATTTCTAAAGCCTTCTTTGTATCACCATTTTTGAGGTAACTATATCCTAACCAGCTAAATGATTCTGGCGTTGGTCTATTCTTAACCTCTTTGTGAGCTAATGCTAAAGCCTTATCATATTGTTTGGTTTCATCGATGAACAAACCTAAATTATAAGCGTTGTACATATCGCCATAAGCTGTGTTCTTAACCCTAGTAAAGTACTGATCTAGATTATTTGTGCGAACCAAATCATTTCTCATATAGTCCGCTATTTCCGCTTTTAACAAGAAATAGTCTGGTGCGTTATAGGTTTTTGTAACGGAATCCAAAATTCGAATAGCCTCCTCGGGGTTTTTATCATTCGAGAAAATAATCCAAGCTATACCCTTTTTCGCATAAGCATTATTATTATCGATAGCCAATGCTTTTAAGTACTCATTATACGAATCTTCTATTCTACCGGCATGTCCATAATAATCTCCTAAATTGGTATAACTCCACAGCATTAATTCTGTATTCTTCGAAGATTCTGCTTTAGCTCTTGCCAATTCCATAAAGTTGATGGTAGTATCCAAGTCACCTTTGTAATCGTTCCATTTCGCCAATCGAATCATATAACCGAAATCGGACATGTTCTTTAAACTGTCAAGATAATGTTCTGCTAACTTGTAATTACCCAGTTCCATATGGACATCAAAATACAAACTTTGGCTTTCAACCTGATCTCCTCCAATTACCGCAGCTGAATCTGCTAACTGTAAAGCTTCTTTAAAACGATGTTGAGAAATATAATTCCTTGCTAAGGCTCTATAATAACTTCCTTTACCTATAGCTGCTATCTCCACTGCTTTCTCCAAACTTTGTTCGGCCTTCTTCAAAAATTCAATACTTCCAGTTTGTTGAAAATACCGATTATACTCCCCTCCTACAATACCAAAGCTGGTAAGCTGCATACTATCTGGCCTTATTTTTGAGTTCCATAAATCGAAATATTTAGATGTGGTCTTCACCTCATTTGCCACTAAATATTTTTCGTAATCTTCTTTTTGTGCAATTTCTTCATGATTCTTAGTACCACAAGAGGATACCATAATCGTAAGTATTAAAAGCTTAATTAATTTCATTAGGATATGTTTTAATCTGGATTGTTAAAAAAAGGGGAGTTTTTCAACTCCCCAATCCCTTCTCTTTCATAAGCAATTTAGGGTCTTGCCAGTCTTACGGGTTAATTAAAACCGATAAGGTGAAGGCAACTTTTTATTCAGGTGCTCCCAAATATGGAAACTCAGTACCAATAGTAGCGGTTAGCCCAACACCATCTGAGGTTAACCTTGGCAAATCTGCCATACCATCATCATTAGTATCTTGGCCGCTGAAACGATTTCCTTCCATACCTCCAAAAAGTAGGATTAAGGAAACATCGATAACATCATCTTGAGGTCTTCTTCCTGTTAATGCCACTTCGTCACCATCTGGTACTAAAATTCTTCCGTCCATATCCAAATCCATACCTGGGTTAAAATATGTCGTTGGTAAGTTAGGAGCTACCTCTAAAGCATCATTAGCCAAAACCGTAGTCAAGGTGGTGGCATCAAGACCTAAAATATTATTCTCATAGTTAAGGTCCGCAGGGTCAATTCCTAAAAGACCGGCATATACATCATAATACTGTTCTAATCTAGTTTCAAATGAGACTTGAAATTCAGCCGCCATTTCAGAAGGAATAGACATATTATGCCTGTCCTTTATATCCCCATCTGCACTTAATACGGTATTAATCCCCGGTCTACCCATAAAATCAACTTGTGCGTAGGTACCTGTAAAATCTGGTCCCGCAGGCTCCATTGGTTGCATAGCATCTTCACAAGGTCCACAAGGTCCACCACAGTCAACACCTGTTTCATCACCATTCATTATTCCATCAGAACAAATAGCCGCGGCCATAGCCGGCGTATCATCGTCATTATTACAGGAAGCTAAAGCTACTACTGCACAAAGCGACATTAACGTGTATTTTATATTTATAAATTTCATCGTATTTTATTTTTAAGGTTTTATTGTTTAACGTTGGTGGTTACCCAAGTTTTATATACTTCAAGACCTAATGCATTAGTTGCCATGGTCTCACCTAAAAGGCTATTTGGAATTTCAATAACGATCGACATCGTGTTCGCACCATCGAAAGTATCAACCGCCGTAGTGTCGTCATCATCTGTTGTTGTAGGGTCGCCTGCAGGTTTGAAACCCCCTGGTGCCATTCCTCCAATAACCGCATTGAATTGAAAAAAGTCAAAGAAAAATGCATCTTGTCTAGGACCGGCAAATAATTTCACTCCATTATCAGTAGTAGTTACTATAGCAGTTTCTGCTGAAATGTCTACTGAACCTAAAGGACTATCTGTCATAATGGTTCCACTTAAACCTGTTGCACTAGGTGCTACCGGACCAAAAAAGTACATTTTACCGTCTCTTGGTATGGCCTGTATGACCAAGTCTTCCACTAAGTCTCCAGTATTGTCAATGTTTATTTCCAACAAAACATTTTCATCGAACGTACCATAAGCCAAATCTGGAAGTACATTAGATTGAAGGTCTACCGCAAAAACGGTATTGTCTGAACCTTCTGTAGGTTCAAACGCATAAAAATCGGCAATATCTGCTGAAGTTCCCATTGAACCCGGAGCATCGATATGATCTGCCGCCACTAAAAGGACTGCCAATATAGACAACGCCCCAAGCCCCATTATTAAATTTGAATTTTTCATTATTCCTTTTTTTAGATTAGAATTACCTTATTTACGAAGGAAATTGTGAAAGGTTCATTTTTATTAAAAAAAAACTAAAATTTTATATGTTTTTTCTGATGGTGGGATGAACTATAAGACAATATTGCCACTTGTAATTAATCAATTTAGATTTTATCAAGAATTATGGATAACAATAATTGGCTAACTTTACCCCTTTAAAAAGAATAAATATGAACCCGTCTGCCTCTGGTTGGATTGAAAAATATGGCTCGGTCGTTCAAAAACACCAGAATGCTTTCCCAGATATAGAAAGCTTGTACAGTACCTTAAAAGCAAGTGGTTTCGTTTATGGGCTAAATACTGGGATTCCAGAATTTATTCATCCAGAACATGTACTTTCTGAAGATGAAAAAGCGAAGATAAACTTACTTAATGCCCTTTATTTTACCTATCGATTTATAACCGATAAAAAAGATTTCAGCGATTTTGTGGAGGAAGTCTTTAAATTCTATCGTATTTTAAAAATCAACCGTGCCGGTTTTTTTGGCAAACTACTTACAGGTAATAGAACGTCTGCCAAACTTGAAAAGCTAATGGCATCCCGTATCTATATAGAGGATAATATTTTCAGTAAAACCTTTAATAGCCTAATTACCAATTCGCTATTGTTTATAGACATATTACTTTTTAAACAGTATCTGATTGAAAACGTAGACCTTAAAGCAAAAGCCGAAGAAATAGAATATTTGGCCATTAACATCACCTATCATGCGTTCAGTTCGAAGGAAAAAAATAGGAGTGATAATAAATTGTCCCAATTATTGGCTTCGTCCTTAACCTATATCAATAGTGCAGACCATACTTTTGATGGTTCTTACAGAGACCGACTCCTGAATAACAAAGATAACTGGGAGAATCGGTATCTTTTAGATATGGCATGCCTTACGGTTTGGGAAGACCATTCTTTGGATTATACCGAATCTGAATTTATTTTTGGAATTGGAAAAGATTTAGGTTTTCAAAAAGAACTTATTTCCAAGTCCATTTCTGATGTTACCGATTTCTTTAGGCTGAACGTTTCTAAAATACCGTACTTAAAAGAACAGAACCTTGCCTATCAGTTTTACGATAGTATGAGTAAAATCGTAAAAAAACTGATCTTAAGAAACAGCAAACGTTTACATAAAGAACTTTCTCAAAGTGCGGAGTTGGTGACCTTACTTTCCAAATCTACGGTACGGGATTTGAGTAGTGAAGAAAAGAAGAAAGTTCAAAACCAGTTATTGGATATTTTTAAGAGCATACCTTCACTGGCTATTTTTATATTGCCTGGCGGTGCAATTTTGTTGCCTATTTTCATCAAATTGATTCCTAAGCTATTGCCCTCTGCCTTTGATGAAAACAGAATAGATTTGGATGAAGATAACTTAGATTCATCATCCAAATAGATTGATTTTCAATTATTTACTATTACTATTCCAACCATAGCTTAAAGTCTTTTACCTTTTCCCTACTTACGATAATCTCTTGATTTGCATGGTTGTTCAATTTTATTTGCAATCTCGAATTGGTATAGGATATAATATCTTTAATGTGATCTACACTCACGTAATATTTTCGGCTTACCCTAAAGAATTGCTGGGGTTTCAATTCATTTTCTAGCTGTTCCAACGTGGTATCTAGCAGGTAGTTTCTACCATCTTTAGTAGCAGCATAGGTACCTTTGTTCTCGCTATAAAAACACTCCACATCTTCGGCATTGATTATTTTAAGATGTTGACCCACTTTGGCCGTAAAACGTTTTTTGTATTCCCGTTCTAGTGGATTCACCAATAATTTTTTGATATCCTCAAAATCCAAGGCTATTTTTTGATTTTGGTTGGTGGATGCAAATCTTGATTTGTATTTGTTGACTGCCCGCTCCAAATCCTCATCATCAATCGGCTTTAAAATATAATCAATGCTATTGAGTTTAAAGGCCTGCAAGGCATATTCATCAAAAGCGGTGGTGAAAATGATAGCACTGTGTACTTCAATCACGTCGAAAATTTCAAAAGAGAGCCCATCTGAAAGTTGAATATCCAAGAAAATTAGATCTGGGTGCTCGTTGTTCTGAAACCATTCTATTGCCTCTTCAACCGAATGCAACATGGTGGATACCTGAACGCCCAGTTCCTCCAACATTCTATTTAGTCTTCGTGCAGCAGGTTTTTCATCTTCAATGATAATGGTCTTCATGGCAGTTTGGTTTTTTTATTTTAAGCGACTATTAAAGTTTGTAATACTCTGATTAATGGTTTTCTTTTTCTAAAATACGTGCAAGTTCCTTTTGCTCCCATTCTTTAAAAAATCTTGGTTTAAAAGGAGTCCGATTGGAATACTTGAATTTGAAGATATAGAGTCCGTGAACGGCCAAAACTATGAACCAAATCAGGGGAAAACTAATCACATTCCACTCCAACCAAAGCCTTGTACCCTTGTCTAGTTTGGCAGAATTCACATACCAATTAGATAGATTTAATTCAATGAGTAGTAATAATAAATCAACTATCAAAAACAGGCTAAGGTGCTTATAAAATTTTTTAATGTCGGCCACTCTCCTTTTGGCCCGCTCTAAGCGTTCTCCTTCTGCATATAGTTGGTTCATTTTAGCTATATTTTTGTGACTCTTTTTTATCTTCTTCCACGTATTTCTGTATTTGCCTCCGCTCCCAGTCTTTACTGAAAAACGGACTGTAATTATAGGCCTTGGCAGCATGGAAAGCCAATCCTATTCCCCAGAATATTGCAGTTGAAAAAGAAGCAAAACTAAAAAAGGCTTCATTAAAATGTTCACCTGCGTTCATTCTGGCCATCACCGTGGTTGTGGTTATAAAAATGTTCACCAATATATAAACAAGTAGGTGAATGTAAAATCCTTTCAATTCCTTTACCCTGGCCTTGGCCCTTAGCATTTTATCCGCTTGTTCAAATTCGTTTAGTTCCATCGTTGTTGATTTTCTTCTTGTTTCATAAATTCTTTAATCTTTCGCTCTTCCCAATCCTTACTTACAAACGGATTCAAATTAAAAATTTTCAATGCCTTTAAAATAAGGCTTATACTTAAACCGAAAACTACCCAAAGAAACCAGGGATGACGCCACTCGTCAAGGTAATAGTTAATGGCTCCTACAATCAAAATTGTCACTAATGAAGACGAAATTTTTCCGTAAAAATTTCTGATGGTCTCTACCCGTTCCTTTGCCCTAATATATTTTTGATTTTCCATAAAGAAGCTATTTAAGAGTTTTGCATGTATTCTTTGATTTTACGTTCTTCCCAATCCTTACCAAATATAGGGTTATAGCCAAAAGCACAAAGACCGTTCATCAATAAGCCAAAGCCCCAACCTAATGCAGGGAATAACACCCAAGGAAAACTAGTAGTCCTATAATTGATATAGGCCAAAACTGGGATAACAATGCAATAGGCTAACAAATTACCATAAAAGCTTTTTATCGCTGCTACTTTTTCTTTTGCCTTTTCATAGTTGTAATTCTGATTGTTGAAATTATTTGTTTCCATAATTTAAAGATTTAAAAGTTGTTGTTATTTCTATACTTCAAATCTCAGAAAAAAGCCTTGGTTTCAAAAAATAGAACTACCCAGTTGTAAGTTTCAATGACTGAATTGTTTATTAGTTAAAAATTCTCATCTTCCATATATTGTTTAATCTTACGTTCTTCCCAATTCTTACCAAAAAGTGGATTGTAGCCAAAGGCTTTTAGGCCATGACCCAGTAGGCCAAAACCCCAACCTAAGGCAGGAAAAATGACCCAAGTAAAACTCGTAGTTCTGTAATTGATATAGGCCAAAACAGGAATGACGATACAATAGGCCGTAAGATTACCATAAAACCCTTTAATCGCTTCTACGCGCTCCTTTGCCTTCTCATAACGCTTACTACTGATAAAAGATTCCTGAGTCTCCTTATATTCGACGATGGCTCGTAACATGGGCAGGCGGACCTTAAACTCGGTCGAAGTTTTAAAAATCTGCATTTCTTTGTTGGTGAGCATCGCATAGCGCTGGCGTATGTTTTGCAAACCCACTCCACTACTCTTCTTTACCACCGATTTCTCCTGCAGGTTATTGGCAACGTATAAATACCCGTCTTCCTCGTAAATTTTGATATGTAAAGGTCTGGAGGCGTTTACCACATTATGTTTTACCGCATTCTCTAACAGTAACTGAAGTGATAAGGGTACAATTTTCAACTCTGGATCGGATGCCTTCTCCGGAATCTCAAAAACAATACTTTCTTCAAAACGCATTTTTAATAAGCGCACATAGGTTCTTGCAAATTGAAGTTCTTCATCTACAGAAATCAGTGTTTTACTTTTCTGTTCCAATACATAGCGATATACCTTCGAAAGCGAAGTCGTGAATTTTTGGGCCTGTGCAGGGTCTTCCTCGATTAGACTGGTCAATACATTCAAACTATTGAACAAAAAGTGTGGGTCTAACTGATTCTTTAAGGCATCAAATTTGGCCGAAGCTGAACCAGCAATGATTTTTTGTTCCTTAACCCTAGTATCCTGAAGGGCTTTGTAGAAATAAAATGCATGTATAAAAAGGGAAGCGATTAGGGTGATTCCAAGCGCAATTATATAATTGTATTTGTTTTCAGAGGCCAGATATTTATCAAAATCCCTTCCAAATATGATAACCTCTACAAACCAACGTACCACTGTATAGGCAAGTAAAGTCAATACTATGGAACCAACGGAACCATAAAAAAGCCGTTTGTTGCCTTCTCGCTCCCAACTGTATTTCGTGGAAATAAAATCACTATAAAATGTGTTCACCACAGTCAGCGCAAAGGCATAGATAAAACTGATTCCTGCATCTTGCAATGTGCGAAAAAGGGTGATGCCTTCCCAATCTGAGAACATCAAATCAATGACGACCAAGAGCAGCGTTATTAATAGGCTAATCCCAGTAATTTTGGACAAAGTGCCCACTTTCCTTCGATTTGAAAATCTCACTTCTTTTTTTTCGTTCATCAAAAAATCTTGAATATTTAAATTTAGGGATTTCCTAGTTGATCTTTCTAAAAGTTGAATTGGCTTTTGGTGAATTCGCAAATATGGTCCACTTACTTCTTAAACAAAAAAATTACAGTCCGAAATGTCGATTAAGACACCCGAACTGTAATTCAATATATATATAATGGTTGGTTGTTTCTAGTTGGTGAACGTGAAATCTGGTAATTTGATGATTTCCCCTCCTTTTTGTGCGGATTCATGGGATAAAATACCAACACACGTAATGTTCGCCGATTGCCTGGCATTGGGATAACCAGGTGTACCATTAACTAAAGCATCAATAAAGGCGTGCACTAAATGTGGATGCGAACCTCCATGACCTGCTCCTTGGGTAAAGGACAAGTGCGTATTATCATCTTCATCATAAACACCTTTGGTAGTGAAAGACTGGATTTCTTCGGGTAATAGTTTAGCGAAATCTGGACTATCCACTTCTTCCGGAATTTCCGGTTCGGGTTTTTTGGCGGTATGCACCACTAAAGGTTTCCCTTCTATCAATGGCCATTCTACGGATTTTTTAGAACCATACACTTCAAAACTTTCACGGTACTGTCTGGCTACATCGAATAAGGAACGATACACCTGTGCGCTCAAGTCAGAATTACGGAATTTAATATGTGTGGTTTCTACCGCATAGGGTGAATTGTATTCCTTAATCAATTCCTCGCGTATGGTTCCTGAACCAAAACAAGAAACATATTCCGCTTCATTTTGGGTCAGTCCCAAAACCGGACCTACACAGTGCGTGGCGTAATGCATGGGTGGTAAACCTGGCCAGTAGTTTGGCCACCCGTCCATATCTTGTTGATGGCTAGCTTTCAAAAATTGTACTTTTCCCAGCTCTCCGTTTTCATACAGCTCTTTCATGAACAGGAATTCCCTGGCATACACCACGGTTTCCATCATCATATAGGTCAATCCGGTTTCTTCGGTGAGCTCTACGATTTGTTTACATTCTTCAACTGTGGTAGCCATAGGTACGGTACAGGCGACATGTTTCCCTGCTTTTAATGCTTTTATGGATTGCTCGCCATGGTTGGGAATTGGGGTATTGATATGTACCGCATCAATATCAGCGTCCGCTAATAAATCCTCATAGGAGGTATATCTTTTTGGAATATCAAAAGCATCGGCGATTTCGTTCAGTTTTTCTTCATTTCGCTGACAAAGTGCCACCAATTCGGCATTGGGGTATTTTTTATAAATGGGTATAAATTCGGCTCCAAAACCTAATCCTACAATTGCTACTCTAATTTTTTTATTACTCATTATTCGCTACTTAATCGTTAAACGTTCTCTTTAAAAATTCAAGTCCTTTTTGGGCAAAATCGTCCTGACTTTCCGCTAATTTCCTCCAAATATTGACTGCGGCTGCCAATTGTCTATTTTCTGGTGTAAAACTCTCCATAACAATGGCCCCTTTGTAATCAATAGCGGACAACCCTTTTGCAAAATGGGTCCATGGTGTGAGTCCAGTTCCTGGAATGCCCCTATGGTTTTCGGAAACTTGCACATGTATCAACTTATCTCCTACGGTTTGTATGGCCTTATATATATCCTGTTCCTCAATGGTCATATGAAAACCATCCAAAGCCACTTTCATGCATTCTTCATCAATATCGTGTAATCAAACGCATGACCTGTTCTGCCGTATTGATTAAATCCGACTCAAACCTATTCAATGGCTCTAAGGCGATATCCAACTGATATTCCTTGGCGATAGCTGCAAGTTTCCTCAAATTGGTGACCGACCTATGCCATTCTACTTTTCGTTGTTCGTCTGAAGCCAAACGTGCCTTACCTACTGCAGCATATAATGGTCCTGCTACGAAGGATGCATCCAATGTTTTCGCGATGTTAAAACAAGCCCTAGCATGCTCAAAACAGTTTTCATATAATTGAGGATTCTCCCCCGTCAAATCTTTATCATCTCCAAAAACCACACATATAGAAGGTTTCAGCCCATTATCCTGCAAGGCCTTTTTTACTGTTTTTGCATCAATTAAAGAAGGGTCTTCCACTGGAATTTCTACCACATCAAATCCCATTTTTTTTATTTTGGGAAAGAGTGAAATAGATTCCGTCGTAAAAGGCGATTGCCACAACCAGGTACTTACCCCAAATGCTATATTCTGATTCATTCGAATGCTACTTTGTCATTATTATTTTACGATCATTACTCCTTGCATGATACGCCAGTGGCCAGGGAAGGTACAGATAAATGGATATTCACCCGGCGTAGTCGGTGCTTTGAACTTCAACGAATAGGAGTCGTCTGGATTCAACAATGGCGTTGCAAAGAGTACATCACTGGTTTGAGGTACATAATTACGTTCGGCCGCATTTGGGTCGGCTGCCATTTTATCTGCAGCTGCACCAACGGTCTCTTTTTTACCAGGTTTGGTAATGACCAAATTATGCTGCATAAAATCTGGATTCTCCAGTACCAGTTCTACCTCTTCCCCGGCTTTTACTTCAAATTGGGTGATATCATATTTCATCTCATTGGTAATCGTTTTAATTACAATGATTTTGGCATTGGAAATAGACTCGGATTCATCTGCAATAGCTGCACCTTGCGCTCCATAATTCTTCATAAGCAAGCCAGCCATATCGGATTCAGTATATGTTTTCTTGTCCTGACTACTGTAGTTCTTTTCTACCTTATATTTCCATGGTCCTGCAAGTGGATACCTGGTTTCCCCTAGAATAAGGTTCAATTGCCATGGTCTACCGTAAATACCTCCTTCACCTCCGGTATCATCAACCCTAACAGCAATGATATTCTTACCGGACTTTAAGACCCCGGCAGGTATTTCATATTTACGATTGGCACTATAACTGGCTGCCATGCTCCCTATTTCTATACCGTTGATATAGGTAATATCTGAATCGTCAATAGGACCTAAAGAAATTGTTCCTTCTTTACCAGCCGCAGATGCTGGTAGCGTCACTTCTTTTCGGAACCAAATTACCCCATCGATTTCAAGACCGGCATCCTCAATATATTGAGGTATATCCATGGTTTCCCAATCCGTATCATCATAGTTAGCAACACTCATATCATTACTCATTTCTGATGGTCCTTTAAAATTTGGGTTCGCAGCAGTAAATGCATTTAAAAATCCATCGACATGTTGGGCCGCCGCCGCATATAGCCCTTTAAACAACCAGGTATCCGCTAGTACAGCCTCGTTCTTACCAAGATCATAAATAAGCGAACCTACTTTTCGGGAAGAAGGTCTTTCCGAAAAATAGAGTAAAGCCTCTAATTGTACATTTGGATTTCTGTCGTTCAAGGTATTCGCCTTGAACAAGGCATCATCCGTATCCTCATCCTTAGGTAGTATTTGAATCGCCGCCTTACGAACACCGGCCGCTTTATGGTATAATGCACCTTTTACTACGCCAAGGGCATTATCATCAGATTCCAAAGCTCCAAGACCTTCGATAGTCCAAAGTGCATGTAACGCGGCATTGTTCAATCCTTCGTTATCCACTTCCTTTTTATTGACCAGTTTATAAAGATCTTTCAATACTTCATTTTCCCCGCGCTCTACTAATAAACGTTGCGCCGTTAATCTCCAAAATTGATTATCACTGCTTAAAGCGGAAACAAGTTCGTCTGGATTGTCCTTTGAAAGCGTCATTGGCTCGTACTCGTAATCATATTTTGGCACCACTCTATAAATTCTGCCATGACTTTTATCACGCAATGGATTTACATAGGCATTTCCTTCTCCATTTTCCGCATCATACCCCCCTCTTTCCTCATTGGGAGTAGGATTATGTTGTACGATGAAATTATACCAATCCGCTACCCAAACCACTCCGTCCGGACCCGTTTTGGCTTCTACCGGTGAGGACCACTCATCGGCCGATGCAAATAGATTTCCACCGTCTTTTTCCAAATATCCTGCACCATCCTTCTCGATAATAGCTTGATGCACCAATCCTCCGGTGGGTTCACATACAAAAGCTATTTTGTTCCAATAGGCTTCCGGATATTCCCTAGCGGTATAGAAATGATGTCCGGCAGCGGCCGTAAATCCGCCAAAAACATCAACCTGTCTGTAATTTGGTGTGATTGGTTGCATGGCGTAGTGGCCATCTATTTTAGCACTACCATCCGTTCCAATTCCCTTTACATGATTGAAATTAGCATTGGGTATTCCTAAAAATACACTGTGGGTATTATTTGCGGTGGATGCGAAAATGGAATTATCTTCGGTTAAGCCCAATCCCCAGGTATTATTACTTGTATTGGTCAACACTTCAAAAGTTTTGTGCTTGGGCGAAAATCGATATACGTTCTGATTGAATTTAAAATCCTGATCAAAAATACTGCCCTCGAATCCGGAATACCCTACCACACCATAAAGGTTGTTGTCTATACCGTATTGTAAATTGGACGGACCTGCGTGGGTATCGAACGTACCCCAACCTTCGATAACGGTTTCCCTAACATCTGCTACATCATCACCGTTGGTATCTTTCAAAAAGATAAATTCCGGTGCTTGTGACACAACGATACCACCATCATAAAAGGCAAAACTGGTCGGGATGTTCAATTTATCGGCAAATACGGTCACCTTATCGGCCTTACCATCACCATCGGTATCTTCTAAAATCTTTACTTTATCATCACCAATACTATCATCGTTTCGTACGGTATTAGGATAATCCACGGTTTCTATAACCCATAAACGGCCTCTTTCATCCCAGTTCATACCGATGGGATTTATAATATCTGGTTCCGATGCAAATAATTCCACATCAAATCCGGCTGGTACTTGAATAAATTTTTGGGATTCTTCTGGCGTTAAAGGCAACTGGAATTTTGGTGCTGGATTACGCTTTTCATAATTAGGAATATTAGCACGTTCCTCATATGTTAAGGTCGGCATATCTTTCATAAATGCTTCCCAATTGGTTTTGGCTTGATCATCAACGGCCCAAAGAATTCCGGATTTCACCAATTCCTGAAACCCAGGATTGTTCCAGGTACGCTCATCGTGACCATAAGCCGTGTAAAACACTTTTCCTTCACCAGCGGTTTTTACCCAAGTCCACGGTTCTCTATAGTCACCTTCTACCCGTTCCATCAAAACCGTAATATCATCCGCTATTTTA
The DNA here is from genome assembly GCA_963842105.1 of uncultured Flavobacteriaceae bacterium. GTDB lineage: Bacteria > Bacteroidota > Bacteroidia > Flavobacteriales > Flavobacteriaceae > Maribacter. Next base: position 40,789 of record CAWJFH010000008.1, read on the forward strand.
TCATGAACATAAGTTTCGTCCCAAGTTTCAAAAGGTTTTAAGTCTTTGGTGATAGGGTGTTCCTTATTTACGATTTCAGCAGTGAACGTACCGGTCTCGTGACTCATAAACTGTGCCCCTACCAAGTCGATATATTCCGGAGAATTCTTAAAACAGAAACTGGCGGAATGAATAGGAATGAAGGCTTTTCCTCCTTTTACAAAATCAAGCAAAGCCTTTTCTTCCGGCTTAGTTATCTCCTCATGGTTGGCGTAAACAATGAGCCCATCATACTGATTTAAATTCTTGGAATTCAAATCTGAGGGTTGCTCCGTATACGTTATATTAATACCATCCTTACTCAATGCCGAAGCCAAAATGGGGAAATAGGCCCTAGAGTTATGGTGTTCTATTTCATGTCCCAAAAACAACAGTTCTATTCTGCGGGGTTGGTCATCTACACGTTCTTTTTTCTTTGGCGAACAGGCCGAAAAAAGAAGAAATACAATGAGTAATGGAGCGATAAAATTCTTGAGTTTCATAAGTTGTTGATTTTGCTACTCTCAATATTACTAAAAAAGAAGTTTCAAAATTCACTGTGAATTATCACATACTGACTGTTTTATATCATCTAAAATGAAATAATGGTGTTTTTTTGATAAATTAGTAGGTAATTATAGCTTTTGAAATTGAATTTAAACCGTAGTCCCAATTGAAAAACGCACTTCAAAAATCACCAATTCCGGAGTCAAGGGCCTTTTTGGCCAAATACCTAAAGGAACCAGTATTTGACCCACATTGGCATTTTCACCCAGAATATCAACTCTTCATGGTCTTAAAAGGAAGTGGTACGCGGTTTATTGGGGATAGTGTAAAACCATTTAAGGCCGGGGATATTACTTTTACAGGACCTAACCTACCCCATTTATGGCGTAGTGATCATGAGATGGACCAAGAGAAGAATATTGCCTGGTCTGAAGGGGTCGTTATCTATTTTCATGATCATTTTTTGGGCGACAACCTGCTACAGACCGATGAAGCCATACGTTTACGACAAGTATTCCATAAAAGTTTACGGGGAATGGAATTTACGGGCGAAACGGCACAAACATTACAGAAACTCTTATTGGAACTGATTCCCTTAGAAGGTTTTGAGGGAATTTTACAATTACTAAAAGTGCTGGATTTTATAAGTCACACCAAAGAATACCAACTTTTAGCCAGCCCCGGGTATACCAATACGCTACGGGAAGCGGATACCGAACGCATGTATACCGTATACGCCTATGTCATGAAAAACTTTAAACAGAAAATGGCGTTGACGGATTTGGCGCAACTTACCAATATGACCCCGACCTCGTTTAGCCGCTATTTTAAACTACATGCCAATAAATCCTTCTCGCAATTTGTAAGCGAAATACGTATTGGGCACGCTTGTAAATTGTTGATACAAGAAAAAATGAACGTTTCCCAAGCTTGTTATGAAAGCGGATTCCAAACCCTATCCAACTTCAATAAACAATTTAAGGCCATTACCCAGTTTACTCCCTTGGCCTATAAAAAGGAATATGAGGTATATTAAGGATATAATATACCTGAGTGGCTTGAATAGAACCATTACCCACTAATTTTTGTATTCAAAGAACATCTATACCAGTCACCAACAAATGATTTGTAAAAAATTGCTAAAGACGCAAAGCAGTACAATTTATGCCCATGTGTCCAAAACCTCCTTTAATGGCATAAAAAATCTCCTATCTTAGTTCTACATATAAAAGATATATAGATCATATGATCTATATCCTTACGTTGTAAATCATTAAAACATAATTCCAAAATTTAGAAAATATTGAGCATCAAAAAATATTACGAGATAAGATCTTCACTTTCATGGTTAACATATGAAGAACATTCTTTAAGTCTAAAACTTGCTGCTGATGATTCGTTCGAAAAAGGAAAAGAAGTTATGCAAATTAGGGATGAAAATGAACGAATTCATGCACTAGGTTTGTTTAGAGGCAGTATGCTTATGTATGCGGTTAGCTTGGAATTAATCCTAAAAGCTAGAGCTTTATTAGCTTTAGAACAAGAAAAAATAAATCAAAACAATAAGCTTTAGCTTCGTACGCAGACGGAAACAAAAGGTTTCCTTGCTTCCGCACTACGCTTAGCTCAAACGTTAGCTGTAATTATAAAAAACCATCTTATTGAGAATAATCAAAGCCATATTACTCACAGTTTTATTAATGATTTTATGGTACATTCCACAACTTATTTTAGTGGGACTTTACAAATACACGGAGTTAATCGGAGAGGGATTTAAAGACCATATCTATCTTATTGTGATTTTAGGTAGTCTTATTTCTTATCTAATCATATTTTACTTTTTTTGGACACAAAATTTGAAAACGCTTTTTGACTATAAAAAGATGGATTTGAAACTATTCCCATATCTGGTATTAATAGTTATTGGACTTGGCTTTGTAAATCAACCATTTTATGATTTCGAAAAAATTTTAGACTTTTTTCGGACTTCCAATATTCCACCATACAGGCAAAGATTCGTTGGAATTGATTCTTCTTTCATCTATTTCAGAGTTTCAAGCCTATTAATCGCACCGATTTTTGAAGAGCTATTTTTTCGAAAATTTTTATTTAAAAAACTTTTGGAACGAAACAAAATTTCAATTGCAATCATCATTTCAAGCCTATGTTTTTCAGCTATTCATTTCGAAACCCCAAGCAGTCTAATTTCAACCTTTATTTTTGGAGTAATTGCATGCATTGTATACTTCAGAACAAAAAATATTTGGTATACTATTGGAATGCATTTTTTAAATAATTTGTTTGCAATGCTGTACGTAATTTATGGAGAATCCTTTTTTCAATGGGTAAATGGACTAAATTTTGGTTTTATCTATTGGGTTCTGTTTGTATCTGGAATTTTAGTTACGACATTGGGAATGAAAAAAATAACTACAGCTAACAATAGTAACCGTTGCACAAGCCCCTAATCGGTCAAATAATAGATGAATATTAGCCTCTCTACGGGTCTTTTTCCTTTTCCGTTCAGAATTGAAACGTCAATCTTACAGGCTTTATAAAGGAACTCAACAGGTGTTGAAGGACATTTTTAAGTGCTTTCGTCAAAGCAAGTTGCCCCGTTCCGCTTTTCACCCGTTTCCATTCGAATTTCAAGTACTTTTTCAGGTTGTAGCCGATGGTCGTTAGGTGCATTAGCTTGTTAGCCCATAATAGGTCTTATTACTGGTATATTTGGAGACTTTGTTCCTTGCACCGGGCCTTTGGTCCTTGTCCAATAAAAGGGATAAGAGGTGTATAAAACCTATACTTCAGCATTTCTTATAATTAACCAATTGTTATTGCAAACACCAGATTTTAGAATAAATAGATTTTTGATTCTTTTACCGATCAAAATTTATATGTATTTAATTAAATTGCTACCCCTATGTCCAAACTAGTTCCCTAAAAAATTTAGACCTAGAATACTCTTTTTAAAACTAATCTGCAAAGACTTAAAACACAATATGATGCGTAAAAATCTTATCCTTTCACAACTGCTCCTTATTATTTTCATATTGAGCTGTTCACCACAGTCAAAGAAAGAGAATAAGAAAGTTACGCAAATAGAACCTTCATCCGAAACTGTGATTATGGCCTATTATGTGGCCGAAAACCCATACGAACCAGAAAAAATTCCCGTTGAAAAACTAACCCATATCATTTATTCCTTCACAAATGTCATCGATGGGGAAATGAAATTCCGAAATCCTGAGGAAGCAGGACCAAAGTTGGAGGCTCTGGTAAAACAGAAAAACAGAAATCGCGATTTAAAAGTTATGATCGCTTGTGGTGGATGGGGCGCTGATGGATTTTCAGATATGGCACTCACCGAAGATTCGCGTCAAAAATTCATTAACAGTGCACATGAATTTATTGAAAAGTATCAACTGGACGGTATGGATATGGATTGGGAATATCCTGGAATATCAGGGGCAGGCACCATGGCGCGCAAGGAGGATACCAAAAATTTCACAGCTTTAATGAAAGGTTTACGTGAAATGTTGGACACTTTTGACCAACCTAAAATATTGACATTCGCGTCTGCCGGTTGGAAACGCTATTACGATTTTATCGAATTGAGCGAAGTCATGAAATATGCCAATTACACAAATGTAATGACCTACGACCAAGTATCCGGCGTTTCTATGTACACTGGTCATCACACGCCTTTGGGTGCCGTAAGGGCTGAAGAGATTAAAGGAACTCCCTTTGAAGTAGAACTTGACAGCCTTTTTAAAAGCGGAGAAAATTTAGATAGTGATCCGCGTTCGATTCAAAAAATAGTGGATTTCCTTATAGCAGAGGGTGTAGCCCCTAAGCAGATTGTCATCGGAAGTGCTTTTTATGGTAGGGTTTGGAAAGGTGTTCCCCCTATCAACAAGGGATTATATCAGAAAAGTAAAGGTCTCCATATTGGATGGATGGCCTATCATGAAATTAGAGACGAATATGAGGCGGATACTACCTTTCAACGGTTCTGGGATGAAAAGGCAATGGCCCCTTTTATGTACAATGCCACAGACAGCCTATTGGTGTCCTATGACGATACGGTATCCGTAGCCTTAAAAACTAAATATGCAAAGGAGAAAGGTCTTGGCGGTATAATGTTCTGGGAATTAGGCAATGACACGAAAGAGAAAGGAAGCTTGCTAGACGCCATTTACAAAGCTGGGAATGAATAAATTGTCAATGAATACAATTGAAAAATAATTATTGGGAAAATCTTAATGAATTTTCAAAATTATAAACGGAATCTTCAGGTTTCCAAACAACCTTACTTTCTTCTAAGAAATCATAATTGTTAGTGGTTGGCCACAAGCTTAAAAAAAATGACTATAAAATGGACTTTAGATAACACATCAAATGATAGAAAAAAACACTCGGATTCTTAAAACAATTGGGTGCCAATAATTCCAAGGAATGGCTGGACGAAAATAGGTCGGATTATAATTTTGCGAAAGATGAAATTTTAAACATGACGCAGGCTCTTATCGATTCTGTATCTGAGTTTGATTTAGGAGTTGCACAAGCGGACTTAAATCCAAAAAAGTGTATTACACGACTGAATCGAGATTTGCGATTCTCTAAGGACAAAACACCCTATAAAACCGATTATTACATTGTGCTGAATCAGAACGTAAAAACAGTCATTCCGCTTTTTTATGTGCATATAGAACCCAATAATTGTTTTGTAGGTGGGGGAGTTTATAATCCACAAGGACCGAATTAAAGAAAATACGAAGTGAAATAAACGCCTCCTTTGACGAATGGAATGAAATTCTTGATGACAAAGATTTCCAAATAAAATATCCAAGTGGAATCCATAACTCTAGAACGTTATTCAGAAGTCCTAAAGATTTGAAGATAGAACCCTGCCATCGAATTTCTAAAAATGAAAGGATTCTATACACAGGAAACCATTACCGATAAAGAAATACAATCGGACCTGATTTTGAAAAAATCGTTGATTATTTCAAAACGGTTAAACCGTTAGTAGACTTTTTAAACGTGGCAATTGAGGAATAGAGTCTAGTATCCTTTACTCATCATCCAAACCGTGAAACTTTACCGCATAAAAGGTTAAACTAATTCAACCACTTCCGTATTTTCTTCATGACATGACATGACTTGAACTTGAACTTGAACTTGAACATGAACATGAACATGAACATGAACATGAAATATATCCTTTAAAGAATTTAAAAAACAATCTCCTTATGAAGTTCATTCATTAATAACTTCTTAATAAGCTGCGCTTCTCCATTACTTTATTAACTTGCTATATTCCAATACCTACCGAACATAAAAAACAAAGGACTAAAAACTCATGGCGACTCACCAAGCAAAACGAATCTTAAAAACTCTATTCATTGCGGCTAGCATTGGCTCATTATGGTTCGTGCCTTGGATTTTGGTAAAAGCCTGGATTTTACCGCTACCCGATACAATTCAGGAGCAATTGGAGGAAGGTATAGATCATGGATTTGATGGAATGATTGTTTATGTAGATCAAGCAGGCAAACCCCCAGAATATTATGCCGCGGGTTGGCATGACCGAAAAGATAAAATACCCGCCTATCCAGAGGCTTTATTCAAAATTGCCAGTATCACCAAATTATATATTGCTGTCGCTGTTACTAAATTGGTGAAAAACGAACGTTTATCTTTGGATAAAACCCTTGCAGATTACTTTCCAGAACTTGTAGGAAGGATTGAAAATGCCAATAAAATCACCCTGAGGATGATGGTACAACATCGTAGTGGCATTCCTAATTTTGTAGATCATCCTGATTATTGGACAAAACCACCAAAAAACAAGCAGGAAACACTTGAATACGCATTGGACTTACCGGCTAATTTTGAACCTGGTGAGGATTATGGATATTCAAATACCAATTATATGCTGATTTCCAATCTCATTGATAAGGTATTGGGTTATCCTCATCAACAATATATCAAAGAAGAGATTTTGACTCCCCTTCAACTCAATCATACTTTTGGTTCGCTTGATGATGTGGATATATCCAATGTAATGAGCGGGTATTACGTGGGAGAAAATCAAGATTTTAAAACAGAAAATACAGGGCTAATGCTAGCTACCGCAGAAGACGTAGGGAAATTTTTACGAGCACTAAACGATGGTTCCGTGTTTAATAAAGGGGAACAGGAAATCTATTCCTCCATTTACGTCTACGAACATACAGGTTTGCTTCCTGGCTACCAGAGTTTTGCCAAATATGACAAGGAACTGGATACCGTAGTCATTCAATTTAACAACACCACCAACTTTGATGGATACGACTGGAGTTTAGCCGAAATCATATACAGTCGTGTTTGGAAACTGGTAAAGAAAAATGTTTAGACATCAGGGCAAAAGCAGAACCTCAAAACATAATCTACGCATTGCCACCATTTTATCCTTTGTAGCGGGTATCGTAAATGTTAGTGGTTTTTTAGCTTTTGCGCAACTCACCACCAATGTAACCGGCCATTTTGCGCTCTTTATGAACGACGTTTCAAAATTTGAATTTTGGAAGGGAACCATCTATTTTATCTATATTTTTTCCTTTCTACTTGGTTCATTTTCTTCTAGTTCTTTGATTGAATTTTTTAAGGAGAATAAAAAATTGAATGTCTTTGTCCTACCCACCCTCATAGAATCCATGCTACTTATATCCATAGCGCTATTCAGTAACATATTCCAACTAAGTCACCCTAATGTATTGATTTGTGTAATGCTCTTTGCCATGGGAATGCAAAACTCCTATGTAACTAAAATCTCCGATGCCGTAGTAAGAACCACTCATTTAACGGGACTTTTCACCGATTTAGGAATAGAACTCTCCCAGCTGTTCTTCCCCAGATCCTATCCATTGAGACAAGCATTAAAAGCAACCATTAAACTGCGAATAGCGATTATACTTTCCTTTTTTGCGGGCGGACTCCTAGGGGGTTTTCTATATTCCAAATTGGATTTTAAATTGAACACCTTGCTCCTAGCCGCTTTTATACTTCTAGTCAGTTTATTCTATGATGATGTTAAATATCGCTTTATAAAAGTGAGTAGAAAATATTCACGTAAGAATTAGCAAAATATAGATTTGATGTATAAAACGATTCTTAAATACACCAATCTTTTCGCTCTAGGGTTTCAATTCGGCCAACTTTTAAGGAGGGTTGTTAAAGCACAATTGAAATGATTCAATGAACCCTATTTTCAACGAAAAATAGAAAACATCAGTCTTTATTGGATTGAAATCAATTTGCATCAATTATTTATTCAATTGGGCACTTTGGTGCCTACCTGCATACCCTAATTTTATAGAAATCTGCTTTTCATCTTTTGAAATGAAAATGGATATCGCTTTGAACCGCTATTTCCAAAAAATTCCAATACAATTATAAACACAAAAAAAGCTATGAAAGACATTAATAATCCTGAAGGACTAACGGAATGCCCATTTAGAGGAACACGAATAGGAGGTGCATTAGGTACCGCTCCACAAATTGACGACTGGTGGCCAAACCGACTACAGGTCGAATTATTGCATCAGGAACAACCGGTTTCCAATCCTTTAAGTGATGAAAACTACAAAGAGGCCTTTAATAAAATTGATTTTGAACAACTAAAAAAGGATATCAAGGAGTTATTGGTTACCTCTAAAGATTGGTGGCCTGCAGATTACAATAATTACGGTCCACAAATGATACGTATGGCGTGGCATTCTGCCGGTACCTATCGTATTGCAGATGGTCGTGGTGGCGCAGCTCAAGCTATGCAACGTTTTGCTCCTATTAGCTCCTGGTGGGATAATGGCAATATTGACAAATCCCGTAGACTTATCTGGCCCATTAAGAAAAAATATGGTGCAGCATTATCATGGGCAGATCTAATTGTTTTGACCGGAAACTGTGCTTTAGAAATCATGAATTTCCCCACTTTCGGTTTTGGGGGCGGCCGCCGAGATGCATGGGAACCGGACCGAAGTACGTATTGGGGACCAGAATTCTGGGACGGAAAACGTATTGACGAAGTTCCTAAAAGCACGGACCATCTGGGACATCCTGATGAGATGGTTAATGAAAAACTACGTTGGGTAGGTGGGCCAAAAGACGATTATCACGATTTGGAAAATCCGTTAGCGGCGACGCATTCTAACCTAATTTATGTGAACCCAGAAGGACCAGGTGGCAACATGGACCCTATGGATTCTGCCCGTAACATCCGCGAGTCGTTTAAACGTATGGCGATGAACGATGAAGAAACGGTGGCCTTAATCGCTGGCGGTCATGCCTTTGGTAAAAGTCACGGTGCCGTACCCGCTGCTAAAATAGGTGCAGCTCCAGAAGCAGCCCCGATGCACTTACAGGGATTTGGATGGCACAACCCGGTAGCATCTGGTAACGCTGAGCACACTTCCACAAATGGTATCGAAGGTTCATGGACACCAGATCCTACCCAGTGGGATAACAATTACTTGATCAACCTATTCAAATTTGATTGGGAACAAAAAAAGAGTCCCGCAGGTGCAGGACAATGGACACCCAAGGATGCCAGCGCACCTAAAACACCAGACGCGCATATAGAAGGTAAGATGGATGACCTGATGATGATGACCTCAGATTTAGCTTTAAAAGTAGATCCTGCCTATAACCAGGTTTGCCAGAAGTTTTTAAACGACTTTGATTACTTTACCGATGCCTTTTCTAAAGCCTGGTACAAGTTAACACACCGTGATATGGGACCTAAGGACCGCTATTTGGGTCCGGAAGTTCCTGGTCAGGATATGATTTGGCAAGACCCGGTTCCCCGTAGAGATTATGAAATTATAGATGCTATCGATGTGGCGGACTTAAAAGAAATGATTTTAGATAGTGATCTCAATGTTTCTGCCTTGGTCAATGCTGCTTGGTCATCTGCTGCCGTATACCGCCATAGCGATAAACGTGGTGGCGCCAATGGTGCACGCATTGCTTTGGCACCGCAAAAAAATTGGGATTTAAACAGACCTGACGAATTGAATTCCGTACTTAGTACACTAAGAGGTATTCAAAGTAATTTCAAGAATAAGCAGAACGGAAATAAGCAAGTTTCATTGGCAGATTTAGTCGTGCTTGGAGGTTGTGTGGCCATTGGTAAAGCAGCTCAGGATGCAGGTATGGAAGTGGATGTTCCTTTCACCCCAGGTCGTACCGATGCCTCTCCTGAACAAACCGATGTGGAAAGTTTTGATTGGTTGAAACCCGTTTCTGACGGATTTAAAAACTATCACAATGACACAGTGGGTTATAAAGTTCAAGCCGAACGTATATTCTTGGACCGTGCGCAATTACTGAATCTTTCCGCTCCGGAATGGACGGTTTTAGTGGGCGGATTACGTGTGCTCGACCAGAATTTTGATCATTCCAAGCATGGAATGTTCACGGAACGTCCAGGGCAGTTGACAACTGATTTCTTTCAGGTACTTACCAGTATGGACTACGAGTGGAAACCTCAGGATGCTGACGAAACTTTATTTAATGTAAATGACCGTGAAACCGGTGCTACCAAATACACAGCAACCCGATGCGATTTAATTTTTGGTTCCAATCCTCAACTTCGCAATCTTGCCGAAGTCTATGCTGCAGATGATGCACATAAACGTTTTGTGACCGATTTCGTTGCCGCTTGGGATAAAGTAATGATGTTAGACCGGTACGATGTAAAAAACGAATAAATTTTGTTCTAAGAAAAATTAGAATGCCCGATAGCTTTCAAAAGTTATCGGGCATTTTGCATTTGTAGAACTGGACATTGCTAAAAGCAACTATAAGTTTAATTACCCAATCGCATTATTTGATTTAATTTTGCAACATGGTCAAAAATGTACAGCTAAGGTTAACGCTTAAAGGAAGAAGCGACCCCCGGTAGTCTTCAATTACGAACCGCAAAATATTTGGGCATTCCCGAAGATTCTTTTCAATTGAAAGTACTTCGGAAATCCATCGATGCACGTAAACCAAAAATCGTATTCAACTACAAATTAAAAATTTACATAGACGAACCTAAACCTAAAGACCAGGTTTCCTTTGAGTATAAAGATGTTTCTAACGCTAAACCAATTCATATTGTAGGATTTGGTCCCGCAGGAATGTGGGCCGCTCTAAGGTGTTTGGAATTAGGTTACAAACCCATTGTCTTAGAACGAGGTAAAGATGTAAAGGAACGTAGACGTGATTTGAAGGCCATCAATCAAGACCATATCGTCAACGGAGAAAGTAATTATTGCTTTGGGGAAGGTGGTGCCGGCACCTATTCCGATGGTAAACTCTATACCCGAAGCTTAAAACGGGGTGATGTACGCCGTATTTTTGAAAGTTTGGTCTTCCATGGCGCAACGGACCAAATTTTGGTAGATGCACATCCGCATATTGGCACGAATAAACTCCCTAAAATTGTACAAAACATACGGGAAGCGATTCTGCATCATGGTGGCGAAATTCATTTCAATACTAAAGTGACGGACTTTGTCATCAAAAAGAATACGCTAAAAGCGATAGTTCTGAATGATACTGATGAAATGGCGGTAGACCGACTAATTCTGGCCACAGGACATTCGGCCCGGGATATTTTTGAACTTTTACATAAAAAGGATATTGCACTTACGGCCAAATCTTTTGCCATGGGTGTACGGGTGGAACATCCACAACACATAATTGACAGTATTCAATACCATTGTTCAGGGGAGCGAAGTGAATTATTACCGGCCGCTTCTTACAGTTTGGTGGAGCAGGTAAATCACAGAGGGGTGTATTCGTTCTGTATGTGTCCGGGTGGATTTATCGTTCCCGCTGCAACCGCCCCGGGTGAAGTAGTTGTTAACGGCATGTCTCCGTCAAAACGGAACAACCTATATGCCAATTCCGGAATTGTAGTCGAAATCGATGTGGATAAGGATATTCGCAAATACGAGAAGTTTGGGGCCTTAAAAGGATTGGAATATCAAAAGGATTTGGAACGTTTGGCCTTTACCTCTGGCGGAAGAAGACAATCGGCTCCCGCACAGCGATTGACCGATTTTGTCGAAGGAAACTTATCCCAAGACTTGAATCCTACCTCCTACCAACCTGGATTGAATTCCGCCCCAATGCATTCCCTTTTACCGAAATTATTGGGAGGACGTCTTCGTCAAGGTTTTAAGGCTTTCGGTGAGAAAATGCACGGCTATTATACGTCCGAAGCAAATATTGTAGGTGTAGAATCAAGAACCTCCTCCCCTGTCACCATCCCTCGAAACGAGCAATTGGAGCATCCGGTCATCAAAGGATTATTTCCTTGTGGAGAAGGTGGCGGTTATGCCGGTGGTATCGTTTCCGCCGCAATGGACGGTGAGCGCTGTGCAGAGGCAGCGATGGTAGGACTATAAAGGTAAAACTCAAGTTCAAGAGACAAGTTCAGGCTTAAACTCAAATTCAAAAAACAAGTTCAAGTTCAAGTTCAAGTTCAAAAGTTGCATCTGGAATATAAAATTTAGTTAAAAAACCGGAGCTAATAACTAATACTAATACTAACTGCTAAGATTTAAGCCATTTTAGGTTTATCAGCGGGAGTTAAGAAATTCAATTCTTTTTTGATTTTAGCATCCTTAGACTTGTATAAACGAGCAACTTCTGTTGTAGTCTCAAGATTTAACTCGTAAGAAGTTTCAGTAACGATAGTCATTTCAACAGTTTCAACCTTTACTTCAGTGGTAGCGTTTTGTGCTTGAGCGGTGAAGCTTAAAAAGATGATGAAGATGATGGTTATTATTGTTTTCATGACTTGCGTTTGTTACAATAATAGAACGCCACAGGTCATGTTTAACTAGGTTGTGAATCGCTGAAAAACACCTAATTCTCGTTAGTTTACAATAGCCTGGATAAAGTGTAAAATGTTGTCGATAAACGACACACTATCCAAAATCACCTTATCGACAATAGCTGTCGTTGACCGATACTTCACCAGTATAAAATGGATTGAAAACGGAGGTAAGTTCAAGATTAAATAAATCAAAAATCAAGTTCAAGTTCAATCTGTAGTATTATAAATCGGAAAAGGGTTTAAGCACTACCAAAAGAAGATATTCTATACACTCCCCTACTTTTTAGGCAAAACTATATATCGCACTCGGTACATATTAACCATCTATTCTCTCTTGTCTCTTGTCGCTCCTCTCTTCTCTATTTTCTCTTCTCCTCTTTATCATCTCCTTTTCCCTTTTAAAAACACTAATAACCATCCTTACCAACTCTCAACGTTTAATCGTACCTTTGCCCCTTATAAAAAATTATGACATTTAAAGAACTCGGCATCGCCGAACCTATCCTAAAAGCTTTAGCCGCTGAAGGTTATACTCATCCTACTCCAATTCAAGAACAATCCATACCCATTTTATTAAAAGGCAAAGACCTTTTGGGTGTTGCACAAACAGGTACCGGAAAAACGGCCGCTTTTGGTATTCCTATACTTCATCATTTATACGAAGGCATCAGTTTGAGCCAGACCAAACGAAAAGTAAAGGCTTTGGTCGTTACCCCAACACGAGAATTGGCCATACAAATTGGTGAAAGTTTTACGGCGTATGGAAAACATACCGGACTGCGGAATACCGTCATCTTTGGTGGTGTTAAACAAGGAAAACAAGTAAACGCATTAAAAGGTGGGGTTGATATTTTGATTGCTACTCCAGGGCGTTTGTTAGATTTAATGGACCAAGGTTTTATTTCCTTCAGGGATTTGGAACATGTGGTACTCGATGAAGCTGACCAAATGTTAGATATGGGCTTTATTCACGATATCAAAAAAATCATAGCAAAATTGCCTTCAAAACGGCAATCACTTTTCTTTTCGGCCACAATGCCCAAAGATATCGTTGAACTTTCCCGCAAGATGTTAGGCGATTTTGAACGTGTGACCATAAAACCGGAACAGGCGACCGCAGAAAAAGTAGAACAAGGTGTCTATTTTGTAAGTAAAGGCAACAAGCCTAAATTATTGGTCCATCTATTGGAACAACAACCTAAAGATTCCGTCTTGGTATTTTCACGTACCAAACATGGAGCCAACAAAATAGTCAAGAAATTAGACCAAGCCGGTATTCGCTCTGCGGCTATTCACGGGAACAAATCACAAACCGCAAGACAAAAAGCCTTGGGTGATTTTAAGGACGGAAAATTAAAGGTATTGGTCGCTACGGATATTGCCGCAAGGGGTATCGATGTGGAAGAACTATCCTTAGTGGTCAATTATGACCTTCCTAATGTATCGGAAACCTATGTGCACCGTATTGGTAGAACAGGTCGTGCAAGTGCCAGTGGTACCGCACTTTCTTTCTGCGATAAAGAAGAAAGACCTTACTTACGGGATATTGAAAAATTGATTAAACAAGAAGTTCCCCGTATGCCAGAACATCAATTTACAGATGATGTTGAGGAAGAAAAAGATGATCGTCCGCCAAGACAACCAAGATCTAATGGTAGGTCTGGTGGTCAAGGGAAACCTAAGAACAAATCGGGCAACTCCAACTTCAGGGGAAAAAATAATAGAAATACCAGCAGACCTAAAAAACGAAGCGATTCTAATAGAAGCGAATAGTTTTTCTGCAAAAATCCCGCTATTTTTAATCAATTCAATTCGCACAGCACATGCAAAAACAATTGGTTATTTATGGTAGTGGACGGCATACCGTTCCGTTTTTAAAATACATGGCAGAGGCTACCGGAAAGAAAAACCCTAACCTCTGCTTTATTCCTACAGCAAGTGGAGAGGATATAGACTATATCAACTCCTTTCACGAAGTCTGTTCCCAGATCAATGTGGTTCCTCACGTGATGAGCGTATGGATCAATTCTTACGATCAAAAAGAAAGCTTTGACGACATTATCCAAAGAATGGATGCTATTGTCGTAGGTGGCGGAAACACCTTGAACATGCTTGCCATTTGGAAAGCTCAAGGCATCGATACTGCGCTCAAAAAAGCATATGATAAGGGGGTAGTCATGGGCGGCGGCAGTGCCGGTTCGCTTTGCTGGTTCAATGGAGGCACTACTGATTCTAGACCTAAGGAATTAAGTATTGTCGAGGGTATGGGTTTTATTGATGCTAGTCACTGCCCCCATTACAACTCAGAGAAATTCAGAAGACCCTTATACCACGAAAATATTCTATCCGGTAAATTAACGAATGGGTATGCGTGTGATGACCGTTCTGCCATTCATTTTATAGATGGAAAAGTACACACCTCAGTTTCCCTAGACCCAGAGAATCACTCCTATTTTGTGTATGAAAAAGATGGGGTGATTAAAGAGGAACTATTAAAAGGAACCGTACTCCACTAATATTCTGGAGTATACAAACCTGTTTTCCCTTCTGATACAGTCACATTAGAACCTATGAAGCGTATGGCTTTATAAATTCTAAATTTTTGTTTGATTACAAGTACTTCGCCCTATTGTATAAATAAGATTTATTGTATATTTAAAAAACAAAATCAGAAAGACATCTCCCCTATTAGTTGCCCAAGCACTGAAAATGCCTAGTGCTTAGCTAATTGATTTTGAATTACTTTTTTACAAGAAGAAGAAAAAGAGTGTATTCAACCTTTTAATTATAAATCAATGAGCACAATGAGCAAATCCTGGTCGAAAAAAGAATTAAAAATCTATCTATTATTACTCTGCGCAGATGCAGATACTGTGAAAACAGAAGAAGAATTGGATTTCATAAAGCGTAAAACAGATAGTGACACGTTCCAGAGTATATATCAGGAATTTGAAAGTGATGATCAAGAATCCAGATTCCAAAAAATAGAAAATTCCATAGCCAAACATAATTTCAGTCAAATGGAGTTAGCTGATTTGCGTAAAGAAATTCAGCAATTGTTCATTTCCGACAAAAAATATTCGGCAGCTGAAAAGTATTTGGATAAGATATTGGATAACCTGATCTATTAATAATTGGGTTATTGGAAAAATACCGATATCCTAAGTATTGGCATCAGTTCGTTTTCCTTTACTGGCGAAAATCTACACACATAGTATTGTATTACAATTAGTTAAGTAATACTACTTAATAAAAAAAATAGATTTTTTTTCGTATTCAAAGCATACAAACGTCCCCCGACAATTGTTAATGATATTTATTATTCGTTCACAGCGAACGGATTTAGTATAGCATAGTTTCAAAATAACTGGTTTAACAACTATAAAACGGGCACCAAATATGACATTGAACGGCATATCACTTTTCTTACCAAACCTACTCCGTAATTCATGAAGCTTATCCAACAAACTGAAGAAGAAGTATCAGCCGTTTACAAAGATTGGTTATATAGCTATCTACATGGTGATGTTAAAACCTATGACTCCTATTTTGATGATGCTTTTCATTTTATAGGTTCTACCAATAATGAAGAATTTTTAAATAGAACCCATACTACGAATTTTTTTAAAGCCACCGCAGAACAACTCTCTGGAAAGACCCAATTACGGAATGAAACCAAAATCATGGAGCAGTTTGGTGAATTGGTTTTTATCACACACCTATTTGATGCGTGGTTTTTGAATGGTATGGATTGGTCCTTTTATGGCCGATTCCGCTTTTCAAATGTCCTTACCAAAAATAAGGAGGGTTGGCGATTCGTATATCAACATTATTCAACACCTGATACTAAAGCACAACAAGGGGAAACCATTGGTATTGATCAAATAACCAAGGAAAATTTAGAGTTGCGTGAAGCCATACAGCGCCGTACCATTGAACTCGAAGAAAAGAATCGCGAACTTCAAATAGAAGCGGCTTTAGAACGTGTAAGGGCCAAAACCATGGCCATGCACAACAGCTCAGAATTGGCGGACACCTCTACCCTATTAGATGAACAAGTAAGAAATTTAGGGATTCAGACCTGGGGATGTGCGTTTCATATTTATTCTGATAACGATGAGGGCGATTTTGAATGGTTTAGTAGCGCTAATGGCAGGTTGCCCTTTTACAAAACACCACGAAAAGAGTTCTTTCTAGATTTTTATAATAGGGGAAAACAAGGCGAAACATTCCATGTAGAAGAGTTTGCCGGACTCAAATGCAAAGCACACTACGATTATTTGAAAACAATACCTCTTGCAGGTGAATCACTGAAAGCTTTGGAGGAATCAGGCGTTACGTTACCCACCTACCAAATAGACCATATTGCTTTCTTTAAGCATGGCTATATCCTTTTTATTACGTACAATCCTGTTCCAGAAGCCCATGAGGTTTTTCAACGCTTCGCCAAGGTTTTTGAACAGACCTATACCCGTTTCCTAGATCTTCAAAAAGCAGAGGCGCAGGCTAGGGAGGCAAAGATTGAAGCTTCCTTAGAAAAAGTAAGAAGCCGATCTTTGGCAATGCACAAGAGTGAGGAATTGGAAGATGTTATTTTGGTGGTATCAGAGCAATTACAGCAGCTACAATTTAGATTTCATAATGTGAGCTTTGGATTTAATGCCGAACAAATGGGCCTTAATTTCTGGTTAGCAAGTCCTGGTTTGCCAAAGCCCCTGTTATTAAATGTACCCTACCTAGATAATCCAGCTTTTAATAGGCCAATACAGGCACGTAAAAATGGGGTTGATTTTAACATCGATATCCTAACTTATGATGAAAACCAACAGTTTTTACAGCACTTGTTTAATCACTCTATGTTAGGAAGCCTTAGTACGAAAAGCAAAAACTTTTTATTGGGTTCGCCTGGTATAGCAAGGTCTCAATGTTTGATGAAGAATACCATACTCACTCTTGGCAATTATAATCTTATTCCCTACAGCAAAGACCAGAATGCTATCTTAAAACGATTTGGAAATGTATTCGAGCAAGCATACACCCGCTTTCTTGATCTTAAAAAAGCAGAGGCGCAAACTAGGGAATCTGAGATAGAACTGGCATTGGAAAGAGTTAGGGCGAGAACTATGGCCATGCAAAAAAGCGATGAGCTTAAGGAAGTCATCCAAACTGTTTATGACCAATTCATAAAACTAAATATCAATATTGATCATACAGGTTTTATAATCGATTATAAAGACAGGGAAGATATGCTAATCTGGCTGGCAGATAAAAATGGAATTCCCTCACCACAAATCAGTATCCCTTATTTTGATTCGCCACACTGGAATAGTTTTATCGAAGCAAAGAAAAAAGGAAATCATTTCTTCACCAATCAGCTTGATTTCCAAACAAAAAACAAGTTTTACAAGCAACTTTTTAAACTCATTCCCGAGATACCGAAAAAAACAATTGATTTCTGCCTAGCCTGCCCTGCGCTATCCATATCAACCGTTTTGATGGAGAACGTTGGTTTGTACATCGAGAATTTTAATGGTTTTACGTACACAACTGAAGAAAATGAGGTACTGATGCGAATTGGAAAAGTTTTTCAACAAACCTATACACGTTTTCTAGACCTCCAGAAAGCGGAAGCACAGGCATTACTTGCTGCAGAAAGTCTTGAAAAATTGAAAATTGAAAAACAACGCGCAGAAGAAGCATTATCTGAACTGCAACAGACCCAAAAACAATTAATCCAATCCGAGAAAATGGCCTCCCTGGGAGAACTAACTGCCGGGATTGCCCACGAAATCCAAAACCCATTAAACTTCGTCAATAATTTCAGTGAAGTCAGTAATGAACTGGTTGATGAGATGAACGAAGAATTGGATAAAGGGGATCTTGAAGAAGCCAAGGCTATCTCGTTGGATATCAAGCACAACCTTGAAAAAATCAACCACCATGGTAAACGTGCGGATAACATTGTAAAAGGCATGTTACAACACAGCAGAAGCAGTAGCGGCACCATAGAACCTACGGATATCAATACGCTTGCAGACGAATACCTACGTCTGGCCTACCATGGTCTTCGTGCGAAGGACAAAAGTTTCAATGCTAAATTGGTAACGAAATTTGATGAAAGCATAGGTCTCATCCCAATTATTCCACAGGATATGGGGCGAGTAATCCTGAATTTAATAACCAATGCCTTCTATGCCGTCAACGAGAAGAAACAAAACCTAAAAAAAGACTTTGAACCTACCGTAACCATAATTACCCAAAAGAAGGAAAATAATATGGAACTACATGTAAAGGATAATGGAAACGGTATTCCTGAATCTGTCAAAGAAAAAATATTCCAACCCTTTTTCACAACCAAACCTACAGGTCAAGGAACAGGCTTGGGTTTAAGCATGAGTTATGATATCATAAAAGCACATGGTGGGGAACTTACGGTAAAAACCAAGGAAGGTGAAGGAACCACATTTTGCATTAACTTACCTATAATGAACTGATTATGAAAAAACCAACCAAAATGAAATACCAACGCTTACTAACCGGAGTATTGTGTGGCCTTTGTATACTTTCCTGTAGCAAAAAAAGTAAATCTGAAACAGAAACTTCTGTTGGAGATTATAAAGTACCGGAAACCATTCCGCTACAATTTACAGATCCTGAGACTTTTGAGTGGGAAACCATAAGCTCCGATACCTTGAAAACGCAGGTGACCTATGATTTGGATGTGGATGCCCTGCCCAGCAAACCCTTTGAACTGAATACGTTTCAACCCCTGAAAACCCCCATGAAAGAGTACAAGTTGGATTGGAACAGTTTTCCTACCGAACAATTGAAATTTGATTCCGTTCCGTTTACGATTACCAAAAACGCTATCAAGAAGCCGACCATTACCAAAATGAAACCGCCCGGCATTATGGATGGTACCAATGTAAATCTCATGCAACTCTCCACAAATGAGGGCTTGCCAACGAATGACGTTACTTCTTTTTTAGAAACGGAAGATGGTGGTATTTATATCGGGTCTTCTAATTCCAACACACCCCTAACCTATTATGATGGTGAGAACGCCTTTGTTTATGACTATCCCGGGGTCTATAGGATGACCTTGGACCAACAGGGAAAGCTTTGGTTGGTAAGTCCAGCAACCCGTGTTTTAACCGTATTGGATTTTAAGAACGATACCGCATATAGCATCAGCAAGACCGAAAGTTTTATACCCTTTGATATTCTCTGCGACCACGCAGGCACCCTCTACATGGCATCATTGAACGAAGGATTTTACGCTATGGATCAGGAAATGAAGAGTCTGCAAAGGATAGCGAATAGCGGTAGCTCTCGGCCCTGGAGACTTATGGAAGATAGCAATGATAACCTATGGTTGGGTTTTGCAGATGGCATCAAGGTACTGGACAAAGAAGGCAAGGAACTCAAAACACTTCCGCAGATTGCAGCTATTGAAATGAATTCCGTTGTTACCGATATTACCGAAGATGAATCTGGTGATATCTGGTTGAGTTTACCTGATCCTTCCCAAACGAACAACATAACCTCATCTACCCTTCTTAGGCTCTCCCGACAGGAAGGTACAGTAAAGGTACTGGATGCAGAAAATGGCTATAACAGCACAGGCAAAGAAATGGTAGAAGACAGCCAAGGTAATCTATGGATATTTGGAGCTAAAGAGGCGTTCATTTTGAGTGAAAACCGAAACAGGCACAAAACTATTGGCCTAAACAGCA
Source organism: uncultured Flavobacteriaceae bacterium (assembly GCA_963842105.1). Taxonomy (GTDB): domain Bacteria; phylum Bacteroidota; class Bacteroidia; order Flavobacteriales; family Flavobacteriaceae; genus Maribacter. The sequence goes on from CAWJFH010000008.1 coordinate 60,928, forward strand.
CGTTACAAGCCTCCCTTAAAATACCGCGACCACTGAAAAGAAAAGATGGCTCTCTATGGATTGCCACCATAGATAAAGGAGTGGTCATTACCAATGATTTCACCTTTAAAACAGAATATTTTGATGACACCAGGGGTTTAATTGACAGTCAAGTTTGGGAAATAGAGGAGGATTCCGAAGGGCAGCTTTGGCTGGGTACAAACAATGGAATAAATATTATTGACATAAAAAATAATTCTATAAAAGCAATTAGTACCGGACAATTGAATAGTAGGCCCAATAATACTATCAATTTTATAAAAGAGATTTCTAAGGGTATTTACTTTTTAAACACAAGACCTGGTTTTTCTATTCTTGATCGTCAAAAAAATACGATTACCCATTATGATACTTCCATAGAACTTTTTGGAGCGGGTATTTCAACTATAAATGAGCACACCTTTGCCATATACACAAATCAAGGTCTCTTTGTATTTGATATTAAGGATAACACCTTAAAAAAAGTGGTGTCCAAAAATGACCCAGATATTCTAAAAGCGGGGAGCGGTTCTGTAATGGTTTATGACCAAGAAACACTTTGGATTCCTACTACCAATGGTTTGGCCAAGGTGAATTTGAAAACGAACAGCGTTAATTATCTCAGAGAAGAACAGGGTCTTATTGATAACGACACAAACGCAGTCTTATTTTCAGAAGAAGGTGAATTATGGGTAGCCACATTAGAGGGAATGGCTGTCCTAAACCTAAAAGAAAATACCCTTACCAATTTAAAAGAAGAAAACGGATTGATACCCGCGGAAACTTATGACCTTGTAGAACGAGACAGTATAATGTATGCTGCTAGTTTAGATGGCCTTATCCCAATTGAAAAAGCGACTGTCAGAACAACTGACAAAGGTTTTTACACTTTTAATGGGGGGCTTGGTTTTAAATCGAACGACTATTTACAAGGTTCTCCAATCTTTCTTAAGAATGGTCAATTTTGGTCTGGCGTTGCAAATCCATCCAGTGAATTTAAGCTTTTGGTCCTTGATGCTGCTCCAACACCCGATACGACCGTTAGTGGTGTTCGAATAACCAACCTGTTCGTCATGGATGAAAATCCTGGTTTTAGCGCAAAAAATGGTGCAGACTCCTTAAATATAAATGTAGCGACATATGCGACAACCAAAAATATACTGTGGGATTCTGTTACCTACCCCTATGCAATACCTAAAGGTCTTGAATTACCTTACGATCAAAACAGTCTAAGTTTTAGCTACGGTAGTGGAGATTTGTTCAATAGGGAACAGTTGACCTATCGATTTATACTGGATGGTGAGGATGAAGATTGGAATTATGCCGGTGCTAGTACTAAAACCAAAAATTACTATAACCTAAAACCGGGTAATTATAAGTTTAAAGTGGCCGTGAGAGGTTTCAGCAATACTTGGTCAATCCCAGAGGAACTTACTTTTACAATTAGTCCGCCATGGTGGCAAACGTGGTGGGCCTATTTAATTTGGGTTTTACTATTGGCCAGTATTCTTAGGGCCTACATCTCCTTTAGAGCTAGAAAATTAAAAAAAGAAAATCGAATTTTAGAAGAGCGTGTATCCCACAGAACGGAACAACTTAAAAACAAAATCGATGAATTAAAGGCTACCCAGTCACAGCTGATTCAATCTGAAAAAATGGCCTCACTTGGGGAACTTACCGCAGGTATTGCCCATGAAATCCAGAACCCGTTAAACTTCGTCAATAATTTTTCAGAGATAAACATTGAACTGATCGAAGAAATGCAAGCGGAACTAAAAAAGGGAGATTATGAGGAGGCCATGGAAATTTCGAATGACGTCAAGGATAACCAACAAAAAATAAACCACCACGGTAAACGTGCAGACGGTATCGTAAAGAGTATGCTGCAACATAGCCGTAGCAGTAGCGATACCAAAGAACCTAGTGATATCAATGCTTTGGCAGATGAATACCTGCGCTTGGCCTATCACGGACTTCGGGCCAAGGACAAATCCTTTAACGCGACCATGCATACAGATTTTGATGAATCCATCGGAAAGATAAATATCGTAGCCCAGGATATTGGACGTGTCGTTCTCAACCTCATCACCAATGCCTTTTATGCCTGTACGGAACGAAAACGCAAGGCCGATAAAATTCCGGATAATAACTATACCCCCACGGTATGGGTTAGTACCCAAAATGTTGGGAACACCGTCCACATTAACATAAGGGATAATGGTGGCGGAATTCCAAAAGAGGTAAAGGATAAAGTATTTCAACCCTTCTTTACCACCAAACCTACGGGCGAAGGAACTGGTTTGGGCTTGTCCTTAAGCTATGATATTATTAGGGCGCACAAAGGGGAAATGAAACTAGAAACGGAAGAAGGAGAAGGAACAACGTTCACCTTGATCATTCCAAAAGCATAATCGAATTACAAATCACAAAAACGAAACCTATGAAAATTTTAGTAGTTGATGATGAACAAGATGTGAAGACCTTATTTCTACAGCGTTTTCGAAAGGAAATTAAAAATAAGGACATTGAATTTTTCTTTGCCTTTTCTGGTGAGGAAGCTTTACAGGTCATGAATACCATGCATCAAGAGGCCATCTTAATCCTAAGTGATATCAACATGCCCGGTATGAGTGGGTTGGAGTTACTCGAAAATATCAAACAAAACTATGTAAAACCACCACCTATCGTCATGATGGTCACGGCCTACGGGGATGAGGAAAATTATAACACTGCCAAAAGATTGGGTGCCGATGATTTTTTGACCAAACCGTTGGACTTTAAATTACTAAAGGAAAAACTAACACTACAGAACTAATGGGAAAAATACTAGTTGTTGATGACGAAGCGGATTTGGAGACCCTGATCAAACAGAAATTCCGGAAAAAAATAAGGGAAAAGGAATATGAATTCTTTTTTGCCGAAAATGGCAAGGTAGCCTTGGAACAAATCATATCCCATCCAGAAATAGATATTGTGTTGAGCGACATCAATATGCCAGAGATGGATGGTCTCACCCTACTCTCCAAACTGCATGATTCCAGTCCGTTGATTAAATCGGTCATTGTATCCGCCTACGGCGATATGGAAAATATCCGGACCGCCATGAACCGTGGTGCCTTTGATTTTATCACCAAACCTATCAATTTTGAGGACCTAACCCTTACCATGGAGAAAACCTTGCAACACGCTAGGGAAATCAAAAAAACCTTGCAGGCGATAAAGGAGAATAATATCCTAAGAATGTATGTTGACGAAAACGTTCTGAACTTTATGGGCAATAGGGAATACGAGTCAACCATTATGGCGAACGAGACCATTGAGGCTACCGTAATGTTCGTAGATATCTGCGGATTTACCTCCATTAGCGAAACGGCTCCTGCAGATACCGTAGTGACCATGATCAATACCTATTTTGACGAAATGGTAAAACAGATCATGGCGCAACATGGATATATCGATAAGTTTATCGGCGATGCCGTTATGGCCGTTTTTAAAGGAGAATACCATTTAGACCGGGCCATAGATGCGGCGTTAGCCATACGTAACAAAGTGAATAATCTTCCCAAAATAGAAGGGGAAGGTAAATTTCAGCCCAAAGTATCCATCGGTATTAAAAGCGGCGAAATGATTTGCGGAAATATTGGATCGGTAACTCTAAAGCGATTGGATTACACGGTCATAGGCGATACAGTAAACACCGCAGCCCGACTCCAAGACGCTGCCAAGGAAAATCATATCATTATCTGTGAAGATTGTTACGAGCAAGTAAGTGAGTCTTTTAAATGCGAAAAAATAGGTGATATTTCCCTTAAAAACAAGACCAAACCTATGACCGTTTATAATGTTCTGGAATAGCCTATTTTAATCGAAAAAAATGGAATCACTGTGAATTTCAACATTTCCTAAACACAAAAAAAAATAAACATTCCCCAAGCAATATTTATACGTTAACCTTTTAAAATAAAAACAAATGAAACGATTAGCAGTAGTACTAGCCATGGGAATTTTAAGTGCAACCTCCCTATTTTCCCAAAAAACCCAGACCGACAAAGACATCAAAATGTACACCCAATTATGGGACGATGTAATCAATAAAGGCGAAATCGATAAAATTAACGACACCCATTTCACAACGGATATTACTGCCATTGCCGCACCTGAGAATATTGTTGGTATTCCTGGTTTTAAGGCCTATTACCAAAACTTCCTGACCGGTTTTTCAGAGCGACAATTTGATATCCTGGATATTTTTGGTGTAGATGGCAAATTGGTAAAACATTGGAATTTTAAAGGGAAGCATACTGGTGAGTTCTTCGGCATTCCAGCCACCGGAAACTCGGTAGATGTTCAAGGGGTGACTTTGGTAAAAATGATGGATGGTAAAGTGGCCGTAGAACAGGATTTTATGGACAATGCCATATTCATGCAACAATTGGGCCTGGTATCTGACCCCAACAACCTCAGCATCATTGACGGACTTTATAAAGCCTTTGCCTCAGGAGATATGCCTAACATCTTAGGCGCTATGGACCCCAATATAGAATGGAACGAAGCGGAAGGAAATTCAATGGCAGATGGAAATCCCTACATAGGTCCTGACGCAATTTTACAGGGAGTTTTTGCCCGTATCGCTGAAAATAACGAATATTTTAGGTTGGTGGATATTGAGCTTCATGGTATGGACAACAATCAAGTATTAGCCACCCTTCGTTATGATGCTAAAGTAAAGGCTACAGGAAAACCCTATAATGCTCAAGTAGCACATTTATGGACCTTAGCCGATGGAAAAATAACCGCTTTTCAACAGTACGTCGATACCAAAAAACTTGCGGAAGCGGAGATGGAATAAACCGGTAAATCAAATCCTTTACATAAAATACAATCCACCAACCTATGAAATCATTCCCTTATTTATTTCTCATCTTCCTAATCCTTATTGGTTTTTCCTGTAAGAACACAGAAACCTTTGATATCCTTATTAAAAACGGCCAAATCGCAGATGGTTCCGGTCAACCCATGTACCTTGGAGACGTAGGTATCAATGCCGATACCATTGCCGCAATCGGAAACTTAGAAGGTGCCAATGGCCTTAAAGAAATAGATGCCACCGGGTTAACCGTTGCCCCAGGCTTTATAAACATGCTCAGTTGGGCCACGGAATCTTTAATCGTAGATGGTAAATCTGAAAGTGATATACGCCAAGGGGTCACCTTAGAGGTCATGGGTGAAGGCTGGTCCATGGGCCCACTTAATGAGGAAATGCGTCAACAAGAACAAGCAATTCAAAAAGATGTAAAGTACGATATTGAATGGACGACCCTTGGTGAATATCTTGAGTTTTTAGAACGAAAAGGAATTTCCCCGAATGTTGCATCTTTTGTGGGTGCAACTACCTTGAGAGTACATGAACTTGGGGAAGCCAATAGAGCACCCACCTCAGAGGAACTAGAACATATGAAGGCGTTAGCCAAAACTGCTATGGAAGAGGGAGCTATGGGTATCGGATCGTCCTTGATTTACGCTCCTGCCTTTTATGCGGATACCCAAGAGCTAATTGAATTGTGTAAGGTCGCATCAGCCTATGACGGTATGTATATATCCCATATGCGCAGTGAGGGCGATTATTGGTTGGAAGCGATTGATGAGCTACTACAAATTTCCAAGGAAGCGAATATTCCTGCGGAAATCTATCATTTAAAAGCGGGCGGAAAAGACAATTGGGGTAAATGGGATTCTGCGATTGCCAAAATAGATTCGGCCCGTGCCGCCGGACTGCAGATTACTACAGATATGTATACTTATACTGCAGGAGCTACTGGTTTAGACGCTTCCATGCCACCTTGGGTGCAAGAAGGCGGCTATGGTAAATGGTCTGAACGTTTACAGGATCCTGCCATCCGCAAAAAAGTTATCGAAGAAATGAAAGCCAAAGGCGATGGTTGGGAAAATCTCTACTTTGCAGCGGGTAGCCCAGAAAAACTAATTTTAAACGACTTTAGAAGTGATAGCCTACGGTATCTAACCGGTAAAACCTTGGGTGAAGTTGCCCTAATGCGTGGTACAAGTCCGGAAGAAACGGCCATTGACCTAGTAGTGCAGGATAGCAGTCGTGTTGGAACCGTTTATTTTCTAATGTCCGAAGAGAATGTGAAAAAGCAGCTAACCCTACCCTACATGAGTTTTGGTTCTGATGCAGGATCATTGGCACCAGTAAAACCTTTCACCAATTCCAGTCCCCATCCTAGGGCGTATGGTAATGTAGCCCGACTTTTAGGTAAATATGTCCGTGATGAAAAAGTAATTCCCTTGGAAGAGGCGGTCTATAAATTGAGTGGATTACCGGCCTCCAATTTAAAACTAAAAAAGCGGGGATCACTGGCCATTGGAAACTACGCTGATGTAGCCATTTTTGATGCTAATACCATTATCGACAAAGCCACTTTCGATAGAACCTCACCAATTTGCCGAAGGCATGGTACATGTTTTTGTAAACGGCGAACAAGTACTAAAAGATGGGGAACATACAGGGGCCACCCCTGGCAGGGTGGTTCGTGGACCGGGATGGATAAATCATAATTAAACCAAACAAATGAGAAAATTAACTGTATTGTTTTTGACTGTTTGCTGTTTCCAAATAGCTTTTGCCCAACAAAAAACCAATAATAAAAAACTGAATGCCATGATCGTTCAAGGCATGAAAGATTGGAAGGTTCCCGGGTTAGCCACAATTGTTGTGAAAGACGGAGAGGTCGTATTCCAAGAAACCTACGGGGTCAAAAACTTGGAGAGCAAGGAGCCTGTAGACGAAAATACCTTGTTCAATATGGCTTCCACAACCAAAGCTATTGTTGCCATTGCCATGGGCATGTTAGTCGATGATGGCAAATTGGATTGGGACGATAAAGTAACCGACTATGTCCCCTATTTCAAGCTCTCGGATTCCTATAGCACGGCAGACGCCCGAGTAAAGGATCTGTTGACCCACAATCTAGGGATTGGAAATGCGGATGCCCTTTGGATGCTGGACAGTCTTTCCACTAAGGAAACGATTCAACGGTTTCAATTTGCGGAGAAAACCTATCCGCTTCGTGGCGGGTTTCACCTATCAAAATATTATGTATGCGGTAGCCGGTGAGGTCATCGCTGCGGCAAGTGGTCAACCTTGGAACGAGTTTGTACAGGAGCGTATTTTCAATCCCTTAGGCATGACGCGTACACAGGCGATTGCAGCTAATATTTTTAAAGCAGGCAACTATGTAACTCCCTATTTAAACGATTCTGAAGACGGAGTAGTAGAAGTTGATTATGGCTTCTCGGATCAAATAGGTCCCGCTGGTATGATTTGCTCTACCGCACATGATATTTCAAATTACCTCACTTTTTTAGTGAACGATGGCGTGTACAAATCCGACACTTTGGTCCAACCAAAGACCTTTAAAAAATTGTTTGAGCCCCATTCCTTTCTAGGGAGTAACGGGAACGTATCCAACCAATGCCTTGACCAAACCCAATTGGAACACGTATGGTCTGGGCTGGTTTCAGCAAGATTATAAAGGTCATAAGTTAGATTTTCATACTGGTAGTTTATTTGGGCTTGTCGCCATTGCCGGTATCATGCATGATAAAAACGTAGCGGTTTATGTGTTTGCCAACTTGGACCATGCTGAACTACGCCATGCGATTTTGTACAAGGCGATGGATCTATATGCTTTTGATGATGATAGTCGCGATTGGCATCAAGAGGTATTCGACCTATATGAAGGTTTTAAAATGGAAGGCATTAAAAAGGCTAAAAAGGAAGTTACAGAACGCGTAAAAAACACCAAACCAAGCTTGCCGCTAATCAGATTATGAAGGTACCTACACCAACAAGATGTTAGGTAGTGCCCAAGTCACGCTAGAGAATGGCACCTTACACATCAACTTTAATGACTTTATTACCTACGACGCAGAACATTGGCACTATGACACCTTTATCACCAACCGGGACCCCCGTTTTTATGAGAAACTAAAAGTGAATTTTGACCTTAATGAAGCAGGTAAGATTAGCCAGTTTCATATGATGGGGGAAGGATTTACAAAAGATAAATAACAAACGGATTTAAATTTCCGATGAACAAAACGAAACCAAAAGAATACTAAAATGAAAAACTACACACTACTACTTGCACTTGTCTTTTCAAGTTTTTTATCCGCTCAAACCGATGCTGAAAAAGCAGCGGAAACCGTAAGTAAAAGCGAAATAGAAGGCCATATCTATTTTCTGGCCGATGATGTCTTAAAAGGACGTGCCACCGGGTCTCCAGAACTTAAAAATTGCCGCGTCCTATTTGGCCAATACCTTACGCGGTTATGGCGTAAAACCCAACCCGACCAATGGGAGCTATTATCAAGAACTTGTATTATTTCGTTCGTATTTAAAAGATACGATACAGCTATCCCTTAATGGTTTGGCTTTTCCCCAGGTCGTGGCTTTTAATATTGAGGAAATAAACGGTGAAGAAGAAGCTATATATCTTAATTATGGCCTTGAATCGGACTATAACGGCATAGATGTTACCGGCAAAATAATTATAGCAAAGGCAGGTACCCCAGAGGCATCAGACCTAAGGGCCTCGCTGGGCAGTAGGGCCACAAAACGTGAACTGGCCACAAAATATGGAGCGAAAGGTTTAGTAGAAGTAGGTGCATTTGATGATGCCATATGGCCACGTTTTAAGCATGCCTTCGAAGATCGCGTTAGCGTTTCCAGAAGTGAAAAAGAAGCCCTACCCCTTTATTTGTGGGTACAAACGAGTACCGCTGAATTGGAAAAATTAGGTGCTGCACCGGTGAAGGTAAAGATTAAAAGTGCTGGTATTCAGCTGGAAGAGATACAGAGCCAAAACGTAATCGGCTTCATGGAAGGTACCGATCCACAATTAAAGGACGAATACATCATGTATTCCGCACATTACGATCATGTTGGTGTGGGTACACCCAATGCCGAGGGCGATAGTATTTATAACGGGGCCCGGGATAATGCGATTGGCACCACAGCTGTTTTAAGTATGGCGGAGAATATTGGAAAATATCCTACCAAACGATCTGCCTTTTTCATTTTATTTACTGGCGAAGAAAAAGGACTTTTAGGCAGTCAGTACTATGTACAAAACCCTGTATTTCCATTAAAGCAAATTGTATATGGCTTCAATACCGATGGCGCAGGGTATAACAATACAAGTTTGGCAACCGTAATTGGATTAAACAGAACAACGGCACAAAAGCATATTGTGGCCGGTGCTTCGGCCTTTGGACTTCAAGCGATTGATGATCCTGCTCCTGAACAAGGCCTTTTTGACCGTAGCGATAACGTAAGTTTTGCCAAAGTAGGCATCCCCGCACCCACCTACTCTACCGGCTTTGATGCTTTTGATGACGAAATCAACAAGTATTATCATCAAGCCGCTGATGAGGCCGATAGTTTGGATTATGATTATTTGGTGAAGTTCTACCAAGGCTATATTCTTTCGGGTCGGTCAATCGCCAATGACCCAGAAAGACCCTATTGGATCAAAGGGGACAAATATGAGGCTGCTGCGAATGTGTTGTATGGCAAAATTCCAGAGGTTCCAATTAAAAATTAAATAGCGGCAATCGCCTCTAATTGATACTTAAATGAAGTAATCCATCTGTTCCATTTTAGGATAGGATCGTCCTATTATTTTTTCCTTTGAAAAATAAAACCCTTCCTTCGGACAGGATTTCCTATCGTTCGTCCTTAACGGATTGCTTTTCTGATCATTAATATCTTGTTTTAGTAAGAATCACTAAAACTAGCGTATTATGAGAACACAAACTTTTAAAGTATTAGTTGTACTATTTTGTTTTGCATTTAGTACCCATCAGGCGCAAGAAGTAGGTGTTGCCCTTGAATTTGAAAATGCCACCACCGCAAGAGAGCTTGTGCACAATTATGTCATGGCATTACAGGAGGGCAATGTGGAAAAAATGAACGCCCAATTGGCGGACAATGCCATGATTTATGGTTTAGGTGGTGGTATGGACTCCCTAAATGTGACACAGCACAAAGAATACTATGAAAATAGTACCGCCAAATACAATCATGTGGTAACTCAAGATTTATACTTGCCCGTAAAAGTGACCAACAATTGGAACGCTGGTGAATGGCTATTGACTTGGGGTGTAAATACCGTTACTAATAAAAAAACCGGAATAAGTATCACCATACCGTATCACACTGCCAATCTAGTACAAAATGGAAAAATAGTAATGTGCCGTTATTACTATGATGTTTTGAACATAATAGAAACGGAAGGATTTGCGATTACACCGCCATCCAAATAATGCAACAGGGATCTGTTATTGAAATGAACGATAAAAAATAAGTACACTACTATTCAAAATCGAATAAGAAAAACAGGTGAAATAAAAAATAGATAATGAAATACAATCAAAATAGTAATCAATAATTTACAACAGGTGGGTTAGGTACTTTCGGGGGAATGTTTGGCGTATTTGTTTTTGATTTAGTTTTTGTTTTAGCGACAGAAATCTTGATAAAATTCGCTTTTGATCTAATCTACCTGTTTTGTTATTGATTCTAATTGTTGGTAACCATAGGATAACATCCTCTTTTTCCTCACTTATGAATTGAATTACAGCATTTTAATTCATTAAATTTAGGAGACCAACCAAATGTAATACATGCTGAAATTCTTTAGGAAAATCCGACAAAAACTGCTTGAAGAGCATAAAATGTCCAAATACCTTCTCTACGCCATTGGTGAAATTGCCTTGGTCATGATCGGCATCCTTTTAGCGTTACAAGTCAATAATTGGAACGAAAACAATAAGGATAGAAAAACTGAAAAAGTCGTTTTAACGGACCTACATACAGAATTTCAAAATAACCTGAACAAGCTTAAACGTAATAAGGTACAATACGAAGAATCGAAAAAAGCGATTCAACTTCTTACCTCACTCATTGGTGCTTCAAAAACCGATTTAGAAAACTACAACTTAGATAGTCTGCTGGCTAAAAGCATTGATGTCTTTGACTATCGACCTACCCAGAATACCCTCACTGAAATATTAGCTTCCGGAAAATTAAACTTGATTACGGCAACAGACCTCAAAACCGAACTGTTCAAATGGTCGGCGGATTTAGAGGAAAAAAAGGAAGCGTGGCAAACCTTGGATGATTTTAATCAATCCCTCTTTATACCGTATCTAACGAAACAGGTATCCATGAAAAATATTGATAATTACGGCTTGGTGAATTGGAATCAAAAATCAATTCTGGAAGTTGAATATCATCCCGTTTTCCAACAACTTGAATTTGAAAATCACTTGGATAACCATATTTGGGGCGTTATTAACTATCAAATGATTTTAGATAGCCTAGAAGTCACCATTGATAAAATAATTGCCTTGACCCATGAATGAATACATAAGAAAAATGCAACGAAATTTTATAAACAAAGGGCCAACCCATAAGTATTTTAGCTCAAGTTTTAACATAGGCAGTCTCTACCCCATTTGGTAATTCTGATTACATCAGAATTTAATCCGTAGCATAAAAAATACGTCATCAACTAAAATCAAAAGCAAATGAACTATTTAAACTTCCCCAAACAATCCCATCTTAAATTAAACCTCCTCCTTTTTCTAATCACGCTTTTTGTAATCACATCGATAAGATCCCAAGGCACTAGATTGCTACGCCAACCGGATATCAGCAATACCCAAATAACATTCGCCTATGGAGGCGATATTTGGACAAGTTCACTTTCTGGCGGTGAAGCAAAGCGAATAACCAGTACCCAAGCGGTTGAATCCAATCCCCATTTTTCTCCCGATGGTTCCAAAATTGCCTTTTCCTCCAATAAAACGGGCTATCAAGCCGTCTATGTGGTACCATCTGAAGGTGGTGAGGCCAAACAAGTTACCTGGCACCCCAGTGGTTCCTTGGTCAGGGGTTGGACAAATGATGGTCAACGCATTCTCTATGCCAGTAGCAGAGATGTTGCCCCCGGGCGGTTTAATCGTCTATGGACTACCGGGGTCGATGAGCATATACCGGCTTTGGTGAATGAACAATGGGGTTTTGACGGTGCCTATGCGCCAGATGGGGAACATTTGATTATCGATAGGGTAAGCCGTTGGGATGGAGAATGGCGTGCTTATAGAGGTGGTCAAAATACCCCTTTGATTATCCTGAACATCCAAACTTCAGAAGAAGAGTTACTGCCAAACGAGAGTACGACGGACATTCAACCCCTTTGGTTGGGTGATGTTATTTATTTTCTGTCGGATAGGGACTTAGTTTCCAACATCTGGTCCTATCATACCAAAACCAAAGAACTATCACAGATAACCCAGTTCAAAGGGGCTGACATTAAATGGTTATCGGGTAATGAAAATACACTTGCATTTGAGCGCAGATGGTTATTTACATCTTTTAGATACGAGTACGCAAACCTCAAAGCAATTAGAAATTAACATCATTGGCGACTTTCCATGGGCTGCCACGCAATGGGAAGATGTAAGCTCCTCAGCGAAATCTACTTCCTTATCTCCCAATGGTAAGCGAATGATTGCGGAATCACGGGGTGATATTTTTACGATACCCGTCGAGTTTGGCGATTCAAGAAATATTACAACAACCGCTGGTGCTGCGGATAGAGCGCCTATTTGGTCTCCAAAAGGGGATCAATTGGCTTGGTTTTCTGATGTAGACGGAAAGGGTTACGCTTTAAGGTTGTCCTCTCAAGATGGATTGGACACCCCTACTTCCATAGCCATTGGAGAATCAAAAATGGCATGGAACCCCAGTTGGTCTCCAGATGGTAAACACATCGCTTTTGTAGATGATGATGTACGTTTACGCGTCCTGAACTTAGACACTAAGGTTATACAGACCATAGATGTGGGTGGTACCAATATTGAAAGAGAAAGTATCACCATGAACTGGTCTCCAGATTCCAATTGGGTCGCATATGCCAAGACCGGTAGTAATAATTTTAGACAGATTTTCATATGGTCTGTTAAGGAAGGCCAAAAAAGAGCGATCACCGATCCGTTTGCAGATTCATTTTCTCCGTCTTGGGATTTAAACCATAAACAGTTTTATTTTCTAGCAAGTACAGAAGTGGCCTTAGGTTCTGGTTGGGCGAATACCAGTTCCATGACTTCCAGTCCTACCTATGCTGCCTATATCATTAATTTACAGAAAGATGACCCCTCCCCTTTTAAACCAAAGAGTGATGAGGAAACTCCTGTAAAACAAGAGGATGAAAAGAAGGATTCTGATAAAAAGAAAGACAAAGATACCAAAGAACCTAAAAAAAGTGTCATCATCGATTTTGATAACTTAAGCCGCCGTACCCTAGCCATGCCAATACCTGAACGGGATTATAGTTTTATTGCCGCTGGACCTGAAGGGGTTGCGTTTTTGGGAGAATCGGTTCCCAATGAAAAAGGGCTTGCCCTAAAAAAATTCACCTTAGAAGATCAAAAGGTCAAAGACTTTCTATCGGGTGCGCAAAATGTATCCATTACCGGCAATGGTGAACATATGTTGGCGAATGTCAACGGAAAATGGACGGTCATGGATACCAAAGGAGACAGTGGGGAAAAAGGTAAAACAGTAAAAGTAGCGCTACAAACAAAACTGGACCGTTCCGCAGAATGGAAACAGATGTTCGAAGAAGCGTGGCGGTACGAGCGCGACTATTTCTACGACCCCAATCTTCACGGTAGGGATTGGAATACAGTATACGAACGTTACGCACCCTTAGTGCCTTTCATAAAACATAGGACCGATCTCACCTATATTTTGGACCAAGTAAATGGTGAGCTTTCCGTTGGGCATAGCTTTGTTTTCGGAGGGGATTTTCCAGAAGTTGCCGAATCCAAGATAGGTTTGTTAGGAGCGGATATATCCGTAGCGAACAATCGCTGGAAAATTGATCGGATATTTACTACAGAAAGTTGGAACCCCGGCTTAACGGGTCCTTTAGATGCACCAGGTCTAAATATTAAGAAAGGCTATTATGTTGTGGGCATCAACGGTGATGAGCTCACAGGTTCTGACAATATCTACAAACATCTAGATGGCACACAGGGTAAACAAACCGTACTACATATCAATACGAAACCCACCTTTCAAGGCGCATGGACAGAAACCATAAAACCCATAGAAAGTGAAAACTCCTTACGCCAACGTACTTGGGTCGAAGATAACCGAAGATTGGTAGACTCCCTTTCCAATGGTCGATTGGGCTATGTATGGGTACCCAACACTTCTGGTCAAGGCTACGTTTCCTTTAACCGCTATTATTTTGCACAACAGGATAAAGAAGGTGCCGTAATCGACGAACGATTTAATGGTGGCGGTTTATTGGACGATTATATGGTAGACCTAATGACCCGTAGTCTACGAGCAGGTCTAACCAACGAAGTACCCAATGGAAAACCCATGCAACTACCTGCAGGAATTTTAGGACCCAAAGTGTTACTGATCAATGAAATGGCAGGCTCAGGCGGAGATTTCTTTCCTTGGGTATTTAGGCAACAAAAAGCAGGTAAACTCATAGGTATGCGCACATGGGGCGGTTTGGTAAAATCATCCGTTCATTATAGCTTGGTAGATGGCGGTGCTTTAACCGCTCCGGACAATGCGGTATTTGACCCCATTAATAATAAGTGGATTGCAGAAAATCTTGGAGTTGCTCCAGATATTGAAGTACGGCAAGATGCCCTGTCCCTATCGAAAGGAAAAGACCCACAATTGGAAAGAGCTGTTCAAGAGTTACTGAAACAATTAGGTCCAAAAATAAATTTTGCACCCCCAAAATTTTTGACGCCAGCAACGGGAAATCAGGGTAATTAAGCAAAAAAGGGATGATTAAATTCTTTAGAAAAATTCGCCAAAAACTACTCTCTGAAAATAAATTGAGTACGTACTTGCTTTATGCTATTGGTGAAATTATACTCGTAGTTATTGGGATTTTGATTGCGTTACAAATCAACAATTGGAACGAAGAAAAAAAACACCAAAAGGAATTACAAATTAAGGTACAGGCGGTCCTGTTAGATATGCGTGAAAATGATGTGCAAATTAAAGCAGTTCTTAAAGATTTAATGAAACAGAACCAAGCCGCGGATTATATTATACCTATCATGGAATCTGATTTGAAAATCATTCAAGACTCGTTAAAGTTCATCATGGATTTTAACTCTTTTACCACCACCCCCATTTTTACCCAACGAAACAATACGTGGGATTTTCTCAATACCAACGGTATGGTATCAGAATTAAATGATCCACAGATTAGTGCTTTTATTACAAGAATTTTACGACAACTTTAATGATTTATCCATCAATTTTACCAACTCTTCCAATCCTGTACGTCTTGAACTCCGAGAATTAAAATACGAACTGTTCAAGAATTCTGAACATCGAAAATTTTTTCCCTCCAAAAATCCTGTGGCTCCCAATAAAGAGGTTTACGAAGCTATTTTCAACGACAAGCGGGTGTTACCCTTGTGCCGCTTTATTGGTAGTACGGCCACCTATTTTGAAGCTGAGCTAAAGAAATTAGACCAGAAAGCAGTTGACATCATCACCTACCTAGAAGCGAATTACCAACCCATATCACTATGATTAAATTCTTTAGAAAAATCCGCCAAAACCTAATCAACGAGGGCAAAACCACCAAGTACTTCAAATATGCCATTGGTGAGATTGTCCTTGTGGTCATAGGTATCCTTATTGCGTTGCAGATTAATAATTGGAACGAGGAACGAAAAAGCAAAAATTTAGAAATCAGCTATCTTAAGAATCTAAAAGAAGACGTAAAATCGGACTCCCTATATTTCGAAAGAAGTTGGTTTACAAACGTTGGAAAAAAAATAGAAGGACTAACGAAAGCGAAAAACTATTATTTAGATGGCATAGTACCCCTTGATACTATATCATTCATAAACGATATTTCATATGGTGGTATTTATGGTATTGGTACAATAACCCCAAACTCCAGAACGTACAAGGAGTTGGTAAGCACTGGAAATATTAGTCTGATCTCTAATCAAGACATTCGTGAACAAATAGTGGATTACTATCTCAATATAGATTTTTTATCCAGTTATGCATCAAATTTACAAAGTGGTTACCCGCATTTTATAAATTCTTATAAGGTGTACAATCCAAAATCTCGTGACAATATCAATAGTGATGAAATTCCTATTCTCTTGAAAAAGATGCGAAAAGATGAATTTTATGAACTCACCAATAGAGAATTAACCTACGTTTATTCAACATTGAGCCGGCTAGAGAGATTAAAAAAAGAGTCTTCCCTTTTATACCATAAAATAGAGGAATACTTAAAAAACAAAAATTCCAATTAATATGATTTGCAAAACACCATCTATAAAATTTTTTACCAATGATTAAATTTTTCCGAAATATCCGCCAAAACCTTCTTAACGAGGGCAAAATCAGCAAGTACTTCAAATACGCCATTGGTGAGATTGTGTTAGTGGTCATAGGTATCCTTATTGCCTTAGGTATCAATAGCGCCAATGAAACCAGTAAAGAAAAGAAACTAGAACAACAATTGATTACCCGCCTCCATACCGAGTATTCCAAGAATAAAACGCTGCTGAAAGAACAGGAGAATGTGATTAACAATACCAGAAATGCCTCTTTGGAATTAATGAAATTAATGAATACGGACATATCCCATTTGAACACAAAAATTATGGACAGTCTTGTTTTCTATACCATAGAATATCGCCCCTATAATCCGCTAACCACTACCTTGACTGAAATAACCCAAACAGGAAAACTCGATATTATCTCAGATCAAAACTTACGTAACCTATTAGGCCAATGGTCCATAGAGATGGAAAATTATAAAAGTATCTACCTACTTTACGAAAAGTGGGTCGAAGACCGTATTTTACCATATCTCAGTAAAAACATTTCTTTAAAAAATGTCGATAAATTCGGACTATTACAATGGAAACAAAACTCGGCATTTGAAAGCAATTATAATGTAATTATCAAAGACCGGGAATATGAGAATATTCTGGATAACAATCTATATCATCATGTATTGATACTGGAAGAATACCAAAAATTGAAATCCATCATTAATGAGATTTTGAAACTAACAAAGTAAGGACAATAGCTTAAAGGCCACCGTAAGGTATTTAGACAAAAAAAAGTATTAATCATGACCTTTTGCCCATGAAATAAAAATTACCAATACAATAAACCAAAAAATCCATTTTCACCATTTAAAATCTTGCTCCTTAGGACATCTGTTCATTGCCATTAATGATGATTTACAATTTTTTATAAGCCCTCAATACATTCTCAATCTTAGCCTCTTTATCAGCATCAATATTCTGACGTTCCGGTTTTTCCTGTAGCCATTTTAACGTTCGTCTGATTCCTTCGGAATAGGGAATGGTGGCCTTAAACCCGGGTACAAAGGTTTTAATTTTACTATTATCAAACAACACACTTTCGGCCTTATCCGCCAATAAACTGCCGGTAAACGAAGGTTCTATCTTACAGATAAAATCTGAAGCTATGTGTACTATATTCGCTTCCTTCCCCAAGGCTTCCGCTGTAATTTTATAGATCATGTTCCAACTCAACACCTCATCAGAAGTAATATGAAATGCATGACCGATGGCTGTGGTTAACCCTAATAGTCCTACGAATCCTTTCGCAAAATCATCGGCGTGGGTCACTGTCCACAAGGAAGTACCATCACCATGAACGATGATTTCTTTTCCTTTCAGAATTCGGTCTATTACGTTGTATTTATCAAATCCACCAATGGCCAAAGGCGTTACCGTATCGTAAGTATGAGAAGGTCTTACGATGGTGATCGGAAAACCTTCTTCCCGATAGGCTTTCATCAATCTATCCTCACATTGTATTTTGTTGTTGGAATAATCCCATAAATTATTACGAAGAGGGGTTGACTCGGTAATGACCGGATAACTTAATGGGGTCTGGTAACAAGAAGCTGAACTGATGAAAATATATTGTTTGGTCCTTCCTTGAAAAAGTTCCAGATCACGTTCAATATCTTCGGGAGTAAAAGCAATCCAGTTGACCACTACATCCCAATCGTGTTTTTTTAATTCGGTCAGTTCTTCCGGTTTGTTGATATCCCCAATAATGGAATGGGCACCTTCAATTTCGACTTTCGCCTTCCCCCTATTCAGCAAATACAGATCCATTCCTTTGTTTACCGCTAACCGACTGCTTGGGGTGCTGATATTACCTGTTCCTCCTATAAATAATACTTTCATTACTTTACTTTTAAATACTGTATATCAATAACTTACGATATAAAAATCAAATGGTTTGGATTCGGCTTAGCAAAACTTCCTTATATACTTTGCTGATTGGAATCACCTTTCTATTGATCTCTAAATGGTGTTCAGCTACCACGTCCAACTTTAAAATATTTACAATATACGAACGATGCACACGGTATAAATACCCTTTTGGAAGTTTCTCCTCCATTTTTTTTAGCGTATTGGTCAAGGTATACCGGTCTTTATCCGTTACCAGAATACAGTAATTTCTATCTGCCTCAATGTACTGAATCTCGTTCAACAAAATTTTTAACATCTGTCCGTTATGCCTTACGAATATGCGGTCCTTTAGTTCATCATTGGACTCGCTTTCCTGTAGAACGTCTAATTTCTCCTCCATTTGCGCCACGACCAATTCTATGGTTCGCTGTAATTCCATCTTATTGAAAGGTTTGGAGATAAATGCTTTTGGAAAAGTTTCTTTGGCACTGTCAAATGTCGCCTGATTGTTGTTGGCAGTTAGATAAATAACGGGAAGATTACTGATTTTTTTTAATTCCTTTACAGTCTCTATACCGTTGAGTTTTCCTTTTAAATGTATATCCATCAAGACCAGATCCGGCATATTCTCACGTACATGCCCAATGGCTTCCTCTCCCTTAGGTTCTATACCCGTAACCTCGTAACCCAAATTGGTCAATTGCAAGGCCAGATTGGCCGCAATGATCATGTCATCCTCAACAATTAGTATTTTAATTTTTTCTGAGTTCATTAGGCTGCTTTTGTATTTTGAAACAAAAATGAAACGGAGGTACCTTCATTGGTTTTAAGATTCATTTTACCATCCAATTGTTTGGTCAAAAGAGAAATGAGATTGGTTCCAAAACCTATGCTATCCGGATTTTTGAATTCACCTTGTCCAATACCGTCATCGGTCACATCCAATTTTAGAATGTTTTCCGTATTTCGTAAACTAAGGTAAATTTTACCACTTCTATGATTGGGAAAAGCGTGTTTGATGGAATTACTTATGAGTTCATTTACAATCAAGCCAATGGGTACCGCCATATCCACATCCAATTCAATGGCATCCATATCCACTTCCAAGGCTATTTCTTTTTCCACCCCATAGGCATAAAGAATGTAGTTACCCAAGTTCAAAAAGTAATCTTTCATCTCTATGGTCGCTAAATTTTCACCTAAATATAATTTCTTATGGATCATACTCATACTCTGCACCCGGTGCTGACTATCCTGCATGGCGTTTAAAACATTAGGGTCGTTAATTTGAGCGGATTGTAAGGATAATAAACTGGAGACGATTTCTAAATTATTCTTTACCCTATGATGAATCTCTTTGAGTAGAAATTCCTTTTCCTTATTCTGTTTTTGAAGTAAACTGTTTATTTTGAATTTATTACGAATCGCTTTATATGCCAATAAAAGCAATATGAGAAGCAAGATGGCGATAATAATCAACAAGGTCTGAAAATTACGCTGCTCATTGATTTTTACTTCTTGCAGTTTTATAGTGCCCTCTTTAGCCACGAGGTCCATTTCTGCCTTTAATTCTGAAATTCTTTCATCTGCCTTTTCCGTAAACACTTTACTCTTTAAAGAATCATACACCTTAAATGCTGAATAGGCTTCTTGATAATGACCATTTGCGGCATGGGCCTTACCCAAAGTTTCATAGGCTTGACTCAAATAATAGGCATCTCCAAATTCGTCTGTCGCTATCTTGATGCACTGCTCGATATTGGTAATACTGGCCGTAAAATCCCCTTTAATGAAATCGAGTTTGCCAATGGCCAATAATGACCGCATCATCATAAATTCGTTCTCTAATAGTGTAGCGTATTTTAAGGCATTTTCTCCTGCAGTCGCTGCATCTTCCGTTTGCCCCATAAAAGCAT